>JALXBF010000027.1 GCA_026991575.1 Planctomycetota bacterium | reverse complement strand
TCGGCATATCAACCAGCTCGGCGATCGGTTGCCCTTCAGCCAATGGTATAAAGCGGCCCTGGGGCAAGGTCACGGAGGTGGCCGGGGCGTATCCCAGCAAGCGGCACACCGTGGCGGCGATGTCGGCTGCGTGAACGGGACGTTCGACGGGTTCAGCCGCGTACTGGTCCGTCTGCCCGATGAGGGCCCCTTCCGGCAAACCGGCGCCGGCCAGAAGCACGGTCCAGGCACGAGTCCAGTGGTCCCGACCGCCACGGCGGTTCTGCACATAGCTTCGCCCCATCTCGCCGGCGGCGATAACCAATGTCTCCGACAGCAGGCCCCGCTGGTCCAGGTCCTCGATCAGGGCTGAGAAGGCGCGGTCGAACGTGGGGCAGACCGTCTTGCGGTAATCCTCTAACGTGGTGGTCAGGTTGACCGTGTTGGCGTGGCAATCCCAGCTGGTCGTCCCGAACAGCTCCGTGAACATGTTCACCACCACGAAAGATGCGCCCCGCTCGACCAGGCGGCGCGCGGTGAGCAAGTTGCGGGCAAAGCCACCGGGCCCGTATCGTTCCCGTACCGACTCTGGCTCGTCCTCAATCTGCTGGGCGGATCGGATCAGACTGTGCACCGAGGCCACATAGTCAGCCACGTCGAGTGTAGTCACCAGACGGTCAACTTCGTCGATGCCGATTCGGGCTGGCTCTGCATCGACGGGCCTCGGGGCTGACTCCGCGGTAAACGGCTCAAACAGCGGGCCCAGGGCACCGGCATCCTGCCCCTTGCGGACCGACAGCCCCAGATTGCCCAGCGGGCGGGGCAACACGAACCAGGGACGCAGCAGGTGACGGCGACAAAGGTCCAGATAGCAGAACATCGCGCCGAGGCCCGGGCGCTGGATGCCGGCGCGGTGCAAACCGCCACTGAGCAATAACTGCAGGCCCGCCTCGTGCGTGCTGAGCTGATCATGGTGAACGGTGCGGATGAGTGTCAGCCGATGAGCAAGCCGGGCGAGCCTCGGGAGGCACTCGGAGAACCACAGTCCCGGAACGGTGGTCCGCACCGCGTCGAACGGACCACGTACCTCCGCGGGCGCGTCCGGACGCGGGTCAAAGGTTTCCAGCTGGCTGGGACCCCCAGTCAGCACCACGAAAAGGCACGCCTTGGCTCGGCCGGCCGGAGCTGGCCCACCTGCGTGATCACCGACAGCATCCATTGGCTCACCGCTCGGCTGCAGTCCGAGGGCCAGGGCACCGAGACTGCCGACACGAAGGAACCCACGCCGAGTCAGCCGACCAGAACTATCGCAATCTTGGCGTTGGCCGCTCATATACTCAGTCCTTCCGCAGGGAGACAAGGCGATCCGCGCACACCTGCCATTGTAACTCGGACAGCAGCATGTCCCCAGGACCCGACCCACCGCGGTTCAATGGCCGCAGCCCGCTCCTGTGCCGCCGTCTAGTTCCGCGTCCGGTTCGGCCACTCCGGCTCGCACCCCGTACAGCTCCTCCAGCTGCCGCGCGACAAGGGAGGCCCCCCTAGCCGGCCAGCCAGCCAAGAACTCCAGTACCAACGGGTCGTCGTGACCACTGCTTCAAGCCTGCCTGCCTCGCTCTTGCCGCCGGTGATGAGGCCTAGGTAGAATGGTGCTGGATGGACCGCGTCGAGACACTCAGACACGCTGGAGCTGTTGCCGACCGGGCACGGTCGCCCAGTCAAAGTTCGTTGTGGCTCTTCCTTTCTTGAAGATTTGACTTCTCATTAACGCTTGTCTTTGGAAGCGTTCTCCCGTTTGCGGCAGGGCCGGTTCAGGCTGCGAGTCTGATTGGGCGCATGCCGAAGTTTGCCCAATACACCGGCCCGTGCCTTCCAATCGTTTCCGTTGATCGTCCCGTTCTCTTTGCCGAACACGGATTGGTGTCGATTGCGGCCGTTGCCATTGATGAACTTCGACCAGCATCCTGGGGGCCCCGGGCACAAACTGCTGCCCTTGTCGACCAACCGTGACGTCCAGTCCATGCTGCTGTCAGAGATTGGTGCGAAAGTCAGTAGATGGATTGGTGGGCAATGCGAAGAACACACCTGCAGAGAAGCCAACTGGGGGTGACTTGCCCATGAGGCGAAGATTGTTGTCCCCACAAGCCCTGGCTGTGGCACTAGGTGCGTTGCTCGTCGCGGGCTGGGCAGTGTGGTTCTTCCAGCATGAAACGAGCCGTAGCACCGCGCAGACGCCCGCCGCACCACCCGACGTGGCCGAGCCTGCTGAAGCGCCGGCACCTACGGTGACCATCCGGCGCGAGACCATCGAACAGCGACTGGCCGAATGTGACCGGACGGTCCGGGCAGCAATCCGAGCAGCCGAGCAAGACGTTCGCCGACTTTTCGCCCGAGCCCGGGACAATGTCCCGGCGTTCGCTGACGACGCGGTGGGGCTGTGGACGATGTTCCGCTACCTGTGGTACGGCAAGGAGGACATCGCCCGGATGTTCGAACAGCGCGTGCTGTCCAGCGCCGAACTGGAAGCGGTACTGACGGGCGCAGTGCAACGGTTCGCCCAGGCGCAGGTAGACGCGGAGGCGGAACTCCTCGTGCAACTTGCGGCGGACGTCGAGGTGGAAGGAAGGGAGCTTTCGCTTGCTGAGGCGGAAGGGATCCTGCAGCAGATCAAGCATGATCTGCGGATGCAGTATTCCGACGCCCTGGAACGCGTCGGAGCCGTGCCGCTGGAGACGCTAAAGCGGGAATTGGTCGTCCTGCTGGTCACCGAGGTGATCGAGAAGGCGGTTCTTGTTGCTGCGGCACGGGTGGCTGCGAGGTTTGGGATCGTGGCTGTAACGGGCGGCGGGGCGTTAGCCACCTTCGGTGTGTCCATACTCATCGGGATTGCGGTGGACTGGATCCTGCACTGGCTGTGGGATCCGGCGGGTAAGTTGAGTCGCCAGCTGCGCGACATGCTTAACGAGATGGAGCAGGGCATCCTGGCCGGACATGACGGGCGGCCGGGACTGGTGCAGCTGCTCGAGAAGATCGCGCAAGAACGGTCGGAGGTCCGTCGGGCTGTGGTTTACGAGGCACTGCGGCAGATGAAAGTGGAGGTGCGCTGACGTGATCAGGGTACCAGCTGTCCTGTCGGCGTTTGCAGTCGCTGCCGTGTTGCTAACCGGCGTGCCGGGGACCGCGTCTGCGGGCGTAGGAACACTGGCACGCGAGCTTGCTGAACAGCTAATCAGAGTTACCAGCAAGGTGGGACGTAAGACGGTGGACGATCTGGCCCACCGAATCCAACGGGTGCTGACACGCCACGGTGAGGACGCCGCTGACGCGATCCGGAAAGGCGGGATCGAGGCGTTGGAAGTGCTCGAAAAAGGTGGCCCGCACGCTCCGACCCGGGCCCGGATACTGGGTCGCTATGGAAAGCGCGCAATGGGTATCGCCCGGGACACCCGTGCCCTCAAGCTCATCGCCCATCACGGGGACGAGCTTGCAGACCTCTACCTGAAACACGGCCGAGCCGTGGTGACTCCGCTGGTGACCCGCTACGGTGACGACGGCGTGCGGGTGCTGGCGTCGCTGTCTCCGAAACAAGCTCGCCGCTGGGCGATCATGCATCGAACGGGGCACTGGGACAAGATCCCGAAGACGCAGCAGCAGGCGAAGCAGCTTCTGGAGATCCTGGCCAAGTACGGTGACCGGGCGATGGACTTCATCTGGCGACACAAAGGAGCCCTGGCCGTCACGGCCACGCTTGTGGCGTTCTTGAGGAACCCGGAACTTTACATTAACACAGCCAAGGAGCTGATCTTGCGGCCCGTGGAGAAAGGAATCGAAACGGTCGGAACTACAACCGGCACGGTGCTGACGGAAACGACCCGCAGCATTCCCTGGCACATCGCCGTGCCCGTCCTCGGTGCCTGCCTCCTGTGCTACGGCCTGGTCAAGCTGTGGCTCGACCACAGACGCCGGATGGCTGAGCTCGTAGCAGACAGTCGCAACGCGCCTGAACAAAAGCCCGATCCACATGCGAAGGCCACCGTACGGCGGCGCCGCAGCCAGACCGCGAGCGAGGAGGCCGTGCGTTCGTAGTGCTTGCGAGGCGCAGCCCGGCACCGCACCGGCGGGCGAGCCCTCACGTCGGGCCCGCGCCGGTGGCCGCACCCATTTCGTTCGGCCCTGGCTTAGAGCGTCCGATCTGCTCGACCGGGCCCAATCCGGATCGGCCAGCACGGCCTGTTCCACAGGAACAGCACCCCTTGATGTGCCTGGCCCGAAGCCGTGCAGGTGAGCGTCGCCCGGGGGTCACAGATCGGTGACCGGGCCGCGTCCGAACTGTCGACTGAGGTGTGTCAGAAACGGAACGGGCTGCGCGTTGATGTAGTGGAATGCGATTGGTTCCGCCAGTGGGGAGACCCGGATGGACGTACACCTTGTCCTGATCGAGACCAGCTCAAACCAGGCGTTTATCTTCGCCACAAACAAGCTCCGGGAAAACGTTGGGGCGTCGGAGCTGATCTACCGTACCGGTACCCAGTACGTGCTCGAGGCGGTCGAAGAAGCAGGGGGACCGGCACTGTGGGACACGGACGCCGCTGAGTTGCGGAACCGGTTGCGTGATCCCAGTTCGAACCCACCGATCGAGGATGGCAAGGGCTCGGTGGAGGTCGTCGTCTCTGCGTCCGGCAAGGCATTGTTACTGGTGCGTGACCGAGCCACGGCCGAAAGGATCGTGGCGGAGGTGACCACGCGAGCGCTGGAGCAGGCTCCAGGGCTGGCCGTTCACGGGGCGATCGTCCCGATGGATCTCGACGCGGATAACCTGCACGAGAAGATTGGACAGGTGCATGTCGAGCACACGCGGTTGCGCGCGGAGCTTCCCGGCCCGGAGAGCCGCTTCCAGCGACTGCCTGTTGTTGCTGAGTGCCGGACCAGCGGGCTGCCGGCGATGCGGACAGTCACCCGTCGGCGGGACGGAGTTCCTCGGGGTGAAGAAGGCCCGGCCGCTCACTCGACTCTCGCCAAGATCGAAGCCCGTGACTGGTGGGAGCAACGCGCCGTTCAGCTGTTTGAGCGTCACGGTCTGGCCGCGGGAGTCGCGGGCTCGCTGGATGCCCTCGAACCTGCCCAATGGATCGCCGTCGTGCATGCCGATGGCAACGGTCTGGGACAAGTCTTTCTGAGGTTTGATAAGGCGATCAGCAAACAGCCGACAGGCGGCCGGAGCTGGAATCGGGAGTACATCGACAGAGTCCGGCGGTTTTCCATTGCCCTGGACGAGTGCACCGAGACGGCGTTCTGCCGGGCGGTGAAGCAGGCTGTCCCGCTGGATCGCCACGGTCGGTATCCGATTGTGCCGTTGGTTCTCGGCGGCGACGACTTGACCGTCATCGTTGCCGGTCGCTACGCGCTGGAGTTCACCGCTGAGTTTCTGAGATGCTTCGTCGAACAGGCACGAGCGAATCAGGACATCGCCTCGATCGTGCAAAGCATCAGCGAGCGCCCGCTGACTGCGTCTGCCGGCGTTGCGGTGATCAAGCCCCATTTCCCGTTCCATGCAGCATACGACCTGGCCGAGTCGCTGCTGCGCGAGGCGAAGAAATGTAAGCCTGACGCAGCAATTGATTTCCAGATCGTCTACGACGCCAGCGCTACCGATCTGGACCGCATGCGCGCCGGGTGGTGGGTCGACAACGGGGAGTCTTACCTGACCGCTCGCCCGTACGTCGTCGAACCGAGCCGCGGGGAGGGGACTTCGACGCAAGGTCCCCTGTGGGACGAGCTCATCCGCAAGCGTAACGTGGTACTGAGGCGCGAAGAGGGACGACGGGTGATTCCATCCAGTCAGCTGCACGTGCTCCGCGACGCCCTGTTCGAAGGGCGAGCCGTGGCCGAGGCACAACTCGCTCTGATCCGCAACCGGTACAAGGCCCTCGACGAGATCCTGACCAACGGGAACTTGTTCTGGGAGCGCAACGGCTCCGGGACAGCGCGGCAGCAGAGCGAGTCCAAGGGGCCCCGCTACCAGACTGATCTGCTAGATGTGATCGAAGTCGCCGGCCTGGCAGAGAGCCGGTGACCGTGCGTGCGAGCGGCAAGCAACGACACCGACAGGGGTGAGCATGAAGCTAACGGCGACGATCAAGACACAATCCGACTGGCACGTTGGCTCCGGCGCCGGTCAGCCCGGGCACATCGATGCCCTGGTTGCCCGTGACTCCGACGGCCTGCCGTTCGTTCCGGCCAAGACATTGCAGGGCATCTGGCGCGATGCATGCGAACGGGTCGCATTCGCTCTGGACAGTGGGCCGCGCGGGACCTGGAACCAATTGGTGGAGTTCCTGTTTGGCAGCCAGCCATCGCTGCACCGCGGTCCCACAGATCACCCTCCGCAACCTGCCGCACTGTCTGTGCGTCCCGCTCGGCTTGCGGCTCCCCTACGTGCGCTATTGGCCCGGCACCGTGCTGCCGCAGCCGCACTGACGTTCGTTAAGCCCGGTGTCAAGATCAGCGACCGGACGGGACAGGCGGTCGAGGATTACCTGCGGTTCGAAGAGTTGGCGAGGGTGGGTGCCGAGCTCGAGGCCGAGGTCGAACTGGACGTACCGCCCGACGTCGAGGATGTTGCCCTGGCCCTTCTGGTGGCGGGAGCTCAGCTGGTCGACCGGCTTGGGGGCAAGCGTCGCCGAGGACACGGCCGCTGTCAGATCCGACTCCGCGGCGACCGCGTACCCGACGTGCGGCAAGCCATCGAGGTGCTAAGGAAGGCCAGGAGGGAAGGCATCTCGATCCCAGTTCACACGCCCGAACCGAAATCCGCCGGCGAAGCAGTCCCTGCCGCTGCCCCCGCCCAACGGTGGTGGGCAATCCCGCTGCGGATCAAACCGCTTGCGCCGCTGGCCATCAGCTACCGCACGGTGGGTAACGTGGTCGAGACATTGGATTACGTTCCCGGTTACTGCCTACTGCCCTTCGTCACAGCTGCCGCAGACGCGATCGGCGTATCGATCCGTCCGTATGTCGCCAGCGGTCTGGTGCGCGTCCTGAACGCGACGATCGAGAAAGGACGCGTTCGCACACTGCCGGCACCTGAGGCGGTGCAGGTGCGCAAGGACAGCGAAGGATTCGCGAAACCACGACAGTGCGTGGTCAATCAATTCCTGATCGCGGCAGACGATGCCAAAAGCGAGGGGGATAAGAAACAAGAAAGCGATACCAGCAAGCAGACCAAGCCGGCCCAAGGAGTTTATCTGGCCTGGGATGGTGGTGTGTTCATTGGCCCTGCGCGCGTACCGCTAACCGTGCGGACCCACGGCAGCGTGGATGACGTGCGGCAGCGGCCCACGCCCGAAGCAGGCGGAGGGGTCTATTCGTATGAGGCGATCGCGGCGGTTGACGACGGCCGGCCGGTCTACCTGCGTAGCGTGCTGATAGTAAATGAAGCCGTTTACTCCCTGCTCGGCCAGCGCGACCCACGGTGGTGGCGTCGGCTTAACGGCACGGCTCGCGTCGGTCGGTCCAAGAAGGATGACTACGGCATGGTGGAGATCGACTCTGGCGAGCCCTGTGAGCTGACCCAGCCACCAGCAGCTTCCTCCGACAACGACCTCTTCGTTTGGCTTGCCTCCGATACGCTCCTGCGCGACGACGGCCTGCGATACACGCCGCTTGTCGAACGGCTTCGCCGCGCACTGGAAGCAAGGCTTGGCGTGGGCTTGCAGCTCAGGGATGCCCGCAGCGCGTTCGCTCGCACCCGCCGGCATGAGACCTGGCATTCCGGCTGGCAGATGCCCCGCCCTTCGCTGATCGCCCTGCGCGCCGGGTCCTGTTTTGTGTTCAAGGCGGATCGGCCGATCGATCCAAGCCGGCTGGCCGAGCTACAGGCTACCGGCATCGGCGAACGAACTGCCGAAGGGTTCGGCGAGGTCGTCTTCAACCACCCGGCCCTCACTCAGCCGCCCCAGAACTGGACCATCGGCCAGATGAGCACGTCAGAAGCAGACCCAGCGACCGGCGCCGGGGTGCGACTACTGAGAGACGGTGAGCCCGGTTTCCAGCTGGCCAGACTGCTCGAACAGGAGGTGGCTAAACGGCTGATCCGACGCCGCTGCCTGGAGATTGCGGACAAGTCGCAGGAACGTCGGAGGCTGCTTGGCTGGAAGCTCAACGGCCGCCAGAGCGAGCCAACGATCACCCAAATCATGGCCTTCCGCCAAGTCCTCGCCCGACTGCATAGCCAGCAAGACCGCCGCATCGTCTCGGATTGGTTCAGCCGCCTGGAGAAAAGCAAGCTTCGCAAGGAGGCATGGCCTGAGGATGCGAGGAGCAAGTGCTTGCAACTGGTACAGGACGACAACGCAGTCTGGAGGGCCCTTCAACTGGAAGGCAGCTGGGAAATTCTGACCGAGGATGGCAAGGCTGCAGTGCAGCGGGAACTGTGGGCGTTTGCCGTCCGTGCGCTGGTGGACGCTTGTGCACGCGCGCACAAGCGGCAGAGCGAGTCGTCGGAAAGGGAGCACTAGCAGGCTTGCGACGGAGTTTGCCGTGAGTACCACGCAAGAACGCAGCTTGTATTCGGTGGTGACCGCCCGTGGCGAATTGGTCGCCGAAACCGCACTGCACGTTGGTGGAGTCGGGGGCGATGTCGATACCGACTTGCCGCTGGCCGTCAACGGTGCCGGCAACTACTACATCCCAGGTACCAGCCTGGCCGGCGTGCTCCGCGCCTGGTTCCGCGCCGCGATCCTGGGCGACAGCGTCCTGGGTTCGGACGAACGCGATCTGGCGGAGGTCGAAGATCTGTTCGGATATGCGTCTGACGACGAAGAGGACACCGGTCATGCATCCAAGCTGATTGTGGACGACGCTGTCGTTATCGGACAGGTCGAACATGAGATCCGCGATGGCGTCGGGATCGACCGGCAATGGGGAACCGCAGCGGAAGGGATCAAGTTCGATTGCGCGGTCCTTCCGAGAGGCACCAGGTTCCGTTTCTCGGTCCGGTTGGAGACGGCCAACCAAGAGGAGCACGATAGATTGCTCGGTCAGCTCCGCACAATGCTGGATGCTCTCACCAGTGGTGGGCTTCGCGTCGGAGCGGCGACGACGCGCGGCCTCGGCAAGATCAAGCTGGTCAACGTGCAGTTGCGTGAGCTGCGCTTCGATGACGCGGAGGCGTTTCTGGACGGACTGGCCCAGGGCGGGCGTAAGCTCTCGCTGGAGGCGATTCCACCGTGGAAACCGAAGGGACGCCCCGTCCTGGCGATGGAAATCGACTGGGAACCCGTCGGACCGGTCATGGTCAAGGCCGGGTATGACGGCATGGCGTCAGACATGCTACCGATGACCACCGGCGTGGACGGTGGCCGCAGGATCACACCTGTGCTTCCGGGCAGTTCGATCAAGGGCGCGTTGAGAAGCCGAGCTGAACTCATCGTGCGTACCATCCTCGGCCAGGACGTCGTGGACGAAGAGGACCCGCGTAAACGCTTCCTGGGCCAACTTGAAGTTCCGCTGGTCGACGAACTCTTCGGCACGGCCTTGATGCACCGCAAGGACAGCCCACGCGCGCGACGGGGCAACGGCGGCGCAGAGAAACCATCGGGTACTCGATCCGACCTGCCCGAACCAGGCCGCGGTGCGTTGCTGGTGGAAGACTGCCTGGCTGAGCGGGACCGGTTCGATCCAGCCAGGTGGGCGGACGTGGTCGCTGCTGCGGACGACGCTGGCGTGCTCAGCGCGTTGAACCAACTCGGAGGTTCGGCGGCTCGGTGGCAGCAGGCTTACCACGTGGCGGTGGATCGCTGGACCGGAGGAGCCGCCGAGCGGATGCTGTACACCGTGTTGGAGCCCCACGGCGTCCAATGGGAACCAATCCGCATGACCGTGGACTGGCGCCGCATTCAGCGCCGACACCGCATGCCGGCGCTCGCGCTACTGCTCTGCGTCCTGCGCGACCTGGCCACCGGCTGGATTCCCCTGGGCTTTGCCGCGAACCGAGGGATGGGCCAGGTTCGGGTCAAAGAGATCCGCTTTCGTGCTCAGGGCGTGGAAGGCCAGCTCGCTAAGCTGGACGGCGTGCGCTGGAGCGGGCAGCGGTTTGAGGAGTTGGCTGCCGATCTCTGCGAGGAACTGCGGCAAACTTGGGCCGGATGGATCCGAAGTCACACATCATTGGGGGGCTCTTCAGACGACTTGGACGAGGGCGAACGAAGATGACGAAACTGAATCGCTATCGTCGTGACGGGATCAGCCTGGACGAAGCGGTGGAGCAGTTCCTGGCCGCCACCGGTGAAGCGGAGGCGACCGGGATTCTGTACACGCCACGGCGTTGTCTGGTGGTACGCATTCGACGGGGCAGTGACGGACCGGTGTTCGAGCACCCCAAGGAGCAGCCTGTCGATGCGTACGAGGCTCGAGTGTTCACTGGGGAAGCGGAGCTTCGCTGGTTGAATGATCCAACGCCCACGGCTTGCCACCAAGCGGTCGTCATCAGCGAACGGGACCTGGCGGAGCCGGTCGCATCGTGGGATCGCAACGAACTCACAGCAACAAAGGTCCTCGATCAACAGTATCTGCTGTGGGGTGAGACCGATTCCGGAGCCCAGCCTGACGGTTGGGTTCGGCTGTCGACAGCTCGGGTGGGAGCATACTGGGTTCCGATCGACGCCAGGCCCGGGCCGAAGCAGCAGGTCTGTCTGCGGACGCGCGAGTACTTGCAACGTGCTCGGTACGGCAACGTCGTGGTCGCTGAGGAGCGGCTGGTCGGTTTCGAGCTAGAGGGGATGGTTCCCGGGAGTGGTCATGGCGAGTGAAGGCAAGCTTTTTGTCAGCAAGAAAGGCAAGCTGTTTGTCAAGGTCACGAACGCGCGTGGCAATGAAGAGCACCTGTCCGTTCCCGACGATGCTCAGCCCGACGCCGTCCGCCAGGTCATGGCCAACCCCGACAAGGCGGCTCGCAAGCGAGCCCTTGACGGCGTCGCGGTCCTTTTCGAGCGTCACGGTCAGCAGGCCAGGATCGTGAGTGTCCAGGGTCAGATCCGGAGCGGAAGGGCGAGCGAATCCTCGAGTCGGTCGGCTGTACAGACGAGTGTGAGTGCGGTGAGTCAAAGACCTGCCACGGCCACGTTCCACAACCCCTACAACTTCGTCCCGGCTCCGCCACGGAACAGACGCGATGCCGAGTTGGGCGACCGTAGGCCCGAAGGACATCACCGGCTGAAGCCCTCGCGGTACACCGGGCGAATCCGCGTGCGCATGACGGCCGTCACGCCACTGTTGGTGGTCGACGCAGCACGCGCCGAAGAAGATACGAATGGCCACAAGACGTTCGCCGTGCGGCTGGACCATACCGGCCGGCCGTACATTGCTCCGACGTCGATCAAGGGCATGCTTCGCGCTGCGTTCGAGGCGGTGACAAACTCACGGTTCGGGGTGTTCTTCGGCCACGATCGGCGACTGGCGTACCGGGCGCCGGCGAAGGTAACGACCGAACCGGCAATTGTTGAGAGCACACCCGAGGGAGGCTTGCAGCTCCGGATATTGAAAGCGGCCCGGTTGCCGTTCTACGAGGCAGACAAGAGTCCGACGCAAGACCCGAGGAACAAGGGGCGAAGCGCAAACGTCCTGCGCTATCCCGATCGTTCCATCCCAGAGCATGGTGACGAGGTCTGGATAAGGACGGGCGCGGGCGATCGGGTTACGGCCATCGAACGTCGCAGGGAAGGTGAAGATAAGCCGGGTGATGGCTGGAAAAAAGGCTGGGTCCTCGTGAACGGGCCGAACATCAACACGAAGGCCTATGAACGCGTGTTCTACCTGGACAACGGCGGAGAAGTGCTGCCGATTGACGACAATGCCCGACGGCTCTGGGAAGACCTGATCGCGAACTATCAGGAGATCCACGTGGACGATCTCGAAGACCGGAAGCGCAAGGGACACAACCCCTGGGACTACCTCGGCCCGGCACCCGGACAGACGGCGTGGTCGCGGCACATTTATCGCAAGGAAGAACGTAGGCTGACGCCGGGCACGCTGTGCTACGTCGAACACGACGGGCAGACCATCAATGGGCTGTACCCGGTAACCATTTCGCGCAAGCTGTTCCCTGAGCCACCGGAAAGCTGTCTGGATGCCAGCTTGCGACCGGCCGGATCACTGGACGAGCTCTCGCCCGCGGACCGGGTCTTCGGTTGGGTGCATCAGAAAGGATCAGGTAGCTACCGGGGGCAGCTTCGTATCAGCCACGTGGAGTGCCGGACGGAGGCCCCGGTGGAGACATTCAAGCGGCCCGGAGTTCCGTTAGCGATCCTGGGACAACCGAAGCCACAGCAGACCCGGTTCTACCTGGCCAGGGACGCGAACGGCACGCCGCTGGACGACGGGCTGCCGAAGGAGGAGATCTTGTATGAGGAGGGCAGGTATCTGCGGGGACGGAAGGTCTATCCTCACCACGGCGGTTTGCCGGCCGGGTATTGGGAAAACCCGACCGAAGACCGCACGCAGGCACGGCGCGGGGGTCGCTACCAGGAGTACCGGATGCCGTCGGGCGACGACGAGCGGACGAACCAGAACCGTTCGATCCTGGGATGGATTAAGCCGGGGGCTCAGTTCGAGTTCGACATCGACTTCTGGAACTTGAGTGCGGTGGAAGCCGGTGCTCTGCTCTGGCTGCTGTCGTTGCCTGAAGGACATTACCTTCGTTTCGGTGGTGCCAAACCGCTGGGCTTTGGGAGTGTTCGGTTGGAGATCGTGCCGGAAGGGAGTGTGCTGGCCGATGGTGAGGCCTGGGCCGAGCGGTATCGTACTCTGGCTGACGATCTGGCAGGCCGGGACGATTTCGCGACGGTCTGTCAACGACTGGTCAGGGCATTCCAGGACGCCGTTGGCCGCGTGTACGGTAATGGGTCATGGGAGGGCGTCTCGTTCATCAGGGCGTTCTTGCAGGCGTGCCGTGGTTTTGACGACGCGCCGATCCACTATCCGAGGCTGGGTGATGCTGATGGCAAGGCCACGCCGCCGAATCGGAAAGGGGAGTCGTTCAGGTGGTTTGTCGAGAACGAGCGCGTGGCGGGGAAAACGCCGCGCCATGGGCTTTCGCTGCCGAGTCTCGAACAGGGTAGCGGCCTTCCGTATCTGCCGCCGCAGAGCCCGAAGAAGAGCAAAGGACCGAGGGAGAACAAGGGCCGCAAGAGCGGAAAAGGCAGGCGGTAACTACTCGCCGCGGATACCCCAGCTGCCATCTGACGAGCGCCGAAGACGCACGAGGATCCGGCGCTCACCTGCCAAAGGTCACCAGAGCTTTCGCAGCTGCAGGCGCCGACGATTCTCGGAACGGCCAGCCCGGAGCCCGGGGTTCTTCACGCTTACTGAGTCAGTCCGAACGTTTCGATCCGTCCAGACTACGTCCTGCCGCTTATCCAGTCAGCTACCCTGTCTGCACCAGCACTGGCCTTGGAGTTGCGCTGGCCAGGGGAGCGTACCTTTTCGACGCACCGCGGGCGGCGGGGTGGTCTTGCTGGCTTTCGGCGCTGGAGATCGCCGCACGCCCGTGTTTGTGCCGGATCGTCTGGTGGGAGCGATGCATCCGAAGACTGCATGGCCGGACTCTTTGCCGTTTGCCCGGCGGCTCGGTCGCCGGGGTGCTTCAGACCGGAACGCCTAGCTGTTGCTATCGGCGATCCCAACGGAATCAAGGGCACGAGGGGCGCGGATGGACCCGTAGTCGCCGTGGTTGGGTGTGGGATCTATTGTCGGCTGACCGGAGGAGTAGGCGCTGTCCTTTCGACGCGCGTCCCGGCTCGTTCCGAAAGCATCCGAAGCACGGCCATTCCGCGGTTACCGTCCTCTGACAGACTCTTAACAAAGGCTGCCCAACGCTGGGCGTCCCACGTGCGGACGTAGGTGTTCCAAGCGAAGTGCACCGCGAATTGCGTAGCGAGAGCCGCTAACGCTCCCACTCCCGTCAGGATAAGCGCGCCGCCAAAGACGCCAAACCCCCCTGCGGCCACGGCACCCCCTCCAAGCCACGCCAGAGCTGCGCTGTGCGCGGCTGCGCCCGACAGAGCCGCGATTGCCGTCCCGGTGCTGGCCACGCCATACGAGAGCGCGAGGTTGTACAATAGCGTTGCCGCCAGGCTGCCGACTAGGATTCCCGCGGTGCTAGTGGCCGCCAAGAGGTGTGCCTCTTCAATGGTGTGGATGCCCAGCAAGGCACCAATGTAGCTGTAGGCCACGACAGCCAGCACGCCACCCACGGCAAATTTGCTCAGCCACATCGCCGATTGCTGGCCGATTCTTGCTGCAACGTGTTCAACCATGCGTCTTCCAACCTGCGTTTCCAAAATAAGACGCTGTGTCAAGACAGAACCAGCAAGTGCCACAGCGGCGGTAGCCGTTGCTGTTGCGGCATATGCCGCGAAGACCGTCCAATCGATGTGGCCGGCGACTGCCTCGTACAGCGGTACGCCGACGTCCATGACCACCGGCAGGACGGCAAACGAGAGTGTTCGCGCAGCTAGCCGCCATGACCATCGAGACGACAACAGCTCTTTCAGGCCAACACTCCTCAGTAAGCTGTCGGCATAGACGCGGGCCTCCTTGATCGGCAACCCGTAGCGGTGCTGCAGAAGTTCGGCGATGCGGCCACGGATGCGGGCTCCAACAGCACTTGGCTGCAGCGCTATCCTGCCTAGCGAAACCGTTCGCATCCCCCCTGGTCCCCAATCGAAGACTTCCTTCAGGTGAAGACTGATCCGGTCCTCTCCGCTCATGAATACCTCCACCAGGATCTTGCGAAAGCTGACCGATGTGTCGCGAAGGTACCGGGCGTTGCGCGTTAGGATTTCAGCCACTTCCTCGACGGGAACGTCACGGGCGCCGGCGATGAACCAATCCTTGCTCCCTTTCGGTTGTACCAAGCGAATGTTTTTCCCTTTGTAGTTCAGCAGGATCTCCGTACGTGTAGCTCCCATCGGGATTGGGCGGCGACGAACTGCCCCGGCTTTTAGTGCGCGAGCTGCATCGGCAAGGTCATCCGCAAGCGCAGAGGCCCTTGGGCGCACCCAGGCATCGGTGAGCTGGCCCGGCCGTAGGCGGCCGCGACCAAATTTGGCCTCCAAGACCGTTGCACCGACCGGTCTGCCGCTGGGGTCCTGTTGCAGCAGGAGGGCGTCGAGTCCCGCCTGATTTGCACTTCCGGGGCCGAGTTTTGTGATCTGCAGGAACGAGTTCCCACCAACCAGCCTGCGACGGACCGCCGGCATGGTGGCGACCGCCTCGCCGATTTCCCCCTTTAGTGCATTGCCGCTGAGACCGCGGTGTAGGATGACGAGCTCGGAGCGGTCGAGGGCAACGGCTGCAGCGGCGGCAATCGGTAGTTGGCGGGCCTCGTACGCCTCGCGTTCATCCTCGGACTGCTGGGCTTGCGCCAGAAGTGGGCACCACGCAGTGGCCAGTCCTAGGCTTAGTCGCAGGAAAATGCTGAGTGGAGCCTTCATTAGAAAGCCTCCAGCGGAACCGGGCGACTACTGGCAAAATACATACGAAACTTAGCAGCATCCGCCACGGACAGCTCCTGATAGATCGCGTTGTCCAGTAGCCAGCTGAGCGCGCGAGCTGCCTCAGGTGGCAAGTACGAGGGATTGATGTCGCGCAAGCCGTAGTGGGTGGCCAGCTGCTTCGCATCGTCATCGGTCCAGTTCCGATCCTCTGCGTAGCGCGTCAACGCGCGCTCCAGGACAGAGCAGGCCCAGGAGACATAGCGATCGAGACGCGCCAGCTCAAGCTGCCGTGCAAGCTGCGCGGCTTCGCGCATCAACTTGGTTGCTTCCAGCGACGCGTTCGGGTCTTTGATATGCGGGAGAATAGCAATTTGAACACGCGTTGTCTCAGCTTGAAGGCGGTCCAGAGCCAGGGTGAGGCGTCCTCTCTTGCGAACCGGACCGACGACGGGCGCTCGCAAGGCCTGGCGTGCCTGCTCCATAGCTGGCTTCAACGCCTCGCGCATCCGTTGCAAGTACTGGGCCGACCAGATAGATTCTGCACGGTGAAGGAGATCGTTGAGGTCTTTGTGCCTCTGCTCCACAGCCTTGCGCCAGGTCTCGGGGAGGTGCGTGCTGACCAGGGCGGTATCCAGCTGCGTGCTGATCAAGAAAGCGTACCGGGAGACGACTGCCCGCTCTGGGGTGCCACGCTGTACGTGTGCTTTGAGTTGCCGGATGAGCATGTCAGCGGATTGAATAGCAGCGGCGATTCCCTCCAGAACTGCTAGCTCTTCGAGCTGTTTTGTGCCGCGCTCGATTGGTTCTTCTTCGACCTCACCGGCCGCCTGTGCGAGGGCAAGGAGTTCCGTGAGCTGGTCTCGCCACTCCCTAATCCGTTCGGGTTGTTGGGGAGCGCTACGCACACCTCGGTCAATCTCGTTCAACAGCTGAACCAGTTGCTCGGGCTTGAAGCGGTTCGCATCGACTTGCTGAGTAACCGAGCTGGCCAACTCTTGGAGGCGGGCGATTTCATCGAGCAGGGGCCGGACCCGGTCCGGGTGAGCCACGTTTGCCGCGCTGGCCAGAAGGCCAATGCACCGAGTCACAACCGCGCTGTCCCCTGACTGCTCCGCCACCTCCCGGATTACCGAGTAAGTCTCACTGTGGTTCGGGTCTCTTGTTAGAGCGTTCGCGGCATAAAGCAGTGCGAGTTCCCAGTTCTTTGCTTCGGCGGCCCGGCGGGCATGGTGCAGGGCTGCATCGATGTGTTCCGAAGTGGGCCCAGCCATGTCGTGCCCACGATCGGCAGTTTCTCGGTGCTGGGCAGTGCTGCCTTGTTGGCGCTTCCGTGCGGATGCCGTGGCTGTTGTGGCATCGGGTTGCGATCTCGCAGACTTCCTGCTGCTCTCTACCCTAGGTTGCTTCGCTTGTGCCGCCTGTGTTGGCGCGCTGGCAGAACCGTTGGCGCCCGTTGCGGCCGATTCTTGGTCGTGCTCGGACGTCTCTCCGCCCAGCCAGTACGCGCTCGCGATCGCGACTATCCCGACGACAAGCGTTGCTAACGCCGCAGACCGTGCGCGTGTCCCGTACATCGTGAGCCCCTCAAAAGTGCTCAAGTGTCACGGGAGGTCGGATCGCGAACATGAGCCGAATTCTCGCGCTCGTGTTCGCGTCCACTTCGTCCAGTATCCAGCGATCACGTAGCCAATAGAACGTCTCGGAAAAGTGTTCTCCAGCAACAGGTACGATGACCCTGTCCAGGTAGTAGTGCTTCCACAGGGCTTCAGCGTCGGTGTTGGTCCAGTTTCTGTCCGCCGCCCATCTCTGAAGGGCTTTTCCCAGCGCGTGCAGGGCCCACAGGCGGTATCGCTCGCGGCGCCACCGTCGCAAGAGCTCGATCCGATCATCGAGCTGTCTCAACAACCTGGACGCTTCGGCGAGTGTCTCCGGGCTCTGCAGAGATCCCGTCAACTTGCGACGCACTAAGTTGCGGACCCGCATCACGGACCAGAGTTGTCGAGTAGCAGGCCCAGGGGGATTGGGAATGCCGGGGAAGCAGATTCTACCTCGGTTGATGGGCCTGACCGACCCCTGCCACCAACGCGCCACAGGGCAGGCGCAGCGTGGCTCTGAGTCAACCGGTGGTAGGGCTTCCAGTAGGCGCGCCACTTTGTCGGTGAGCCGTGCCAGCTGTTCGGACTCATCTCGACGTTGGGCCTGTTCCAGGAGCTGTTCGGAGTTTCTCATAAGTTCCATTGCCAAACGGACGGCCCCGGGACAGCTATCATCACCGGCATCCAGGAGGGGCTTGAGAGCAAGGGTTAGTTCAATGTCTTTCTGGACTAACCACGTCCTTGTGGCCTTCCCGGTACCCACCGCCTCCCGCATCGCCGCGAGGACGCGCCGTGCCTCTGTCAGCCCAGTCGCCGCTGCCAGGGCGCGCTCCAGCGTTCGCTCCGCTGCAGCCAAGCGCGACCGCAGTTCCTGATCGGAGATATCTCCCGAAAGGACGATGCGAACTTGAGATAGCCGGAACTGAACTGCCTCGATGTCTGACCAGGGGGGAGCGTCGGGGTTATCCGCGTCGCCAGGGCGTGTCAATTGCCGGACGGCCCGGAGCAACTCTTCGACTGGGACGGGCGTCTCGTCTGAGCGCTGTCCCTCCGCCCCATCGCGCCACAGGCGCTCCAGCAGCCGGTAACACTCCTCCACGTCCTCCACCGCTACCCGACGAGCTATTTCCCGAACAATCGCATCGGCGCGCCGCCTGGTAGCGACGTCAGCTGTACTGCACGCTATATCGACGAGGTGCCGCAGCGGCGTCAGGTTAGCAGGATTCTCACGCAAGACCGCATACAAGTACGTGATTGCTGCATCGGGCCCGTAGCGCTCCAAAATTGCATCTGCGGTCTCGCGCGCGCCACTGCCTCGCGCAGCAGTACAGAACGCGGTCAAGAACGTGCCAAGAAGACCGACGACTGCTACCCTATCCCAGCTTGACCGCATGCCTACAACGCCATCCAGGTCCAAGACAGAACCAGCCATAGCATAGACGCCTCCTGCTGCCATGTCAATAGAGCCATGCGGGTGTGCCGATCCAGTGTCTGTTGCAGGGGGCGTTTGGGGTGAGGATCTCGCGGGGACGGCTGTCATCGAGTGTGCAGAAGGCAGCGGAAGCGCTGGCGGAGCCATATGTGGAGATTGGCCAGGAGGTGCGGTCGACGTCGGCGGTGCATGCCGACGAGAGGAGTTGGCGAGTGGAGAAGAACGGGACATAGCTATGGGTGGGGGCGACGGATAGAGTGACGTACTACCTGATCCGTCGGAGCCGATTGCAGGCGATGGCGAACCAGCTTTGGGGCCGGAAACACGGGCGATCGTGCACACGGACGGGTATTCGGCATACGGCTGGCTGGATCGCCATCGTCGTCAGCTGTGCCTGGCGCACGTGCAGGGGCAGGCGAAGGCGATGCTGGAACGGGGGAGGGAGGAGTGCATGGATCGGGGCGCTTCTGCTGGACAATCTGGACTTTGCGTTCTTGCAGCATGCTCGGATGTGTCGTGGGGAGATCACGCGTGCCACGATGCGGGACTCGATCCTGAAGCACGCACGGTGGTGGATCAGAGAACTGCTTCAGCAGGGGGCACGGCTGAAGTGTCCGAAGACCGCGGCGACCTGCCGCTTCCTCCTGCGGCACGAGCCGTCGTTGTGGGCGTTTTTTGCACCACGAGGGCGTTGAGCCGACCAAGACTGCGGCCGAGCGGGCACTGCGGTCACCGGTGATCTGGCGGAAGATCAGCTTCGGCAACGACACCGAATCTGGTGGTCGCTACACAGAACGGCTGCTGAGCATCGCCAAGACGTGCCGACAGATCGGACGCTCCATCCGGACCTTCTTCAGAGAATCACTGATTGCCTACCGCCAAGGAAGACGACCTCCAACGGCTTCTACCCGAACCTGCTGCGTGACGCATGCAACTCGTCCTCTATCTAGCACCACCAACACGCATCAAGCATTACCGACACCCCTTAAACTCACCTCCATCCTCGCCCCGCGCCACCAGTCTGCGCCCCGTGAACGGTTACCGTACTGGCCGACGCTGGCGGCGGATTGTAGCCGGCGGTCCATAGCCACGTGCATAGCCTCCACCTTTCGGCCGGTTCTACTACGGCTGCGACTGCTTGTCCCTAGCGCAACCATTAGCCGCAACAAGGGTTGCGCACACAATACCCCCAAGACTGGCCCTGTCCAACTATGGAAGATGGTCGCAGCCTGGCACCGACCGTCTGTACAACCGCAATGGTGCCCTCGCCCCGAGTAGCTTCCGGTTACAGTCCGGTCCGTCGGTCCTGAGGATGACAAGCTGATAGTCAGGTGCGCTGAGCAAAGAGTGATGCAGGTGTCGGAGAGAACAGGCATGCGCCACACTGACAACCGTATCTGAAGCGTACCCGAAAAGACATGCCCGCAGCTCCGAGGGCGTAACGGGGCGGCGGCGCGGCAGAGGAGCCTGGCCACGGCACGACCGGCAGCAATCCACGCTCGCGAAGCTACATTCCTGCACTGCTGGCTCAGCAGCGGATAGTTCAGAAGGGACGCGTACGTACTATCGATCGATCTCGCTATGGAGGGCGTTCAGATCCGGCCGAATCTTTCGATTTGGCAGCCGGTATGCGCGGACCCACGTGTCTGGCCAGGCGCGACGTACGCGGTACTGAGCTAGTTGCTGGTACGACGGCATGCACTACGTCCTCGCCAGCCAGCACCCTGTGAACGGTTACGTGGCTCATCGTTGTGTCGTGGAATTGGAATCGTGGGTCATGTGTCGCAACGCGTGGTGCGGATCGGATCGGTCCTGCTAGAATATCGGCCCGACAGGACACGATACAAGAGACGTGGATGTCCCAAGGGAAGACGCCTCACCGTGTGTCAACGGGAGACCGTGATGTGCTGGGGCGGACGGGTGCTGGCTTACTTCCCGACCCATCCTTGTCCAAGCTGCGTGCGTACATCAGTTCACGCCGTTCTTGTCGCTATGGCATGCTGGTTCGCCGGCGGCTGTGGGCCCCGGATTCCGACACCTTCAGGCGAAGAGGCTATCCTGGCAACAGAAGGTCTGACCAAGGAAGAGCTACCGCTGACGTGTGGGGTACTCGAGGGGTACTGGCAAGAAGCCGACAGGTTCTTCGACGACACACAGAAGTGGTACGGATCGACTGTGGTCATTGCGTGGACTTCCTCGGAGCTGGTGTTGGCAACTAACCAGCATTGCCTTGGGCTAAGCGACTTGGCCGAGGGAGACATGTTCACCGATGGTATTCCAGAAATCAGGCATTACCGATTGACGGTGCGGTTCGGACGCAAGAAGGTACCCGTACGCTACATGGCGGTACCAGAGCATCGGTCGGCCGATGTGGCGCTGCTGACGGTGGACGCCTCCGGCCTGAGCAAGGGCGAAGACTACGTGGTCGCGCCTGTCCTGACCTCAAGTCGAGGACTGAGCATTGGCAGTGAGGTTGCCGCCGTTGGCAATCCACTGGATCCATTGGCTTTCGAGCGAACCGTTACGTTCGGTCGTGTCAGTGCAATCAGAGCTTACATTCCCCGCTTGCGGATCATCCAGCACGACGGATTGGTGAACCCCGGCAACAGCGGAGGCCCGCTGTTTGTCAACACCGAAGACGGCTGGTTCTGCGTCGGAGTGAACTTTGCGCACGCGGGTACGGGAACGGGCATCAGCATGGCTTACCATCTGTGGGACGCTCTGCGGCTGAAGTACCCGTGGGTTTCGGCAGATGCGGCCGGTGCCGCGGACGTGATTCAGGCGGTGTTCGGGCGGGAAGTGAAACTGGACCAGTAGCCTGGGACACCGCTCTGATCACGGGCGGGCGCCGGTGGGGGCAGCCGTCGACGAGGCTGCTCTCGAGGGGCCGGGCGGGACCAGATGGGGCAGGGACTGCGGAGCCGGCACTGTCGGAACACTGTTTCTGGGACAGGTGCCAAATCGACGTGGGATTGCCGTAGGTCAATTGGCTTTGCCGAGCTCAGCAGGGTACGAACATCTTTTCGACGGGATGTCATCTGGAGCCCCATGCGTACGCTGAACCAGGTCGCATTGCAGGTTAGTTCCGCACGGGCTGCTAGCCAGAGGTATCATCCCCATTCGGAGCCAACGCCAAACGCTCCTACAGTTGTATGATCGGTGCTAGTGCGGTCTCAACTAGAAGAGTTTCCTTGGCGGGACGGGGCGGAGGACGACCCTGCTTGCGGGACAGGGGGTGATGACGTAAAAAGGAGCCTCCACAGTGGGTGTCAAAGGGAGAAAACGTGGAGGCTCCAAGGATGTACAGAGTTCGTGTTCGTCGCTTGCCCCGCCTGAGCGAAGGCGACTCCGTTCAATGAAACGTGCCAGAGGGAACGCTGTCAAGGCCAAACGCGCCGGCGTGATTCTACTCTCGGCAGAAGGTTGGAGCACAAGGGAGATCGCCCAGGGCGTGGGCTACACGGTGCAGTGGGTACGGAAGATCATTCATCGGTTCAATGAAGGAGGATTGAAGGCCATTGACTGGGACCCCGGTGCGGGGAAACGGGCCAGGGCGCGGAAGTTTTCCGCCAGAGTCATCCAGCGGATCGTCGACACAGCGCTGTCGCCTCCGCAACAGCTGATCGGGATGACGCCGTGGTCCCTGGCGAAGCTGCGGCAGTATCTGATCGAACAGGGGATTGTCGAGGAGATCAGTCTGGAGCGGTTGCGTCAGATCGTGAGACGTGCGGGTGTGCGCTTGAGGTGGACGAAAACCTGGAAGGAGTCGAAAGATCCGCAATTTGTGCAAAAGTCCCGCCGGATCGGTGGGTTGTACGAGAGGCGTGCTGAAGGCGGATATGTGTCGACGAGTTTGGGCCACTGAATCTGGCGCCGCGGTCTGGTATGTGCTGGGAGCATGAGGGCAGCCGACGCCCGGGCCGGCTGCCGGCGACGTATCGCCGCGACGGCGGGGTGCGGCACTTGCTGGCCTTTTACGATCTGGAGACAGGCCGGCTCGACGGCTGGTTCCACGAGCGAAAGAGAACGGATGAATTCCTCGATTTTCTGAAGCGGGGCCGGTGTCGTTATCCAGTGGAGGAGACTCTGCATGTGGTGCTGGACAACTACGGTCCCCATCTGAGTTCAAGGGTTCTGGAGTGGGCGGAGGCGAACAAGATGCTCTTTTCCTTCACCCCGACCAATGCCTCCTGGCTGAACCGAATCGAGTGCCACTTTGGGGCGTTGAAGAAGTTCGCCCTTGCCTGATCGTACTATCGGTCCCATGGACAGCTCGGAGGGGCGATCAAGAGCCACGTGACATGGCATAACGGCGAACGGCCGATTGCGTGCGGTAAACCCCGCACCCGACAACGCGCGAACGAGACTCGCCCCGATCCAACAACCCCCCAAAAGGGGAAACTTCTCAGCTTGAAACGGCACTCGTGGTCGGTGCCATCATCCTGTGGGAGGCAACAGGGGCCCGTAGCAAGCAGAGGGACTAGATCGGCGGCCGCCGCGCCCAGCCGGACGTCGGTCGGCCAGGAGACTGAGCGGAACTCGTGTATCGCACCAGCTTCGATGGGCCGTGGCCTGCGTCCGCTGGACGAGATGCCAGTGGGACACGATTGGCGGGCCGTTCGTGTGTTGGGGGGCATCCGACGCGAGAGTTCAGTGGCCCGCTGTCAGATTCTGCCGCGGCCGTCCGTATACGCAAAAAGAGCACAGCGGCTGTGGTGTTGGCAGATGCAATCCGCTGTCAGGAATGCAGCGGTGGGGCCGTAAACAAAGCGGAAGCTCGGGAACGCAGACCCTGGGGCTGTGTGTCAAACGCTTTCGCGTCGCTGTGGAGCCGCGTGAAGCACGCGAGAAAGGCGTACAGCCAAACAGTCGTGGGTCCGCCAGTGGAGGAAGCGATGGGCCGAAGATCAGTTGACACGGTGTGCAACGGCATGCGTGTGAGCGGTGGAGGTTGTAGCCCTCTCATGAGTAGCAGACTGCTAACGAACGTGGCTCTGCCTGGCCTCGTGGGGCTGGCGCTCAGCGTTACATGGTTCGCTCAGCCCGTGGCAGCTCAGGCATCCGCTAGCCATGGGCGAACGTCCAAGGTGGTGGGCACCGCCGCGCGGGCGTCCTACCGTCCGGCTGGCTGTGTGCCGGGCCCTGTCGCGAGCCGTTACGTCTGGCGACTGCTTTCCATTGAGTGGAAGTACTGGCGTGGCAAGATGACACCGGCCCAGCGGCGGCAAGAGCACCGGAAGGCGGTGCGGGAATCATTGGTGCCGCCGGGCTGGCGCGCAGTGCATAAGGCGTACCGTTCAGCGAAAAAGTGGTTCTTCGGCCGGTAGTAGACGGCCGTGGTTGGGCAACTGCACCAAAGGGAGGTTATACCGACGTCGATGAAAACGAACGCGTTCAAGCGTCAGTCGCCGGTGTCCGGACTAACGGGGCACGGCGAGGCCGCTGGTGACTCCGAGCGATCTTTTTTCGGAGTCGAGGGGAATGCTGGTAAGTGTAAGCGTGGAGGTGCGATGACCTCAATCAAGCTATTCAAGCTGGTCTGCTGGTTGGCGGCAGGCGTTGTGGCGCTCGTTCCTGGTTCCATGACGTGTGAGGCTGCTCTGAACGGCGCGACGGTGGCGACAGCGGCGGGAGCTGCCGTGCACCAGGTCGCGACTCAGGAGATGGAACTGGTCGGTGAAGAGGGAGCAGAGATCTACTGCCGCGAGCAAGGCTACAAGCCACTGCTGAAGCACACTGAAAAGCAGTACCGTCACGGCTGGGACCAGGTCTGGTTCGACGAGCAAGCGCGAGAGATCGTATGCATCGAAGCGAAGGGGGGAGCCGGCCGGCTGAGGCCCGGTCAGGAGACCATCGAGCACGCGATCGACAGCGCGAGGCGTATCCTGTATAGCCCGAGGGCCACTGCACGTGAGCGGAAAGCCGCCCAACTCGTGCTAGAGTACGCCGAGCAAGGCAGACTTCGGGTCGAGGTGGTCCATACGTCCCGAGCAGGTGGTGCTCGCAAGGTCCTACGGCAGGTGGGGGCTACGCGGCACCAGCGGCGACTTGCGCAACAGGTTCTCGATACGCTGCAGCGTGAGGACAAGCTGCCACTGCCCAGAGGCACATATGGACGGCCCTACCGGCAGATGCGGCGCGAGGTGACCGGCAGTCTGAAGCGTGCTTCCCAGACAGGCAGAGGAGGTTGGCAGTTCCAGAGGTACTTGGACCGGGCGGCTGATGCGGCTGAGGACGCACGTGACGTGGCCCGGGGTGCGGCTGCGGCGGTAAATCGAGGTGTTCGGGGCGGCTCGCGGTCGACGGAAGGGATTGTGGCTGGCGAGGAGGTGCTGGAGGCGGTGAAGGGGCTACGGCGAGCGGGACGCGTCACGGAGGTCGCCCGCGGAGCCGGTAAGGCGCTGGGAGTTGCCGCGGCGGCGGCTGAGGTGGCCGTCTACGGAGTGGAAGCCTACCAGATCGAGCAGCAGTACCGACGCCGGGCGATTTCGCCTAGCGAGCGGGTGCGAGCCCACGTGAGACTCGGGGCACGTACCGCCGGAGGCGCCGCCGGCGGAGCGGCGGGCGCGTGGGCCGGAGCGTCTGCCGGCGCGGCCATTGGCAGCGCGGCCGGTCCGGTGGGTACGGTGGTTGGAGGAGTGGTGGGCGGCGTCGCCGGAGCAATCGGCGGTTCCGAAATCGGCAGCCGGCTTGGCGAAGCGGTGACCGAACTGCCCAGCAAGGTACGCCGCTGGTGGAGCGGCCCGAGCCTACCCCCTCGACGGCCCCCCAAGCGCCGAAGCTGGCTCAAACGAGCCTGGGGCTGGTTGACGGGGGACTGATCCTCAGACCCTGTCCTGCACGGCTCCGTGCTCACGGCCGTCCAGGCCTGCTGCTACTGCTGTGGCACCCTCTTCCTGGGCGGCCCTGCAAGCGGAGTCGGCGTCGCCACGTATGCGGTGTAAGTCGATGTCCCCGGTCGGAGGCGATGGGCGTAGTTACCTATGTTTCTGTGTTCCGATGTCCCCATCACCACCCAGCCTGGTCCGAACTCGACTTCCGCAGTACGGGTTGCGTTGTTCAACCGCTGCTCTGACGCGAACGCGCCGCGCGGGTTCGCTTTGCCTACGTCTGGGCGCTGGTCTCGCCCAGACGTAGGCGGGTCGGTTTCGGCTGCGTTAGGAGTTGGTTTCGCCTGCGTCGGAGGAGCGTTGAACTCGCCAGCGACCGTGAACTCGCGGGAGGGGGGCTCTACGCCCCCCTCCCGCTCAGTTGATGGGTAGCGCGGGCAATACCAGATTTTTTGTCACCCCGCCATTTGAAAAATCTCCGCCGACGCCGCGGACTCCATCCGCGGCGTCGGCGAGGCCAACTTGCGCACGCGACGCGACCAAAGAAACGCTACCACGCGAGCCGCGGGCGGATTGACCCGCCCGCGGCTCGGCAACGAACAAACTTCTTGCGATACGCCGGCGCTGCCCATGAACCTTGCGGGAGGGGGACATGAAACCCCCCTCCCGCCCATCGAAGCAAGCTGGCGGGGCCATCTTCGCCGCCCAGTGCTTGACTGTACGCACTCCCGCGTCACCCAAGCGATGGCTGGAATGTTCCATCATCCGGACAGCGCCCGATTCTCTGTCGGATCCGACAGACAGTCGTGCGTCGTGGGCGCCAGTAGCGACAGCGGCGCCACCTCCCACACCAGAACCACTTGCGTCTCGACCGGCTGCCGTGCCGGCCACCGTGTCGGAGTGGTCCTCGGCCGTTTCCTGTCTCGGCGGAGCAACCTAGCTCGACCGCAGCACGTTGTCTCCGTCCCTGGTCCCAATCACCGCCGCCACATTTGCGTCACAACCCGCCGCATCGCCGGCCGCAGCCGTCCTTTCAAACTCAAGCAGGCCCAAACGCGGAATCACCGCGCACACGTTCGTTCCCTGATCACGACTCCCCTGCTACGCCTACGCCCAGACGCGAACGCGCGCGAAGAGGAAGGCGGGTGTTTCGGGCGATGCTGGGCGAGGGCAGCGCTAGCCGGCTCGACAGCCGTGCAACTGGATCCATATCCGTCCTGTTGCGTTCTGAGCCGAGGTTGTCGTCGCGCGAGCAAGGGGGGCGACTCAACGCCCGCGCCAACGCAGGGCATCCGCTCGTTTCGGCACTCCAAGCAGCAAGGCGGTCAGCACGGCGGTGCGACGCCTGGTCGAGCGTGCTGCGGGCGCGATGCTATGGGGCCGTAGTGGTCGGCCTGGTTGCGCGAATTCTTGCTACTCGTGCCTCGAGCGCTTCTGCTTGCTGAAACCGGTTAGTGTCGCGATAGCATACTGCCAGGTGCTCAAGCGTCGTGAGCAGGGCAGGATGATCGGGGCCAAACAATGTTTCTCGAAGGGCCAGCGCCCGCGTGTAGTAGTGCTCAGCCTTCGCGTACTGGCCCAGCTCGTGGTAGACCGCGCCCAGGTTGTGCAGGCTCATGGCCACGTCCGGGTGTTCTGGGCCAAACGTCTTTTCGCAGATTGCGAGCACACGCCGACAAAGCCGCGCGGCCTCCGTGAACTTGCCCAGTTCGTGGCAGAGGCCGCCCAGATTGTTCAGCGTCGGCAGTAGATCGGGATGTTCGGGACCAAGACGGCTTTCCAGGATGCTTAACGCGCGGCGATAGAGCCGCTCCGCTTTGGCGTACTTGCCCTGGGCACAGCAGCAGAAGGCCAGATTATGCAGAGTGGTGGCCACCGCCTGGTGTTCGGGGCCATGAATCTTTTCCAGGATCGACAGCGCACGCTGAAAAAACCGCTCTGCTCTGGCATGCTTGCCCTGCTCGCGACAGAAATGGCCCAAATAGGTCAAGCTGTTCGCCACATTAATGTTCTCCGAACCGAATGCTTTCTGACAAGTGGTTAACACGCGCTTCATGACCTGCTCAGCGTCGGCGTAGCTGCCCTCCTGCGCATACAGGGTGGCCAGATTCGACAGCACGCCTGCCACCTCCGGATCATGACGATCATGGGTTCTGGTAGCAATGGCCAACGCACGCTGGACGAGCGACATGGCTCTGCCGCGTTCGCCCTGCTTCTTGTAGAGGACGGCCAGGTTGTTCAGGACAGTAACCCTATCCGGGTGAAGACCAACGTCGGCTGCTTCGAGGATTCCCAGTGCCCGCTGGTACAGCAGCTCGGCCTTCGTGTAGTCCCCCTGGTCCCGGTAGGCGGCGGCCAGGTTCGCCAGGATCAGTGCCAGATCTGGATGGTCCACCCCCAGTTCCTGCTCAGCGGCCTGCAGAGCTTTCTGAGCTATTGCTGCAGCCCGCTCGTACTGGCCCTCTTGCAGCAGTTTCCGTGCTTCCTCGTCGAGCCTCTCCCACTCCCGCAACCTTCTGCAGCGATGACACAGCTGGTCTCGCGGCACGTCATGGTCAATCACCTTCGGCTGGCTCATGCGTTGCCTCCTTTCGGCAAGAGGTCCGTGCCACATCCTCAACTCACTCCAACACACGAGCCCGTGCTCTGAGGATAACCACGTTCGGGACGGATTGCCAGCCCGACAAGCTCACGCGGGCGCGTTCCAGCTCTTGGATCGGAAGCGTCCGAACACGCTACGGCCTCTGATCGTCTCCGACTGGCCTCGTGCACCGTGGCCGGCGCGGCCGGGTCTGGAAGACCTGCCGAACGGAATTGGACCCGATCGAGGCGATCGCGAGGGAGGGTCAGCATCGGCCGCCCAATGGCTACTGTGGCCCCTTCGAGCAATTTGCGACGTGCCGGAGTTATCTCCAACGGTGGCTTGGGGGGAAGAGCGTCCAGCACGAGTGCTCGGATAGTCTCGCCACCAATCGACGTCACCTCGTACCGCCCCGTCGGGCCGCGCTTCATCGGTAGTCGCCTCCGCTATGAAACGATCACTCAACAACGCGTGGCGTTATTACACGAAAACGGCCTTGCCGACCGGACGGACTGAGTGGATGCGGATGGCGAATTGCGTTCTTTTTTCGGTGCTGGGCTAACAGTCGGTGCGCGGGGAAGGCCATTGCCAACAACTGCCAACTCCTACCGGTGCGTCTGCGTTCGTCGGTGCCAGGTGGCGACGCCCAACGCGGCCACGCCGCAGCATCGCCTCGCTTCCTTTTCGCTCGCCGACATTCTGAGTTCTCTGTGCCCTCTGTGTGTCTGCGGTGAGTCCACCGCCGAGCAATGCATCGCCAACCGCCGCCGCACGTGCGAGCCATCGACGGTGTCAATGGCCGAGACCGGGCGCATCTTGACACTGTCGTGACAGTGAATAAAATCTGTTGTCGTCACGCTCCATCACCCTCCCGCTGGAGGCTGAACATGAACGGGGCAAATCAGAAACCGACCGGGCTGACCTTGACGGAGTTGGTTCGATTGGCGCGGGAACTTGTCGGCGAACGAGCCGACGCCAAAGGCAGCAGGCGGTCGCGGTTCACGCTGCGAACCGCGCGGTTCTACACGACGCTGGGCCTGCTGGATCGGCCCGTGCTGCGGCGCCGCACCGGCTACTACGGCCTGCGGCACCTGCTCCAACTCCTTGCCATCAGGCGACTCCAGGACGAAGGCCTCTCCCTGGCGGAGATCCAGCAAACGCTCTACGGCCGCACCGACGCGGAACTGGCTCAGCTGGCCGGCGTGGACCCGGAGGCGCTGCTCCGGCGTGAACCACGGCTGAAGCTTGAAGCAGTCGGCGAATCGGCCCGGAGGACAGCATGGTGGCGCGTCCCACGCGACTCTGAACCGGCCGTTCCGCGTCCGAGCCGCCCACCAGTCCCCCAGGTCTGGCAGGCCATCGACGTGGCCCCCGATCTGATGCTCCTGGTGCGTACCCCAAGACCGCTCAATCCAAGCATCGTGCGCGTCGTCGCACGGGCAGCTCAGCCGCTGGCCACGCTGCTCCGAGAACTCGGCATCTGCGGGCGTGCTGGCCCTGCCGCTGATCTGCGACGAGATCAGACCGGAGACTGGGGCCATGGCTGCGATGACGAAGGCCGAGGCACGTGACAGTTATGACGCTGATGTAACAGTGCGCTGCTCCGTGTCAGGTTTCGCGGCCGCCGGCCGTAAGCGAAGTAGAAGCGAGGCAAGCGAGGAGACACGAGATGAGCAAGACGCAATACCCCGAAACCGGCGACGTGCAGGCCGTGTCAGCGAACGGAGGGGATATGAGCACATTGATGCACATGATTACCGGCCGGGGCGTCCTGCCCCTGCGCGAACTGTCGATCGAGAGTCAGGTGTCCGGGATCCTGGCCCAGGCAGTCGTGCGGCAGGTGTTTTCCAACCCGCTTACGGAACCCCTTGAAGCTACCTACATCTTCCCGCTGCCACCCGAAGCCGCGGTGCAGTCGTTCCGTATCCAGTGCGGCGAGCGGATCACTGAAGGAAAGATCGACGAGCGGGAAGCGGCTTGCCGCCGGTATGAAGAAGCCGTCGCAGCCGGTCACCTGGCGGCCGTCACCGAGGAAGAACGGCCCAACGTGTTCACCATTCGAGTCGGCAACGTCCCGCCGATGGAATCGGTCGAGGTCGAGCTCGAGCTGTTCTGGCCGCTGGAGGTCAACGAACAGGACGAGATCGTGTTCCGGTTCCCACTGGTTGTTGCCCCACGCTACATCGGCGGACATGTCCTTCCCGGCTGTGTTGGTGCCGGTGTCGGACCCGACACGGACCGTGTCCCGGACGGCTCACGCATCACGCCACCTCGCCTGGTCGGCAGCCAGGTGGGACAACTTCAGTTCCGTTTCCGTGTCCACATCGACACGGGAGGCATTTCACCCGTCCAGGATACGACCCCTTTGATTCCGTGCGTCGTGACGAATACGGACGCGGGCTTCGACGTGGTTACGAACCCGGACGCCGTGCCGGACAGGGACCTCGTGATCCGATACAAGCTCCCTGCCAACGAGCTGCGCCAGCACGTGTGGGTGACACCCGACCCTGACAAGGACGAGGGAACGTACATGGTCGTGGTCCATCCCCCCGCACCGCGTCCCGACCAGACTCCCCCGCGCGACGTGGTTGTTCTGGTCGATTGCTCCGGCAGCATGGACGGGTGGAAACTGGACGCCGCCAAACAGCTCACCATCGGCGTCCTCTCGAGACTGCGCCCATCCGATCGCGTTGCCCTGGTGGCTTTCTCGTCATACCCAATGCTCTACAACCCCGCCTGCCCCTGGCTGAGCCTGCACCCGAACCTACAGAACTATGCCATCCAGTGGGTTCGAACCCTAGGGGCCGCCGGGGGTACGGAGCTGGAAGCGGCGCTGCATGCAGCGCAAGGCTTGATGCGCTCGGCCCGGCCCGATGCGCAGCGGGTGATCCTGCTCATTACCGACGCGCAGGTCGGCTCGGAATACATGGTGCTACGCAGGGCCAGAGCCGCAAACGCCAGGCTGTGCGTGCTCGGCGTTGACACGGCCCCGAACACGGCGTTGATGCGCCAGCTTGCCCGCAGCTGCGACGGTTGGTACGAGGTGGTTGAGGCTCCGTCCCGCATCAAGGCTGCCCTGGCCACGGCGGTGCAGCGGCTTGCCGGTTCAATAGCCAATGGGGCAAGCATCCGTGCGACGGGCGTGCGATTGCTGCTGAACCAGACGGTGCCGCGGTCCATTCATACCCTTACGCCCGGTCTTCCAGTGCTTGTCTTGGGGAGGTACCGGGGCAACGTGCAGAACGCTTCGTTCGAGCTGCTCCTGCACCATAACGACAAGTCCCAGAGCATCCCCCTGACGCCAACCGTTGTCCAGGGCAACGCGATCCCAGCCGCATGGGCACGTGCCATGATCGAAGAACTGGACCGGTGCTATCGCTTGAATGGTGAGCCGAGGTTGGAGAAGCGGATCACCGAACTATCGCTGCGATACAACGTCCTGTCGCGTTTCACCGCCTGGGTTGCCGTGGATCGCGACACGAAGATGGAGACGGACAACGGAATCCGGCGCGTCGTCCAGCCTGTGCCCGTACCTTTTGGCTGGCGAATGCCAGAGCCTGCGCAGCGAGACGCCGCAGTGCTGTATTGCGCCCGTGTCGGTGTGGCGACGTTGTCGTTCGTAGCGGACGGAGTATGCCAGCACTTCGCCGCTCCGACCGAACCCAGCTCGCGTCGCCGCGAGGAGACGGTGCATCGGAAGGCCGCGGACCTGTTGGCGCGCTTCTACCTGGCGGAGAAGGCCTGGGACCTGCACGCTTGGCTGACAGAGGTCCGCGAGTGGCTGATCAAGTGCGTGGGCTCGCACGACGTCCATGCGTCCGTGCGCGAGGTAATAGACCTCTTCCGGGTGGTGGACAAGCTCCTAAGGGACGAAAAGGTGCTATTGGACGGAGTACAGGAGGAGAGGATCAACGAGATCCTGGCTACCGTTGTGGACTTCATCGAACAGGTGACCGTCTTTGCGCCGGAGGCCTGCTGGTAAAGGGGGCCCTGTTGTCCCGCACCGGGTGAAGAGCCCGGCACGGATCGCAGTGGACCGACCAAGCTGGCGCGCAGCGGAGGCGGCCTGCGTCGTGCACACCTGGCACGCGGGCCGAACGACCAAGCGATGCCGTCGGCGAGCGCAGCAATCGGCGAAACGTAGCTGCACGCCGTCGGTCCACTGCGACTGTCATCCACAGGCTCTGCCACTGGTCGTCTCCGCGGGCAGCCGGATTCGACCCGAGGGCTGCCCTAGTACCGATCAACACGATTAGGACTCCACGTATTCTGGGCTATTCCAATGGCGAGGGCCCGCTGGGGCCCACGACGCCGGTGCAGTTGAACCGCTGGCTGCCACTGGCTAGTATCGCATTGACCTACTTGCTCTAGCGCAGCCCGTGTGCATTGGTAAGGCGGAATCCGCCCGGGCTCCTGGGGGGCCGAAGTGAGGCTACGCGAGGCCTCTTCGGTGGACGGGTTGGGTACCAACGGGCCTTCGGTGAAGACCGGGTGTTCCTGCGCCGGTGCTAACTCATTTGCCAATCGGTAGGGAGAGTATCGACAACGGAACGGGGACAACCGCTTGCCTGGCGCTGGCACTCGGTGCAGTGCTGCGTTCAGAAGTCCCAGCGAGAAGCGCTCAACCTTCTCGCGGTGTAGCCGGACGAGGACGGTAGAGAATGGCCTACGATCCTGCTGGGGTGTCCGAGCTGAAGGAGTTGCTCTGCGCCTTGATCCCAGCTGACGGGGCTTCCATTGTTGGACGGAGGTCAGCGGTGTGAGTACGTGCGTATCCGCCGCCGGTATCAGTTCGTGCGGCCCGAGCGGTTCCGGCCGCCGTCGCGCCAGGCGGCCCGAGCTAGAGCTGAAACTCGCTCGCTGGTCTGTTCCCCTGCTGATAGCGGATTGAGGTAGGCTCAGGTTTCTCGATGTTGTTTACCGGAATCGTAGTTGTCGGGCCTCGAGACACGGCCGGAAGGGATGAAGCGAGCGGTCATATTCCAAATTGGTCGGCTAGACACAACGGCATTCTATCCTCGCGCAAGCGGCTACTCGCCGGGCACCAGCGCGGCGCATCGGCTAGACGCTGGGCGTAGCAGTCCTCCACGGTTCGCATACGAGGACCATGAGGAGGAGGCGGAGCTATCCGGGCTAGCCGTTGCCCAAGCACTGGGTAGGAGGGGCTACGACGCGCGTGTATTCCTCTTCTTCCCGGTCAGCTTGCCTTTCAATGGCCAGCTGTCACGCGTGCTGAAGTGGTGGGACAAGGACCCCCGAATAGCCCCGCTGGCAGCGAAGCTACGAAACGCCTGGTGCCACAAGGAAGCCTATCTCGGGAATCCGGGGGAACTGTTTGGGGTGCATCCGCACGTTACGGAGCAGCCAGCCTGGCATCCTCGGACCAGCCGTTTTGCCGTCATTCCTGCCTCCGGGGCTTTTCCCTACAGCCAAGAGGGACCGAACGAGGCCGAGCGCGTGTTCGTATGCCGAACGCCTCTAGGATTCGTACGTACGGCCATACTCGTAGAGATGCTGGCTGTTCACCTGGCTCTCGGCACCCGGAGGGGCGACACCGTTGAGTACTACTGTGATGTGAGCTCAGGGCTCAACGTTCAGACGACTACGATGGCTCAGGCCTTTGCCGATTTCGTGGTGTGCATGAAGTTGAGCGATCCGCGTGAGGACGAGAGCCTGAGGTTCCACATGCTTGGTGCCAGCGTCATTGGTGGTCATGGGCCTCACCAGATCGAGCGTTACGATGTGACGCCGCAGGCGTTCTTTGAGTATCCATGTCAGCCAAAGGACTATCACGGGGGGGGCCACATACCTGCAGTGAAGACGCTGTACGAGGAAGATCGGCGCACGCGTGGCAAACTGCGTGAGCTCCTCCTGGAAGGAGCGCGGGCGTGGGCGTGTGTGCATCTGGGATTGCCCCTGGCGCTGGCCTACCACGACGTTGCAAAGGATCCGGACGGAACGATCCAGCGCGTTGACAGGGCTATGCACCTAGTCATCGACAAGGTGCGTGCCGAGAGCAAAGAGGCGTGCAAACGCACGGGCGAGGCTGCGAAGGACGAGGAATACGTGGCGCGTCTCCGTGAGTTTGGGCAGGCTGCCCGCCAGGTACTGTTTTCCCTGAGCTTGTACCGAGGAATCGGGCAAGCAGCAGAGAAGGTTGACTATCCGGCGGCTCTAGAGAACGAAGGCGCCGAGATCGAGGGGCTGAAGACGGCGTTTGAGGAGCTCTGCAAGGAACTCCGCGCGCGTTACCCTCGGCTCGTGGTCAGCAGGGAACTGAGCGACCTGAGGAACCGCACGAGGAAGCGGAAGCTGCAAGCGGGACAGTGGGTGCCCGGCGAGTGGCTCTTTGAGCACGGGGGGTCGAACACGACGTCAAGCCCAGACTTGAGAAACGTTATCGCGCACGCAGGATTGGAAAGAACGCTCTTTGACGTCCAGCCGGCGGACCATGGCCGGATCTACGTGCGCTACAGATCAGGTGCCCTGTCTAAGGTGTGGGAGGCGGTGACAAAGGCCCTGAGGTTCGACTCCGCATGAGCGGGAGTGACTTGGCGGACAGCTGCACAGTCGCTCAGGCGGGCCACGTGGTTGCGAAAGAAGTTAGGCGTTCGGCTGCCAACATCACCGGGTAGGGCGTCGAGCAGGGCAGCGGGCTACTGTTCCGCGCACGCCCATTTCCGGACTAACCAGGAGCGGCCACGCAGCACGTGCTACGCTATCGGAAGCTCGACAATGCTGGTTTGGTTCGCTTTGGGGGGTGATCCGGACGGTCAGCATGCCGTCCGACTGCACCAGAGGTTCACCGTGTCAGTCCTTGTCGATGCGACATAGAGACTGGGCGCAAGGGACCAATTGCCACTTGGTTTCCGGCGTCGATAGGATCCGATCGGGACGAAGCACTGGAGCAGAACGCCCTATCCGGTGCCCAGTACCTCAACCGTGCCGTCGGGCAGGGGCAGGATCAGCTCGCCCGTACCGTCGCCGTCGACATCGGCGACCAGGGGCATGGCTGAGGCCAGGCGACCCGTCCGCCACAGGATCCGGGGCTTACCCCGTTGGTCGACGTCGATACAGCAGTCACCCAGGAAAAACTCCCCTCGGCCATCGCCGTCGAAGTCCGCCGTGATGCAAGCGCCATACCCGGCCCCGGGCAGCTTCAGTCGCCACCGCACCCGGCCGCTCCACGCGTCCCGACACACGAACCAGCCGTTGCGCGCCTCTTCGTAGCCGACTTCCAGCCGACCGTCGCCATCGACATCCACCAGCCCGACCTTGTACGGTGTGTCGTAGTACGGCGTGTCCAGCCAAACTGGTCGCGTAAACCCGGGCCGCAGCAGCCCGACTCCACCGTGGCCCAGGACCACCAGGAAAAATGCTTCCCGCTCCCCCCTTCGAACCACCGGAACGAACGTGTTGTACGCGAGCTTCCATCGGCCCGGAATCGCCGGCGTACTGACCGGCCCGACCAGGGCACGCCCGGTCCGCCCATCCAACACCGCCACGTAGTCCAGGTAGTCGAGGATCAGTTCCTCGTCACCATCGCCATCGATGTCCCAGGCTGTTGGGATGCCCAGCGGCCGGCACCGCCGGTAGCCTTCGGGCGTCCGGAAAGCAGGACCGCGCCAAACGACGTGACCGTCTCTACCGTCGAGCAGGAATGCGCCTTCCCACGCGTGGTCCCGCTCCGCTGCAACAAACACCCCTCGGTGCTTGCGCCCGAAGAACCGGGCGGCCACCCAGCGGGTAACCGTGGCCGATGGCACAGCAGGCAGCGTTTGCCGCCAGCGCACGGTGCCGTCAGCAGCACGTGCGACGACGACCGGAAACCCCTCCTCGTTTCGGTCGAAAGTCAGCACCTCACGGCTCCCGTCACCGTCCAGATCAACCACCTGCGGACCGAGTCGTGCTGACGACGCTGCAAACGGTGCGCTCCACAGCCGCCGGTATCGGCCTTTGCCCGCCCAGTCATACACGTGTACCCTCCCTTCCTGGTCGGCCACGATCAGTTCATGACCCTGGTCACCGTCCAGGTCGGCAGCGCTGAGAAGGGGCTGCTTCCGTGCACGCAAACGCACGGACCCACGGACCTGTCCCTGCTCGGATTCGATATCGAGTGTGCCGTCCGGTTGCTGCACGAAGTAGTAGTTCCGCTCGCGTCGGTCAGTCCAGATAGCCAGCAGACGTTTCTCTCGCGTCCAGCGAACTGGCGCTGGAAGCATTCGCAGTTCCCCATCGCGCAGGCCAAGCAGCCTCAACTTGCCCGTGCGAGTCTCCTGCACGAAGATTCCCGGCGGGCGAGTGGACTGCGCTGGAGCCTGCAGCGACAGGTGCAACCAGGCAACGTCGTCCGGCTGATCAAGCGGGGCAACAGGGAGCTTCACGACCCGAACGCCTGGTTGTCGGCCAACGATGTTCAACCGGCCGTTCCGCTCGAGCTTCAGCACGGCAAGCGTTCCGGCCTCGGGCATGATGCCGTCGGGATCGTCATACGCCAGCACCTCGCGTTGGCCATCGCCGTCCAGGTCCGCAAGTCCACAGAGCCAGAGCTCAGCCAAGCGGGCTGATTCCACTGAGCGCGTGTCAGCCAGGAACAGGGTGCTGTGCGGCTGTGGTGAGACGGACCGCACCGAGTAGAGGGCTTCCGGGGATCCGTCACCGTCCAGGTCACCAAGTGCTCGCGGTGTTGTGTGCAACGCTGTCCCGTACGTTTCCTCGTCGTAGACATAGCTCAGGAACCGCCGGGCCAGCGGGCGGATCTGCCACGACTTCGACAGCCCAAGCACGCTGACGTGTAGTTCGATGCGGGAGGCGAGGATGATTACCGCGTGGGTACCACCGTCGGCCCGGCCCAGGACGACGGGTCCGTAATTCCGCCGGCGAGCACCTGCGACCGAAAACTCTTGCCGAGACAGCAGCTTGCCCGTGGCGGCATCGAAGATGTTGATTGTGTGATGCCGCACATTGCAGAGAAAATGGCCATCCGGTGAGGCAAGGACGCTGACGCCGTGGTCGGCCTGTTCGGGCCACCGGTTCACCTTTGCCTCAGACGTCTGCCACAGTTCGTGGACATCCTGCGGTCCGCGGTGGACGAAGAGGAACCCGACGTGGGCGTGCATGGGGAAGACGGCAAGTTGCTTGCCCGGCTGGCCGGGGATGAAACGGCCGACGCGGACCTGAGCTGGCCCGAGTGAGCCCGGGAATCGGCGATGCCAGTAGATTTCTCCGCTAGCCGAGTCGATCAGCAGCAATTCTGAACCGCGGACAGCGCCGACCGTGGGCGGGGCTGACGGCCAGAGCTGGTCGCAGAAAAGGGCCCGTGCATGGGGAAGATCCCAGAGAACCTCGCCGCGGAGAGTGATCCGCCGCAGCCTGCTGTCCTGGACTAGGATGACGGGGGTACTTTGCGGAAACTCTCCGACCCAAACCCACGCTGCATTCCCGGGCAGTTGGAACGAGCCCATTCGCCGTGGCTTCTGGACCATCTGGCAGCGCAGTGGAGAAAAGCCCGTGCGCAGCGGATCGTGGAACACTTCGGGCCAGGCCGGGTCGAGCACAGCGTGGCTACGGAGCCCGGGCAGCAGCGGGTGAGTGGTCTCCTCACCTGAGATGCCCGGAACGGTGGCCAGATGGAGCATCAGCGCCAGACCGATCCACCAGGATGCTGGCGTCCCATAGTAGCCGTGCTCGGTGGGTTGCATCGTTCAGCTTCCTGTTGCTTGCGCCGGAGCCAGTGCAGCTTACACGGACACAGGCCGGCATGACTTTCCCAGCGTGTGCCGCCAGGATCGTGGGCGAAACACCGGCCGCACCGGTCACGCGGCCCTAGAGAGCCTAAGGTTTAAGGTTTACCGATCCATAACCATGCCAGGCCAGACCGGTGAAGCCGAATGCTGCCTGGGCCCCTTCGCATATGGGCTGTCGTGCAACGAGGTCGCAGGGGAGCGGGTCGGTGTTGGGGACCGTTCTGCTTCCTCGGCGCCGTCAGTGTACAGGGATCTTCTGCAAGACCGTCTTGGATTCGATGTGTCCCTCAAGCTGTTCCCTGGTGAACCATGCCGGCCGGAACCGCTCGGCGCTGAACAGCGGCATCTGGTCCGCGAAGTGACGCGAGTCAGGCTGCTCGCTCTGGCCGTAGAGCACGACGCTGAAGACGCACGGGGGATCGGACAGGATGACGAGCGTTGTGACCGACTGTTCCCCGCGGAACCAGAAAATGCCCTGATCATCCGGTTCACCCCCTCCGCCTGCGCGTAGCGTGTCCAGGCCCAGATTCTGAAGGTCTCCGCCCGATAGTGGAACGTCCACTTTCCCGCTGGGGAACCGGTCGACTACTGTAGGAACCAATCTACCGCGCGCACTTGCTAAACTTGTTCCCGTATCCGGAAGAGCTCAGTGCTGGCGACTCGATGCGTGTCGCAGGTAGGCGCCACGGGGACGCGCATCACACCTCAAGGCGAGTTTGGCCAGCCGGTGTTCGACGTAAGCGTCGGTTGCCGGCGCTGAGGGCTTGCCCGGAAGACACGCGTCAATGCAGCGTATGTGTGTGTTGTTGCTATGGCGGCCGTCGCTGTCCCTCGGGGAAGTTTGGATCATCTCGCCGGGGGACGCGACGGAGTCCGCGGGCCCGTATCGGCAGCAGCCTGGTCTCAACTTGTCCAGGTCTGGGGTCCCGACAGGGGCATCCTTGGTCCGCGACTCGCATTCGTATGTCCTCGTCAAAGCTGTGGCCCTCGAATCCAATAGTGCGGGTGACGCTATCGCGAAAGGGGCCTAACATGGAACGATGGCGCATGGTTCTCTGGTCAGTGTGGACTGTGACCTGTCTGCAGGTTGCTGACGGTCGGCAGCACCAACTCCCTACACATCACGGGGAATCGCAATCGGACAGAGCACTGCATGCACGGTCCGATCAACGTGACCGCCTGCGCCGAGAGGTATTGCGCCTGCGCGCTGATGGAAGGATCGATGAAGCCATTGCAACGGCCGAACGGCTGGTGGTGTTGACGCGAGAATTGTTCGGCGACGTCCACGAGGAGGTAGCTGAAGCGTGTGAACTCGCGGCACGTCTACACGAGCAAGCCGAACAGTGGGACCAAGCGCGCCAGAAGCGCCAGTTGGCGTTGCAAATCTATCGTCAGATCTATCCCGACCGACACCCGCGTCGATGGCGTGTGAGAGACGCCGAGTTGGCCGTACGAAGGGTTGAACGCCTCGCGCAGATGACTCCCGAACAGCGAGCGAGATGGCAGCGCGCCAAATCACTCAGCATCCAGGTGGTTCGCCTCTGGCGGGCTGGCAAAGCCCGCGAAGCGATCCGCGTCGCCGAGGAAGCACTCCGAATCTGCAAGGATGTGCTTCCGGAGAGGGACCGTGATTACGCATCCAGTTTGCACAACGTCGGGGCCATGTTTTACGCCCTTGGCGACTACGCCCGCGCCGAGCCGCTGCTGCGCCGCGCTTTGAGAATCCGTGAGGAAGTGCTAGGCCGGGCGCATCCGGAATTTGCCGCAAGTCTTAACGCCCTCGGACTCTTGTGCGAGGCAATGGGCAAGTACAGGGAGGCTGTCGAGTTGCACCAACAGGCCCTCAACATCCGCAGAGAGACGCTGGGGCCGGGTCATCCGGACTACGCCAGTAGCGTGTCCAATCTAGCGGGAGTGTACATTGAGCTAGGAGAGTACGCCCGCGCCGAGGAGCTATACCGGGAGGCACTCGAAATCGCCATCCGACTACGCGACAAGCGTCCCCGAGAGTACCTGACCAGTCTGAACAACCTTGCACTGCTTTATCAGATCATGGGGCACTACGATCGCGCAGAACCACTGCTGCAAGAGGTCCTCGCGGCCGAAGGTCGGACCTTGGGCGAGCGTCACCCGGATTACGCGTTGACACTAGTCAATCTCGGCTCGCTCTACTACCAGATGGGCGACTACGTACGTGCCGAGGTGTTTCTGCAGCGGGCGGCCGAAATCCAGCGACACCTGCTCGGAGAAATGCATCCCCAGTACGCTGTTACGCTGAACAACCTGGCGATTGTGTACCAAGAGATGAAGGAGTACGCCCGCGCCGAGGGTCTGTTCCGGCGTGTCGAACAGATCCGTCGAGTGGTTCTTGGCGAGAAGCACCCGCAGTATGGTGTAACTCTCAATAACCTGGGTTGGCTATACCACGCGGCAGGAAAATACGCCGAAGCAGAGGCGGCGTATCGACGCGCTAGCGAGTTGCTTCGCTCCACGCTCGGCCCGAGGCATCCGGACTACCTGCGAAGTGTGTCTAATCTAGCACGGCTGTACCTGAAGAAGGGACAGCTCGCGCGCGCCGAAGAGCTGTATCGTCTGGTGTTGGAGAACTTGAGTAGCGGGCTCGGAGAGGAGCATCCCGCTTACGCAGGGACGCTGAATGACTTGGCGGCTGTCTACGAAGCCAAAGGGGATTATCGAGAAGCGGAGGAACTGTACCGGCTGGCACTGCGGATACGCGCGCGGACACTGGGCGAGCGGCATCCGAGCTACGCGGCGTCACTGAACAACCTGGGCCATGTGTTGGCGGTTCAGCGGAAAACGATCGCTGCACGGAAGGCGCTCATCAAGGCTGCCCAGGTATTTGGCGCCGCCGTTGCTCGGGAGCTCGTCAGTGCTGCCGAGGTGCGACAACGGAGACTGGCCGGTCGCTGGCGGCATCACTTCTATTCGGCTCTAACACTGGCGAGCGAAGCCGGAGAACCGGCGACACGGGACGTGTACCTCCTGGTGCTGGACTGGAAGGGACCCGTGGGACAGGCCCTGTGGGCGCGTCGAGAGGTAATCACACGCACAGCTGATCCCAAGGTGCGAGGATTGTGGCGGCGACTCTTGGCGGAGCGGTCCGCCCTAGCGGCCATGACTCTCCGAGGACCAACGCGGAACGAACCGGCCGACCAGTTTCGCAGCCGCCGGCGCAGGCTGGAACAGGAAGTGGAACGGCTAGAGACAGAATTGTCAACCCAGTTGCCTGTATACGCCGCGCTACGGCGGATGCAGCGTGCTGGCATCGCGGAACTGGCAGCACGTTTAGGTAACGACGCAGCTCTTGTCGACATTGTAGAGTTCCGGCCACATGACTTTAGCCACCGGGAACCTGCCTGGGGACCGGCGGAATACGTCGCGTTCGTGTTGCACGGTGGGAACGAGGCGCAGGTACAGCTGATACGGTTGGGGCCCGTAGAGCCGATCGACAGCGCCATCGCGGCCTGGCGCCGCGCAGTGCAAGAAGGGAAACTGGATCGTCGTGCTGAGCGAACACTCGTACGGATGCTGTGGATGCCGCTGCGCCAAGCCATGAAAAGGCAGGTCCGTCGATTGTGCTTCTCGCCTGACGGATCGCTCGCCCTCCTACCAATCGGGGCTCTTCGTGCCGACGGACACAGCTACCTCTTGGAGCAGTATGACATCTCTTACGTGGCGTACGGCAGAGAACTGACGCTGGAGGCGGGAACGCCGCCCAAGAACGGCGTTGCTGTCGTTGTTGCAGATCCTGACTATGACCTGGGACCGAACGGCAAACGGCACGCAGAACAACTACCGGTGACGGTGCAAGCGCGCACGCGATCGCTCCAGGCTCTGCAACGACTCAGCTTCCGCCGTTTGCCCGGCTTCGCCCGCGAAGCTCAGGCAGTCCACAGCATCCTCCTGCGGTCGGGTATACCCGTCCGTATGCTCGTGCGGGATCGGGCTACGGAAGAAGCGGTGATGGCATTGCGGCGGCCTAGACTCGTTTACTTCGTCACGCACGGCTTTTTCCTGCCACTGCTGCCGCCAGACACGAGGGATTCATCCAACCAACGAGGCGTAGAACTCGTGCCAACCGAGACGCACGAACGTGATCCCGCGACACCGCAGCTTGTCAGCCCGCAATTGAGAAGTGGCTTGGCCCTGGCCGGTGCCAACCGGTGGCGCGAGCGGCTGGCACGCGGTAGCAGTGACGGGATTCTGACAGCACTTGACGCGGCGGCATTGGACTTATGGGGCACCGAACTGGTTGTGCTGTCTGCCTGCGAGACTGGTATTGGAGAGATCGAAGTCGGCGAAGACGTAATCGGCTTACGCAGGGCCTTCCGGCTAGCCGGCGCACGGACCGTCGTGGCATCCCTGTGGAAGGTGCCCGATGCGGAAACAGAAAAGCTCATGACGCGTTTCTTAGAGCTCTGGTTGAGTGGACGGCCTCCATCTGCCGCCTTGCGGCAGGCTCAATTGGAGCTCATCGCCGCACTGCGTGCAGATCCCAAACCGGAACGGCGAACGGCTCCGCCGCTGTATTGGGCCGCTTTCGTTGTCCACGGGCAGCCGTAAGCGGGAACAGAAAGCCTATTCATTTTCTACAGGCATGCGCTGGGACTGCGTGGATCGGCAATTGACCGGTAGAGTGTGTATAGTGGCGTACTTCGTGGTGCAGGCAATCCAGGAGAGGAGGCTTGTCTCCTTGACGGACTTGGCCGGAGCACGAGCATTTCTCTGTGAGGTCCGACATTTTGGGTAGGCTGCAGCGAAGCGGTGCTCCTAGGGCACCGGTGGTTCGAAGAGACTAGCGGTGCCGCGCAGGTGGAGGTGGTCTCACCAGCCCATAGGCGTTCGTGACGCTGGCCACCACACAGTCCCGCAGCTTGCGGCAGTACCCGTTGATGCACTCGTAGATTCCGTAGCGGCGAAACGAGCTGATCGCGTCGCGGACCGCTCGTACGGCCAGGTCGCGGTCGCGATGTGCGATTGTCGGCGCGACCCATGCGACCGGAGTTGCCCCGAAGGCGCCGTTCTGACACGCGCCCGGACGTATCGTGCGAACCAGCAGCCGTCGCCATGTTTGCCGCCCCGGCAGGTGCCGCACATGCCCGTGCCGGACGACTTCGTTGTAGTGGCGCACCAGATAGTCTGCGATCCGGTGTGCCTGCGCACGGTCCACGCAGCCGACCTGAACGGCCAATGCGCTACTCCAGATGTCGATCTGCTTGCAGTCCCGGTCCGCTGCCCAGAACATGCCCTCTTGATCATTACCAGAGCGCCTTGAGGTTCTTGCGGATTGCCTCTCCCCGTCGGCCATACTCGGCCGGGTCACCGCAGCCCGCCTGCCGACGCAGTCGCTCGATCCGGACGCAGGCGTCGTAGTACAGCACGGAGCAAAACAGAAGATGTCCCGTCTCGGCGACGCGGTCCGTGAAGCCGTAGGGGCATTGAGGGGCCTCAGGCGGGTTGTACACGAGTCCATTGGGGGCACGCAGCGTGAAGTCCAACCCCCTGCGCACCGCGGGTTGCCACCGGCGGAACGATTCGAGGTCGCCCGTCAAGTCAACATAGCTGCACACCAGCTTGGCCATAAACGCTCCGTTATCCAGGGCGTGATCGGCCAGTGGCGACGTTTCCGATCCGGGGCTGTGGACAGGTCTACCCGTGACCGTCGCTCGGTCCGGCATGCAGCCGTCGGGCCGCCGGCCCGCGAGCAGGTATTGGGCTACTGCCTTGATGTGGGCCGGGTCAAGGAGGTATTCGGCGTATTCGACCATGTAGTCGAAGTCGCGCGTCCACAGGGCACGGTAGTGCCCGTGCCTGTCCGCAGTGTACAGCCATACTCCACCTTTACCACGCACCCGGCAGCCTGCCAGTTGTTGTCTTGTGGCCTCACGCAGCCAGGCGACATCGGCCGCCGGGATCCGCTGGCGGAGGACGATGCGGAACGCCTCGGATGACGAGTTAGCCTAGGCGATCTGCTCTTGCCCGGCCGCAGTCGACACCCGTACAGCGGAGGCAGAAGCCAACGCTCAGCACCAAGGTCACAACCCGGGCTATCGTATGGCCCTACTATTATCCGTTGGGCCGGGGAGCACACCGCCGGGCCAGTCCAGCCTCAGCGCCGACTCTACTCGGTCCGATCGACTCGATCGTCGCAACTTGGCCCGGCTGTTCGACCCGATCACTGATTGATGCTGCAACGGAGGCCAAGTTAGCACCGGTCGACGGGAACGTTGTCGCGGACGTGATGAGGCCCTAGCCAGCACGCGTTGAATCAGGTCGTCGGTGTGTCTCAACGCCGATTCAGCTCCCCGTTGGAGGTGCAGCGTCTGCACTGTTTCAGAGCCAATGAGAGCACGATGAAGAGCAAGGTCACCACGGGAGCCAAGCCGCGATTCGTCTCCTGAATCCGCAGCACCGGAAGCGGGTCGTTCCACAATGCATGTATGCCCACCGCCGCGAACAGATTGCCCGTCGCCAGGTAGAAGGTAGCGAACAGAAGTCCCCAGACGAAAAGGCGAACCTGGTCCACGACAAGGGCGGCTCCATGGACCCCCTTGATGAATAACCGATTCGGCACATGGCTGACAGCGAACAACAGTTGCGATACGACCAGTGCAGCGACCAGCGCCTTGAGCTGCCCGCGCCCACGCCCGGTGCGACCGTGAAACATTTGTGCCAACGCCGCTATCAAGAAGCCGCGGTATACCGTCTCTTCGTGCCATGCGTTTCCGAAGACCTGCGCGATGAAGCCACCGGCCGCGTAGCCGGGCCCTGGGCTGGACCAAACGGTTGCCAGTTCGAGCGGCATCTGCAGGGTGACGGCGGCCGCTGCGTAGCAGAGCTGCAACGTAGTCCAGAAAGCGACTGTCCAGACGGCGGCACCGGGCAGCTGCTCGATCCTCCAACCCACGTCACGTGGATGCAGACCGCCTGGGCCGAACAGGATTGTGGCGACGATGCTCAGCGAGAAGACCCCGGCGATCAGCGTTGGTTCGATCAGGCCCCCGGTGGCGCCGTGGATCGCTTTCAACACACGCCCGACGGCTGGCTGGACCATGGCCCCGTTGAGGAACCACAGGAGGATCATTTCAGTGGTGACGATGGCGGCGACAAGCGTTCCCGGTCGCGGGATCGGTGAGTGCCGTGGTTGCATCGCAGCTCTTCGGTCGGGGGGGCGTTCGGTTGTGTCCCGCACTCAGTACGTTCGTCCGTCTCGGTCCGCGCCTATGCCGTAGTAACCGATCGTGCGCGAACGACCGCTGCCGTGGCCAGAGAGCCTCGGTCGGCAGAGCCTCGAACGATCACTTCCAGTACCTTCGTGGGGCAGCTCGTCCCTTCGTCTATGAAGCGCTTGCGCCGCGGCGGCTTGGGCAGGCTGTCGCCTCCGAACCCGGAGCACGTTTCCCAACCGAGGTCATCGTACCATGCGTCGCGGCAAGGGTGGCGGCAATAGCACCATCGAACCGAGGGTGCGTCGAGCTCTTGCACCCGGTCGACCCTTGGGTCGCTTGCCATCTGTGGGCGCGCGACAGCGGAGACAGTTGAAACGTCACCGGGACGTTCCGCAGACTCGGAGGCCGGTAGGTCGGGCCGCTTACTTGAGCGGGCCGGTGGGGCGTCCTGACGCTCCCCGTCTGGTGCGCGTCGGAGCGCGTCGGTTCAGGGAGATGAAAGTCCTCGCGAGGGTTTGGTCTGGACCCTGTAGCCGAAGGTAACTGCGTCCTCGTGAGGGGGGCTCGCGGAGCGACAGCCCCACCGAGGGCATGGGTGGACTGGCCCGGCAGCTGGCGTGGATAGGCGGCAGGGGGGCTCCATCCCCCCGGCAGGGTTGATGGGATGGTGCGAGCGCAACTCCAAAGGATTTGGTCCATTCTGGGCCACGGGCGGGTCGATCCCACCCGCGGCCCGGGTGGCGGGATTTTTCCTGGGCAGGCGGCGAGCGGGAGCAGCTTCGCTGCGGTACCGGCGCCGGCGCGAATCCACCGCAGCAGCGCCGCGGGCGGCGGTCCGCTAGGTCCTCGGTGAGCTCGAGCGAACCAGAGCACCGAACCAACAGGAGAGCGGGGCCGTCGGGAGCCCGACGGACCAGAAACAAGCGATGAAAGGGGGGTAGTGCCGGCAGAGCGAAGGGACCCAGGAAGGCGGAGATGACTGGAAGGTGCAACGGCAGTGAGCCCCACCGTGAGTGTCCGCCATAGGTTAGACCAGGTGGAGACGCTGGAGTGAGTCTGTGGCGGAAGCCGTGAAGCTGGAGGTTGTCTGGCGCCGGCCCTGGTGACAGGGGGGACGAAGAGGTCCTGGCCTGGTGTGGGTTGTTGAGCCTGGAGGCAGCCCGCACACACAACCTCAGTTGGTCCTCATCGAGGTAAGACCGCCGACCGGAGAGCCGGATGGGGGAGAACCGCACGTGCGGTTGGGAGGCGGCAGGTCCCAGACAATCGTGGCTTGCTATTCCTAATGTCTGTTGATGGGTAGCAGGCCGGTCCATCAGCCTCCGGCTCTGCGAAATGCTCCCCTGGGGTGGCCAGCTTCTCCAGCATTGCCTCGCTGGCACATGCAGCGGATGACCTCTCGGCAGAGCGGGCCCAGAAGCTGAAATGCACCCTGGCCGCTGGATGGTGTTGTGCCAGAGGGCCCAATCGTGTAAAACCTTGCTATCTTCGGGCACGACTGCCACCGCTGGCCCAACCATACGGAGACCCATCATGACCGGGCGCGTTCTCATCACTGTTGCACTGGTCCGGCTCTTCCTGTCGCTCGCGCCGACTCAAGCCGCGGAGCCGCCATCGCAGGGGGCAGGCTGGGGCGAGTTGGCGAAACGGGTCGATCCGATCGTTGCCACCATCATGCACGAACACCGGATCGTGGGGATGACGGTGGCTGTCACCAAGGGCGGACGCCTGGTGTTGGTAAAGGGCTATGGCTATGCAAAGGCGAACGCCACGTCTGGTGGGCTGGAGTTTGTTCCAATGGGACCGATGATCCGGACCCGCATCGGTTCCGTCTCAAAAGCGACCATTACCGGCCCTGCGGGCTACCAGTTGTTGCGCAGTAAGGGGATCGACCCGAAATCAAAGCGAGTGTATGGGCCAGGAGGGATCTTCGGAACACGCTTTGACAACGACATCCGGATCGGGGTCAACCGCTTCAGCCCGATCGTTGCGCTGGCCATCTCGCCACGCGACCGCGTCTACGCCTGGTACGTCGATGGCACGTACAGTGTCGGCTCCAGCCGCGATCTGGACCGCTACGAGGGCCGGCGACCGTTTAAGCTGCCCGCCGGTCGCCGGATCACCGACATTCGTGCAATTGCCATCGCGGGCTCCAGCAGCCTCGTCTACACCTGGTACAACGACGGCACAGTCAGTGTCGGGCGGTCCTGGGATCTGGGTGCGGTCCGCGCCCCGGACCCGGAGCAGACAGTGACGCTGCCGCGGGGCAAGACCATGTTCAACGTCGTCGGAGTTGCGATTGCCAAGTCCAACGACCGCGTCCACGTCTGGTATGACGATGGCACGACCAGCATCGGGACCAGCCGCAACTTTGCTCGCTACGTGGGACCGGGCCTGTTCCGTATCCCGGCCGGCCGCGGCTTCTCTCCGTACCAGATCCGTGGAATCGGGATGGCGTCTGATGACGACGTCTACACCTGGTTTGCCAATGGTAAAGTCGCCGTCGGCACGCGCATCAACTTGGGCAAGCAACGTTCACCATACTCCTACAGCCTACCGCCGCTGAACATCCGGGGCAGCGCGAACGATCGTTGGGTCTGGTGGCGCAGCGTGACGGTCCAGCACCTGCTGGATCACCGCAGTGGCTTCTACGGCAGCGGCGATGTCGCGGGAGCCGTCAAGATGTTTGGTGTGCCGGAAAGCAACCTGACCTACGAGCACGTACATCGGCACTTCCTGCGAACCCGGCCGTTGCGTTGGCGACCCGGCGCGGCATGGGCCTATTCGAATCACGGGTTCGGACTGTGGACGCTGATTATCGAGAAGGTTTCCGGCGAGAGTTATCGCGACTACGTTACCAAGCGTTACCTTGCCCCCCTGGGAATGGCAACCTCGGTCCGTCCGATGTCGGCTCGACCGGACCGCTACGATGCCGACCCGTACAACATTGTGGACGGCCGACCCGTACGCCTTGCACACAAGGAATCGAGCCTTGGTCTAGCTGCCGGAGGCTGGACCGCTTCGGCTCGGAGTCTGCTCTGGATCACCACCCGGCTTGCCAAGCAGTATTCCCCGGAGGAGTTGGATGCGATGGGTTGGGGGCGGGAATCACGCGGCAAACTCGAACATAGCGGGCTAATCGATGGCGGTACCGCTTACGTGGCCATCTTCCCGAAGGGCTACCGATCGCGAACTGGCGTCGACCTGAGCGAGACCCACGTGGCCCTGGCAGCCAACACGCGGGTTAGCACGGCAGCGCTCGAACAAGTGGCGACGCTCATTGCCCTGGCCATTCCCGCATCAGGCATCCCGAGCTCCTACGACCTCTGGGAGGCGCGCTTTCCACGGCCGAGCGGGCCCAAAAGGAAACCGCTTCCCTGAGTTGAGTGGGATCCGACCTGCAGAACCCGGGCGGTGCCGTACGGCACGCAACGACCGCAGCACCAGCTGTGGTGGCACTGGCGCTGAGCCGAAGCGGCACGCTGGCAGAGCATACGTGCGACGAAGCGGCTGATTCTCGACGCACCGCCCGCGCGTTCGGGCTGGCTTGGCCGGAACAGAACCGCGTTGCCACCGGGCCGAGGTCCAGGGGCATGGGCCAGAGACGGCTTCCGGCGGCTCCAGAGGACGAACGCGACACCAGGAAGATCAGCATCGCGGCAACCTGGACGCTTCTGCCCGCGGCGACGTTTCTATTCTTGCGCGGCAGTAGTACCCCCCGATCGTCTCGATCGGGCCCCATTCCGTCGGGCCGGTCGTCTCGACGGCTCCCCTCCGCTCATTGCGCGGGGGCCACGCTGGGGACAAACTGAGCCCACAGCGTGGTCCCGGCGGCCCCGGTGCATGGAGCAGACACGCACGACGGGAGCGCTTCAGCTCTTGCACCCGCTCAAGCCGTACGCCGCTCGATGTGTGCGCCGGCGGGACCGGGCTGGAAACGATGTCAGTACAGCATTTGGTAGCCCCGGAGGCCGGTAAATCGGGCCGCTTGCGTAAACGCGTGGCTGTGGCCTTCACGCGCTCCAACCTCGAGCTTCATTGAATAGCGCGGCGGATTGATACAGCTCCTCTCTCGGCCGTGCCGCCGCGTTCCGCGACCGCGGCGGCACGGCACGCCAAGACTCGTGGATCACCGTGGGCGCCATCCATTGAGCTCCGGCCGGAGCGTGAAGCCTCCTGCCCCGATCGGTCGGGGCAGCGCCGGCTTCTCTCGCGTGACCAGCAGTCCACCCGGCACCAACCGGACGATAGCACGAGGCCGGGCCGCTGCCCCGACTGCCACGGTGTTCGGCAAGACCTGAGACACGCCCTTCTTCCTACCCGACCGAGACCAGTGGCGGAATCTCCGGCGGGACGGTGTCATGACTTGATCGGGTGGTCCGTTTACTCAGTGAGGAGCAGGAGGCGAACACGTAGCGGCGACATCATAGGCCGCAAGTGCTTCGCCGAGTGAATGGCCATGAAACACGGTAACAGCTTAGCACCAAGAGCCGTAGACGCGGCGGTGGACGGGGCCGTGCGGGGCGTGGCGCTGAGCTTCCTGTCGGGGGCGGCGCTGACCATGGTTCCCGTGACGATCTTGTGGGGATTGATCAAGGTCGGAACAGCAACGGTGGTGTCCTGGCCCGTGGTGGCTGCTTATGCCGTGATCAGTGCGGCAGTGCATGCCGTGGCCGCGGTGGTCGTCCATTGCATGGAGGAGTAACAAGGCAACCAAAGCGTGGACGACGTGCGGTGACAGAGAACAGACAGAGGGGCGCTTCCGCGACGGCGGGACTGAGTCGTAGGCCCATGGATCCAGCCCTTGCGGTTCATCGTGGTGCGGACCCGATCGCCTCGGGAAGCCACCGGAGTGACAAGAGATCTGGCCCACAGACAGCCGCGGAAGTGGGGCCGCTCCCGAGCTGCTCCAGGGCACCCGAGGCAAGAGCGGAATGGCTCTTTGTCAGGACTCGCCGGTGCGGTGCGTGTACGGAAAGAGAGGCGTCGGCTTGAGACGTGCGATCCGCTGTCAGGAATCGGGCAATGAGCCTGTAGATGTAATAGAAGGGTGCGAGTGGAACACGGGACCGCCGTGCACTGTCAGGTGGGAGCAACCGAGCGATGGTTCGGGCGTCGTGCAGCACTGAGCGATACTGTCTCCGTCAGACTGCCGGAGGATCTCAACGTATGCTGATTGCCAAGCCACTGACGAACGCGGTAGGACCTCTGCTGGTGGCATTGACGCTCAACGTCGGGTGGCTCGCCCATCCGGTCGCAGCGCAGTCATCCGATGGCTCCGTGAGCGCGGCCAAGGTGGTGCGTACCGCGGTGCCGATGTGCTATCGCCCGGGCGGCTGTGTGCCGGGCCCTGACGCCAGCCCGTACGCGTGGCGAGTGCTTTCCATTGAGTGGAGGTACTGGCGTGGCGAGATCACGCCGGCTCAGCGGCGGAGGGAACACCTGGAGGCACTGAAGGACACCCTGCTGCCGCCAGGCTGGCGGCTCATGTACGAGGCGTGCCGCGCGGGGAAAAAGTGGTTCTTCGGCCGGGAGTAGACGGGCGTGGCCGGATACCTGCAACGAAGGGGTGAACGCCGAAGCAATGAGAGCGAACTCGGCTGAACGAGGGGTTCCGATGTCCGGTTCGGCGGGACATGTGCACAGCGGTGGTGGTTCCGAGCGGTGGTCTGTCGAGGTCGATCGGTCCGTTCGTAACTGTGTCCGGGGAGGTGCTATGGCACGACGTAAGCTAGCCAAGCTGGTCTGGTGGTTGGCGGCAGCCGTTGTGGCGCTTGTTGCTGGTTCTGTGACGTGTGAGGCGGCTCTGAACGGCGCGACAGTGGCGACGGTGGCGGGAGCTGCGGTGCACCAGGTCGCCACAGAGGTGATGGAGCTGATCGGCGAAGAGGGCGCGGAGCTCTACTGCGAACAGCGTGGCTACAAGCCGCTGCTCAAACACACCGAAAAACAATATCTTCATGGCTGGGACCAGGTCTGGTTCGACGCGAAGAGGCGAGAGGTCGTCTGCATTGAAGCGAAGGGAGGAGCCGGGCGGCTGAGGCCTGGTCAGGAAACCATTGACCATGCGATCCAGAGTGCGAAGCGGATGCTGCGCAGCCCGAAGGCCACCGCGCGCGAGCGGAAGGCGGCTCAGCTCGTGCTGGAGTATGCGGAGCGGGGCAGACTTCGGGTCGAGGTAATCCACACGCCAAAGGCGGGCGCACGCCCTAAGCTGGTCCGGGTGAAGCAAGCTTCGCGATACGATCGGCAGCTCGCTCGAGAGATTCTCGATACCCTCCAGCGTGAGGGCAAGCTGCCGCTGCCCAGGGGAACATACGGACGGCCCTACGCACAGCTGCGTCGCGAAGTGACAGGCGGCGCGAAGCACGCGCCACAAACGGGCAAAGGGGCTCGACGGTTGCCGCGTCGGTTGGGAAAGGTAGCCGCTACCGAGGACGCCCTGGGGTCCACGCAGGGGCTGCGGCGTGCCACAAAGGTCGCGCGTAAAGCGGGTAAAGGGCTTGGTATTGTGGTCGTGGCTACTGAGGTCGCTGCCTACGGTATAGACGCTTACCAGATTGAGAAACAGTACCAGCGCGGGGCGATTTCGCACAGCCAACGGGTCGAAGCCCACGTGAAGCTCGGAGCACGTACGGCCGGAGGCGCCGCGGGCGGGGCGGCCGGAGCGTGGGTCGGAGCCTATACCGGCGCGGCTATTGGCAGCGCTGCCGGCCCGGTGGGTACTGTGGTTGGAGGCGTGGTTGGCGGTATCGCCGGGGCAGTCGGCGGTTCTGAGCTGGGGAGCCGCCTTGGCGAAGCTGCCGTTGATTTCTCCAAGAAGGTACGGCGCTGGTGGAACAGCCCAGGGCCGTCCCGTCAACGCTCCCCCAAACGCCAAGGCTGGTTCAAACGAACCTGGAACCGGCTAATGGGGGGCTGATCCTCAGCCCCTGGCCCGGCGACTTCGTCGTCACGGCCGTCCAGGCCCGGTGCCGCTGCTGCGACGCCCCTCGTACTGGACGGCCGTGCGAAGGGTCCCCAGCCATCCTGCGTAGTCGCCTTGTTACGGTCGAATGACCACATGGGAAATCGGACCTCGCGCATTCCGTCCCAACACACCTTCAAAACGTGCGATCCCCCGACAGAGCTAATCCCGTTCATCCGGGCGGTTGCTCCGGCTAGGTGCCCAGTACTGCGCAGGAGCCGAACGGCAGAGCAACCGGGACCAATCCACGGCCGACGGGTGCCAGCGAGAGGAGGTGGTGCTGGCGGTTGTGCTGCTTGAGCACGGGTTGTGGGCGCGTCCCACGCGGAGCGTCAGCCGGCCGGTTCGACTGAGCCAGGGACGGAAGGGCTGGTTCAGCAGACGGGACTTTCTTGCGGGCTTGAGCATGAACCCCTGGCTAGAGAGTGCGGATCGTCGGATACAAACGGTGCGGGTTGCGTTGTTGGACCGCTGCTACGACGCGAACGCCTCTGCGCGGGTTCGCTTCGCCTACGTTTGGGCGATGGGCTGGCCCGCGTTGGCGGGTTGGTTTCGTCTGCGTCGGTGGACCGTTCAACTCACCAGCTGCCGTGAACTCGCGGGAGGGGGGCTTTACGCCCTCCTCCCGCTCTGTTGATGGCTAGCGCGGGCGGTACCCCGTTTTGTTTTTCTCTTTCCCATTTGAAAAACCCCCGACGCCGCGGACGCGATCCGCGGCGTCGGCGAGGTGCGATCGTGCTCCCGTCGGGACGACAGCGAAATCTCTTGTTGCACACCGCCCGCCCAAGCAAATCCTACAACCCCGCCGCGAGCGAACCCTCCCGCGGCACGGCTCCAGAAGAAGCTTTTTGCCTCCAGCGCGCTATTGAATCAACCTTGCGGGTGGGGACGTCGATCCCCCGACCCGCCGGTTCGATCAAACGGCCCGATCGATCAGCCTCCGATTTGCGAAATGCTCGTTTGACGTGGCGAGCCCCTCACTCACCGTTTCGCCAGCACGCGCGGCGAGCGACCGACCGCTAGAGTGGGCACAAAGCTGAAACGCCCCCACCAACGGCTCATCGTGGCCGAGGCAGTTCGAGCTCGCTATCATGGCCACCGGCGATCGGCCCATCGAACCCTCTTCCCAGGCGGTGAACGTATGCACCGAGGGTGGGGTGGCACTCTCGGGACACGTCCACCCGGCAAATCCTGCCGGTGAAGTTGTGACCGTTTACGAGGCGAGGCTCGTAGAGAGGCTTAGGCAACCATGATAGGGGAACTCTTGCCGAACGAGGTGTGGAACGAGATGTCCCGCGACGCGGCCGCCGTGGTACGGGCGGTGCTGAAAGCGCACATGGATAGGATCCGTCAGCTAGAACGGCGTGTTCAGGATTTGGAAGTCCAGTTGAGGCGCAGCTCTCGGGACTCATCGCAGCGCCGTCGTCGGATTGGCGAGAACCGTGAATAGAAGGTGCTGACGGGCCGTGACCGAGTTGACCGGCCCCGGTCGCCCGCAGCGCGATCAGCAGTTAAGCGGGTTTGAGAAGGCGCCTAGCGCTACGCCGATGCGGTCGAGGCAGTACGTGCGCAGCAGGACATGGTTGAAGCCTGAACAAGTTGTCGCTCGGTGAGCCCTGGATGCCGAGCGTGCTTCGGGGGGCGTGGGGAGAGGATCCGAGACCGAAGCGGTACCGGGCAACGGAGGTCACGGAGCCCAGGGATTCCGTATCGATTACCAAGTCCACTGCCTGGTGCGTCCACGGTGTCACTGCGTGACGGTGGGGAAGTGGCTGCGGCCAAGCCGACTGCGTTCGGTCCTCGTCTGATGAGTCTTGTTGCTCAGCTGGGGCTTTACATCCTACCGCTACGACGGATGCACCGTGTTTTCGAGCAGTGCTTGGGGATCAGGGTGTCGCCGGGGCAGGTGTCAGCGTGTGTGACGGTGGCGGCACAAGCGTTGGCGGAGCCGCATGAGCAGATTGGCTAGGTGGTGCGGTCGGCGTCGGTGGTGCATGCCGACAAGACGAGTTGGCGCGTGCAGAAGAAGGGGACATGGCTTTGGGTGGCGGTGACGGACAGGGTGACGTACTGCCTGATTCGCCGGAACCGATCGCGGGCGGTGGCGAACCAGCTTTGCGGCCGGAGACACGGGCGATTGTGCACACGGACGGGTATTCGGCGTACGGCAGGACGAGGCCCCGTCGTCGTCAGCTGTGCCTGGCGCACGAGCAGCGGCAGGCAAAGGCGATGCTGGAACGGTGAGGGAGGAGTGCATGAGTGGGGCGCTTCTGCTGAACAACCTGGACTTTGTGTGCTTGCAGCATGCCCGGATGTGTCGTGGGGAGATCACGCGTGGCACCATGCGGGACTCGATCCTGAAGCACGCACGGTGGCGGATCAGAGACCTGCTTCAGCAGGGGGCAAGGCTGAAGTGTCCGAAGCTAGCGGCGACGTGCCGCTTCTTGCTGCGGCACGAGCCGTCGTTGTGGGTGTTCCTGTACCACGAGGGCGTTGAGCCAACCAACAACGCGGCCGAGCGGGCCCTGCGGCCACCGGTGATCTGGCGGAAGATCAGCTTCGGCAATGACACCGAATCTGGTGCTCGCTGCACGGAACGGCTGCTGATCATCGCCGAGACGTGCGGACAAATTGGACGCTGTATCCGAACCTTCCTCACCGAAGCACTGCTAGCCTATCGCCAAGGAAGACAGCCTCCCCGCCTGCTTCCCGAACCTGCCACCTGACGCCACTGACTACCTCTATATCTATCAACACTCATCAAGCATTACCTGCGCCGCTCAACCTCACCTCGATCCTCGCCCCGCGCCACCCGTCTGCGCCCCGTTAGCGGTTACCCTTCCACCTAGGGGAATTCTTTGTAACCCCAACCATTATAATGTGGGTAGCGCCAAAGCCGCGGTTCGATAAGCGTCCATCCAGGATAGTCTTGCCGCTTTCCGGATTTCCACCACGAATATGTATGCCGCGCAACGAAGTCCGCTATCTGAAGACCAAGCGAATGGCTACTGTCTCCGAAATGGATCTCCAGGATGTTTGCCATGGTTAGTTTCCACTTGTAAACTGTTCCGTAGAACCTGCTCACGCCGAAGCCATATGACCCCAGGCGCTGTAGTCGCGATAGCCATGACCGCTGGGCTACCTCCTCCCGCTTGTTGACGTCTATGAGCACCATCGCTTGTGTGTTCCCCTCCTGTACGAATCCCTGAATTCGCTCCGCGAGCAGATGCAGTGACCATACAGCGGGATCTTGAGGATGCGAATACTGGGCCTTGTGTCGAGCCTTGTCAATGCAGACTACGATGTAACACGCTCCTGAAATATCCAGGTAGGCCTGTCGTACTCGGTCCCTAACCAGTGAGTTCTTCCCCCAAAAGCCTTCTCCTCTGTCCACAGGAGCCGCTTTAATCTCCTCGCCCTTGCCGAGCACATCAACATCGGTATGCGGAAGGTTGCACGCTCGAAGACTGTCGCGCACTTGCTTGTAGACGCCGTTGATGTCATTTGCATCTATAGCGACGGCTGCAGCAACGTGCACCGGCTGCTGTTTGATGCTGGTTTCAGCTTTCCAATTTTTTGCGTAACCGCATTCGTCGACGAATACAAGAAACATCTCTAAACGGCTTTACACGGGTTGTACGCCCTTTGGCAGGGCGCGAAAATAGGTCGGTCGCTGTCGCGGAAGGAATCGCGTTCTCGGAGAACGAGGAGGAACCTCAAATGAGCCCGAAGGAAAGACGGACACGGCTCATGGAGCGTTGGCTTTCGCTTTCGCCTGCGGAACAGGAGCAACTGGAGCAGGCCGCCAAGTACAGCACCAACGCGACGGCACGAATGCGGGCCCGGGCAACACGGCTGACGCACTTCAAATCGTGGGCAGGGAGCCCGTACAGAGCAGTTCTAGCAGATCGTTCGGGTTGGACGCGAGTCGCAAGCGAACCGAGTCAATGCTTTCCTCGGGGCCGATGGCACCTCTGAGTAAGGATAGCGCTAATCGGTGTACCAACGCCATGTTCTGTGCCGACACGAGATGGCGAATGCGCATCTGGTCCTCGCGAAACGAAACATCCAAAACCCAGTGCAGCTGGTTCTCGATCGACCAGTGGTTTCGAATCACCTTCGCATGGAGCTCAGCATCCGGCTCGGCGCTGGATACGTAGTAACGTACCTGCTCTGTCCTACGCCCAGACGACAGATGAATCGTCTCGGTTGTCACTAGTACGATCGTCCTGATGCTCTCCCAGCCAGGCAGCGCACGAATCTCCGCCGGAGCGGGCGCCACCGTCGTGCAGCGAGTCTCCTGACGGCCATGCCCACGCTCCTCCTCCGAGTAGCTCGGGAGCCGGGACAGCTCCCCACTTTCCCCCATGGCCACAAAATAGTCCTGCACCTTCTGGTGAAGCGTCGGTTGGTTGCCCTTCAACGCCAGCACGTAGTCCCCGCCCTTCGCCACAATCGCCTCTGCAATGTGCGCGTGGCAGCCAGCCGCGTCGATCGTCACGATGGCACCCTTTAGTTCAAGCAAATCAATCAGATGCGGAATCACCGCCGTCTCGTTCGTGTCCGGTTCCGACCCGACCTGGGCCAAGACCAGCCCCGCCTCCGTGGCCCACGCCGTGACCACCTGCAGCACCGCTCCCCCAGACCGCCCACGCTGCGTCCCTCGCAACGCCTTCCCGTCTATCGCCACCAACGGCCGAGCGCCCTCCCCACGACGGGCACGCAAATCCGAAAGCCACTCCGTCAACGCCCCAATCACCTCCTCAGGGTCCACCACCTGAAACGCCCGGGCAAACGTGTCGTGCGACGGAATCCCATGCGGCAAGTCCAGCCACTCGCGATAAAACTCCTCGTTCTTACGGCAGAACGCCTCAATCGCCCGAAAACTCCTGGCCCCACACAGGATCCCACACAACGCCAGCACAAGGACGCTCACCAGCGGATGGCGTAGGTTCGCACACTGCCGCCGTCGGTCAGGCACCCTTGACAAATACTCCACCAGGGGAATCCTCTTCGTCCGGGCCATGACATTCCTCCGTTATCCTCGGGCCTGCACTCCTCAAGCGCAGACAGTTTGCCACGGCCTCCTCCCCAATGCAACCTCCGACCAGAGCCTCACTACCCCAGTCCAAGTGCGTCAGCCGTGGCCCGGGCAATCAAGTATTGTATGCAAGATCAGAAGTGCCGGGCAGCGGCACGCCGACTGAGGTGCAGTGACCGTTTTGTACGGGTGGCGACGCAGCGGTTCATCGAGAGCGGTCTGGAGGCGTTGTCCGATGCTCGTTTTCGGAGGAAAGGACCACCGCACCTGACGCCCGAGCTGGCGGAGCTGCTGAGGAGGGCGGTGCGCTTGGAGCCGAGTGCGTTCGGCTACGGGTGGAACCACTGGACGCTGCAGCGGCTGGTGCGTCTGGTAGAGGACCGCATGGGATTGCGGTTGTCTGTGTCGACGATGTGCCGTTACTTGCGGGAGCTTGGCATTCGGTGGCTCCGTGCTCGGCCATACGTTGAGAGTCCATGGCCTAAGGAGCGTGCAGTACGCCGGTTACGGTACATTGCCGAGCAAGTGCGGCGGCTGGGACCGGACGAAGTGGTGGTGTTTGCTGATGAGAGTGAGGTGCATCTGAATCCGAAGATGGGCTACGACTGGTGTCTGCGTGGTCATCGGCGTCGGGTGCGGACGCCTGGTACGGACCAACGGGCCTATGGTGCGTTGGCGTTGGAGCATGGCACTCGGCGGCTGATTGCCACGTGGCGAGCACGGAAGAACAGTGACTTGTTTCTATCGCTGCTGAAACGTTCGGACCGGGTGTGTGCGGACAAGCGCCGGATCCACATTGTGCTGGACAATGCTGCGATCCACAAATCGAAGCCGGTGCAAATGTACCTTGCTCGGAAGCCGGTTGGATTCAAGTCTTGGTTCTTGCCACCGTTCTGTCCGAATGCGAACCCGGTCGAAAGGGAGTGGCAGGCCTTCCACAATGAAGTGACCGTTTTGCACTCTCAGGATAACATGGCAAGCCTTATGGCACGTGCCAAGAGGTACTTTTCACACCGATCACGTTCTAACACCATACGCTTTCGCCGCGATCCATGGCAAAGGAAACCACGCTCATCGGACGTTGTGACTGCGTACGACACAAGGGAAGTCGTTTAGCTCGACTTTTGCGGTTTTTGTCATCCGGCGTGGGCGTGGTAGGGGCTGAGGCAGCCAGTTCTTGGGGCAGCAGAGGGGGACAAAAAACCTCCCTGGCGGTAGGATTCACTGTGAGTGAGGCCACCTGGGCCTCGGTGACAAAACCGAAACCACCAGCCAGGGAGGGCAAAGATGCGCCTCAGCAACTCGCTCGTCAGCGTCGTTGAGCCCTTCGCGGTTGCCTTCACCGAGCGGTCGTTCCGTCGGTTCATCTTCCTGCTGCTCGGTGCTATTGTATGCAACGGACGACGCACGGTGGCAAACATCGTCCGGACCATCGAGCCGATCGCTGACTTGCACCTCTGCAACTTTTGCCGGTTCCTGTCGGAGGCTCCGTGGAAGTTATGGGTGGTGGGCGGCGTCTTGGCCAGGCAGCTGGTCAAGACGTTCCGGGCCAAGGTGGGTGTGCTCGAGCTTGTTCTGGATGACACGACCGTAGAACACCGCGGCAAACATGTTTGGGGCAAGGGACGCCATCGCGACGGGGTCCGCTCTTCGCAGTCACACACGGTAACCGTCTACGGGCACCGCTGGATCGTGTTGGCCCTTCTGGTACCTGTGCCCTGGACCACCCGCAAGCTTGCCTTACCGCTTGCCGTGGCTTTGTACCTGCCCAAGGACCTATGCGGAGCCCTGGGCCGGAAGTACCGCAGTCCCAGCGAGCTGGCGATCGTCCTGTTGTACAGGGTTTTTAGGCCATACTTTCGCAGAGGGTGGGCGACATGACAAGTCGCGTCAATGGGTTATGGCGAATCTGGCGGTGTGTTTCTGGCTACCGGTCAGCGTTTAGGGGTGGTGGTGCGGATGCCAAGGAGCTGGAGGGCTTTCGCCTGGAGAGGCGTTGGCGAGGTGTCCAACCAGAAACTGTGCTCCGGATTCTCACCTGCCTGCACGCGGTTGCGGCACAGAGTTGCAAGATGGTCCAGTAGCGTCCGGAAGCAATGAACCGGCTGCCCATCCACTGTGCGACCACGTGCCTCCTTCTTGCGTGCCGCCTCCGAACGTGGTGCACGATCCACTACGCTGCGACGCTGCGATTCGTCCTGTTGACGTTCGTGATCCACGAACAACAACGGCGCCCACGCTTGCTCCATGTGCCAGCGTACGTAGTAGGCCAGCATGCACAGGAACACGTGGGCCCGAATCCGCGGCGAACGCCAATGCCGGATCGGACGCACGTCCAAAACGGTTTTCATCGCGCGGAACGCCCACTCCACCCGACTCAGTTGCTTGTACGCAGCCACCGCCTCCGGGGCGTCCAGCTTCTCTTCGGGTACGGACGTGCGAATCACGTAGATGCCATCCAGAGCAGCTTCCGCCTCGATCGATGCCTCGTTACGCCAGTAGCGGAGCACCCCCTCCTCGGTAATCTCCCAACAGAAGTGCTTCGCCACTTTGCTTCGCCCCAGCACTCGTCCGACCCGCTCCACGATCTTCATCCGGTCACGCAGCGGACGCCGTGACCGACGGGTCGCCGCCGCAATCCGTTCCAGGTCACGTTCCGTACGCTTCAGCAATTCCTCCCGCTTCCGCGCACGCTCATCGGCCAGAAACGGATTGCGACACACAATCAATCGCTCCCCCGGAAAATCCGGTGAGCGGATCTCCGCCAGGTCTTTCTCGTCAAACAGCGAACGCTCAATCCTGCCCTGCCGGGCCAGCTTCCGGATCGTATCGGCACGCAACGCAGTCAGCCAATCCAGCCCCTCCACGTCCCGGAGTTCCTCTTCGATCCGTCGACTGGTGATCAGCCCGCGATCCCCCACCAACACCACCCGCTCGATCCCAAATCGCTCCCGGATCCGCTCTATCTGCGACGACAGCGTCGTCGGATCCGCCGTGTTCCCCGCAAACACCTCCACCGCGATCGGACACCCCGATCGATCGCACAGCAATCCGTACACAATCTGTGGGTGCCTTCTCTTCCCGTCCCGGTTGTAGCCGTACCGCACCAACTCCGACTCCCGACCCGTGTAGTACGCACTGGTTACGTCGTAAAGCAGCAGTGTCTGACCTTTCAGATGCCTGGCTGCCAGCCCCTGCTGGATCTTCTCCTGGCGACGCAGCAGCCAGTCCATCGCCCGGTACAGCTCGTCACGACTCACTTTCCCCAGCCGCAGCTCCAGGCCCAACGTGCTGCACGCACTCTCCTCAGAAAGCCTCCGCGCCAACGCTAGCTTCGAACTCCCCCACAGAATCTGCCCGCAGATCATCGCCACGACGAGCTTGCGTTGCCGTGATGGCCGCGGATCCATCAGCTTCGCCAAACCCAGCTTCCGGATGGTCCCCAGCACGGCCAGCACGTGGCCGTGGGGCAGGCTGTACTGAATCACGATGACGCCATTGTCAACCAGCTGCAGCTCCCCCTTCAGGTACCGCTCGACCAAGTCGATGACCGGTGGGGGCAGTTTGGTCAGGGTGGCAAGGGTGCGGTGCTGGACTTTTCCGCTCTCGTCCCGGTAGCTCTCGCGGATCAGGACGGAGCAGTAGACTTTGTCGCCGACTCGCTTCTTAACTCTGTCCACGTACATAGATGTCTCCAATCGCACCCACGCTGGATTATACGCATTGTTGCGGCACATGGCAAGTGCCTATTCTGGCTACAAATGTTGCACAAAAAAGCGCAGATTTGCTGCCCAGAGTGCCCTAGGCTCAAGAATTCGCAAGAATTGACCTGCTAACAGCTGCGAAAGTATGGTTTAGGTGGCTGCCAGGAGTTCGCTTCACTCTGGCCGTCGACGGCGGCTTCAGCACGCACTTGCTCGCCCGCTTCGCAGTGCGTCACGCCGACCACCTCACCCTGGTCGGCAAATGCCATCCACGCTGCCTGCTCTATGCGGCTCCGCCTGCCCGTTCTCAGCGACGCCGCGGTCGGCCACGCAAGCTAGGCCAGCGACTGCCCCGGCCTGTCGACTTTGTCCAGGCTCATCGGAGCAAGGCTCGCACGGCCACCGTGTCGTAGTACGGTGGAAACACACGCCGCGTTGCCCTGCTGAGCACCACCGGCCTCTGGTATCGGCGTGGTCAGGCTCTGGTACCGATGCGTTGGGTGCACGTCAGGGATCTCGACGGCACCCACCGCGATGAGTACCTCTTCTGTACCGATCCGAATCTCTCCCCCGAAGAGATCGTCTCCATCTACACCGGCCGCTGGAACATCGAAACCACCTTCCAGGAGGTCAAGACCTACTTCCGGCCAGAAACCCTGCGCTGTCGCCTCGCCAGGTCCGTCTTCCGCGCTACTCCCTTGCTATTCGGCCTCTACTCCATTGTCTTCCTCATTTACGGGCGCCTTCGTTCCACAAAACAAGGCGCCGAACCGGTTATCAGTTGGCAGGGGAAGAAGACCATCTGCTTCTCCGAGATGCTCTCCGTCGTTCGGACCCACATCTGGGAACACTGCATTTTTCCAAATAACCCCCTCGCACCCCACTTGCACAAATTACCCTCATCATTCCTACGTCCCACGCTCACCGTACTAAGCATCGCCACGTGACGTTCAGAAACCGCAAAAGTTGAGTTCAAACCACTTTTATCCATGCGACGCACTCGAGCTCCTCTTCACTTTGGGGTGCCACCACATTCTGCTTGTTGGTACCACTTGCAGGCGGATGCGGGTGTTCCTGCATAAAACGAGCTAGCCGGTTCAGCCACTCGTCCTCGCGCAGGGATGACCGGTCCCGCCACAAGCGCCGCAGTTCCTTCAGGTCAGGTCCTGTCAGCGCGCGAGCTTCGAAATACTCCAGCAGGCGGTTCCTGTTGGCGGCTGGTGGTAGCGCGTGGAGCCAGTTTACGATCTGGCGCTGGGGGGCTGGCAGGGTACCGATCGCCATCTGGGCACGCCGAATCTGGTTCCAAAGGTGTCTGCGCAACCTCTGGAGCACTGGCCGCGGGTCGAAGTCTTCAGGCAGAGGCTCTGCGTCCTCTTCTGGGCCGCATCGGACGAACCGAATCGCCTGAAGTCGCCCATCGACGATACGGCCCCTCTGCTCGTCGAGGAAGAGCCAGTGGTGCTGATTCGTCAGCGGGTTGCGGAATGCAGCAAAAAACCCCGAAGGGCCCACCCGGCGTTTCCGCGCCGTTCCTATGCCTAGCGGTATGCGCTTCAGCTCGTTTTCGCCAACTTCCTTCAGGAAACGCAGCAGATCCTGCTTGAGGAACTCACCGATCGTGAGCTCGCTCTCTGCCTCCAGCTCGTCGAGAGTTTCGACTTCTTCACGAGCGATCCGACGCAACATATTGAAGTCCATCGGGTTTGGCGTTTCTCCGAGTACCGACGCGTCTAGGCCCACGGTGCGATTGATCGCGTCCAGTTTCTCGCGCAGTCGGTTCAGGAGCCCAAGGATCTGTTCCAATTCCTCCTCAGGGAAGAAGTTGTAGACGTGAATCATGTCGTGCGGCGACCCAATGCGGTCCAGGCGCCCCACACGCTGAACCATGCGCACTGGGTTCCAATGCAGGTCATAGTTCACCACGACCTCGGCGTCCTGCAGGTTCTGACCTTCGGAGAGCACATCCGTGCTCACAAGCAGATCGATCTGGTTGCTTAGCGGTAGGTCGGGCCTGCCATTAGCCCTTGGAGCAAAGCGCAAGATGCGATCGTTGCGCTCAGGGGGCTTCACGCCGCTGTCCACGACTGCCAGCCGCCGATGTCCCAGGCGACGAAGAAAAGCATCGTCCTTCATGAGGGCTCGGTATACGTACCTTGCCGTGTCTTTGAAATGGGCGAACACCACGACTTTCCTGCCGGTCAAGTCAGGAGAAACGAGGAGGTTCTTCAGCTCCTCCAACTTATCGTCGGGATGTTCGCGTTTTAGCTCTGCCAGCACGCCTCGGAGCGCGTGGAGGTCTGCCCACACGGCGGCACGGAGGGATTTAACGTCGTATCGCTCCGCCGGAAGTTCTGGCAGAGAAGCGACGAAGTGTTCCAGATCGAGGGGCTCTGCCAATTCGGCGTCATCAGAGGTTTCAGCTTGAAGCCATCTGCGATAGTCCTGACTCTGGAGCAGCCTACCCTCGTCCAGTGCCTGCGAGAACAGCTCAAGGAACCTGAGCAAACGCTCCAGAGACACGCGCAGTGCCTCGATAGACGATTCGAGTCGTTTGAGGTACAGGACCCGCATGATGTGTGCCAAAGCCACCTGACGGCCCACCGCCATAAGGAACTGGTGGGCCTCTTCTCTGGACCATCCCAGAGCGTCCTGAATCCGTTGCACCGCGCCGGCGCTTTGCTCTTCTGCAGCCTCAAAAGTGGTCAATTCCTTGATGTGTGCCTTACGGGCCTCCATGATGTCCTTTCGGTAGGTGTCCACCTGGTAGGGCGCCAAGAGCAAGCCTTCAATCATGCGAGCTAGTGTCCCATAGAGTTCGGCTCCATAGGTCCGCTTGAGGCTGTAGCTAACGGTGTGCAGTTTGCGTTCGGGAAAGTAGATTCGCTGCCCGTCAATCTCGGCGTCGGGATAGTGCTCGCGGATGAACTGACGACTGCGCCGAACCGCGAGGGCCTCCAGCACTTCATATAGCGAGTCCTTGTTCTGTTCGGCCCGGCGAAAGTACTCCCACAGGTCGGGGATGCCCGCAGCGAGCAGGGCCTTGCGGTCCGCCCGCGTAATCAGGGACAGTTGGTGATACAGGTCGAAGATCGTGTTGTTGACGGGTGTGGCGGTCAGCAAGACCACCCTCTTCTCGGGATCGCCCTGCGTGATGATACGAAACAGGTTCGGCCAGCGGTTGGTATCAGGGTTGCGAAAGTTGTGGCTCTCGTCGATGACGATCACCCGAAAGCGGGTGTAGTGCTCCACGGGAAAGTCGCGTCGGCTGATCCGCTCGATCGATACCACTTCATGCGGGATAGCGTGCTGGCGAAGAAGTGGCCGCCAAATCGTTTCGGCGACGGCCGCCGGACACACGACTAGCGCTGTCTGGCGTTCGCGGTAGGCGTAGTCGTCGAGCAGCCGCAGGGCCAGGTAGGTCTTGCCTAGCCCCACGGAGTCCGAAATCAGCACGCCCCCGTAGTTCTCCAGAATCTCCCGGGCTGCCAGGTACCCATCGTGCTGAAAGTCAGCCAAGGCGATCGGCGAAGGCTTCTCGTCGTGCTCGGCGAGTTCCTGCTCAAGCTTGTCCCGCAGCGCCTCGTAAATGACCTTCATGTAGATCTCGTACGGCCTGTATGTGCGAGTGAAGCGCTCCAGCAGCTCGAGCAGTTCGGCCTTGTAGTCCTGGGCTTCGCTCCAGAGGCCGTCGAACCACGCCTGGAGTTCGTTGACTGCTGCGGTCTGCTTCAGCACGGCGTTCAGTTCCAGGTTGGTGGTCATCCCCGCGCCAGTGAAGTTGGACGACCCGACGATCCCCACTGCCCCCAGCGCTGGCACGCCGCGAACGATGTACGCCTTGCCGTGGCAGAAAGCCTGGGCGTACCAGCGGACCTCGACATGCTCTCCGGACAGGAAGTCCCGCCAGCGGGCGATCTCGGACTGGGTTGTCTGGCCGTGTGAGGCAGCGTCCTCAAGTTCGACGAGCAGACGCTGGCCGACGACGAACTCCCGGTCCTGTTCCTTGCCCAGCAGCAGCCGGAGGTGCTTCACGGCGTCCGTTTTCACCTGGATGACTTCCAGTGCCTTGAGGTTGAAGAATGCGGTGACCACATCCAGCTGCGCCTGATGGCTCTGTTCCAGAAGGCCTCGCAGGACCTCGGCGAGTTTGCGTTTGCGGTTGTCGATCAGATCAGGGATGCCTCGCATCACGACCTCTGCTTCACGCTCCTCGCCTTGACCAGTCGGTCCTTGACCAGCTCGACGACGGCACGGTAAACCGCCAGGCGCTCCTCATCCGTCAGGCCCAGCACGTCGAAGATGACGCAATCGAGCTCGTAACGGTCCGGCGATGTGCGACACACCTGTTCGAGGGTGAGGGTCTCGGCCTTTACATGTTCGTAGGGGTGTTCGCTATGGTCGCACCGGCGCACCGGGCATAGCGTAAAGCCAAGCTCCTCAAAGATGCTCCGAACGGGGCGGTTTTCTAGACGGTCAAGGGCAGAGCGGAGACGGCGCTGCGCGGAGAATGGTAGGCATGCTGGGGTGACAGTAATTAAACGCTTTATGTCTACCCCGTCGGTCTTTATCGCCCCTTGGCCCAAGTTGACGCGCCCCACGAGTTCTCTGACCATCGCCTGATACGTTGCAGATAGGGAAAACACTAACGAGACACCATGCGGTGAAGTGATTTCGAAGAGATTATGATCTGCGACAACGGACTGGTCGTGGATGGCCAACACTAATCGATCATTGTGAATCATAGGCCACACAACATCTGCAGTAGCACGTTGTCCCAGATCCCACCAGCACGGCCGGCTGGAACAGGTAGACCCGTCTGAGTAGCCGTGCCGTTTGCCCCAGCGGATATAAGCAGCGGCCTTAGGATAACGGGAAAGTGCCGAGCTTTTCCGTTCGTCAATGGCTTCCCGCACATCCGGGGGCGGCATGAAGGCCACGTAGCGCAGGTCGTCCAGTCGCACACGCAGGGTGCGGATCTCGCGCGGGGACTTGATGGCCGGTCGGAGCCAGGCGGCCTCGATCTCGCCCTCCCAGCCGGCTTCGTTTTTCACTCGCACGGGTACCATAGGATTCTTCTCTCGCAGTTCGGCCACGTCCTTGACCGTTCGCCCCACGGGCTCGAGGTAGAAGAAGTCGTTGGCACCGGTCGTGAATCCGCGCCGCACTCTAGCGATGTCTCCCAGACGAACGAACTTGCCTTTGCCTTTCTCTAGGATTGTGAAATAGATGTCGGGCGCCCGCAGGTATTTGCCGCCCCACTTGTTGCCCTCGTAAGGAGGCAGGCCGATTCGCCGCCCGGGGTCTGCGGCCGTGCCGTCAAGATACAGGGCGTGCTGGTCCCAGAGGACGGATCGATATTCCGGCCGCTTGAGCACCCGAAAGCCCGCCAGCGGCTGATAGAGTGCCTCGTCCTCGATCTCGCTGAACACAACTGGGCTGATGGCTTCTTCGAAGGGCACTCGGAACGCGACAAATCGCACCCGGCGCTGCTTCATCTCGTCCTCGGTGAGCGGAGTTCGCCGCTGCGGTTGCCCGGCGAGCACGATGACGGTGTTCACGTCGGCCTGAGCAAAACTCCGCTTGGCTCGGTTGTCGATGACCATCTTCAAATGTCCGTGACGGAGGAAGAACTCCTGGAGGACTGTTCCAAACTTCACGTCCAGCCAGGAGTTCGAGGTGATGAAGCAGAAACTGCCCCCTTTGGCGACAAGTGAGAGTGCATGGAGGCAGAAGTACACGTAGTAGTCGGCGCGACCGCTGATCCTACGCGTCGGTCCCATAAAGCCGGGGTAGATCGCGCGCAGGCCGTCGTTGAGCCGGTTCAGGTACGTCGAGCGATTAAAGCGTTCGAGGTAGTCCCGAATCTGCTCCTGACGCACGTATGGCGGGTTGCCGATGACGATGTCGAAGCCAGGATTCTCGTCCGCGAAGATTTCCACGAAGGCCAGGTCCCAGACGAACGGTGGGGGCTGGTCGGGTCGGAGGCTGCGGAGAGCCTGCTCGTAGCGCTCCCGCTGGGCGGTGAGTTCCTGGATGCCCGCTTCGAGCCGTTCGCGTGCAGCGATCTCGCTTGCCCTGTCAGCCGCCTCCATGCCAGGAAGGCCTCGTTGGGCCCCGATGCTATCGAGGTGCCTGCGCGCCTTCTTTAGCTGCTCACCCAGTTCGTGCACTTTCGCTGCGAGGATGTCACGAAACAGGGTAAGTTCCTCCTGCCTGAGCATGTCTTCCGCCAGTTCACGGTTTTGTCCGCGGAAGAATCGCTGCTTCTTGCGTTTCAATTGCGTGATTCTTCTCTTGAGCGCACCGGGTAAAGAGAATTCCGCGCGTCGGAAGGGACTCAGATCGAAGCCGCCGACCGTCTGGACCAGGCTGTCGCCCGGCCGGAGCTTCAAGTCGAGATTAGGGAGGAGCGGCGTGGACTTACGCTCGCTTTCTGGGATATCGGTTTCGACGACCAGTTGTAACCACAGGCGTAGTTCGGCCACCCTGACCGCCCACTCCATTACATCGACGCCGTAGAGCTGGTCCTGCAGAATGCGTTTGCGGCGCTCGTACGGTGATTCTTGCACGCCGCGCGCGGCGTTGCAACGGGCTTGCAGGTCATCGAGCACCAGAAGCATGCCGACCAGGAAAGCCCCTGACCCGCAGGCAGGGTCGCAGACGCGGACCTGGCGGACGAGCTCATCCAGGCGCGCCCAGAGGCGCGCTTTCATGACTGCCGCGTCGGCGTGCTCTTTCTCTTCTTCGGTGAACGCGAACACCCATTCATACAGCAGGCTCTTGTGCTGGGGGCCCAGGTGGTTACCCAGCCAGTCGACCAGAGACAGCCGACACATCAGATCGATTTCGGTCCGCGGGGTATAGAAGATGCCGGCGGCGCTACGGAGATCGTCTTCGCCTGACTCGTAGCTGATGTTGACAAGACGCTCGTAGACCATGCCGAGCATCTCGGGATCAACGGCGACCTGTTCGTCGAAACGGCCGCTCTCCACGACAGTGAAGTTGTAGCGCTCAAACAGACCGGGGAAGGTGCCGTCGGTCCATTTGTCGAAGAGCAGTTCGAAGATCTCATCGGGCAGCGGCTTTTTCAGGAGACCGTCTAGGTTGTGTCGCTCGGTGTAAAGCCCACCGTTCAGAAAGGGCGCGAGAGCTAGTGACCGGCGCAGCCACTCCGGGAAACGCCTCATGTATTCGCGACGGTTCTTCCACCTGTTGTTAAAGGCCTCGAAGAACAGAACAGGAAGCCACTCGCTGTGGAATGTGTCCCGGCCGGCACGGCCCGCTTCCTGCGCGTCCCGATAGGCCTCCCAGAAATGGCGCATGAAGTGGCGGTCGGGGCTGCCGTCGGGGCCGAGGAGCCAACCCTTGCGGGCAATGAAGTAAAGAAACATGATGCGGTTGAGCAGCTGGTGGGCGTACTCGCGAGACCATGCGTTGTCGTGTCTGCGATGTGTCCTGCTCAGTCGGTTCCGTATCTTCTCGAAGACCTCGGCGTAGTCCCGGAAGAACTGCTCCGTGACGCGCTGGACGCTGAAGGCCTCTTCGTGGCGGCGCCACAGCTCCTGAGGATCGCGGATGCCATCTGCGCGTATCCGGTCCAGAACCTCGAGGTCTGTGCGGCACGGCCTTTGCCGGTCAACCGGGAGAATGCGCAGCCAGAGGCGGACCTTTCCCGGTTTTCTAGGATCCGGCAAGCGCCTTGGCGAAACAAACACGATCTCCTCGTGAGAGCTCGGCGCAAAAACGAATAGGTTCTCACCCTGCGGATAGTGCCGGTAAAACGCCTCCAGGAGTCGCCGTACGTCCGTGCGCCGGATCGTTGCTGCACGTACCTCGACATGAAAGATCCGCAACGGTGACCCATTCCCCAACTCAGCGAGGAGATGAATTCGGTCGATCCCCTGGCGTGCGCCACGCGGCAGTTCCTGGAGGCGGTCGGGCAGCGGCAGAATTACGGGATAACCGAGTTCCTGGAAGAAACTTGCTGCCGACTGGACGGAATCGACCTGTTGGATGGCCTCTCTAATCGAGCCCAAATCGCTCATACGGCCCACCTCCACGGCATCCTTCGACGCCTGAGGCCTGAGGCAGTGGCCCGTTCACGTATGTGGCAGCAGCCGAGCAAGGCATCAGGAGCGGCACGCTGCTGAGACGAGCTCGGCATGACTGATGTCGTTTCTCCGCTTCGCTCGCGTTCACGGTACACGGGCGCTCGTAGCTGCGCCGCTCTCCACCGGCAGACCACGGGCAGGTCGACCAATGCGGAGCCTCTCTCGGATTCCGCGACGGCTGGCCACGACGCTGATTGATCCACAGGGCTGATTGATCAGAGATTGCCGTGCCCGCATGCACTCCACCCGGTCCCTCGCGCGGCGCTCACCGCCTGTGCTAGCGGGAGAGCTGTCACGTAGCGTTCGCAGAATTCTCCTCCCTAACCCGGAAGTCCCCGTTGGTGTCTCGGCGTTGTTGTCAGATGTTCGGGGGCAGCGCGGAGTGTGTTGAGTTACGTCCACCAATCTGCGACCTTGTCCGAGCTGGCCGCCGGCGCGTGGATGGCAGATTGAGGACAACGTGCGCCGCACAGCGGGGGACTTCCGAGTTTCCCCCGGGACGACAGGCAGGGGCGGGCGGTGGTAGGCGGCGCGAGTGTTGTCGATCTTTCGCAGAACTCGAGCGGCCGAGCGTTCCGCCATCAGTCAGTCCCTCCGGCTTTGGCACGCCCTAGTGATCCTTTCGGCGCTCGAACGGATCCTCTGGGAAGCGCCAGTGGCGACCCGGCTGCCAGCACGCCACGGTTCAGCTTTTGCATCACTTGTATCTGACTACCTCGTGGGTTCCGAATCACCTCCCGTTCGGGTCAGCGCAGTGCATCCCACCCGGGACAATCGGCCGGACTGCCCCGGGGCCGACCGAGACGGTGAGGCGAACTACGCCCCGCGAAACAGCTCAGGCCCGTCGGTTTCGGCACTCTACCTTGGCTTCCGGAGCGAGCCTCTACAGCGTCCGTCTTGGATCCTCAGGCAGCCAATTCTCCGGTCGCCAACGCGTCGCCTGGCGCTTCGTGTGCACGAAGCAACGCTGCAGCGACGACGCAGAGCTCGCGGTTATCGCAATCCAGCATCCTAGTTTCCACCCGTCGCCAGGCGATGTCAACCGGCTGGGCCTCGATGGGGCGTTTGAGCTCCTACAGAACCATAGTGGCGCCGTCGCTAGGTGACGTGATGGCCAGGGTGACGGGCCAGCCTTCGGGAAGCGAACAGCGCGTGTTCTACACCCCCACACCGCAAGTTCGTTCCATGACGCCCTCGGTATCCACTTGAGCCTCCTTCTACCCTGCCGCCGCGGGCGTAGGCCGCGGCGGCAGGGCGGTGTCCCTGGGGCCGGGTCGCGGGCGGGTCGATCCCGCCCGCGGCCCGAGTGGCGGGATTCTCCTGGGCAGGCGGCGAGCGGAAGCAGCTTCGCTGCGGTACCGGCGCCGGCGCGAATCCACCGCAGCAGCGCCGCGGGCGGCGGTCCGCTAGGTCCTCGGTGAGCTCGAGCGAACCAAAGCACCGAACCGACAGGAGAGGGGGGCCGTCGGGAGCCCGACGGACCAGAAACAAGCGAGGAAAGGGGGGTAGTGCCGGCAGAGCGAAGGGACCCAGGAAGGCGGAGATGACTGGAAGGTGCAACGGCAGTGAGCCCCACCATGTGTGTCCGCCATGGGTTAGACCAGGTGGAGAAGCTGGAGCGAGGCCGTGGCGGAAGCCGTGAAGCTCGAGGTTGTCTGGCGCCGGCCCTGGTGACAGGGGGGGACGGAGAGGTCCCGGCCCGGTGTGGGTTGTTGAGCCTGGAGGCAGCCCGCACACAGAAGGTCAGTTGGTCCTCATTGAGGTAAGACCGCCGACCGGAGAGCCGGATGGGGGAGAACCGCACGTGCGGTTCGGAGTATGTCCCGCACCGCTCGCACTGCGGAAGGTCCAGGATGCGGGAGAACCGCACGTTCGGTTCGGAGGGGACTGGCCCAAGCCACCCCGGGCTTGCTGCCCCATCGACCTGACCGGCGGAACGTAAGTTCGATCGAGGGGATTGGACGTACCACCCCGCGTACAAGTTGAAACGCACCCGAAGCCGCGCAGGGGCTTGGCACTGCTGCGCCGTTGCGGTATATTCAACCGCGTGGGATGGGTTTTGGTTGTGTCCTCAGGCGGATCGAGTGTGACAAGGCACTGTCGTGCTACAACCCGCGGAAACCGCTGCTGGGTTGACCGCGGCAGCCGGACGTCGTTCGCGGAGCGACCACACTGGCTGGCCTAGGCAAGACGGTGGCAACGCACGTCGATCCACTGAGCCTGTCCCTGCTCCGACACCCGGGTTGCACAAGGAGAGACACACGCAGCGCCGCTGATTTCCAGAACCGTCCGCCGGGCAGTTGCTGAAGCGTTTCCTACCAGTGGCAGCACTGTTGCGTGCGCTCGGCCGGCTCGGGGCCGGGACCCGGCGAGCATCAGGCAGCGGCACTCGGGACTTCCTCTTCGGGTGGTTCTAGTGAATCACGAGGAGGTCGTCTGGAACGCTTGGGTAGTCACGACATGACTCCGCGGTCCGTGTACGAGCAACAGCTCGACATCTTGCTGTCCGGGTTTGGTGCGTGCGCGCACGTGCCCCGGCAGGCGATTTCGGCACTGGCGGTGGCTGAGCCCGCGGGTACATCCGATGCGGGGACTGGCCTTCTTCGGCACTGGTGTTCCATCACGTCGCTTGATTCGCCGCTGAATGGCATCGGGAGCATTCGCTATGCGTCCGATTGACAACCCACGCGATGATCTTTACGAGCGTGAACCGGCAGGACAGGCCAGGGAAGCTGAGCACGGTCGGGACTCGTCCGAAGATTCCCCTCAGCCGGAGGCTGCCAGCGGGGCGGCTGAGACCGTACCCGTTCGGCCCGACGGGTCGACAGACGCCAATGCCACGGGTCGGTTCCAGAAACCGCCGCAACAAGCCGACGACCGGCAGCCCTTGTGTCCGCCTGAACAGGCCGGGCGGACAGCTTCGCCAGGCGATGCTACCGTATCTCGGCACGCGGTTGCCGCCGGTGTCGAGCCAGCCCAGCCTGTTCGGCGGATTGGCAAGTACGAAGTCCGTCGGCAGCTGGGGATGGGTGGGCAGGCAAACACGCTGCTTGCCTTCGACCCGGATCTCCAACGGCACGTCGTTATCAAGCTCTATCACAAACTGCGGACCGAGGCGGATCGGGAGGCCGTGCTTCGTGAAGGACGCGCATTGGCGCGAGTGAAAAGCCGATACGTCGCGCAGTGCTTCGGAGCGGAACGGCTGCCCGACGGGACACCGTACCTGGTCATGGAGTACGTCTCGGGCCGGTCTCTACTAGAGGTCGGGCGTCACCGGCAGCTCACGCCAGAGCAAGCGGTAGAGCTCGTGGCTCAGGTGGCCGAAGGTCTGGCTGCGGTGCATGCCTGTGGGCTTCTGCACCGGGACATCAAACCGGGCAACATTCTCGTGGGTGACGACGGCGTGCCGCGACTCATCGACTTTGGGCTCGCCGGGTCCGCGGCGGACGCGGAGCCGGGGCGAATCCGGGGAACGCCGGCGTACATGGCGCCCGAGCAAGCTCGGGGCGAAACGGAACGCATCGATCCCAGAAGCGACCTGTTCGGCCTGGGTGCGGTGCTGTACTGGTTGCTCACGGGCCAGGCCCCGTTCAACGCTCCGATGCAGATCTTGGCCTGGGATCTAGCGTGCAAGGGGCACATCATTCCTGTAGAGGAACTGAACCGGCGCGTACCGCGATGGATTCGAACCATCTGTCATCGTTGCCTGGCTCCGGCGCCGGAGGCTCGGTTCGAGTCGGCCAGCGAACTGGCCCGTGCGATCCGCCAGTCCCGGCAGGCCGTGAAGCGGCGCAGGATCTGGGCCGCCGCTGCGGCAGTCGTTCTCGCTGCATCCGGAACGGGGCTGGCCCTGCTTCGACCGGGCCAGGCGGAACCCGACGAATCATCTCCGTCGGTACCGGCTCGCCTGAGCATTGCCCCAACGGCTAAGGCGGTTGCCTCTGGCCAGTCATCCGTTGCGGTTCCCGACGTGGATGTACTGGATCCTGCCCGATTGCTGCGGCAAGATTTCGGCCTGACGCTGGAGGTGTCCGGAGTCCGTGCCTCGCCAGACAGGCCTATTCTGCTGCGTGCGGGTGATTCCATCACCTTGCAGGTTCGGGCGGACCAGGACTGCCATGTGGCGGTATGGTGGATCGACCCGAACGGCCAGGTGACGCAGATCTTTCCCAATCAATACGAAACTGACACGCGGATCCGCGCCGGAGAAGTACGGACGATTCCTGGCAACAACCGGTACGTGCTGCGGGCCACAGCCTCCAGCGGGCTGGAGCGGTTCTACGTGGTTGCGTCCACGCGTCCGTGGCAGCCGGACGGAGGCGTTCCACTCGGTCCTTACTTGGCCTTCCGCAGTCCTGGAGAGCTGAACCGCTGGCAGGACCAGCTGCGTGGCGTGCTGATCGAACCGAAGAGCGAACAGTCGCAGGTGGCTGAGCTGATGGTTCCGTTCCGGGTCCAGTCCGTGGCAGAAGGCCCGGGGCCTTAGCAGCGGTAAGGCGACCATCAGCGGGCGGCGCGGATCGCACCATCTGAGCAGCACCTTCACGGTTCGCTGCGCGCGCGGTAGCTCGTCTGCGCAAGGGGGGCTGCCATGGCTCGAAAACGTTTGTTATCGGCTATCGGTGTTGCGTTGATTATCCTGGCCGGCAGCGTGGGCGCTCAGTCGACCGAAAGTCCGCCGCCGCCACCAGCAGCGGACCAGCGTACTCCGGAGGAGTTGGAAGCCAAGCTCCAAGAACGCGACCGGCTGGTGCAGCGCGTCCGTCAGTTGCGGGCCGAGGGGCAACTCGACGAGGCCGTGACGGCAGCCGAACAGATTCTGGCCATCGAGCGGGAGGTTTATGGCGCGGTACACGAAGAGGTGGCCGGGACGCTGCAACTGCTGGCCGGACTGCACGAGCAGGCCGACCAGTGGGAGGCCGCCCGGCAACGCCGCCGTGAAGTGTTGGAGATCTACCGAAAACTGTATCCATCGCCAGATCATCCGAAACACTGGCGCGTGACAGATGCGAGACTGGCTTTGGAAGATGCCGAGCGCCTGTCCCGCATGTCCGCGGAGGAGCGCCAGCGTCTGAAGGTGGCCGACGCATTGGAGGTCGAGGCGAGCCAGCTTGCCCGGATTGGCCGTCAGCGCGAAGCCATCGAGCGGCTGCAAAAGGTGCTGGCTATTCGGGGTGAGCTGCTGGGAAAGGGGCACCGCCACTACGGCCGCGCGCTGAACAACCTGGCTGCCCGCTACCTCATCACCGGCGACCAGCGGCGGGCGTTGCAACTGTTGGAACAGGCCACGCAGATTGCCAAGCAATCGTTCGGTGAGCGCCATCCGACCTATGCCACAGCGCTGCACAACCTGGCACGGGCCTACGCTGCGGCGGGCCTGTATGTGAAGGCCGTTCCGCTAGTGCGAGAATCGCTAGCGATCAAGGAGGCTACCATTGGCAAGCGCTCGGTTGGTTATGTTCGCGGCCTGCAGAACCTTGCAGGGTTGTACATGAATCTGGGCGACTACGGCCGGGCCGAACCGATCCTGCTTCAAGCCCTGAACCTTGCCAGGCAGGTTCTGGAGAAGCATCACCCGGTCTATCTGGAAATCTTGAATAATGTCGGGACGATGTACCTGGGCATGAGGTATCCCGATCGAGCACAACCGTTTCTGCTGGAGGCGCTTCAACTGGCGCGAGATGCTGTCGGGAACCGCCATCCCTGGTACGCAGCGATCCTTGTTAACGTGGCGGACCTGTATCGGGAAAGAGGGGAGTATGCCCGCTCGGAAGCGCTACTGAAGGAAGCTTTGCAATGGCAGGAGGAGCGTCTAGGTAAGAACCACCCGCTCTATGCCACCACACTCTATTACTTGGCGATGCTCTACGTACAGATGGGGGAAGCCGTGCGCGCCGAGGAGCACCTAACGAGTGCGTTGGAGATCCGTCGTCGAGTTCTTGGAGAGAAGCACCCCGACTACGCAGCGACGCTCAATGCCCTGGCTGTGCTAGCGTTCGCGGTCGGTGACCTCGACCGCGCCGAGGAACTTCTCAGGAGAACGCTGGCAATCGAACGGACGGTGTACGGCGAGCGAGACGCTCGCTTCGCGACTACGCTGGGCAATCTTGCCGTTGTGTATTCTCGGCGCGGGGAGTACAGCAAGGCCCGGGACCTGCTAGAGAAAGTAGCTGAGATCGAACGGGAAAGGCTAGGCAGACACCATCCGACTTACGCGAGCACACTCGGCAACCTAGCGCGTGTGTATTTCGCTCTGGAGGACTACGGCCGGGCTGAGCGGCTGTACCGCGAGGCACTCCAAATCGAAGCAGCAGCTTTGGGGGAACACCATCCGAGCTTCGCCGGCACGCTACGGGCGCTGGGATATTTTCTCGCTGCCCGAAACCGTCTACCCGAGGCTCGGGACGCGTTCGTGAAGGCGGCTCGCGCGTACGCGAGCGCGGTTGCCCGAGAGGTGGCTGCCTCGACCCAGGCCCGCCACAGCGGTCTGGCCGGACGGTGGCGCCATCACCTCTACGAAGCGCTCACCCTGGCCGACGCCGTCGAGTCGTACGAGGAGATTTTGGAGCTGGTACTGGACTGGAAAGCACCGTCCGCTCGAGCGCTACGGGCACAGCGTGAAGCGCTCGTGCGGGCAAGCGACCCCGAAATCAGGCAACTGCATCGCCGCGTTCTCGCAGAGCGGGCCACACTGGCAGCCGTCCTCATGCGCGGGCCCAAACCTGGCGAGAGCCCAGAGGAGTTTCAAGCCCGGCGCAAACGGCACGAGGAACGACTGGAACGGGCTGAAGCCGAACTGACAGCGCGTCTGCCCACCTACGCCACCTTGCAACGCGCCGAGCGTGCAGGAGCCGCGGAACTCGCCAACCAGCTTGGCGATGACGCCGCGCTGATTGAGTTTGTCCACTACCAGCCGTTCCGCTACGACCGCGAAAGAAAACTTGCCGACTGGGTGTCACCTCGCTACGCAGCGATCATCCTCCGGAGGCAAGGTGGTCGGCCATACGTGCGCTACGTCCAACTGGGCGAAGCCGCACCGATTGACCAGGCGATCGTTCGGTGGCGGCGGGCCGTCCAGGCAGGTGGCCTGGACAGCCAGGCGGAAAAAACCCTGGTCGAACGGCTCTGGCGGCCGCTGTACGAAGCCCTCGGACCAGACATCCGCACGTTGCACGTGTCGCCCGATGGAACGCTGGCTCTTCTGCCACTGGAGGCACTGCGTCCAGACGGCCAGTCCTACCTTATCGAACGATACCAGGTCAGCTACGTCGCACACGGACGCGAGCTGATGCCGGAGCCGGAGTTAGCAGGGCGGAACCCTGTGGCGGTCGTGGTTGCTGATCCGGACTACAACAGTAGCGATGGGACGCGCGAGGAGCCGCCGTTGAGACTCCTGGCCCAGACGACGCCCAGTGGGTTCCGAGCATTCGACGGGCTCCGCTTCCGCCGCCTGCCGGGGTTCGCCCGAGAGGCCGAAACGGTCCTGGACAACCTCCGTGCTAAAGGCATTCCTGCGCGGCTGCTCAGCGGACCGGCGGCCACAGAAGAGGCGGTCGCTGCTATCCGTCGGCCCCGGTTCCTGTACTTCGTCACCCACGGGTTTTTCCTGCCCGACCTGCTTCCGCCGGTCGCGCTCGCCGGGCCCGGTCAACGCGGCATTGAGCTGGTGCCGCAGCCTGGTGCTGATCCGCCGAAGGCGAACCAGCCCAACGGCCTCGGAGCCCCTGAACTGCGCAGCGGTCTGGCGTTGGCGGGGGCGAACCGCTGGCAGGAGCGGCTGGCGGCGGGCTTTACCGACGGGCTGCTGACCGCAATGGACGTCGCGGGACTGGACCTGACGGGGACCGAATTGGTGGTGTTGTCCGCGTGCGAGACTGGTGTGGGGGAAGTGCAGATCGGCGAAGGTGTGATCGGTTTGCGACGGGCGTTTCGCTTGGCGGGTGCCCGGACGGTGGTTGCGTCGTTGTGGAAGGTGCCGGACCGGGAAACGCAACGGCTGATGGGCCGGTTCGTGCAGTTGTGGCTCGAAGGCAAGCGGCCTGCCGCAGCGCTGCGCCAGGCACAGCTGGAGCTGATCGCTGCCCTGCGCGCCGAGCAGGACGCTCGCCGCCGTATTGCCCCGCCACTGTACTGGGCTGCGTTCATCACCCACGGGCACCCGTAGCGGCCAACACCAATCAAGCCCCCCGGCTGCTGCGTTTTTCGGACGGGGTCGCTTCACGCTGAGCCTGTTCGCCCAGAAGCGGAACGACCCCGAACAGAGAGCGGTGTGGGTTGCGTTGTTCAACCGCTGCGCCGACTCGGACGCCCCCCCGTGCGGGGTCGCTTCGCCTAGCGATGTGGCCGGACGACCACGCCGACCTGGGCTAGAAGGCGGCCCAACGTTCAGAGACTGCACAATTACCTTCACGTTGAGCAACGCTACAATGGGTTCCGAACAGTGATACCGTACGTCCATGCGGCGCCTCTCTGTGTCGGGACCCGTTTGGCGACCGCAATCCTCCCCCCCGCAGAGGGCTTATACGACGAGCATTGTTCGGGCAGATACGCAGCGCGAGACGGGAGGCATGTCGTGAACGGGGCGAGGCGAGTAAGCTCGGCGTCCATTGCTGTGACTCTAGTGGTTGCATGGACCGTCGGAGCTCGGCTCGCTGCGGCGGACGAGCCTATCGCGTTGCACGACGAGCTGCTCGAGATCCTGCACAGCTGGACGACGAGTTGGCGGTTCCGGACAAGCTGGTCACGGACCATGGGGAATTGGCAATCTCTAAAGAGCCGCGAGTGGATCGAGGAACCACGGAAGGACTACCGCGGTTTCATTTCCGTGGATGGTGATCTGGTTCGTCTCGAGGTCGTCCCTCCCGTGCCTGACCGCCTCCCACAGCTTCCTCCGGGCGTCGCAGGGCGGCCTGGCTCGCCGATGCCCAGGACAATACTCTTCCGCAACGACTTCGTGGACCCGGTGATGGTCCTTTACGAGCAGGGTACGGCGGATGTGAAGGTCATGCGCGCATCGGGCGACCAACGCCTGCTTCTTGACTTTTGTTGGACTGATCTGGCAACGGCGAGAGGCGAGTTGGTCAGGATCCGAGAGGGCATACCGGGCTTGCCAGAGGAGCTGGTGGCCGGGAGCCGCAAGGAAAGCCGCGAGGGGGAGCGCCGTGTGCGTGAGTACTACTTCGAGTCGCGGACGCTCGGAGGCGGTAGTCCACCAGAAACCACTCGCACGACAGTCCGGTTGGAACTTCGGTCTGGCATGTACGTCCCTGTAGCATGCATCCAGGTTCGCGAATCCGGGGCCCGCCGGTTTGAGGCTCACTATTTGAACGAGGAGTTCCACCTTGTCCGAGGCGTACCGGTGCCGCGTCGCCATGTAAGGGCGTTTAGGGAGTCGGACGAGACGACTGTCTCTGTGGCTGTCTATGAACTGTCGGAGTTGCCGGGGGAGGAGCCGCTCGCGGAGGACTTTGTGTTCCGGATCCCCGACGGTGTCGTTTCCGTCATCGGGTCGCGGAAGCCGCCAAGAGGCAACATCATCGATCTCCGCAACATCAGCGGCGAGGACGTTGCGATGGCGGGGTATCGGAAGCGGGCGGACGGAAGCTGGTATCTTGCTCACGCGCCGTCCGCACCGAGTCAGCCGGCGAAGCCCAGTCAGCCGAGCGAGCTCAGTCGGGCCTATGTCGCTGTGGGCGCGGGTGTGGCCGTGATTAGTGCTGCCGTGGCGATCTTGTGGGGATTCCGCCGCAGGCTGAACCGTGCAGGCCGCTGATGACGTCGAGCCTGTCCGGGAGTTCTGCGTTCCAGGTATGCGAGATAAGGGGCATAGGGGAGGGAAAGGTTGCGAACGGCGGCAGACGGCGGTGCATTGTATGGATAGGTTGCCCCGCTGGTCGTCATACAACAGATAGCGCACGGACCACAGAGCGGGTCTCGGGATAGGCTGGCCGAGCCGAAGGTGCAAATGCAGGAAAGGCAGAGTGGCGGCGCTGCACTATCGGGGACAAGGCGTGATCGCACAGACGAGGCTCTTAGGAAGAGCTCGCACGACATAGTGCCCTGCGGCGAGGGCGACAGCGGTCAGATAGCAGCACCGCTTGCGGGCCCAGCACAGGCGTCCCCTTGGAAGGACTTCAGCCAAGCTGCAGCGCGTTCCGTGTTGGCCCGCACTCGACGCACCTTCTTCGGCGCCCGCCTGTAGGAGGCACGCCGCTTGGCGAACCGTGGCGTGAAATCGTACTCGGCTGCTTGGTCACAGGCCTGGTTGTGGTCATAGCCCTTGTATGCGACCAGCTCAGGTCGGATCCTGCCCTGGCCCACCCGTCCAACACCGGCCCAGCTAACGCCGCCAACGTCTCGCATAACAGCTTAAAGTCCGGGGTGTTCGCCTCAGCCACTTGCCCTGCCAGCGGCACACCCGTCTTGTCGACCACCACCGACACGTTCATCCCCTCCTTCCCAGGGGCTGCTGGATTGGGCCCGCTGCCCGCGCATTCCAGCGGCGCCGGCACCAGGGTGCAGTCAATCCCGAGCCAACGTAGCCGTGCCCGACCACGCTCCACGTACAATCCCACCAGCACCAGGTGCAACAGTGCGAACCTCCCAGCCTCCGTCCACCGTGCGAACCACCCGTGTGCCGTGCGCCCATTGGCCAGCTCATGCGTGGCTGGGACGGCCTTCCGCTGGCAACCCGAACGCATCTGATACCAGATCGAGTTGCAGATCCGCCTCAGCGACGTGGCTGGCCAACTGCGCCGATCCGGCCCACAACGCGGTCCAACGTCCAGGGACGCCACAATTACGTTCACGTTGATCAACGCTACAATTGGCTTCGGACAACGATAGCGTGCGTCCATGCGGCGCGGCCCTGCGTTCGGGGTCGGGTTGCGTAACAGCGACCTTCCCCGACGCAGGGGATTTCATGCGACCAGCATTTTCCGACAGAGTCATCGTATCCTGATGCCGTTTCAAGTTGAGAAGTTTCCCCTTCTTGGTGGTCGCTTGGGATCGGGGCGAGTCTGGTTCGCGCGTTGTCCGGTGCGGGGTTTGCCGCAGGCAATCGGCCGTTCGCCGTTATGCCATGCC
>JALXBF010000026.1 GCA_026991575.1 Planctomycetota bacterium | reverse complement strand
GACGGCCAACCGCTGCTGCGACAGTGGCAAACACATCGAGCGAGATCACCGGGTTGCGGTACACGCTGCCGGCCGGGATGACCCCGGGCCACTGGGCGAGCATCGGAACCCGGATGCCGCCCTCATACAGCTCCCCTTTGCCGCCGCGCAACGGCCGGTTGCTGGAGGTCAGCTCACGCGTCGGTCCGCCGTTGTCACTGAGAAAAAACACCAGTGTCTTACGTTCCAGCCCCTCCTGACGCAGCGTGTCCAACACCATGCCGATGCCGTCGTCGAGGTTGCTGAGCATCGCCGCAAAGATCCGCCGGTGAATGTCCTCGATGTGACTGAACCGCCGGACATAGCGCTCCTGCGCCTGAAGCGGGCTGTGCACCGCGTTGTATGCCAGGTACAGGAAGAACGGCTGATCCTTGTGCCGTCTGATAAAGTCGACCGCCTCTTGCGTGAAGGCGTCGGTCAGGTAGCGTGGCTCGACGATCGGTTGCCCCCCACGAAGAATCGGGTTGTTGGCGTCATAGGGGGGCTCGTTGTATCCCATGTGTGTTGAGTAGATCAGACGCCCATCGCTTCGAATCCATCGACCGTGTGAACCGTTGGGCAGCGTTCGACGACGCAGCATGGTGACCACGCCGTGGTAGGGCGGGGGCACGTAGAAGTGTCCTTCATGCAAGAACCCGAAGAACTCATCGAAGCCTCGTCTCAGCGGGTGGTAGCGGGGATGGCTTCCAAGGTGCCACTTGCCAACCAGCGCGCAGACGTAGCCCGCGTCCCGCAAATACTCCGCTAGCGTAAGCTCCGTTGCGGGCAACCCCACCGTGGGCTCTTCGTTGGCCGCTCCAATCGGGTTGTACTCGTAACCGAACCGATTCGGGTAGCGTCCCGTCATGAGCCCGGCTCGGGACGGGCTGCAGTACGGCGCGACAACGTAGCCATCCGTGAACCGAACCCCAGCTCGGGCGATTGAGTCAATATGTGGCGTCGGGATCTCATTGTTGCCCTGGCAGCCCAGTTCGCCGTAGCCCAGGTCGTCCACGAAAATGATCACCACATTGGGACGGTCAGCGCGGGCTGTGATCGGCCAACCGCTGAGTATGGCAGCTGCCAGCGCAGTCCAGAGGACCGCGCTCACCGTGCGAGCTGTGTCCGAGGGGCGAAGGGGATCCAGCGGTCGCAACCGGCAGGCAGTCATGCTGGTCCACAGCTGGGGGTGTACCATCGCTTGTCTCCCATCGCACTTGGCAGACCGTGTGTCAGTACGAACGTTGCGATCACGACCGTGGAATGCCTACTGCCTTCAGCAGCGCGCGTCGGGCAACCGGCAGGGGGTTTCGGCGAACAGCCAGCCAATGAGCGTATCCCTGTTCCCGAGCCGTTGCAAGTCAACGACGCGCGATGCGTGAGTTTCAGCTATTGCAGGATACCAGGTGTCCGAAGCAGTGGCGTGGCGTGGTACCGTGTGACCGGTTGAGTTGATGTCTGGCGCGGTGTTGGTGGCGTGCGAAGCAGGTGCCGGACTCATCGGGCAGCCTGCTTCAAACGGGCAGGGGAGGCATCATGCCCCCCTAAGTGCGTGTCGGAGGCAGCCCGTTCAGCGAGGTAGAAGTGCTTGCCAGGGTTTGGCCTGGACCCTGTAGCCGAAGGTAACTGCGTTCTCGTGAAAGGGCGTGGGGGGCAGCAACCCCGCCGAGAGGATGGGCGAATCAATCCGACAGCTTGCGTTGATAGGCGTGAGGGGGGCTATAGGCCCACCTCCCGCTCTGTTGATGGCTGGCGCGGACGGCACGAGTTTTGTTTTTTTCTCCCCATTTGAAAAAAAACCCCCCGACCCCGCGGACGTTGTCGGCGGCGTCGGCGAGGTGGCATGGCGCTCCCTCCAGGACGACAGCGCAGTCTCTGTGCACAGCGCCTGCCCAAGGGAATCGGACCACCCGGGCCACGGGCGGGATCGGCCCACCCCGGTCCGGGGGCTGCGATTCGCTTGGGGCGTTGGCGAGTACAAGGAGGTCTCGCTGCGGTTTCGGTGCGAGCGCGAAGCCGCCGTACCGACGCTGCGGAGGGCGATCTGCTGGGTGCTCGCCAGACCGGAGCGAGCCAGAGCACCCAACCGACTGGAGACGCGGACCATCAGGAGTGAGACGGTCACAAGCACGCCCGGAAGCGGGCAATGCGCACGTAGCGAAGGGACTGAGCAAGGCGGGGACGAGCTGAAGGTGCAGCGGCAGACGAGCGCCACCGTAAGTGCCCGCAGAGGGCCAGAGAGGATGGCAAGGTTGAAGGGAGGCTCTGGCGGAGGCGGCGAGCCTGGAGGTTGTCTATCGGCGGCCCTGGTGACGGGGTACGGGCCGGTGACGTCTCGGCCTGGTGTGGATTGTTGTGTCTAGAGGCAGCCCGCATAGAGGAGGTCACTCGGCCCTCTTTGACGTAAGACCACCGATCGGGAAGCAGTGTGCGAGGAACCGCACGTACGGTTCCGAGGGAGCGGGCCCCCGCTAGCCGGGCCTACCTGCCCCCATGGGAGGTGGATTGAATAGCGCCCGCTGTGCCCCCCCTTTCTCCCACCATGTCGCCCCAGCACGGCTGACGCACTTCAAATCGCTGGCAAGGAACCGGTACAGAGCAGTTCTAGCAGGTCGCCCGGGTGGGATGCGAGTCGGATGCGGACCGAGTCAATGCTTTCCTCCGGACCAAGGACACCTCTGACTAGAGACAGGGCTAGGCGTTGTACGAACGCCGTATTCTGTGCTGATACGAGATGCCGAATGCGCGTCTGGTTCTCCCGAAACGAGACGTCCAAACCCAGAGTGGCTGGTTCTCGATCGACCGATGCTTTCGGAACGCCTTCGCATGGAGCTCGGCAACCGGCTCGGCGCTGGATACGTAGTAACGGACCTGCTCCGTTCGCCGTGCAGTCAATTCGCAGATGGTCTCGGTTGTCACCAGCCCTATCGTCCCGATGCTTTGCCGGCTAGGCAGCGCACGGATTTCCGGCGGAGGCGGCGCCACGATCCTGCATCGAGTCTCCTGATGGCCGGCAAGGGCAGCAGCACGTCGTGTCTCAGGAAGTGGTGCACGGACCTTTCCGCTACTCCAATGACGGCTGCATCTCGCACCAGATCGTCAATTTGTTCTCCGCTCTGAAGTGCCAGTACCTCGAGCAAGTGGACTACATCCCGGGCAAACGTGAGGTGTCGGGATTGAGGCACACCCGCATCTGAAAGACGGCGAAGCGCGAGATGCTGCCTTTCGTGCGAGACTGCAATAGGCCTATGAGGCACCAGCGGACGAGGTCCACCAGGCATATCGAACGCTGTTTGCGTCGCTGCCGATCGCGCAGCGAACCGGAAACGCCGCTCTCGTCTGACAGAGCCTTCCGTCCGACGGGGGTGACCCGCGCGGGACTCGACTACTCAGCGTTTGATCATGGGATGGTTACCACGAGATCCTCAGCTACGGATCTCCACTGCGCCGGCTGCTGTAAGGTAGGGAGACAAGGGGCGAATGGGGCGAGGCGTTTCTGCGACCACTAAGGCATCATTCGGCTGTAACCGGACACCTGGGATGTCCGGAAGGCCACGCCGTTATTGATGCGGTCCGGCTAGTCCTACAAAACAGCCAGCCTTTGGTTGCATCGTGTCCGTCCGCTGCGACGTCACCATGGGCATCCTGCTACAGCAGCTGGTCCAAATCGTCCGAACCGTCCGGTAGACGACGTGACGCATCCGTTCGCAGCTTCACAAGTTCGGCTGGATGTCGGTTCGCGCGGCGCTGGCGTTCGCTATGGACGACCTGATGGGGCTGGCACGCACGGGCTGTCCTTGCACGATTGGAATGGCATGAGCCATGCCAGCGGGAGCGCGGCTTTCTGCGGCAACTAGCCAAAGCCCGCGTGTGCTTTCCCAGACTACGCAGCCCGGAAGCGGTCGTGGCCGATGGGCGATGCCAGCCGCACGGTTCCGGTCTCCTCAGGCACTTGCCTGTGCCGGGCTGCCGACGATTCACCGACCATCATCATTGGGGGGCCTTCGGGTCGACGGCGATTTCAGAAACGGCAAGTACGCGGCGCACTAGGCCTGCCGCCGTTAGTCCAAAGACACAAAGGACGACCGGGATGGCAACCAACGCAGCGTAGACCCAGGGTGCCTGGTTCTCGGGCAGTCGCAGCCACCCTGCCCACTGACCGAACCAATAAGCAGCCGCGACTCCCAATGGAGGGTAGCCCAGCGTCCACGCCAGAGTCACTTCATCCATGAACAGAGCCAAAGAGCTAATCCGGCTCGATTTTCCCTCAGCCCAGACCTGGTTTGCATGCTCGGCCATTCTCCGCAGGAAGAAGGCACGGCAGAGTGACCACGCTATGACCAACAGGCAGCTCGCAAAGCCGTACGCAAGAGTCAGCAGAATCGCCGCGACATTCCAGGTGATGGTCCCAGCGCTGGCCAGGCACAGGCCGGTGGCGAATGCGCAGACTGCCACGGCGAGACGGCCGCTTGAGACGGCTCGCGGGACTGGCACGGTTACCGTGATACGTGAGCCGTCGCGGTCCGGAACGCGAAACCATTGCATGGCGCGGTTCCGGACCCGTATGGCCAGGACGTATCCCAGAGCCGAGGTGCTGGGCAAAGGGACAAAGAGGAGCCAAAGCCGCGTGGGAGGTTCGTTATGAGGTAATGCGACCAAGCCCAGGTGGCCGAGCACTGAGACCACGCCGAATGCGACGGGTACGGCAGCGTTCGCCATCGCATAGGTCATTTCGTCGAGCAGGTAAACCACTCCTTCGATACACCGTGTGCTAGTCGCGACCCCCAGGCGCATCACCCGGCACAGAAACAATTCCAGAAACCGTTCCCTATAGGCCATGGCAAAGCTTAGAAAGGCCGCTCGCACGAGAGCCCAAAACGGCAGGACCAACGGCGCAAGTAGAGAGGCCAGTACGAATTCCCCCAGCACACTTCGATCGATTCCCATTCCGCGTGCCGCGAAGAAACTACCGCTGGCCACGCCCACCACGATGGCAACACGAGCGGCAGTAACCAGGGGGACGAAGCGCCGGTCAGCTGGCACGGTCACACGTGAAGCGCGCGCTTGATGGTACTGGCCCGGACGCACGCGCCGAGCGGCACGAACCACCGCTCGTCCGCAGACGACGACCCATCCAAGGAAAAAGACCAACAGCAAAATCACCAACAGCGTGGACATATCATAGCCACCTGACGAAAAGACATTGGCTGCTGCCTCCAGCTGTGCCCAGGGGAGGAGGTGCGATACCTGTAAGTGCCGTACCACAGGTGCCCTGGGCTGCCCGGCTGCCTACCGGTGGCACAAGCCACCTACAGGAGTCCTCCGATAGCATCGACAGCCTCTCGGTACGCGCGACCCGCATATTCAGTCATCTTTTGCCACACCCGTCCGATCCAACCGTAGGCACGCTCGATGCCTTCGCGCAGTCTTTCGTAGATGCGTTCAGCTGCCTCCATCGAGCTCTGTACGACGTCTACTATGTGTTCATAAGCCTCCCGCAATGACATGCCGCCGTACAGTTCCCCTTTTATCGTGAAGCCCAGATCGAAATCCGTGGACATACCGAAGGGCGTGTCAAAGCCGATGAAGCCATACGCGAAGTCAGGGTCATCGGCACGGATACCAGCGCCTGCTTCGCCTTGCGCTTCGATGCCTAGCGGCCCGAGGCCCACGCCGATATCACCTCCAACATAACCTTCGATGAACGGCACCTCGTCCGCGTTGCGTGCGTCACTGGCAGCAGAACCGCTGGGGCTAGGCCGCCCTTGGCGACCTGCGCGGCCGTTGGGGGCTGAGCCAGGTCATGCAGCACAAACGTGAACCGCTCCGGCTCTGGGCCGGTCGGACCGTCCGGGTCCTCGTAGAACGCGATCCGGCGGTTGAACGCATCGTAGACGTACGTCTCAGTCCACAGCACATTCCCCTGGCCATCCTTGTGCACCACCGCCGTCAGCCGGTTGCGGTAGTCCCACGTGTACTCCGTCACCTCGCCGGTCACCGTGTTCGTCTTGCGAATGAGGTTGCCTTCGTTGTCGTACTCGTAGTCATTGGTTCCATCCGAGAGCAACCGGTTGTCCGCTCCGGTCACGTAGCCCGTGCCGTGCAGGTGCGACTCCGTTCGATTGCCATTGGGCGTGTAGCGGTAGTACTCGATCAGGTTCCCCTGGCCATCCCACACGTCCGTCAACTGACCCTGCGGGTCGTACGCATACGTGCGCGTTCCCTCCGGGCCACTGTACGCCACAATCTGACCGGCCGCATCCCACGTGTAGGCGAAGTCCGCCAGCGGCGTCGCATTGCCCTGCGAATCGACGTAGTCGTGGTCAATGAGCGTCAGCCGCGAGGCGGCATCATAGCTGTAGTTGGTGACGATCTGGGGATCCTGACCCCAGCCACCACCGGAGCCGGGCTCAAAGCGGACCATCTGCACCAGCCGGCTGGCCGCATCGTAGGCGAACTGCGCGGTGGCCTTCGGCGTGCCGCTGACCACCAACTCCGCCTGCGTCATCCGCGACAGCTTGTCATACTGGTACCGCCACTCGGTGCCGTAGTTGTCGGTGAGGCGGATGCGGTTGCCGGCATCGTCGTAGGTGTTGGTGAGCTGAATGACCGGGTAGATGGAGGGGCTGCCGGTGTTGTCAAGACTGATGATGCGGCCGGCGTCGTCGTAGGCAAGCGTGTAGGTCTGGTTCGGGTCGGAGACGCCGATCAACTGGTTGGCGGCATCCCACGTGTAGCTGATCTGGAAGATGATCTGGCCCTGGCCGTCGAGCCACTTCTCTGCGGTGCGGCGACCGTCGAGGTCGTAGTCGAACTCACGGCGTCGTCCGTTGCGATCGACGACGGCCGTCAGCTGTCCGGCGGCATCGTGCTCGAAGAAGCGGCTCAGCCCCAGCGCGTTGATTTCTTCGATGACCCGATCCACGGCATCGAACCGCCACTGGGTCGTGTTCCCATCGGCATCGGTCAGCGAGATGAGGTTGCCTTCCTCATCATAGCCAAAAGTGATCTCCGGGTTGTTGTTCGGGTCGCTGTCGCCATCGGGTAGGATGATGGCCGTCCGCCAGTCCCGGGCGTTGTAGCGGTACCGCGTCGTGCGGCCCAAGGGGTCAGTGACCGCGGCGACCATGCCGGTGAGGGTGTAGGTGATGGTGGTCTGATTGCCCAGCGGATCGCGGGTGGCGATCACTCGATTGCGTGCATCGTAGTCCCATTCGGAGCGGTTCCCCAGCGGATCGATCGCCGCGATCCGGTTGCCCACGGAGTCATACTCCCACTTCCAGCGGTTCCCCTCCGCGTCGACCAGCTCGATGAGCCGGTCGAGATTGTCGTACTGATAGTCGGTCTGGCTGGTCTCCAGGCCTGCCAGCGGGTCGGTGTGACGGACGAGCCGGTCGACGGCATCCCAGGCGAAGGTGCTCTTGGCGCCGGTTGGATCGGTGATAGCGATGACCCGTCCGCGTGCGTCACGTTCGTAGCTGGTGGTCCGGCCCAGCGGGTCGGTCACCGACAGGAGCCGCTGCTCGGCGTCGTAGCCGTAGCTGGTGACAAAGCCCATTGGGGTGGTGACGGTGACCAGCGTTCCGAGGGCATCGTAGCCGTAGGTGGTCTGGCGGCCCAGCGGATCGATGGTTGCGATGGCTTCGTCGGCTGCGTTGTAGAGCGTCTGCCAGACGGGGTTGTTTATCGGGTCGGTGTCCTCATCGGGATCGATCACCTTCACCGGCCGGTGCAGCACGTCGTACTCATAGCGCACCGTGTCGCCGTTGGTAACTGCGTGGCTGCTTGGGGGGGCACAGAGCAGCACCCTGCCGAGGGGATGGCCGAATGAGCCCGGGAGCGTGGTTCAATGGGCGGCAGGGGGGCTTTATGCCCCCCTGCCGCTGTGTTGATGGGTAGCGCGGGCGGTACGGGCTTTGTTCGTTTTTCTACCCCCGTGAAAGATGGCCCGACGCCGC
>JALXBF010000025.1 GCA_026991575.1 Planctomycetota bacterium | reverse complement strand
CCCGCGCAGCTGCTCCGCCAACGTCACCGCCAGCTCGTCCGCCGTGTGCAAGCGGGTCCCCACGTCCCGCAGCCACACAAACCAGTCAGGGTGGCGGACAAGCTGGTCGGCCAGATACTGAGAACTGCCCAGGAGCGTAAGCAGCTCGCCTAGACGCTCGACCAGCTCGCCCAAAAGGGACGTGCCGGTGCTTGCTGCCAGGACCGCTTCCAGCACGCGCTGCAAATTGCGTAGGGCTCGGTCTGGTTCGGGATTCTCTGAGAGATGGCGTTCCAGACCGGCCAACAGCCGATCGGTCACAGGGCTAACGGCATCGCAGCTCAGTAACCAACGGAGCGTCTTCTGTGCCCCCTCAATGTCGCGCACCCGCCAGCGAGCCAGAACGGCGCGCACGGCGGCCGGATCACGTTGCATAGCTTCCGGATCAAGTCGGTCCATCAGCGAACACTGTCAGCGGAGGGTATCGCAGCCGGCAGGCTCACAAACCCGCCTGCACCAAACTCGGCAGTTTCCCTTCAACCGTAACAATCGAACCGATCAGCGTCGTGGGTGTCACCGCCGTGACCCGCACCTGGACGAATTCGCCGATTAGCCGCCGGTTGCCGTCAAAGACCACGATGCGGTCATCGTGCGTCCGACCGGCGAGCTGCAGGACGTCCTGCGCGTCGCTGGCGCGTGCGACCGGACTGGGACCCTCCACGAGCACTTCCACCGTCTTGCCGATGAATCGCTGATTGTTGGCCAGCCCGATCGCGTTCTGTAGGGCAAGTAGTTCGTTGTTCCGCCGCCGTTTGACCGGTTCGGGCACATCATCCTCATACAGCTCAACGGCTTTGGTTCCCGGTCGCGGGCTGTACTTGAAGATGAAGCAGTTCTTGAACTGGGCCCACCGCACAAGCTCGCAGGTCGCTTCGAAGTCCTCCTCGGTCTCGCCGCAGAATCCGACGATGAAGTCACTGGCCAATGCCGCGTCGGGAACCCGCTCACGCACCCGCTCGACCATCTCCCGGTACTCTTCCACCGTGTAGCCCCGCTTCATCCGCTTCAGCACGGCGTTGGATCCGGACTGCGCCGGTACGTGCAGGTAAGGACTGACCTTGGGTAGGGAGCGGACGGCATCGAGGAGCTCGTCGGTCATGTCGCGCGGGTAGTTGGTCACGAATTTCAGGCGTCTGAGGCCGGACAGCTCGTGCACAGCGGCAAGCAGATCGGGCAACCGGGTCACACGACCGTCGCCATGCCGGTAACAGTAGCTGTTGACCGTCTGACCCAGCAGCGTGATCTCCACACAGCCCTCGTCCACGAGCCGCTTGCACTCGGCCAGGATCGCCTCCGGCGGACGGCTCTGCTCCGGTCCGCGCACGCTGGGCACAACGCAAAAGGTACAGAACTTGTCGCATCCCATCATGATGCGAACGTACGCCTGAAACCGAGCCGGGCGGAACTTCGCGAGCCGATCCGGATCGTGCTCCTCGAACGTCTCAAAGCTTTCCGCTACCTTGCCACGCGCCCCCGCGGTGCGAGGCAAGCTAACCGCCATCTGACGCTGCCGCTCCCGTTCCACTTGCTCAATCAGCTCTGGCACACGGTGCAACTGGCCCGGTCCGGCGACTAGGTCGACGTGCGGGGCGCGGTGGAAGATGAGTTTCTGGTCCTTCTGCGCCATGCACCCCATGACCCCGATGATCAGCTCCGGCTGACGGCGCTTACGGTGCTTCAACCGCCCGAGCGCACTGTAGATCTTGTCTTCGGCATGCTGGCGCACACTACAGGTGTTGAACAGAATGACGTCGGCACGGCGGATGTCGTCGGTCAGCTCGTAGCCACGCTCGGCGAGCGCCGCAGCCACGAACTCACTGTCCAGCACGTTCATCTGGCAGCCGACCGTCTCGATATACAGCTTCTTTCCGGTAGCCCGTTCGACCATGGACGATCCTGAAGACCTGCTTTGAACTCGTCGTTGCTCGTCGCACCCGGCTACTCCCTTGTGATTCTACGCCGCGCGTCAGGGTACTCCCGCAAGCCGGTCGCCTCGCTCGGGCCGGTACCCGCGTACGAACTCGTCTGCCCTCAGCCGCTTGCGCCCCTCTGGCTGCAGCTCGACGAGCGCCACAGTCCCCCCGTTTCCGGTCCGGACACACAACTGCGGCGCCGTGGAGACAATCGTGCCCGGCGGCTCGTCGCCGGCAGCAGCTGGCCCCATGCTAGCCTTCCAGATGATCAGCCGCAGTGGACGTTTGCCTGGGCGGTGCCAGTACGTGAATGCACCGGGCCAGGGGTTCATGGCTCGCACATGATTGACGATCTGCTCAGCGGTGCGGCCCCAATCGACCCGTCCGTGTTCCTTTCTCAGCTTCGGGGCGCGACGAAACTTGCCCGGCGGCTGCGGCACCGGGTCAACTTCGCCCCGCACGAACCGGTTTACCGCCTCGGGAATCATCTCGGCCGCCAGTTGCGCCAGGCGTTCGAGCAACTCGCCCGCCGTCTCGTCCGGACCAATCGGCACCTTTCGCTGCAGAATGATGTCCCCTGCATCCACTGCCGGCACCATCGTGATGATCGTCACGCCCGTCTCCGTCTCGCCATGGTAGATCGCCCAGTTGACCGGCGCAGCACCACGGTAGTGCGGCAGAAGGGAAGCGTGGATGTTGAGGCTACCCAGACGCGGCACGGCAAGAACTTGCGGCGAGAGGATCTGGCCGTAGGCGGCCAGTACGATCAGATCCGGCTCAGCGGCACGAAGCCGGCCGAGCGCTTCCGCAGCGTTGACGTTCTCGGGCTGGTAGACCGGCACGCCTCGGCCGACCGCCTCCTGCTTGATGCGCGGTGGAATCCGTTCCTGTTTGCGGCCCTGAGGCCGTTCCGGCTGGGTCACGAGCAGCACAATGCGATAGCCTTCGTCCAACAGCCGCCGGAACGAAGGTAGCGCGAAGTCGCCGGTGCCCATGAACACGATGCGTGCCTGCTTTGGTTCCGCTGGCATCGTCTGCTCCGCGGCGGAGGAGTGCTGATCCGTGGCGCTCGGCTACCGGCCGGGGAGCACAGCATACAGCAGAAGGGACAAACGACGAATCGGCTGAGGCAGGGTGGCAGCGTGCCGGCGTGGGGCTGGGCGGGTTAGGCGCCAGCATAAGCCAGCTCAGCCTCCTGCAACATCCGTTCGATCTCCGGATCTGGCGGCAGTTCTCCGCTGCGCTGCCGCTGTCGGTGCAACCGCTCAAGTTCTCGAAGGCCCGGCAGCAAGCTGCGGAGCACCGCGGGCATCAGCCGATCGATAAAGAGGATGCCCCGCAGGTGGTCCCACTCATGCTGGATGACCCTGGCCGGAAGCTCACCTACCTCCAGCTCGAACGGCTCTCCGGCCTCGTTCAACGCCCGTACCACTACGCGGGCCGGACGGGAGAGCTCAGCATACAAGCCGGGCAAGCTCAAGCACCCCTCTTCGCGCACTTCCTGCCCGCTTCGCTGCAGGATTTCCGGGTTGATGAATACCCGCGGTTTTCCCTCACCCCACGGGTCGACCTGGGCACTGAGCACGAAGAGCCGAATTGGCAAGGCAACTTGATTTGCGGCCAGGCCCAAACCGTTGTGCTCATCCATCAGCCGGATCATCTCGGCCGCTACCTTGCGCACCGAGTCGGTCACCTCGGCCACGGGCCGAGCCACCCGCCGAAGCGCCGGATGTGGATAAAGAACGATTTCCATAGCGGTCCGTTCCTCAAAACTACCACACGCCACCCGCTGAATTCTAGCACCCAGCCCTCGTCCGCCCACTGCGCCCCGCAGCAGGACTTGCCGGCAACTCCCGTTCGCATGGTGCTTACTACGTGCGCCAGTGCGCCGCGAGCCTCCGGCACCACGCCAGGCCAACGGGCGGCGGTCAACCGCGTGCGCATCGCGCGCAAAGGGCGGCTACGCGATCTCGTCGGCGTCGACGATTCGGTAGCCGGAGCAGGCGGTCAACGCACGATACAGCTCCGACAATCGCTTCGTCACCGGCCCGGGACGGCCATCGCCGATTCGGCGACCGTCCACTTCAACCACCGGGACCAACTCACCGAGCGTCCCCGTACAAAAGACTTCGTCCGCGCGATACACCTCAGTCAAGCTGATGTCGCGCTCCACGCACGCAATGCCGTGCTCGCGGCACAGCTCCAGCACCGTTGCGCGGGTGATGCCTTCCGGGCACGCCACCGGCAGAGGTGTGGCCACCTCGCCTCTGTGCACAATGAACAGATGCGTCGCGTTCGTTTCGGCGACGAACCCGCGGTAATCGAGCATGATCGCATCATCGGCACCAGCCTGGTTCGCCTGAATCTTCGCCAGAATCGACTGGATCAGATTGGCGTGATGGATCTTCGGATCAAGACAGTCCGGCGGGAAGCGTCGGATCGTGCTCGTAATCAGCCGAATGCCGCTCTTGTCATAGACCGGCTCCTTGAATTCCGCGAGAACGATCAGTGTCGGGCCGGATTGATTCAAGCGTGGATCCATACCCGAGGTGATCTTCTCGCCGCGCGTCAGGGTAAGGCGGATGTGAACGCCGTCGTACATGCGATTGGCCAATAGTGTCTTGCGAATCTCTTGGATGATCTCGTCGTGGGTCGGGATCTGCTGGAACGCTAGCGCCACGGCCGAGCTACGGAGGCGGTCCAGGTGCTCGATGAGCTTGAAGATCCTCCCCTGGTACAGGCGCAACCCCTCCCAGACCGCATCACCGCCTTGAACCGCGGAATCGAACGGACTGATCCCGGCCTGGTCGCGCGGATACAGCTTGCCGTTGATGTTGATGAGAATGTCGCGATTGCGCGGGTCAAACTTCTGCAGCATGATCTCCGTCCGGCCTGCAAGCCTGCCAGTTTTCGACGGTCACTCCGAGCATCGCAATCGGTGCTTTCGCGGTCCGGCCCCGTGCCCATCCTCAACAAGCGTTCGGAGCGCCGCGGCAACCAGGGCGCTGCGGCCGCCGTCCCCCTGCAGCCGGTCGTTCTCGGTTGCCGATGGTTCCATGCGCAAGCCGTGAGACGCCTAGTGGGGCAGTTCAACGGCGTGTTCCCGGAGCAGCTCGTAGCAGCGAAGACATTCGCGGTACACCGGAAGCAGGCGACGCGGTAGGCTCCCGGGCCGAGGCCGATAAGGCTCGAAACCGGTGGATTGCTCAACGCGCTCGTACCAGTACTTGGCCCACACGCCGTCCGTTTCCCGCCGGCCCGGCGGCCAACGCAACATGGCTTCGAGGAACGGAACCCCCAGCCGATCGCACAGCCAGTTCAGCACGTAACGCGGATTGGTCAACAACTCGCGTGCATCAACCACCGGCGGTACCTGCCCGGTCCGCTCGCAGACTTCCCGGAAGATCGCCGCCTGTTGGGGGAACCCGGTCGCCTCCAGCGGCGGATCCGGCGTCTTGCGGTGCAACGAAAGGAGCACCTCGCGCGGATCGCGAATCAGGAAGCAGTGCGTGACGCGGTCAAACCAGCTGCGATCGATCTCCGGCAGCAAGTGGTGCGTCATGTGCTTCTGGTAGAAGATAGGTTTGCCGCCGGGAATCGGTCCCGTGAGTTGTTCCACAACACGGCGCCAGTCCGTCTCATGGTGCGCGAGTACTTCTTCTCGACCCGGATGAGGGGCATTTGTAGCGAGCAAGTAGTATGCGTAGAAGGGCTCATCGACCACATGCGTGTCCGGACGATTGCCCCAGGATCGCATCAGCGCCGTCGACACGTTTCTTGGCCCCGACCACATAGCAATCCGCAACGGGGCCCCACGGTACCCGACCGTCCCGCTGCCACCGTCCGTCATAGTCCGCCACCTCGCCAATGAGTACAGCCGCGGCGGCTACCGGCGCAGCCCAAGCACGCCCCCGGAACCCGCCCCACCTCGTCACTCGCTGGGCCAACAGCCACCGACAGGACTGCCAGCTATGCAAGTGGCCCAGCGGGGAACCGCTGGGCCAACCGCGTCGCATGCTTCGCCAACCGGGAGCGCCTTTGCTATCCACCGACAGCGCCGGGCCGTTCGGTAGCCCAGAACCGTGCTGGGCTACTGCCCGTCGTTCTGGTCGTCGGTTTTCTTCTTAGACTCAGAGGATCGCTTATCCTGATCGCCGCCGGACTGCTGGTCGTTCTTAGTCTCACCACCGGACTGCTTGCCATCGGCCCGCGGCTGGCTCTTGGTCGATTCGGCCTCACCCTCCTTCTGCTTTGGCTGCCTCCCCTGCTGCTCCTGCTTCGGCCGTTCGGATGGTTTGTCCGCCTGTTCGGGCTGCTTCTCCTTGGCCCGCTGGCCTGTGCCCGTGCTCTTGTCGGCTTTGCCGTCAGACTTGCTGCTGCCGCTTTGCTTCTTCGCGCTGCCGTCCTTCTTGGCTGTGGGTTTGTCGCTTGTTGTCTCCGTCTGCTCGCCCTGCTGCTGCTTCGGTTCTTGCTGCTCCTTGTCTGGCTTTTCCTCTGCCTGTTCTTTTTCCTCCTGTTCTTTTTCCTCGGGCTGCTTGGCGAACGCGTCGGGTCCTTTCAGCGCGTCGGCCAGCTCGCTGCCCGAGACGATCGCCACCGCACCTTCCTTGCGGTCGCCGACGATAGCATACCAGCTTTCTCCTTCACCTTGAGCCCCGACGCTCAACCGGTAGCTCGACTCATCGTCGAGGCGGACCTCCACGACGAGTTGCGGCTTATCGAGGCCATATTCTTTCTTGAATGGTCCGGTGTACTGAGCAAATCGGTCGGCCTTAAGCTTGCTCAGGTATCGGACGAACTCGCGGACCTTTTCTGTGTCCAGTTCGAAGTCATCGCGACCGACAACGGTCCACTTCTTCAGGTCGTCGTCACCCTCCCTGTAGGCCAGTTCCAGCCGTTTACCGTCCGCGTAGCTGAGTCGCAGCGTCTCAACATCGTCGACGGCGAAATCAAGCAGCGTGCGGTCGCGCAGCTCAGCGGTGAGTAGATCGACGATGCGTTCGGCCAGACCAAACACCAGCTCCTCATCGCCAAGTCGAGCGTAGTACTCGTCCTCGTCGGCGACCTTCTTGCCCACGACCAGCACGTACTGCGACTTCTTCTTGTCGTCCTCGTCCTTCTCTTCGCTGCTTTCCTCTTCACCTTTGCTTTCGGGCTTCAAGGTAACCGTGCATCGGACAGTCGGCTGATCGAAGCCGTACTTCTTGGCATCGTCGATCTTGTCGGCATAGAACTTGGTGGCGTCCAGGTTAGACAGGTCCCAGAGGATATCATCCACAGCCGTCCGATCCGCTGGTGCCTCGACCGGACTGGTCAGGAACCACTTATCCGTCTCGATGCCGCCCTCTTTGACCTTGCGTTTCTCGACGCGGTACGTGACGCCGTCGCGATCGATGGTGAGCTGGACGACGTCTGGACGGCTGAAGCTCAGCACTTGCCGGTCGCGGTATGCCAGGTACGAGGCGGTGACCTGTTGCCAGACCGAATCGGCAGCCACAGCCAGGATTGTCTTCTCGTCGTCCCGGCGTACGTAGATCACTTCCTTGTCAGGATCGTGCTTACCGAAGGCCACGACAATTGGTTCGCCCTTCGGCTCGGGCACCTTCTTGTCGTGTTCGTCTTTCTCTTCGCTATCCTCCTCGTCACCGCGGAGTGCGTCCTTGTACAGCTTCACGATAGCAGTCGGCTTGTCCAGCCCGTACTCTTCTGGTTTGGCGTCGTCGAGGAATTCCTTGACGTTCAGGTCGTCAATGGTCTGTACCAGTTTCTCGACGCTTTCGGAGTGGGCGAGGACGTTTTTCGGTTCGTAGATGCGCCACGACAACTCAGGCTTGGCCAGAATAATCCGGCTGTCGCCCTGAAGAATCTCGATGTAGTCGACCTCGTTGGCGGCCACATCCACCACGTCGCGGCTCCGCAGGTCGCTGGGCGACACCTCCAGCTCCTTGAGAACGCCGGCTGAAACGGCCACGACGTAGTCGAGCTCGCCGAGACGAGCGTACACGTAACGCGTCTTCTTGCCGTCTTCCTCCTTCTCGAACGTCTTGCCGAAAACGACACGCTCGATGACGATACGCTTCTTCTCGTCCT
>JALXBF010000024.1 GCA_026991575.1 Planctomycetota bacterium | reverse complement strand
AGCTGGAGAAGATTCCCTACATGGCGATCGTCGGCAAGCGGGAGGCGGAGCAGGGCACGGTGTCGCTTCGCGAGCGCACGGAAGGAGACCTCGGCCCCGTCACACTCGACGCGCTCATCGAGCGGCTTAAGCGCGAGGTGGCAGAGAGGAAGCTACCGCCGGTGAAGCTGCTGCATGCTGGCCTGGACGAGACGAAGGCCCGACACGAGTACTGAGCTTCGGGGCGATGTTGCAGGTGGCACTGGTGGCTTGCTAGCGGCCCGGGACCTGCCGGCCGTCTGCCCGCGGCCAGTCCCGCTGCCCTGCGCGCGCAACAGCCGGATGGGACCTGCGCGGAACGCCAGGCCGGTTGGCTACTAAGTGGGCCGCCACCCCCCGGGCGTCACGTTGCTACCATAGCCTGATGGGCCCTGCCGTGCCGGTCTCTGCTGCTGTCCTGCCCTGCGAGGTCTACCACCATGGTTCGTGCGCTTCTGGTTCCCCTCCGGTTGGGCTGGCTGCTTATGGCGGCGGCCGTTTCTTTTGCAGCTGATCCACGCGAGGCTCGACTGCAGCCGGTCGCATACGACGAGGTCCGCGTTGCGGGCGAGCTTGGCCGGCGGATCGACATCACGATCGACAACCACTTGCTGAAGCTCGATCTGGACCAGTTCCTCACGCCGTTTCGCCAGCGCACTGCGCGTGGCGGCTACATCGGGCTCGGGAAGCTGATCGATGCCGTTGCCAGGTTTGCTGCCTACCGGCCGGAGCACCGGCTCAAGACGCTGAACCGCAAGTTGCTCCGTGACGTTATCGCGCTTCAGGAGCCGGATGGCTACCTGGGCATGATGGCCCCGCAATCTCGGATTCACGCCTTGTGGGACATTCACGAGCTGTCCTACGTGGCCCACGGGTTGATTACCGAGTACGAGTTATTCGGTGAGACGGTCGCGCTGGAGGCGGCACGCAAGATCGCAGACTATATCATCCGGCACTGGCACGAGCTGCCGGCAGACTGGCCGAAGCGCACGGGCGTGGCTACGCACCTGGCGGTCACGTCGTTGGAACGGACGCTGATCCGTCTGTGGCGTGTGACCGGTGATGACCGCTACAAGGACTTCTGCCTGCGTCAGCGGCAGCTAGCTGACTGGGCGCCCCCGATCGAGCTGGGACGACGGCCGCTTATCAAGGGACACATCTACGCGTATGTCTGCCGCGCACTGGCAGGCTTGGAACTGTACCGCCATGAGCCACGCGACGGCTTGGTTGAGCCTGCGAAGCGGGCGGTGCGGTTCCTGCTTCGTGAGGACGGCCTTACGGTGACCGGCGGAGCCGGCCAGTGGGAGTGCTGGACAGACGATCAGGACGGTCGGATCGCACTGGGCGAAACCTGTGCGACCGCTTATCAGATCCGGCTCTACGACCGGCTGCTGCGTCTGAGCGGACGGCCCGAGTACGGCGACCTGATCGAGAGGACCGTGTATAACGCACTTTTCGGGGCCCAGAGTCCCGATGGCCGACGCATCCGTTACTACACGCCGTTCGAGGGGAAGCGCGCCTACTTCGAGCTCGACACCTACTGCTGCCCGGGCAACTACCGCCGCATCATTGCCGAGCTGCCATTGCTTATCTACTACCGGCACGCGGAGGGGCTGGCGATCAACCTTTATGCCGAGTCCCGCTATCGTGGACGGCTGCCGGACGGGACAGCCGTGACGCTGGTGCAGCGGACCCGCTACCCGTCGTCCGGCAGCGTTGAGATCACGGTGGATCCGGTCCGCCCGGCCCGCTTCGCGCTCTGGCTTCGTGTGCCGCTGTGGGCGACAGGGGCGACTGTCCGCGTCAACGACGGCCAACCGGAACCGGTTAGCCCAGGCACGTACTGCAAGCTCAGCCGCCGGTGGCGTCCTGGCGACCGCGTGAGTCTGAACCTACCGCTGCGTGCCCGGCTCGTGCGCGGTCGCAAGCAGCAGTACGGCCGGGTTGCGGTGCTGTGTGGTCCGTTGGTCTACTGTTTGAACCCGGCGCGCAACGCGGTTGTCAGCGACTGGGCGGCAGCTGATCTATGCCGCCTGACGCTGGACGCCAAGACGCTAACCGGTCCGCTTCCGGACGACTCGATGCGGCCCGGCGGGACGTGCGTGAAGGTTCGTGCGTGGCCACCGGGTTATCGTGTCGTTCGGCCGGCCGATTTCGAGCTCGTGCTGACCGAGTTTGCTGACCCGGGCGGCCGGGCGACGTACTTCAAGGTGATGCTGCCAGCCGTCGTTCGTGACGACGAGCTGGTGGGCCTTGAACTCTGACCGCAGGCGTCTGCAGCTAGCGGTCCGAGACTAGCTGGAGCTCTGAGCGGCAGAGACCGCGGACAGCTGGGCGCGGGCTGTGAACTGACAGAGCAAC
>JALXBF010000023.1 GCA_026991575.1 Planctomycetota bacterium | reverse complement strand
AGCGAGTTGGCCACGGCCAGGTCGCAGTCGTTGTGACAGTGTATACCGAGCGGCACATCGACGTGCTCGGCCGCGGCCAGAACGCCCTCACGGATCTGCCACGGCATGCTGCCGCCGTTGGTATCACACAGGATAATCCGCTCAGCCCCCGCCTCGGCTGCGGCCCGGATCGTGGCCAGGGCATAATCGGGGTTGTGGCGAAAGCCATCGAAGAAGTGTTCCGCATCGTAGAAAACACGCCGTCCCTGGCTGCGCAGGTAACGGACCGAGTCGCGGATCATCGCCAGGTTCTCGTCACGTGACACGCGGAGCACTTCGTCCACGTGCAGGTCCCAGCTCTTGCCCACAACGGTGACGACCTCTGTCTCAGCATCCAGCAGCGCGCGCAGCCCCGGATCCTGCTCAGGCCGCTTGCCCCGCCGGCGTGTCATGCCGAAGGCACAGATCACCGTGTGCTCGAACCGCTCGGCCCGTACCGCCTGGAAGAACTCAGCATCCTTCGGATTCGACAACGGGTAACCGCCCTCGATGTAGTCGACGCCGAGCTCGTCCAGCTTATGTGCAATCGCAAGCTTGTCTTGCAGCGAGAAAGCGATGCCCTCGCCCTGCGTGCCATCGCGCAACGTTGTGTCGTAGATCTCAATGCGTCGCATGGTCGAGCTCGAACGGGTCGGGCGTGCCCAGCGGTAACAAAAACAACCCTGAGCCTTGCGGCCTCAGGGTTCTCGTCATTGGAACGCTTCGGTTGTCGCACAACGCCCCTGGCGGCCGCAGCCGTCAAGCCGCGGCGGTAATAATTCGCAGCACGACAGTGCCGTGGATCGCCAGGGCACAAACCATTGGTCAGAAACTCGCACCAACTCCCACTGTCAACTTCGGCAGGCAAAACGCGACCTCTAAAGCATACGTCCGGCCCGACGAGTAGGTCAACGCGCACGTCCGGGCCGCTGGCCAGAACCGATCGAGGCAGCAATTCCGTCATGGCCGTTCGCGGGCGCCGCCCGCTTCGCCGCGCAAACCGCCGACAGCAACTTGCCGAGGCCCTGCAGAGCTGGCCGGCGCCTGCGTCTCGTTGCACGCGACCGCGCTGACCAGTTCCCATTTCACGACCTCCACCACCGCGGCACGTCCGTGCACGAGCGGTTTGCGCACGCGAGCACTAGAATGGTTGCCGTTGGCGGCAGCGGAGGAGACAACCTGATGGCACCCGATCGAAGCCAAATGTACCTGCGCTGGGTCAGGGCTCAGGCGCGCGCGCTGCGGCGTGGCTGGCAGCCGCCCCGCACGCTGGAGCAATGGCAGCAGCGGCGACGCGAACTGCGCGAACGGATCTTTGAGGCGGTGGGCCGTGGCCTGGAGAAGGATGCCTGCGACCTGGCTCCACGCAGCTTTGGCGTGCTTCGGCGCGACGGGTACCGAATCGAGAAGCTGGCAATCCAGACCAGGCCCGGCGTCTGGATGACCGCCAACGCCTATGTGCCCGAGGCAGCCGCGGAGAGGCCGGTTCCTGCCGTGCTCAACGTGCACGGGCACTTCAGCGAGGGCAAGCTGGCACGAGTCCCCCACTACCGCTCACTTGGCCTCGTGCGCCAGGGCTACTTCGTGCTCATGGTGGATGCCTTCGGCGCCGGCGAACGGGCCGACGATCCCCTGCGGCCCGTCTACCACGGTGCCCTTCGCGGCGCCGCCTGCTGGACCATCGGCTATCCGCTGCTTGCGCTCCAGGTCTACGACAACATGCGGGCCGTTGACTATCTGCTGACGCGGCCCGAGGTCGACGGACAGCGCATTGCTGTTACGGGCGCTTCGGGGGGCGGCAATCAGTCGATGAATGTGGGAGCGATCGACGAACGGATCAGCGTCGTGGTGCCCGTCTGCTCGGTGGGTAACTACCAGGCGTACCTGGGGGTCGCCTGCTGCGTCGGTGAAGTGCTCCCGGGAGCGCTGACTTTCTGTGAGGAAGGTGAGCTGCTCGGTCTGGTTGCCCCACGGCCCCTGCTGGTTATGAACGCATCACACGACGGCCCGCAGTTCTCGATCATCGAAGCGGCGAAGTCGATAGCGATCGCACGCGAGATTTATCGACTCTACGGCTGCCAGCAGCGCCTGCGGCACGCCGTGTTCGAGGACCGCCACGGCTACAGCCGCCAGATGCGCGAAACGCTCTACGGATGGTTGAACCGCTGGCTCCGCGGCGCCGAGTCCGATGACCCGGTTGCTGAGCCCGATTACACCGAAGAACCGAAGGAGGCTCTTCGCTGTTTTCCGGACGGCAAACGGTTTGCCGGGTTCCTGACTCAGAGCCAGTTCGTGGCTGGCAAGTGGCGTGAGCTGCTGCAACGACGGCAAGAGCCGGATCACAAGGAGGCGTGGGAAGCGGAGA
>JALXBF010000022.1 GCA_026991575.1 Planctomycetota bacterium | reverse complement strand
GGTTGGCATGCTAAGCAGGCCAGGGACGGCGCAGCCGAAGCCAGTCCGTGTGGAACGTGCCAGGCCGATCGACTCGCCGGTACGTGTGGGCTCCGAAGTAGTCGCGCTGGGCCTGGATCAAGTTCGCCGGCAGTCGTGCCCGACGATAGCCGTCGTAATACGCCAGGGCACTGGCCATCGCCGGCACCGGCACGCCCAGGGACGCAGCCGATGCAACGATGTAACGCCAGTTCTTCTGGGCCGCGTGGACCGCGTCGCGGAAGTAGTCGTCGAGCAGCAGGTTTTCCAGATCCGGATTTCGATCGAAGGCTCGTTTGATGTGCTCCAGGAACTGGGCCCGGATGATACAGCCCGCGCGCCAGAGCAGCGCAATCGAACCGTACCGCAGACCCCAGTTGTACTCCGCGCTTGCCATTCGCATCTGCATAAAGCCCTGTGCATAGCTGCAGATCTTTGACGCATAGAGTGCATCCTCCAGAGCGGCCACGAACGCGTCGGCGCTGCCCTGGAAGCGGGCATCCGGTCCACGAAGCACTTCCGAAGCCCGTTGCCGCTGCTCTTTCTGCGCGGACAGAAACCGAGCAAACACCGCCTCGGTAATCAGCGTGGTCGGTGCGCCAAGATCGAGGGCGTTCTGAGACGCCCATTTCCCGGTGCCTTTCTGGCCGGCCGTGTCCAGGATTTGCTCGACCAGCGGCTGTCCCGTCTCCGGGTCAGTGACCGTGAAGATATCCCGCGTGATTTCGATGAGGTAGGAATTAAGTCTGCCCGCGTTCCAGCGTTCAAAGACTGCAGCCAGCTCGTCGGCACCGTAGCCGAGAGCCTCCTTCATCAGGAAGTAGGCTTCGGCAATCAGCTGCATGTCGCCGTACTCGATCCCGTTGTGCACCATCTTGACGTAGTGCCCTGCTCCGCCCGGACCGACCCAGTCACAGCAGGGAGAACCGTCCGGCGCCTTGGCCGCGATTGCCTGGAAGATGTCTTTGATGTGAGGCCATGCCTCTGGTGAACCGCCGGGCATGATGCTGGGCCCATGCCGCGCTCCCTCCTCTCCGCCTGAAATGCCCGTTCCCACGTAGAGCAACCCTTTCTCGGCGACTCGCCCAAGACGTCGCTCGGTATCCCGGAAATACGAGTTGCCACCGTCGATGATGATGTCACCCGGTTCGAGCACTTCCAGCAGGTGCTCGATCATCTGATCCACCGGCGGCCCCGCCTTGACCATGAGCAGCACGCGGCGCGGCCGTTTCAACGCGGCGGCGAGCTCCTGAAAGCTGTGGCAACCGACAACGGGACGGCCGGCCGCCTCCCCCCGCACGAACTCGTCCACCTTGGACACCGTCCGGTTATAGACCGCCACCCGAAAGCCATGGTCGGCGATGTTCAGGGCAAGGTTCTTGCCCATCACCGCCAAGCCAATCAGTCCGATGTCACAGTCGCCCATCGGGGCCACCTCCCACGCGTTTGCCCTGACGCGATCAGTTTCCGGGAGGGCTCCGCCGTGTAGCTAGGGTGCTGCCTCCCACGCACAGCAGATGCTCCTCGGTGCGGATGTACAGCCGGCCGTGCGCGATTGCCGGGGTCGCGATCACACGCTCCCCTAAACTGGCGTGACCCAATAATCGGAACGTGCGCGCTGCGGCCACCACCGCCACATCGCCTCGCTCACTGATGCATAGTAGCCGGCCACTGACGCAAACCGGCGAGCTGGTGTAGACTGTCGGCCTACCGTCGGCACCAGGAACGCGTACCACCCACAGCCGCCGCCAGTTTGCCGGATCCACGCAACTGACAATCCCTTGATCGTTCCACAGGAACAACAGGCCGTCGTAGTAGATCGGCGTGGGCACGTACGGAATCCGGCGTCGCTGTTCCCAGAGCGGCTCCCCGATTGGCTGACCCGCTTCCGGCGGGATCCGGTACACGGCCAGGTAACGGCCCTGACCGCCTGAGCCGCTTGTGGCAACCACGGCGTCACCGACGAGCACAGGTGAGGCAACAACGCGGAACGGGAAGGGAGCCGTCTGCCATAGCTTCCGGCCATTGCGGGGATCGAGCGCATAGAGCCCGTTGGCTCGACTGAGCAGGATGAGTTGCGGGTTGCCGGAAGCGGTGCGGTATAGCACCGGGGTACCGTAGGAGGCGGCTTGTTTCCCACCCGCGCAGGGGGTCTTCCAGCGGACGGCGCCGGTCTGGACATCGCAGGCGATCACGAACGAGGCCCCGTCCTGGTGATTCGCCAGGATGACCAGGTCGCCAACGACCACGGGCGAAACGCCCGATCCGTGCTGGCCTACGAACGGCCCCAGGTCTCGTTCCCAGAGGATGTTCCCGCGGAAGTCCAGCGCCGTTAGCACGTAGTCGTCGCGGGATGAGAAGACGACGAAAACACGCTTGCCGTCGGTGGCCGGGGTCGCCGTCGCATGCGAGTTCTTGCGATGCTTGGGTCCCGGTGGCAGACTCAACCGGCGCCGCCACAGCAGCCTGCCGTCGATGGCATCGTAGGCCAGAACCATGCGAGTTCGGCCACCGTCCAGAGCCGTGGTCAGGAACAGGTAGCGGTGCCAGATCACCGGCGATGAATGCCCAACGCCCGGCACGCGGACCCGCCATCGAATGGCCTCCTCACCCCAGCCATTCGGCACAGCAGGGGCGTCGCCGACACCTGTCCCGTTTGGGCCGCGAAAGCGTGGCCAGACCGCCGGATCTTCAGCAGCCGGCAGACCTACCGGCACGGCGATTATTCCGCACGCGAGAAGCCAAACGAATCGGTTGCGCATCGGACCGCTTCTCCGGGCTGGTCTGAGAGTTACGGCCGGGCGGGCCCACGGGGGGAGTCGGTCAGCATCCGCACGGTCGGCAGCCGTACGCAGAGGCACTAAGGCATCACGCTGCGCAGCTGCTCGGCATACCCGAGCCAGAAGCTGATCACATGCCAGGCTACAAGCAGGACAATCAACAGGTAGATTGCCATCGTGAAGATTCTACTCAGCGTGCGGATGGCAACCCGACCTTCCTCAGCGTACACGCGCTGCAATCGGTCAAGCGCATCGTCCAACGCCCCGGCCTCCTCGCCCGATTGCACCACGCTGAGGAATTGAGGGGGAAAAGCACGTGTGTCAGCCAGGGCCTGGTACAGCGTTTCACCGCGACCGATGGCCGCCGCGGCCCGCTCCGCCGCGGCACGGTACACCTCATTGCCACAGGCCCGCCCTGCCCCGGCCAGCGCATGGTCAATACGAGCGCCGGCAACGTACAGTGCCCGCAGCACGAGTGCCAGCCGCGCCAGCGCCAGCTTGCTGAGCGCCGCACCGAGGGCAGGCACGGCGTTGAGCACTACGGTCACGGCATGCCGCAGCCGCTGGCTGACCAGATTCAGCCGCAGCGCGATGTACAGCGCTACTGCGCCGCCGACGACCAGCGCCAGCGGAGTGAATGCACGCACGAGGTACTCGCCAAGTGTGATCCTGCCCAAGAACAGGGCCGGGAACGGGGGGATAAAGCAAAAAGCGACGAACACCAGCGCTGGGTAGATGAGATCACTGATGATAGCCCGCCGCAGGCTGACCCGCTCATCGCAGTGCGCGGCCAACTCACGCAGGACCGACGGCAGCTTCCCGCTGAGCTCGCCCTGTCGGATCATCTCCAGATGCCACCACGGGAAGACGTGCGGGTATTGCTGGAGCGCCTCGTACATCGGGTCACCGTCGCGCACGGTCCGAAGAAGATCCCGCACGATGTGCCGGCCGCCTGGCCCGAGCGCTTGCCCGGCCAGCTCGATGGACCGCTCCAACGCAACCCCGCCTTCAAGGAGCTGCGCAAGCTGGCGGTAGAAAAGCGCCAGCTGTTTCGTGCTCACAGGAGGCAACAGCCAACGCCACCAGGCAACGGCCCGCTTTGGCCCGCTCGCCGTCAACGGCAGACTCCTCATCCTGACAGCTCTGGCAACAATCGCGGTGCTTGCCGCACAGCGTCCTCAACGCTCATACTATCATGAGGATGCCGCTCACCTTCGGGCAAGTCAGCGGAGATGGTCGTGGACGGCGGTTCGACCGCGCAACAGCACCGGACAATCGAAGCGTCGGCGGCAACCGGTCATCGCCGCCGTATACGGTTCGGGCGCTTGCGCTGGTGGGTGGAGGAATCCCCCCCGGCTTTCAGCACCGTAGCGCTGCTCATCCTGGTTCTCGTTGCCCTCTTCTGGGTGCTCACCGCACTAGATCGTCGGCCAACTGCGACCGCCGTGGAACTGTCTCTACAGCCAGTGGCAGTGACTCCTACCGACTCGGCAGGCTCTGGCGAGCAGCCGACCACGGCCCACCGCGAACTCCTTCCCGACGAGCCCGTCCCGGTGGCCCCGCTCCCAGAACCGGCCATTGAGGTGGGCAAGGTAGACGTCGAGCTGGAGGAGTTTCGGCCTGAGGAACATGTACAAGAAGCCAGCAAGGCAGCGCGGCGACTGCAAGAGGAGGCGGCTCAGGCACGGGACTATCTGGAAAAGCTGCGTGCTGCCCTGTCCGGACGGGCCTCCGGATCCGCAGGCCAGGGCGGTGCTGTCCCCGGAGATCCGAATAGCACGGCGGCACGGATCGCCCGGTGGGTCATCCGCTACCCGCGCGTCAGACCAACGGAGTACGCACATCTGCTCGATTACTTCAACGTCGAACTGGGCTGGCTCGTCGGAGAGAAGATCCAGTACGTGTCGGGTTTCACCGCTAAGTTGCGCCGTCGCGTCGGATCGTACCGCAGCGAGAACCGGGTGTTCTGGTACCCGGTCGACAATTTCGCACCGCTGGACAACACGCTGCTGAAGAGCCTCGGCATCGAGCCATCTGGCACGGTGATCCACTTCTACCCGAAGCGGATCGAAGCCCGACTGGCACGGCTCGAGCTGACGGCACTGCGCGAAAGCCACGGGACGGACGACTTGACCCGGATCGAGCAGACCATCTTCGGCATTCGCCGCCATGGTCGGGGATGGCGGTTTCACGTGCTGGAACTTCGCCTCATCGCACCGAATCCACTGGACAGTGACACAGAGCCCCGCTAGAGAGGATCCTGCCACCCACCATGATCGAATTGCTACTGCACACCGGGATCTACGGTATTGTCCTCGGCACTCTTGCCGCTGTTTCCTTGGCGCTCATCATCGAACGCCTGCTGGCTTACAACCGAGAAAGCACAGAAATGGAATCGTTCCTGCCGGACTTCGAGCGCTACGTCCAGGCAAGGCAGTGGCAGGAGGCGATCAATCTGTGCGACCAACACCGGGGGCATCTGCCGGAGATCTTCAAGCTAGCCATCCAGCACCGACATGAAGGCCTTGCCCGGGTGCGGCATGTCATGCGGCTCGCCGTTGAGCTCGATGTGTTGCCCAGACTTCAGCGCCGCCTGGCTGCTCTGAGCACCTTCGCACGCGTTGCGCCGATGATCGGGCTGCTCGGCACTGTGCACGGCATGATGTTGGCGTTTGCCCAGATTGCCGGCGAAGCGCGCAGCGGCGTGAATCCGGCCGACCTTGCCAGCGAGATCGGACTGGCACTGGGCACTACGCTGCTAGGACTGCTCATCGCGATACCGATCATCTTCGCTGTCACCTACTTCCGTAGCCGGGTTCGCCAGTTCGAGCTGGACCTGGAACTCTACACCGAACACCTGCTGGAGCTGCTGAGGCAAAGCTAACGATGGCGGCCGAAAGGTTCGAGCTCAAGCTGAGCGACACCGGCCAGCTCATCCGCGGCCTATCGGCCGACGAAGTGCTCTGCCTGCTGGAAGCCCGCATCGCGTCGCCGGACAGCCTAGTCCGAAACCAGGATGGCAACGGTCGATGGGAACAGTTGGCGCGATGGGCCGCCCGTCGGCAACCGGCTCCGCCGGTGAGACGCGTCCGTGCTGGCAGCATGCCCCCCCTGGAACAGCGGCGCCGGGACGGCGCGCAGGATGACGATCAGCTGCAGCTAGAGCTCACGCCTATGATCGACGTCGTCTTCCAGCTCCTGATCTTCTTCATGCTCACCGGCTACTACGCCACAGCCCCGCGAGCCGAGCTCCCGCGGGCCGTTGCCGGTGAGGCGACGGCCATCGAGGGCAAGATCGTGATCGATCTGGTGCCGTCCGCTGGCGCCCCGAAGCTGTGGCTGGACGAGCTGCCGGAACCGATCACCCTGGAACAGCTCCCCGACAAACTCGCCCGCCGCATGGCTGAGTCTGGCGTTCGCCAGGTGTTCCTGCGAGCAGACCGGAATGCGGAGATCGGTGTCGTCCGCCGCGTGCTTAAGATCGCAACCGATGTCGGAGCAGACACCACAGTCATCGGCGTCCATGGGACCAGGCAATGACGTGGGATGCGTTCTCATTTCGGACCCGCACCCTGTACACGGGCCTACTGGCCAACCAGGTCGCCGCGCTGGCTGATGCTGGCGACCTCGAACCGCGCGACCTGGTCCGCCCTGCCGGCAGCGCGACGTGGCACCGGTTGGACAATCTCCTGAACCGGTTCCCAGCAATAGTCAGTCATGGCAAGGAGACAGCGCATGAACACGAATCGCTCGATCCAGCCACAGACATGACCCCCATGATCGACATGACCTTCCTGTTGTTGATCTTCTTCATGCTTACCGCCAGCTTCCACATTCAGAAGGCCATTCCGCTACCGGCCGAGCGTGACGCAAGCGCACGGATCCCGACCATTAGGGAACTTGCCCGTGAAGCCATCGTCGTCCGCATCGCAGCGGACGGCACGCTAGCGCTAGTTGAGAACGGCAAGCAGCGGCCCATCGAGCCCGAGCGGTTAGCCGACACACTCGAGCACGAAGCACGTCGCCGCGGAACCGCAACGCTCATTATCGACGCGGCAGACGATGCCAAGCACGAAATGCTTGTCCGCGTTCTGGACGCCGCCCATCATGCCAGCCTGGAAGACGTGCGGCTGACGATGCGTGCCACCGCGAACACGCGGCCCTCGCCAGAAGCACCGGCTAAGGCAAGCGAACGCTGATGGCCACGAGCCGGCCGACCCGACCAAGCCGACCGAACGGAACGCTGTTCACCAGGACGCTGCGAAGCAAGGTCCATCGCACGCGCCCGTGCCGAGCTCAATTGTGGACCGTGTTGCGGTGGATGCTCGCCTTCGCGGTGGCAGCAGCTCTGCCGGTTGCGTTCTACACGCGGATCCAGCTACAGCAACGCCAGCAACGTGAGGCATGCAAAGAGGTGCTGTCGGCAATGGAACGCGGTGCGTTTCGCACCGCCCGCCAGCGTGCCGAGACACTCGCCGACGCCGTACACGACGACTTGCTCCGGCAGGCCCTTCAAACCACGGCCCGTCTGGCAACTTACCTCGAGGCCGTCACCGCCCGCTGTGAGACCCCCGGGGGACTCGACGAACTGATCGGCCTACTGGAGCAGACACTGGCGCTTTGGTCCGCCACGATGCCGGCTCTGCTACCCGAAGAGCGTCAGACCGCCATACGCCGGCAGAGCTGGCGCCGAATCGCACACGGTATTGACCAGTTCGTCGACCAGGTGGTGCGCCGACCTGACGCGCAACGCATCGAACAGCTGGCTACCGTGCTACGCCTGCCGGCCGTTCGTCGTTCGCTGGCCGAGAACCGCCGGTCCGCGTGGCTCGACGCCCTGGAACAGGCTCGTAGCAACCTGGCTAGGCGGCAGCGGAACCAGCGACTGCGTGCGCTGGCCGAACAGCTCACCCAACCGGGCTCGGCCGACGCGCTCGCTGAAGCCGTGCGCGCGATCGTCACTGAGTTGGGCCCCACGCCTCAGCCCCCTGCCCCGATTCAGCAGGCACTCGACCAACTGGCTCACTCCTGCCGTGTGGTCACGACCACAACGGGCGCCGAGCAAGAACGATCCACCCGCCCGATCGCTTCAGGCGAATTCCGCGTCCCGGTGCAGCACCTCTCCGGCAAACCGCCGCGCTTTAGCAGATCTGTGGTCGTGACGATCCCCTTTGGAGGCTTTGCCGTTCGCTGGGACGTGGCTCACTGGCGACTTCAGGGGCTTGCTCCACTGCCAGTCGCCGATGGCGGTGAAGCGACCGCGGCCGGTGCATGCGTGCAGGTTACGGGAAGAAAGGTGGTTCTTGTCGATCAGA
>JALXBF010000021.1 GCA_026991575.1 Planctomycetota bacterium | reverse complement strand
GGCTTCATGACCCCCCCGCCCGCAACGTTGATGGATAGCGCGGGCAGATCTCCAAAGAACTTTTTTCCCTTCCGGGCCGCGGGCGGGTCGACCCCGCCCGCGGCCCGGGTGGTCCGCTTCCCTTGGGCGGGCGCTGTGCGCAGAGAGATTGCGCCGTCGTCCCGGAGGGAGCGCGATGCCACCTGCGCGACGCCGCGGACAGCGTCCGCGGCGTCCGGGGCTTCTTCAAATGGGAAACAGAAAAGACAAAACCTGGTACCGCCTGCGCTACCCATCAACAGAGCGGCAGGGGGGCATAAAGCCCCAGTGAACTGAACAACTTTGGTTGGGGGGGATGACAAGCGCTATGTTCTTGCGTATTCTGAAGATAGTGTGGGCAGGGTGTAGCCTGCCGGGAATCTGGGAAGCGGCGGCCAAGGAGAGAGGAGGTGGCCGATGGATAGCAGACAGTTGGATCAGCGGACGGTGACGGCGGTAGTGGATGGGTGTTTGGCTGGGAAGCCCCTGGCTGAGGGTTGTTTGTTGATGTGTCGGGAGATGTGGGATCCAGAAGAGCTGGACCGGATTTACGAGGAGAACCGTGGGCGGAGCTATCAACGGAAGCTGACGCTGCCGTTTTTGGTGGACACGATGCTGAAGGTGCTGGGCAGTGAGGCGAAGAGCCTGTGGGGGCTAGTTCAGGATGCTGGGGACCGAGGGGAGTTAGACGCATCGTATCAGGCGGTGTACGGGAAGCTGGGTCGGGTTCCGGTAGCGGTGTCTGAGGCGTTGGTGCGTCATTCGGCGGATGTATTGGAGGAGGTAGGGGGAGATGTATTGGAGGGTTCGGAGATACCGGAGTCGTTATCAGAGTTTGAGGTAACGTTGTTTGACGGGAAGACGAACAAGCGTGTACCGCATAGGCCGAAGGCGGTGCGAGGGTATTTAGGTCAGGTATTGGGGAGTCGGTTGCTGGTGGCCTTTGACCTGAGGCGTGGTTTGGTGCGAGCGATAGCGGCGAGTGAGGATGGACACGAAGGGGAGACGAACCTTTTGCCGCGGGCGTTGGATCAGGTACGGGAACAGACGGTTGGTCGACGTCGGCTGCACGTGGTGGACCGTGGGTTTTGCGATTCGGTGCAGTTTCGGCGTTTTAGGGCAGAAGGGGACCACGTTGTGATGCGGTATCGGCGGACGATTAAGTTTGAGCGAGACGAGGGCGTATCGGTGCGAGAGGGTCAGACGGGGGATGGTCGACGGTACTGGGAGGAGTGGGGTTGGTTAGGAGGGGCGGAGCGTGAGCTTTACGTACGTCGGATCGTACTGGCGAAGGAGAAGGATCCGGTGGTGTTGGTGACGAGTTTGTTGGATGCGAATCGCTATCCTGCGGAGGATCTGGTGTCGCTGTATAAGCAGCGTTGGACGATCGAGACGGTGTTTCAGCACCTTTCGTTGGTTTTTGATTTAAAAGAGGTGATTTTGTGTACGCCGCGTGGGACGGTGTTTCAGGCGGCGTTGACGATGGTATTGTATAACGTCCTGCATGTGTTGAAGTGCTTTATTGCATCGCGGTGGCAAGTTCCAGCACGAGAGCTATCGGTACGTACGATCGGGGAAGAGCTACGAGAGCAGATGTCGGAGTGGCGGCGCGCGGGCGGTTCGGTGCGGAGATTGCAGGAGGACTTGCCGGCCTTGGGCAGGGAGGGGCTGCGGGCCCGTCTGTCCGAGCTCATGGGCATGCAGTGGAAGTCACGCTGGATCAAGCAGTCGACGAAGTATCCCCGTCCCCCTCGCCCCCGACGAGTGTACCCACCGGGCGGCGCCGTCTCGCTCTACCGCGAGCTAAAGGCCCTCAGGGAGGTCCGGAAAAGACGTTAAGTGCACAGGGCATAAAGCCCCCCTGCCACCCATTGAACCAAGCTCCCGGGCTCATTCGGCCATCCCCTCGCCAGGGTGCTGCTGTTTGCCCCCCAAGCAGCCACGCAGTTACCACCGGCGACACGGTGCGCTATGAGTACTACGTGCTGCACCGGCCGGTGAAGGTGATCGATCCCGATGACGACACCGACCCGACGAACAACCCCGTCTGGCAGACGCTCTACAACGCAGCCGACGAAGTCATCGCAACCATCGATCCCCTGGGCCGCCAGACCACCTACGGCTACGATGCCCTCGGAACGCTGGTCAGCGTGACCACCCCAATGGGCTTTGTCACCAGCTACAGCTACGACGCCGAGCAGCGGCTCCTGTCGGTCACCGACCCGCTGGGCCGCACCACCAGCTACGAACGCGACGCACGCGGCCGGGTCATCGCCATCACCGATCCAACCGGCGCCAAGACTACCTTCAGCTGGGATGCCGTCGATCGGCTCGTCCGGCGCACCGACCCCCTGGCAGGCCTGGAAACCAGCCAGACCGACTATCAGTACGACAACCTCGACCGACTCATCGAGCTGGTCGACGCGGAAGGCAATCGCTGGAAGTGGGAGTATGACTTGGTGGGCAACCGGATCGCGGCGGTCGATCCGCTAGGAAACCGCTCCGAATGGGACTACGATGCACGCAACCGAGTGATCGCCACCCGAGATCTGCTGGGCAATCAGACCACGATCGCCTACACCCTCACCGGCATGGTCGCCGCGGTCACTGACCCCCTGGGCCACACGACGCGCTACCGCTACAACGCCCGCGACTGGCGCACGGCCATCATCCCGCCCGATGGCGACAGCGACCCGAACAACAACCCGGAGATCACTTTTGGCTATGATGAGGAAGGCAATCTCATCTCGCTGACCGATGCCGATGGGAACACGACCCAGTGGCGGTTGGATGCCGTGGATCGGGTCATCGAAGAGATCAACGCGCTGGGGCTGAGCCGCTTCTTCGAGCACGATGCCGCCGGTCAACTGACGGCCGTCGTCGACCGCAACGGGCGGCGGCGTGAGTTCGATTACGACCTCGACGGCCGCCGCACCGCAGAGAAGTGGGTCGATGGCCAGGGCCAGGTCATCTTCCAGATCAACTACACCTGGGACGCCGCCAACCAGTTGATCGGTGTCTCCGACCCGAACCAGACCTACACGCTTGCCTACGACGACGCGGGCCGCATCGTCAGTCTGGATAACACCGGTAGCCCCTCCATCTACCCGGTCATCCAGCTCACCAACACCTACGACGATGCCGGCAACCGCATCCGCCTCACCGACAACTACGGCACCGAGTGGCGGTACCAGTATGACAGCCTGTCGCGGATGACGCAGGCGGAGTTGGTGGTCAGCGGCACGCCGAAGGCCACCGCGCAGTTCGCCTACGATGCGGCCAGTCGGCTGGTGCGGATGGTCCGCTTTGAGCCCGGCTCCGGTGGTGGCTGGGGTCAGGATCCACAGATCGTCACCAACTACAGCTATGATGCCGCCTCGCGGCTGACGCCCATTGACCACGACTACGTGGATTCGCAGGGCAATGCGACGCCGCTGGCGGACTTCGCCTACACGTGGGACGCGGCCGGTCAGATTGTGGGCTACAGCGGTCCGGAAGGGACGCGCACGTATGCGTACGACCCGCAGGGTCAGTTGACGGACGTGTGGGATGGCCAGGGGAATCTGATCGAGTACTACCGCTACACGCCCAATGGCAATCGAACGGAGTCTCACCTGGACGGGACCGGTTATGTGACCGGAGCGGACAACCGGTTGCTCTCGGATGGAACCAATGACTACGAGTACGACAACGAAGGCAACCTGATTCGCAAGACGAACACGGTGACCGGTGAGGTGACGGAGTACACGTGGGACTACCGCAACCGGCTGACGGCGGTGGTGCACAAGGATGACCAGGGCAATGTGCTGTGGAGTGAGACGTACGTCTACGACGCGTTCAACCGCCGGATTGCGTTCTACGAGGACCCCGACGGCCCGGCTGGCCCAGAGCCGGAGCGGTTCACGTTTGTGCTCCATGACCTGGCCCAGCCCCCAACGGCCGAGCAGATTGCGCGAGGCGCGCTCTTCCCGTATGTCGACGATGTCTACGGAAGCGCGATTTTCGCCGCCAACCCGCTGGCAGACTTTACCGACCCCGACCTATCCGACGGCGTGAGCCTCCAGCTGTCGGAACGGCGCTTATATGGGGACGGAGTCGACATGTTGTTGGCACGTGCCAGCGACGTGACCGCTGTCGACCTCGCACTGGCGGACCTACTGGGATCCGTCCGAGAATGGATTTCGGCCGACGGGAATTCCACAGCCTCCTACGCATATGATGCCTACGGGAGACCACTGGGGAACACAGCTCTCTCAGGGTTCGGCTACACATCGCGTCCATCGGTCGCTGCTGGAACCCTCTGGTACCTTCGTGCTCGCGCGTACGATGCAAACGTCGGCCGATTCGTGAGTCCCGACCCGATCGGGAACACCGTTGGAAGAAAGCCCGGTATTGCCTACCTCTACGTCGACAACGCCCCCACAATCAACACAGACCGCCTGGGCCTTTGGCCAGGATCACCCTGTGAGGCCACCTCATCGTCCTCGACGCCACCCGCTCCGGGGTCCTCTGCGCGCCAGCAAGCAGGCCAGTCACAGGCATCTGGCGACCCATCCTTCGATCCCACGCGGCCGAAATACCCTCACCGTCTGACGGAGGAAGACCTACGTAAGTGCCTGTCTCACCTAATCGCTGCTGGTCTCGAACAGGTACTGAACAAGATCCCGGGAGGCACCAAGCTTCTTCAGATACTAACAGCGTGGGGATGCTTCAAGGAGGACCTCTCTAGCCTGTCGGCGGATAAGCTGAAGGCCTGTCTCACCACCCTGTGCAACCTCCAGAAGCGCCTTCGTGGCGGATCGCGTTTCGGCATAGGTGGAAAATGGGAGGATCTAGCCGGGCTCCGAGTTTCGTTTTGCAAAATCCTAAAGGAGGCAATCGAGTCGATCGACCGCCTGGAGTTCCTGAAGGATTGCGGCGTGGCCGGGATCAAGGTGATTAGCACCGCAGTATTTGGCCCCGCGCTCGACCGAATTTGGGACTGCTTCGCCGGACGCGACTGCTACCTGAACACGTCAAACAGGAAGAGTTGTAAGCTCTGTTGCCGCCTGAAGGGATCTCCTCCGTGCCGCAGGGTTCTGCCAAAGTTCGAGACGCTGACGGAAGACGAGGTTATCGAATGCGACCGGAGGTGCGAGAAGAAGGCACACCGCCAATGAATGCACAAAACGCTCTCCGGCTTGCTCAGCGGTTGTCGCGAGCCCACGCTCTCGTTGCGTTTGCTGTGTGGGTGTGCAAGGTCTGCCTAGAGGATCCAGGACTCGGCGGTACAGCAGTTGACCAGTCCGTACGTCCCCCCCATGGACAACGGGCACCAGCTACAGCACCTGACGAGTCCTATGCCAAGGCGATTCTGCTCGTAGGCCCAATCGATCGTCGGCTACTCGAAACACTGGAGAAGTGGGAGCAGATGGCTCCTGACTCGCAAGCGGCACGCTGTCTGCGGCTTCGCTTCAGGGCCGTCATTGACCTAATTGAGCGACCCGACTCTCCGAAGTCCAAGGACCCTAGTGAGGAGCCAGCCACAAATGTTCGGCAGGCGCTCCCCAGGCTTGCGGATTCAGAAGCGGGGCGCCGGATTGAAGCTGCAGCTAACGTGGCCTGGCTGGAGGCACGAGCACGGTTTCTCCGGGGTAGTCGTGTTGACGCCATACGTATGGTCGGCGCAGTGCTTGCCTTCAGCCGGTGGGGTGGGGACAAATTCGGCACGTCCTCGCTCGTTTCCTGTGCCTTGGCACACAAAGACGGAGCTGAGCTTCTAGCCCGTTGGCTTCCAGACATGACCGAGGAGGAGCTTGCTCTCCTCGAGAAGGTCCTGACGAAACTTCCTTCGCCGCCGGACGTCGTCCGCGTCCTGCATCATGAGGCTCAGCAGGCACAATCTGACCTTCACGAGCTCGAGGAACTGTGCTTGGAATGGCTAGAGGAGGCTCGGGAGGCGGGGCTTGTGCAAGAACGGGCGGTGCAACTGACAAAGAAAGTGCTCGCGTTTCGGGAAACCCCGGAATCCCAATTGATCAGCGCGCAAAAGCAGTGGGTGAAAGATCTCGAGGCCATCGTCCGTAGTGGGCGACCCGCAGAGTGGCAGGAACTGCAATTCCGCACTGCGATGCACGTGATCGAAGACTGGAGGGGCGAGTTGCTACCGTTCTTCCCGGAGTTGCGTAACCGAGACTGGCTTCGGAACCACATGTACGCGTTCTACCCCGCCCGTTCACTGATCTACCGCATCTGCCGGCGACTGAACTGGGATCCAGGACTGGCAAAGAAGAAGAGCGGTCGGCCCTTGGCATTGCTGGTAGCGCGGCTGGATCCGAGACTCGACGCGTACCTACCAGCGGCCTGTATCATCGTCACCCAAGGGTATCCCGTGCTGTTGCGAGCGGCCGTGGAGCACCTTCTTGAGAAGGAGTCGAAGTCGCTTACCGAGCTACGCTCGCTTGGCCTGACGGCCCGTATCGTTCCGGACGACGAGGGGTTCAAGATACGCACTGAACCAGCGGAATTGGAGCTTCGTGTGATTTTGAAGCAGCAGGAAAGGTCCCGGGAATAGTCAGGCGTCGACGCACCCGTGCCTAGGTTGACGATGCTGGCGGTGACGCCGGCCCACGTCGTGGCGGCTTGCTGAAGCAGGCGGATAGCGCGGGAGACAAGCGGGGGCCGACAGATGGCGTAGTGGACAAGCGCTCGGTCCACCTTCGCACGAGGCGCTGTCGCACGGCGGCGTCCGAAGTAGCACCACGGGTGCCGGCCACCTCAGCGGCGCGGCGCAGTATCACTGTCGGCCATGAGCAGGAGCCGCGAGACCAGTTTGCAGCCGGTGGCGCGCCCGGCGAGTCACGGCGCCGAAGCCGCTTCATGAGGGGCTGGCGGCGCTTTCTGGGCTCCGCCGGGAGAGTCCGTGGCGGTGGTGGCCCTCATTACCGGTGAGCTCCTGACAGCCCCGGTTGCCGCGGGCTGTACGCTGGTCGCCGGCATGTTCGGCGGGGGATACCTTGGATCCGTGGTCGGCGAGGAGCTTGGCGGCAAGCTATACGATATCGGCGCGTGGGCCTTTGACAAAGTATGTGGCTGGTTCGGACGATAGCAGGTCCCGCGCGTGGCACAGTCCGACGGAGGAATGCATGGTGCGCACGCTCCCGTGGGTCGGCAGGCTGACCGTAGCTGTGACCCTTGGCCGCTATGGATCTGGCCCTGGGGCCCAGACAGGACCAGTTGCCGGCTACCGAGACGAAGGCCTGCTCCAAGGAGAGAAGGGGCGTGCCGTGGACCGTGAACCTTGTAGCAGGTCCTTGGTCTACCCTTGGCCTGATGATGTCGTGGAAGCAGTGGCCGAAGCCCTGATTGAACGTCACGCTTGGCAGGGTATGGTCCTCGCCTTCATTCCCGGTCGTCCGTTGCCTCGTGGGCCTTCATGGATGCAGCTCTTGGTGTACAAATGGCTGCGCGGGATCGGCTCGGTTTTCTACGTGTGGTCTGACTTGGCGAGCACAGTCTTTGCGTCTATGCAGAACATTCATCCGTACAGCGTCTCGTGGTACGTGGCCGCGGAGTTGACGGAACTGCACGCCGCTGATGCCTATGGGACTGTCGCCTTCGGAGTCACGGCTCTGCCCAACGCCAGGGAATTCCGACTTTGGTGGTACGAGCAGATGCTGCAGCTCCACGAGGCTAAGGAAGACGGGTACATTGAGCCGAACAGATTGTTGAGTAAGGCCCTGGCCTCGGCAGAAGCAAGTGGTTTGCTCGGCCCTGTATTCGTTGTCCAGACTGACAGCTGCTTCCACTGCTTCTGCCGTGACGTCAAAGAATGGCCCCGGTTGTCGTCGGCCCTAGCACGGGTGTGTGCCGAGCTGGAGCTGGAATATATTGACGAAGTCCTGGACGGCCCCGTGCAAGTTGTGCCGGCACGCGAAGCACCGCCATCCCCCAAGCTATGCTCTCATGTTCCTGTGCTGGAGGTCGAGAAGCTGCGGTCCTGGCCCCCAGCACACCTACCCTGGTGGCACCGCGCGCAGGTCCGCCGTGGCGCTGCTCTGGTGGCCGCCATGGTGCGGCTAGCCCTCTGGCCGCTGGCCTGGCTGCTTCTGGCAGCCAGGCGAGAGCCTCCGTTCTGGTGGCTGC
>JALXBF010000020.1 GCA_026991575.1 Planctomycetota bacterium | reverse complement strand
AGCCGGCCGACTTCGCGGCATGCTGCGACGTACGCGTCTTCGTAGGCCTGCCGGACGTGATCGGGGAGGTTCTCCAAGGCGTCGCTGTGGATGAGCGGTAGGCCGAGGCGATGGCGTGCGGCTAGAAGGCGGACTTCAAGGATTCGGTCATACTGGCGCGCCGCCTTCAACCACTGGATGACCTGCTCGATCGCGCGCTGACTGCCGCTGCGGCGGAGCAGCTCGACGAGCGTCTCGGGCCAGTTCGCAGGTAGGCTCGCGCGTAGCGGCTTTTCGAACCGGGGGTCTTCGGTCACGTTTCTTCCGCCGACAATCGCTGCGGCAGCATAGGGGGAATGGCCCGTTCCAGGGTCGCGATCAGCTCCTCAGGACACTCGCGCACAATGATTAGCTCGCGATGGATCGGTTTAATGAAGCCCTCGGCTACGGCGTGGTCAACGAATTGTACGAGCCGGTCGTAGTAGCCGGAGGTATTCAATAGCCCGATCGGGCACCGATGGATGCCCAGCTGGGCCCAGGAAACCACCTCGAAGAGTTCCTCCAACGTACCGAAGCCTCCGGGCAGGGCCGCGAAGGCAGACGCCAGCGCCATCATCCGAGCCTTCCGTTCGTGCATGCTGCGCACGACGAAGAGCTCGGTGATGCCTCGGTGCGCCAGCTCGTCACTGGCCAGCCGCTCGGGAATCACGCCGTAAACGGTGCCGCCCGCGGCCAGAGCTGCGTCGGCCAGCACGCCCATCAGTCCGACGCTGCCACCACCGTAAACCAGCTGCCAGCCCCGTTGCACGGCATGCACGGCCAGCGCCCGCGCCGCCTCGGCGTACTCGCCCCGATCGCCCAACTTCGAACCGCAAAAGACGCACAAACGAAGCGGTTCCTTACGCTCCGCTTCCATCAAGCTCACCTCGTACCCGCTGCACGCTCACTGGCCCCCCCTTGTGCCCCAGGGGGCCGAATGCTTCCCTATCGTATACTTCTGAACGAGCAAGTGTTCGTTCTGTCCTTCCAGGCAGTTGCCATGCAAGGTCCTGGTGCGCTTGACATCGCCGCCCTTGAGACCGCCTTCCCGGACGTGCGGCTCCAGGAACGGGTGGTCGTGGTGGGAGCTGGCGCTGCGGGCGTAACGGCAGCGTACCTGCTGACACGCTTTGGTCTGCGGACCGTGGTGCTGGAGGCGCGGCATCGACCGGGGGGGCGGGTCTGGACGGTACGTCATGGCCGGACCCAGCTGGATCTGGGCCCGTGCTGGATCCATGGGATCGAGGGAAATCCGCTAGCGGCCCTAGTCCGACGTGTCGGTGCGCGTCTAGTGCAGACCGATCGTACGCGCATCGCACTCTACAGCCGCTGGCGGCGCCGGCGGGTACCAGCAGAGCAGCTCAGGAAGCTGGCTCCGTTTTTTCTCCAGTTGCTGTTGGAGTCCAAAGACGTCGCCTTCGCTAGCCCCCACGATATCTCCTTGACCCGAGCACTCCTGCGGACCGGGATACGGTATCTGTTCCGTTTGCCGAGTTCCCTGGCTGTGATCCGCTGGGCCTGGGGTGCGTTTGAACTGGTGATGGGTACGGACACGGGCAGTTTGTCGGCGCGCTATTGGGACCAGGATCTCGACCTCACCGGCGGGGACTGGTTCGTGACCTCGGGCTATTGGACCTTGTTCGAGCCACTGCTGCAGGAGCTGACCGTACACTACGGCATGGAGGTGACGGAGATCCGCTGGGGGGAGGATCGGCCGGTCGAGTTGATCACGCGTGACGGTACCCAGTACGTGGCCGACCGTGTCGTGGTCACGCTGCCGTTGGGTGTGCTTCAGCAGCGTCGCGTCCGTTTCGTACCGGACCTTCCCGGCTGGAAACGGCGGGCCATTGGGCGGCTTGGTTTCGGCTGCCTGAACAAGGTCATCCTGCTGTTCCCAAGGGTCTTCTGGCCGGCAGAGACCGACTATGTTGGTTTCCTGCCGGAATGTCCCCGGGGTTATTCCTACTTTGTGAATCTGCAGAAACTTTGCGGGGTGCCCGCACTCATGGGCTACGTGGCCGGCCGGTTGGCACGCCGGCTGGAGCGGGCATCGGACGATGAGACCGTCGCACGTGCCCTGCGTCCGCTGCGGCGCACGTTCGGTGCGGTTCCGGAGCCAGAGCAGGTCTGGTTGACTCGCTGGGCATCGGATCCGTTTGCCTGCGGATCATACTCGTACATCCCGGTCGGTGCGTACGGGGGGGAGTTCGATCAACTGCGTGCCCCTGTAGCAAACCGGCTGTTTTTCGCCGGTGAGGCGACACACCGGGTCTTTCCGGGCGCGGTGCACGGGGCCGTGCTTAGTGGCGTAGAAGCCGCGTTGCGCATCGCCGCCCTGGCACGGTCCGAAGCCACCACGGCATGCCGGGCAGCCGCGGGCTGAACCGTTGAGACGACGGCCGGTACAATCAGCACGGTTTCCGGCGCCGGGCGCGTGCCGGTCAGAAACGAAGCGTGCCGGCGAGGACAAGCGATCGATGAGCCAGCCAGACAGCGAAGCGGTAAGCAGACGCGAGTTCCTGGGCAGCACAGCCGCTACGGCCGCTGCCCTGGCCGCACCAGCACGAGGAGCAGAAGCAGTGGCTGAACCACAACGGCGACCGGTTGCCATTGCCTCAGCCAACGGTTTGCGAGCCACCGCGCGCGCGATCGAACTGGTCCGCCAGGGAGCCGACCCGCTCGATGCAGCCATCGCCGGCGTGAACATCATCGAAGCCGACCCGAATGATCTGACCGTCGGCTATGGCGGATTGCCCAACGAGGATGGCGTCGTGGAGTTGGATGCCGCCGTGATGCACGGACCGACGCATCGAGCCGGGGCAGTGGCGGCGCTGCAGGGCGTCAAGCATCCGTCGCGAGTCGCCAAACTCGTCATGGAACGGACCGACCACCTGCTATTAGTCGGGGAAGGCGCGCAGCGGTTCGCCATCGCTCACGGTTTTCCGATCGAGAACCTGCTAACGGAACGGGCGCGCAAGATCTGGCTGCGCTGGAAAGAAACCCGCTCGGACATCGACGACTGGCTGCCTCCGCCCGAAAGCCCCGAAGACGCCGAACTGCGTCGCTACCTGCGTGAACGCCCCACCGGCACAATCCACCTCAGTGTGCTGGATCTGCACGGCGACCTGGCCGCGTGCACGACCACCAGTGGGCTCGCGTTCAAGATACCGGGCCGGGTGGGTGATTCGCCCATCATCGGAGCAGGGCTCTACGTGGACAACGACGTGGGCGCTGCCGGCTCGACCGGCCGCGGCGAGGCCAATCTGGCCAACTGCAGCTGCGCGGTCATCGTCGAGCTCATGGCACGTGGCATGAGCCCAACGGAAGCGTGCCTGGAGATGTTGCGCCGTGTCGCCAAACGCACCCGTGAGGCACGCCTCCTGGACAAGCAGGGGCGACCGAAGTTCAACCTGGTCTTTTACGCCATCCGAAAGGATGGCCAGTACGGTGCTGCGTCCATGTGGCGCGGCCGCCGCTATGCCGTGCACGACGGCACACGGAACCAGCTCAAGGATTGTGCATTCCTGTTCGAACGCTAAGAGCGCAAAGGGGAACAGCCAGCGCAGATGCCACGGCGAATCATCGAAGCGAACTGGTATGACTTCCCACAGTACTACGACATGGCCTTCCGCGACGACACGAAGCCTCAGGCTAACTTTGTCGAGGCCGTGGCGCGGAAATTTTGCCGGTTCCCCGTCAAGCGGCTTCTAGAGCCGGCTTGCGGCAGCGGCCGGCTGGTCGCCGAGTTCGCGAAACGGGGCTATGATGTCACCGGCTTTGACATCTCCGAACGGGCCCTTGCATACGCACGGCAGCGGCTGCGGCGCCGTGGCCTGACCGCCGAGCTGCTCCACGCCGACATGCGATCCTTTCAGCTCAAGCGAAAGTTTGACCTGGCATACAACTTCGTGAACACGTTCCGCCACCTGCTGACCGAGGCTGACGCGCGTCGCCACCTGCACTGTATGCGCCAGCACCTGAGACGGGGCGGCCTCTACATCATCGGGCTGCACCTGTTCCCGCCGGACGCCGACAACCACTCGTCCGAACGGTGGTCGCTTGCCTGGGGGGGGCAGCGCGTCACGGTCAGTATTCGCGTATTGCACACGGATCGGCGCCGCCGCTTGGAGCGGCTGCGGATGAGCATGTTGGTGACGAAACGCGATGGCCAGAGGGTTCGCCTTCGTACGGACTTCTACTTCCGCCTCTACAACGCTCGCCAGTTGCTCCGCCTGATCGACGCCGTGGGTGGCTTCAAGCTACTGGAAACGTACGACTTCTGGTACGACCCGGAGGAGCCAATCAAGCTAAACGACGACGTCGAGGATGTGGTTCTCGTACTGCGCGCGGTGTGAGCGGGGCTGCGTAGCAACCCGCCGCACGACCGGACCGCTCCCGCGGCAGCCCTCATACCACCCCCGCCGCGCGCGCCCCTTCCCAATGACGCGATCGACCGATGCATCAGACGATCAGCGGGTCCCTGTCGTCGATGCTGCGCGTCCAGGCGTCTGAACACACGGCATGGTCACCGCTTGCGCCCTGGGGTGTTCGGGGTTATCTCGGCCGTGGTAGAAACCGGAGCATGGACGCGCACGAGCGCGGCCCCGTCCGTGCCAACCTCTCCAACGGGCGGTTACCGCGCTCGGCGAGCCGATCGCTGCGTGTCGCTTTGGTCCGTTCGCGGTCACCAGGGGCAGTCACCCACGCCTTCGCGGGAAGATTCGGGACGGAGTGCGACAGCGCGTGAGTCAAGCCTGCTCGCCCGGGCAACCAGTCGTGCTTTCCGGGAATGACGAAGGTCGGCAGTGGTCCTGGACACCACGCACGAAGGGGACGCGGCAAAGCTGCTGCTCTTGCCCGGGCGCTCGGTCGCCGGTCTGATCCAGGCGCTGCATAGCCGCCCGGTAGCCGACTTGCGTTCGGCTGCGAAGCGAGGGGTGGTGATGGACTCTGCCGCCGCGCACATCGCGTTTTCGGTGCCGTTAACCGCAGCTACGTCGTCGGGAAGCACGTTCCAAACCGATGATGGCAATCGGCGGCATAGCTGCCGCGAGTCGGTCACCGGATCCGTTGCGTGGTCTTCTGGACGTCGTATTCGGCTCACGAACTCGGTGGCTCCCGTCCAAGGGGCGTCCCCATCGTGCGAGCAGCTCCTACGGAGCTCCCTGAGGAGCGCCGAACCCGGAGGGGCGGCTTTGCTGAACCCATTAGTACCCGGGACGCATGCCGCCGCGGTGGGGATCTTGCATCGGTTGGGGGAAGTGGGCTAGACTGTTTGGCAAGCGGCGGGGGTCGTGTTCTTCAGAAGACACGCTCCAACACGCTCGCCCGGATGGTTCGTATTGCCTACGTAGACGTGTGCGTTCCGTCTGGTGGTTACGGGCGTTGGTTCACCGTAGCGGAGGTAGCAGCGATGCGCAGAGCGTTTTTTGCCAGTTCGGCGGTGGTAGCAGCCCTGGTCGTGTCGATCGCTCTGGCCGCGGACGAAAAGGCCAACGAGAAGTGTCCGGTTTCGAAGCGGCCGGTCAACAAGAACGTTTTTCTGGAAATCAATGGGCACAAGGTCTACTTCTGCTGCAAGAACTGTCCCAAGAGGTTCGAGCAGCGGTTGGGCGTCAAGGACGAAGGTCCTGGCACATGTCCGATGAGCGGACGACCTGCGAAGGCAGCGACCCGGATGATCCACAGCACGACCGAAATGGTCTACTTCTGCTGCCCGAACTGCCGCAAGAACTACGCCAAGAAGCAGGGTTTCGAGTTCAAGGAAGGCGAGCCGGGCAAGTGCCCGCTCAGCGGTGAGCCGGCCAAGAAGAGTGTGAACGTGGTGGTCAATGGCCGCACGATCTACTTCTGCTGCAACAACTGCAAGAAGAAATTCATCGCGCGGCACAAGCCGAAGGACGCTGGCCCGAAGGAGTGTCCGGTCAGTGGTCGGCCGGCCAAGAAGGGCGTCAGCATGATGGTTACCCGTGCGAAGGCAGTCTACTTCTGCTGCAACAATTGCAAGAAGCGGTACGTGGCCAAGAACTTCGGCGGCGACAACTAGCCAGGTGGCTGGCAAAGCCGTGCGAATTGCTCTAGAATGCAAGCGGCCACCCCGGACGGGTGGCCGCTGTTGCTTATCCCGGCCCGCATCTCTCGTGCACCCAAGCGCCGAGGTTGGCTGACTCGTTCGAGCGTGAGGGTAGTGATCGCAGAGGGTTGTCCTCGGTTTGATCAGCCGGCGGAGACGACTCCCCCGACAGATTGAGCCGCTGGAGGGTGTACACCGGAAGGGCGGGAAATGGACGACACGATGACCGTCACGCGTTGGGCGCCGCTTGTTAATGAGGCGATCGAACCGCAGTGGATCACCTACGACATTCCGCCTGTTCCTGGCAAGGCCAAGGTACAGCCTGAAGATTTTGTTGTGGACGAGATTCCGGCCTATCGGCCTTCCGGCGAGGGGGAGCACCTATTCCTCTGGATCGAAAAACGCAACGTTTCCCCTGAGTTTCTGTTGCGAGCCATCGCCCGCCGCCTAAAGGTCCCGCTGCGCTCGATCGGGTGCGCAGGGCTGAAGGACAAGGTCGCCGTGACGCGGCAGTACGTCTCTGTGCCGCGCACCGCCGAGAAACGGCTCCGCCACCTCGAAAGAGAACCGGGCATCAAGATCCTGGACGTCCGCCCGCACCAGCACAAGCTTCGTACCAGCCACTTGAAGGGCAATGTCTTCCGGATCCTGCTACGTGAGACCCCGAAGTCGGCGATCCCGCGGGTGCGCTCGGTCATCGACCGGCTGCGTCGTCAGGGCATGCCCAACTTTTATGGTCGCCAGCGGTTTGGTCGCGGCGGCGATACGGCCCTAACCGGCCTGGCAATGCTCTCTGGCAGCATTCCCAACGACCACATTGCCTGGCGCGATCGGATTCGCCGCAAGCTGTATCTGTCGGCAGCCCAGGCGGCCATCTACAACGCGTATCTCCGCGAGCGGATTGCTCGGGGCTGGTTCCGCAAGGTGTTAGATGGCGACGTGATGCACAAGGAGTCCGGAGGCATCTTCTTTGTGACGGACGTGGAGCAGGAGCAGCGCCGGTTTGATCAGGGCTATACGGTGCATGCCGGACCGATCTTTGGCAAGAAGATGTTCAAGGCGCGTGGCGTGGCGGCGGAGTTCGAGTACGAGATCCTGCGCCGTTGGGAGCTGGAGCCCGAGTGGTTCGTCGCCCGTGGCCGGCTGCTGATGGGCACCCGCCGGCCGAACCTGGTTTATCCTCAAAACGTCTCGATCGAAGCGGTCGCTGACGGGGTGCAGCTCAGCTTTACGCTGGCCCCAGGGAGCTTCGCCACGGTTCTGCTGGAGGAAATCCTCAAGAAGCCGATCACGTGAGCGAGACGGTCGATGGAGCTTGACCAGCTCTGGCAGCAAAGCCAGCAACTGTTCCGCACGCTGCAGGCAAGAATCTGTGCGGCTCTTGAGGAGCTGGAGCGTGCCCAGGGTCATGATGCCACGTTCAGCCACGACCCATGGCAGTATGCGGCCGGCGAAGGCGGTGGCATTACGCGGGTGCTTGAGGACGGCGCGTTTCTGGAAAAGGGCGGCGTGAATTTTTCGGCCGTCCAGGGCGAGTTTCCCGAGGACTTTGCCGCCACAATGCCCGGCAGCGGGCGCCGGTTCCGCGCCACGGGCATCTCGCTGGTGCTCCATCCCCGCAACCCTCACGTCCCCACGGTGCATGCCAACTTCCGGTTCCTGATGAAAGGCGACGGCATCCGGTGGACCGCCTGGTTCGGCGGCGGCGCCGACCTGACCCCCTACTACCCCCGCGTCGAAGACGCCCGCCACTTCCACCGCGTCTGGAAACAGGTGTGCGACCGCCACCCGACCGTCGCCGACTACGCTCGGTTCAAACGATGGTGCGACGAGTACTTCTTTGTACGCCACCGTGGTGAACCACGCGGCGTCGGCGGTATCTTCTTCGACTACCTGCAAGACCGTCTACCGGAGGTGTACGCGTTCGTCTCCGACGCCGGCCATGCCTTCCTGGACGCGTATCTGCCGATCGCCGAACGACGCCGGCGCGAGCCGTACGGACCGCGGCACCGTCGCTGGCAACTGCTCCGCCGTGGCCGGTACGTTGAGTTCAATCTGGTCTACGACCGCGGTACCCTGTTCGGCCTGCGAACCGGCGGTCGCATCGAATCGATCCTCATGAGCTTGCCCCCCTTGGTGATGTGGCGCTATGATTTCCGCCCTGAACCCGGCTCGCCCGAAGCACGCGCTCTGGAACTGCTGCAACCCAGAGACTGGCTGGCCGACGAGGAGGAGGACGACAGCAACAATGACAAGCCATCTTCTGTGTAACGGCTCCCTTCCGGCCTGTGCCCTCGCCGTCACGCTGCTTCTCGGTAGTTCGGTCCCGGCCCAGTCCACTTCGAAGGGCACATCCCTATCGGTCGCCCAGCAACAGGCGATTGCTTATCTGGATGCAAACCGTGAACTCCTCTGGCAATTGAATCGCAAGATCTGGGAGTATGCGGAGATTGGTCTGCAGGAACGTCAGTCAGCTGCTGCCCTGGTGCACGTGTTGCGCAAGCACGGCTTCCAGGTGGAGCTGGGCGTGGCCGATATGCCTACGGCCTTCGTGGCCAGCTACGGCAGTGGCCGTCCCATCATTGGACTGCTCGCTGAATACGATGCCTTGCCCGGTCTGTCTCAAGACACCGTGCCGCAGCGGAAACCGTACCGTGAAGGAGGTGCAGGCCATGCTTGCGGCCACTCGGCTCTGGGTAGCGCGGCGGTCGGCGCCGCCCTGGCCGTGAAACACGTCCTCGAACAGCGTGGCCTGCCGGGCACCATCCGTGTCTATGGCACCCCGGCCGAGGAAACGGGGATCGGCAAAGTGTACATGCTGCGTGCCGGTCTGTTCCGCGACCTCGATATCTGCCTCCACTGGCACCCCAGCGGCAAGAACCACGTCCTGTTCAGCTCGTCGAAGGCGATCACTTCCGTGAAATTCACCTTCCATGGCATTGCCGCGCACGCTTCCGCGTCGCCGCAAGACGGGCGTAGCGCACTGGATGCCGTCGAGCTGATGAATATTGGGGTCAACTACATGCGAGAACACGTCAGAGAGGACGCTCGCTTCCACTATGTCATCACCGACGGCGGTGGCCAGCCAAATGTCGTGCCACCGCAGGCCCAGGTCTGGTACTACATCCGAGCAGACCGACACGAGGACATGGAACGGTACGCCCGGTGGATCATGGACATCGCCCGAGCAGCCGCCATGATGACCCAGACCAAGGTCACCATCGACATCATTACCGATAACCACGAACTGGTGCCGAACCGACCGCTGTCCGAGCTGCTACATGAGGTCTTCCGCCAGATCGGTCCACCGCAATTCACCGACGAGGAGAAGGCCTTTGCACGGCAGCTGCAGGAACCGTTGGAGGAGCAGCTCGGCGTCAAGTACACCAAGCCGCTGGACGATGCGATTGCGCCGTTGCCCGACAAACCCACCGCCATGAAGGGTTCGACGGACGTCGGTGACATAAGCTGGTTCGTGCCCACCAGCGGCATCGGCACGGCCTGCTTCCCGTACGAGTCGCCCGGGCATAGCTGGCAGAACGTGGCCGCGGTGGGTTCGTCCATCGGCAACAAGGGGTTACTGGTTGCCGCAAAGGTATTGGCAGCTGCCGCGGTAGCTATCTACGAGAAGCCGGAGCTGGTCGAGGCAGCCCGCCGTGACCTTAAGCAGCGGCTCAAAGGGCGCACGTACCGCAGCCTGATTCCAGAGGGTCAGAAACCGCCCCGTTCGATTCGCTGACCCGACAGCGGCCATGGGCGATGAGCTGCTGACGATCGACGGATCGTTTGGTGAGGGTGGTGGTCAGATTGTGCGCACGGCCGTGGCGCTGAGCTGTGTCACCGGCCGCCCCATCCGCATGGTTCGCGTACGCGCCAAGCGCCGCAATCCCGGGCTGGGGAACCAGCACCTGACGGCAATCCGAGCGGCACGACAGATCTGCGGCGCGGAGGTCGAAGGTTTGCAGGTCGGAGCCACGGAGTTCACGTTTCGCCCCGGCCCGGTTCGCCACGGCAACTACAGCTTCGACGTCGGCACCGCCGGATCCACCTCCCTGGTGCTCCAAACGGTCGTGTGGCCTCTGCTAGCGGTTCCCGGTACCAGCACGGTCACCGTCGTCGGCGGCACCCATAACCCCTTGGCCCCGTGCTTTGAGTTTCTGGAGCTTGTCTGGGCCCGTTACCTGGCGCGCCTCGGTCTGGCTGTCCGACTGTCACTGCTCCGCCACGGCTTCTATCCGAGCGGCGGCGGCCGGGTCAAGGCAGCAATCACCGGCAGTGACGGTTTCCACTCGGTGCGGTCCCTGTGGCTGGAAGCGCGGGGCGAGAACCCGAGCGTCGAGCTGTGGAGCTACGTGGCGCGACTGCCCGAGTCGATCGCTGAACGACAGGCGCGGCGTGCCGAGAAGCGGCTGGCTGCGCGCGGCATAGAGCTGGCCGAAGTGCACCTGGGACGCGTGCAAGCAAGCTGTCCTGGCACGTACGTCTTCATCTGGTACCGCGATTCGATCACGTACGCGGGCTTTCAAGCGCTTGGGGAACGGGGCAAGCGCGCGGAGCGTGTGGCGGACGAGGCCGTAGACGAGTTCTTCGAGTACCTCGACTCGGACGCGGCCACGGACCCCCACACCGGTGACCAGCTCGTTCTGCCACTGGCCCTGGCACCGGGAAGCTCTAGCTACACGACCTCCCGCATCACCCAGCACCTGATCACCCACACCCATCTCCTACAGCTGTTCCTGGGCCGTAACATCCAGATAGAGGGAGAGCTTGGCCACCCAGGACGTGTTACTGTCGCCGCTGCCGACAACTCCGAAACCGAGTGAGCTCACGAACCAGCAACCAACCTGCCGCACAGCTTCCTTCGCCGCGCGTTGTGACAGCGGGCCTGGCCACTGGATTAGCCGCTGCCGTTGCCCTTGTGCTCTATGCCGAGAGCGGTACCCTGGCTCTCGTCGCTCGCCAACCAATCCTGCTTCTCAGCTACCCGGCCCACCCTGACACCACGGTCCCGGCCCTTGCCCTACTGCTACTGCCGGTACTGCTCTGGCTTGCTCGTCGCGGAACGTCGAGGCCAGGAGCACAGGAGCATCCAGGTGGCCCGCTTCAGGGCCGGTGGCCGGAGCTGTGGTGCGCGGTTCTTGTGGCCGGGACCGGATTCGCCGCAGCCGCTCTCGTTGGTCTGCCGATGCAGGGACTACCGCCGGCCTACCACGACGAGTTCAGCTATCTCTTTCAGGCACGTACCTTCCTGGCAGGCAGGCTCTACTGGCCCCAGCACCCACTGCCCCAGTTCTTCGACCAGATGCACGTGCTCAACGACGACGGTGTCTATGCCAGCCGCTACTTTCCGGGCGTCGGGCTATACTTGGCACCGTTCGTCGCCATGGGCCTCCCATTGCTCGGCAACTACTGTGCCGCAGCAGGCACCGCGGCACTGGCCTATCTGATCGCCCGTCATCTGGGACTGCGGCGCGCCGCATCGGCAGCCGGATTGCTTGTCGCCATGCTCCCTCCCCTACCCGTCTTCGCCAACCTGTTTCTCAGCCACATGCCCACGATCCTCGGCCTGACCTTGTGTCTGTGGGCGTTTCTTGCTTCCTTGCCCAACCACCGCCCCGGATTGGCGGTGATGTCGGGCATCGGACTGGCTCTGGCGCTGCTGTGTCGACCGCTGACCGCATTCGGTTTTGCCTTACCGCTGGCCATAGCCGGCCTGTTCGACTGCCTGCGTGAGCGGAACCGGCGCGTGCTGCTGTGGGCCGCGGCCGGATTGCTCCCTGTGTTCGTCGGCCTTGCCGCGCTGGCCGCGTACAACGAGGCCCTCACCGGCTCCCCGTTCCGCTCGCCGTACGGCAAGTACCTTGATATCTACACGCCTCGGCATCGGTACGGTTTCTACAACGTGTCGCGTGGTAGGGCATTCGATAATCCGAAAGTACTGCGTAACTACGACCGGTGGGCCGTCGAGCTGACACCGACCCGGGCGGTTAGCCTGGCTGCCGTCCGAGCAGCAACGGTGGGCAAGTGGACCTTCGGAGTGGTGGCAGCGGCCTTCCTGGCTGCCGCGTCGCTGGTGCTCGTGCCGTGGTCTCGCCCCGCGCGGCTTGTGTTCCTGTGCGGTCTAGGCGTCCATGCCGCATACTTTGCGTATGCGTTTGAAGGGATCTTCGGGCTGTCCTACGTGTTCGAATCGGTCGTGCCATTCGTCGTTGTGGCCACCTTCACGTTGGCTCACCTGTGGAAGCGTCTGCCCAATGGGCCCTGGACACGTGTCGTGCGGTGGTGGCTGCCCGTCTTCATGGTGGCCAATCTCGTCCGGTTCGGCGGTGAGGGGGAGCCGTACCTGACGTGGGCAGGACCGATCGAGCAGCTCCGCGCAGCCCGGTCGCAGATCCTGTTTGCCAAGCGCTACTACGCAACCCTTGATGCCCTGATCGCCCGCCACGTCACGCCACCGGCCCTTCTGTTCATCCGCCCCGACCCGAGCCAACGACACCTGGATCCGGTCTACAACCTCCCGCCGCTGACCGGCCCGATTCTCAGAGCGCGCGATCGGGGTGCCGCGGAGAATGAAGCACTTAGCCGGCTCTACCCGGAGCGCTCTGTCTGGCTGCTGGATGCTCGCACCGGCACGCTGATCAAGCTGCGCGACCCGCTGAAGCGATAAGATTAGCCAAGCTACACAGTGTCTCGTTCCGGTGCGCTCAACGCACGAGGAAGCCGATGGCAGGCATCGAACCGGACGTCTCCAAGTACCAGGCCGGTGATCCGCCTTCACCGGAAGGCTTGCCACCCGACGTGATCATCAGCCCCGATACGCTGCGTGCCAACCGCCTACCACCAGGCCAGGTTCGCACGCGTAAATGGCCCGTACTCCACGCCGGACCGGTACACCATGTGGACCGAAGCCGGTGGCGGCTGAAAGTCTACGGGCTGGTGGAGCAGCCCCGGGAATGGCGGTGGGAAGAGTTCCTCGCGCTGCCTCAAGTGAGAGTGTTCGCTGATTTTCACTGCGTCACGCGATGGTCGCGTCTGGGGAACCTCTGGGAGGGAGTGGCAACACGGGAGATCGCTCGTCAGGTGCGGCCACGACCCGAAGCAGCCTACGTCGTCGTTTACGCCGTGGATGGCTGGTCGACGAACCTGCCGCTGGAGTACTTCTGCGCCGAAGACAGCCTGTTCGCCTGGAAACACGACCAGGAGCCGTTAAGCGCCGAGCACGGCGGCCCGGTACGCCTGGTGGTCCCGCGGCTCTATGCGTGGAAGAGCGCCAAGTGGGTTACCGCCGTGGAGTTTGTCGAGCACGACCGGCCAGGATTCTGGGAAAGGCTGGGCTATCACATGAGAGGCGACCCGTGGCGCGAGGAGCGCTACGGGGAGCCGGCACGCCCCTGGTGAGCCACCGATGGAGCAGGCCATGTGGCAACTGGAAACCGTCACTCTGAAAGACCTCCAGCATTACCGCCCGAACCTTGCCGTCGTCCCGCTCGGCGCCATCGAACCACACAACTATCATCTGCCTTACGGCAACGATTTCCTGACCGTCACGCGTGTCGCGCAGGAGGCCTGTCGGCAGGCGTTTGAGGCCGGTGCGCGCATCGTGCTGCTGCCCGGAATCCCTTACGGCGTTGACAAGAACTTACTATCGTTTCCGCTGACGATCCACGTGTCGCTGTTCACGCTTTACGCCTTACTCAGTGACATTATCCGTTCACTGGAAAAACACGGCGTTGACCGGCTCGTGTTGATAAACGGCCACGGTGGGAACACCTTGAAACCGCTACTCCGCGAGTGGTATGGCGACACGCAGCTGTTCGTATCGGTGATCGACTGGTGGAAAGTTGGCCTGGACGTGTACGACCAGATCTTTGAGAAACCGGACGATCACGCCGGGGAGATGGAAACTTCCGTCGCACTGGCCATGTATCCTGAGCTGGTCCGCCTGGATCAGGCGGTGTGGCAGCCGCCCAGGCGGCCACCGCTGGAGGCAATTCGTGAGGGCTGGGCTCAGATCACGCGCCCCTGGCACCGGCTTGCCCCGACCAGTGGAACGGCCGATCCCCGAGCGGCAACGGCGGAAAAGGGCCAACGCTACCTGCGGCTGGTTATCGATCGAATCGCTCGCTACCTCGTTGAGCTCTCGCGGGCAGAGATCCGGGACGGTTTTCCTGAGCTTAACGACAATCAATAGGCGACGCTGGAACGCTTCATGGCACTCCGCCAGCTACCGAGCAACCTCGCTACGCCTGGTCACCGGTCCGCTTGCCGATGAGGAGCACTCCCCGGAATCCGAGCCAGGGCGAGCGGTAGTCCGCCGGCAGAGGACGCGTCGAAGCCCCGTGCGCGTGGGCCTGCCATGGCAGCGGGGTTGCCCATCGCTGCGGGCAGGCGATGGGCTCGTCCGGAGCCAACCGCGAGCCACGAACACAATCGCGAAGCCACTCGGCAACGCCAGACCGCAAGTTGACCAGCCCCAGCGGGTGTACGTCCCGGGCGGAGTAAGCACTAGCCGACAGGTGACCGCTCGGCGCAAAGGGGACGGCCCGGGCGGCCAGCCTGCGCCAAAGGGCGTGCGTGGGAAGGTTGCGACCGGCCCACTGCAGGTACTGGGTCGCTTCGTACCAGCAGACAAGCGTCACTGGGTAGGCAGCCCGCTCAGCCGCCGTCAACTGCCTCGGATGCTGCCACCGCTCACCGCGTCGCGTCAGCAAGAGGTACCGGACATACTGCTGGACGGTGACCTCGTAGCGATCCACGTACCAGCAAGCGGTGGACACTGCGCCCGTACGGCCATCGCCTGTGCGGGACACCAACACCAACTCCGCACCATCTCGGACACAGCGAATCAATGCCGGCCACCTGCCAGCTACAACGGGCTCGGTCGCAATGAACCCCAGTGGCCAATCCCCCGTGGCCAGTGGGCTGCCTACTACGGCCGTCGATGGTGGCGCGTAGAGCAGACGAAGTGGAGAGATGCCCAATGTGGTACGAAGTGTCGAGTCCCACTCCAGGACGGTGATGCCGTCCCAGTCGGGCGTCAAGAAAAGGTAGCGAGCGGCAGCTTCCAGCCGGTCCCGGCCCGAGGACGCATGCCGGGCTTGGTCGATGAGTCGATTCAGGCAGCCGCGATACCAGGCCAGGAACCGGTGAACGATGCGCAGGGCAGCTTCTTCGACGGGCCGGTCCGGCGGGACGGACAGGAGCCTTGTCCGCGGCACAGCACCGCTGGGATTGCTGAATTCCACAAAGGGCAGCCGGCAGTCCAGGACTTGAGCATGGATGCGGTCGGACGCTTTGCGGAGACTCAGCCTGATGCGTCCCCCGCCGAGTGCGGCGTCGGTCCTGGAAGCCGCTGGCTCCGCGAGCGAGACGGCAACGTGCGGCAGGTCGAGTGCGGTGAGCCAGTAGGCGACGCGCTCTGCCAGCACAGCGGTGGCCTGGTCGTAGACTATGGCAACGCGCACCGTGGCAGCCTGACGGAGCTCTTCCCAGAAGGGCCGTACCGAGGCGGCTCGATGCACTGTGTCCCGGTTCCAGACCGTGTCCCCACGGGCGTGGCGGCGGAGCAATTCGGTGCGGACCGCCATAAGGTAGCCAAGTGCAATCGGCTCGATCCGGTAAGCGCGAGCCAAGTCACGGTCGCCGGCCGGTGCGCAGGCGCGCTGCGTCAGTAGGCTGCCGCTGGCAAGCAGCGCGGTAGCCATTCCGACCCAGAAGCCAAAGTGGACGATCCGGTTGCCGGCCCGCCTAACGCGCATAGGTTCCCGGTTTCACTTGCTTCGGCTGGCCGGCGTCAGCGGGAGCAGGCACGGGCGGGTGCTGTTCAGTGCGCGCGGCCGCGCCATTGCTCGGCGGGATACTTCAGCGCGTTCTTGCGCAGCTTCGCGTCCAGCTCCTTGGCAAGGTCAAGCTCCATGCGATCCGCCAGGCTGAGCAGGTATGAGAAGACGTCGGCGATCTCTTCCGCCACGGCTGCCCGGTTCGATGGCTCGGCCAGGTATTCCTCCACTTCGGCTTCCGTGCGCCACTGGAAGTGCTCCAGCAATTCGGCTGCTTCGACAATCAGCGAAACGGCCAAATTGCGGGGCGTGTGGTAACGCTCCCACTGCCGCTCGGCGATAAACTGGCGCACTCGGTCCCTGAGCTGCCTGATCGTTGTATCGTCATCGCGCATGGGCTTAGCTCCACGGAGAACTCCAGTAGCTGCCGTCAGGAAGGCTCCGGTCGACAAAGCCGGTGCGATTAGATCACGTAGTACCAGGCTTCGCTGCCCCCGTTTCGCCGTGGGCAGTGCGGGCAGCGCTCCTCGCCCAGCAGCTCGTACGCGTAGCGGACCGCCTCCAGCGTACTGGACCACGCCTCTGGCCGCTCACGAAACACCGCCTCGCTGCCCACCACGGCCGTGACGCCACTTCGCCTCAGTGCCTGCGCCAGATCGGGACGCACGCCACAGAGTAGCACACGGAGGCCACGGCCGCGCCAGCGGGCCAGCCAATCGTGCAACAGCTCCAGACACGTGGCGTCCGCGTTCCGCACCCGCTTCAACCGAAGCAGGATCACACGCGTTGCCGCTCCAACCCGCCGGTCGATCGCATCCAGCCCCTCCTCCAACGCCGGTGCCGCCCCGAAGAACAACTCCCCCTCCAGGTCGAACATCAGGATCCGCTCGCAACCGGGATCCGCTTCCCGCCGCTCACGCACCACCCCCTCCTCCGCCACCACCAGCTCCGTCAGGTAGAGCCGGGCGGCACGCGGCACGTAGCAGACCACCGACAGCAACGTTCCCGCAAGGATGGCAAACTCTACGGAGATCAGCAACCCGGTCGAGGCTGTCAGCAGCACAATCGCCGCGTCCGCCGGGGTGGCGCGCAGGTGGTACACCAGCGCTGGCCAGTCGATCATACGCCAGGCTGCCACGATCAGGATCACGCCAAGCGTTGCCAGCGGTACGTACTGTGCCAGCGGAGCTGCCCACACTACTGCCGCGGCCACGATCGCCGAAGCCAGCGCTGCAGCCAGCTGACTGCGCGCCCCCGCTTCGTAGTTCACCGCCGACCGCGTGAACGAGCCCGACCCTGGCATGCAACCAAACAGCCCGCCGACCAGGTTCGCCAGCCCTTCGCTGAGGCACTGCCGGTTCGCATCCAGCGTCTCGCCTTGCCGAAGCGCCAGCGAACGGGCAATCGCCAGTGCCTCCAACAGGCCCAGTAGCGCAATGGCCAGAGCCGAGCCGGCCAGCCGCTCGACCGCCGCCCAGTCCCAAGCTGGCGGTCGCAACGCAGGCAACGAACCAGGCAGCGTACCGACGACCGCCACGCCGCTGTCCGCCAGATCCAGCGCCCAGACCACAGCGGCCGCAACGACCATGGCCAGGAACAGCTCCGGAATCGGCCAGCCCAGCCGCGCCTTCAGCCACCGTAGCACGACGAGGGTCGCCGCGCTCCAGGCCGCGACCATGACGGTTGGCAGGTGCGGTGCGTGGTTTAGCGAGCGTAGCAGGCTGCCCAGCAGCCAGCCACCCGGCCGGTCAGCGATAAGTCTCGAGTTGCCCAGAAGATGGGGCACCTGTGTGAGCGCAATCAGGACGGCTGCCGCAAGCATGAACCCAAGCAGCACGCCCCGCGAGATGAACCGGGTCAGATCGCCGGCGCGAAACAGCCCCAAGGCCGTCTGAATCACGCCTACCAGCACGCTCAGCAGCACCGCCAGGCCAATTCGCTCCTCAACAGCCGCCGCGCCGCTATGCGCCAGGCTGCTGAAGACGGCAATGGCAATCGCATTCGTCGGGCCATGCACAAGGTAGGGAGACGGCGATAGCAGCGATGCAACCAGGCCGGTGACGATGGCCGTGTACAGCCCGACTTCCGGCGGCAGGCCCGCTACCAGCGCATAGCCCATCGCCTGCGGCACGGTGATGAAGGCCACGGTCAGACCGGCCGTCACGTCGCGCACGAGGCTTCCGAGCGAAGCCGTGCGCAGGGCCGCCAGCCCCGGCAACCAGCCGCGTAGGCCTTCGTCCGGCCTGCGGCGGCCCGCCCGCCCTTCCAACCGCAGCGAGCCGTGCCATGTCAAGTCCGGCACACCGGCCATGTCCCGCGTTACTCCTCCCTCTTAAGAAACCATTGAACTTGTAATTGTATCCTTACCGCCCGACACGGCAGCCGGTCCGCGACCGGGGACGGACAAACCGGTGGGCGAGCAGGTGGTCTGAGGACGTCCCGGCCGCGTCCCCGAGCCAGTCGGGCAGTTCAGAGCAGCCACTGGCGGAGCGGACCGGGGCAAGGGGAACGGCGGACACGGCCGACAGCGGTTTCGATGTGCGTTCTGCTGCGGCGCACCAAGACCGCAGGCGGCGTCACAGCAGAGCCCCGTAGCGGGATCGCTGCGGTTGGTTGCCGGCAGGGTCCGCTGCCAGGCTAGCGGCCGTTGTAGCGGCCGATGACCAGGCAGGTGTTATGGCCGCCGAAGCCGAAGGAGTTTGACATCACGTAGTCGAGCTGGGCGTGGCGGGCGACGTTGGGGACGTAGTCCAGGTCGCATTCGGGATCAGGTGTCTCGTAGTTGATGGTGGGCGGGATGAGGTTATCTCTGATGGCCAGGCAGCAGACCAGCAGTTCGATGGCACCGCTAGCGCCGAGGAGGTGGCCGAGCTGGCTTTTGGTGCTGGAGACGGCTAATTTCTTGGCATGTTCGCCGAAGACTTCCTTGATGGCGCGGGTCTCAGCGGCGTCGCCAAGAGGGGTGGATGTGCCATGTGCGTTGACGTAGTCGATGTCACTTGGATCGAGTCGGGCGTCGCGCAGCGCGGCAGCCATCGCCTTTGCCGCGCCCTTGCCGCACGGGTCTGGGGCTGTGATGTGGCAGCCGTCGGAGGAGAGGCCGTAGCCGAGGAACTCCGCGTAGATTCGCGCCCCGCGGCGGCGAGCGTGCTCGAGCTCTTCGAGCACCAGCACGGCCGCCCCTTCGCTGAGCACGAACCCGTCGCGATCCTTATCGAATGGCCGGCTGGCGGCAGCCGGGTTATCGTTGCGGCGCGACAGGGCGCGGAGTGCGATGAAGCCGCTGAGTCCCATCGGCAGCACGGCCGCTTCGCTGCCCCCGGCGAGCATGACGTCCGCATCGCCGCGCTGGATGATCTTGAAGGCATCACCCAGGGCGTTGGACGCCGACGCACAGGCGGTGGCCACAGCGGAGCACGGGCCGCGCAGACCGAAGCGGATCGATACCTGGCCGGCGGCAGCATTGACCATCAGCTTGGGGATCATGAACGGGCTGATCCGATTTGGCCCTTTTTCCAGCAGTCTGGTGTGCTGCTCCTCGATCTCCTTCAGGCCGCCGATACCGCTGCCGATAAGTACCCCGCAAGCGAACGGATCTTCCTTGTCGAAGGATAGGCCCGCGTCGTCGACTGCCATCTGGGCGGCGGCGATGGCATAAAGCGAGAATGGGTCCAGTCGCTTCGCCTCGCGGGCATCCACCCACGGTGACGGGTCGAAGCGTTTGATTTCGCCCGCGAATTTGACCGGGTACTCGGTTGTGTCGAACCGCTCGATGTAGCTGATGCCGCTTCGGCCTTCACAGAGCTGGTTCCAGAACTGCTCGAGGTCCGAGCTGAGGCTATTGACGGTTCCGAGTCCGGTGATCACTACCCGGCGCGTCATGTCAGTCCTTGCCCCGGTTTGGGTTGACGGTCTGTTGGATGTATCGGACCAGTTCCGCGACGGTCTTCACGCGGCGCAGGGCCCGTTTGTCGATGCGGATGTCGTATTCTTCTTCCAACTCGAGCTGGATTTCGAGCAAATCGTATTCGTCGGCTCCCAGCTCGGACAGTGGCACGTTGGGTTCGATCTTGCTGGTCGGCAAGTTGAGGATTTCGGCCACGGTCTGGATCACGCGCTGTTCGACGCTGATCGGTTCGCCCAACTCTTTCACCGCGCCGTCCCCCGCTGTCTCAGACCAGCCCACCGCCTAGTCAACCGCCCTCCACCTGGGTCGGTGGAGGGCGGTTTGCTGTGAAGCCGTTCTAGGTTGTGCGGTTACCGGTTAGCTCTGCCCCTGCGCCTGGGTCTGTTCCAGGTGGCGCTTGAGGTACTCGATGGCCTGGCCGACCGTCTCGACTTTCTCGGCTTCTTCGGGCGGGATCTGCGTGTCGAACGTTTCTTCCAGGCCCATGAGGAACTCGACCTGGTCTAGGCTATCGGCGCCGAGGTCGTTGGTGAAGGAGGTGTCGCGCGTGATCTGTTCGGGATCGACGTTGAACAGTTGCGCGACGACTTCTTTTACCTTCTGTTCGATTTCTTGTTCGGTGTAGTTTTCCGCCACTGCACAGCCCTCCGTACTGGACACACCCTGAAACTACCGACTTCCGGCGGCCAGCCCGCTGCTGCCGCCAAACCGGACAGGCACACGCTCACCGCCAACGGACAGCATCCTCCGATGAGCCGCGCCTTTACCGAAATCTATAGCGGGCACCGCCGCATTTGTCTATTGCGATTTGCCGCAACCGCTCAAGCTGCCCACTCGGTCAAACCTCTACGTTTTCACACCGCAATTTGCGGTCGATGCGTCGCAGCAACCCGCGCAGGACGCGCTTCGGCCCGATCTCCACAAACTCGCTCACCCCGTCGGCCACCATGCGGCGGATCGCGTCCTCCCAGAGCACCGGGCTGGTCAGCTGCCGCAACAGCAACTCTGGAAACTCATTGCGGTTCCTGTGCGGTGCCGCGTCCACGTTTGAGTATACCGGAACCGACGCATCCTGAAAGTCCACTGCCTCGATCGCGCGTCCCAGCCGCTCCCGGGCCGGCTCCATCAGCTCGGTGTGGAACGCTCCGGCGACCGCCAGCCGCACGAACCGCACCCCGTCGACCTCCCGTTCGATCAGCCCCTCCAACGCATCCAGTGCTGCCAGCTCACCGGAAACGACCACATTGCCCGGGCAGAGGAAATTCGCCAGCCACAGGCGGCCATTGGCTCGCACGCGTTCGATCAGCGCCTCGGCCTGCTGGCGGTCCGCCCCCAGAAGGCTGGCCATGCCGGAGGGTACCTGCTCGGCCGCCTCCTGCATCGCACGACCGCGCTCGATGACCAGCTTGAGCCCTTCGGCAAACGGCAGCGCACCGGCGAAGACCAGAGCGGTGTACTCGCCCAGACTCAGTCCGGCCGTAGCCACCACCCCCTCCAGTCGCTGCGGCTCCTGATCGCGTAACCGGCACAGCGCCGCGTAGGAGGCGACGAAGATGGCCGGCTGGCTGATGTCCGTCGCGTCAAGCCGCTCGGCCGGCCCTTCGACGCATAGCGACAGCAGGTCGACACCAAGCAACTCGGACGCCTGGTCGAAGAACTGGCGGGCAGGCGGGTACTGTTCGACCAGCTGGCGGGCCATGCCCACATACTGGGCTCCTTGACCGGCAAATAGCACGGCGCGTTGCGGCATGGGGTGACGCCCTCCAAGGGACCAGGGAACCAAGCGGCCGCGCCGCCTCGGCGTCTGAACGGCCGCCGGTGCAACGGACCGGCCGCGTCAGTCGAGTGCAAGCTCCGACTTGATCTTGTCGTTCACGCGGAGCCGGGCAAATTCGGCAGCCGTGCGCAACGCGTTGCGGATGGCCGCAGCGTCTGAGCTGCCATGACAGATGATGCAGATGCCGTCGATGCCCAGCAGCGGCGCGCCCCCGTACGTGGAGTAGTGGTAGCGGCGTTTCAACGTTTCGAACGCTTCCAGCGTCGCTGCGCGCCCCTGGCCATCCTGCCGCCGGATCACCTCCTCGGCCGTCGTGCGCAACATCATCTCCACCAGCCCCTCACACACCTTCAGCACCACGTTTCCGACGAATCCATCGCAAACAATGACGTCCGCTCGGCCCGCGAACACGTCCCGACCTTCAATGTTGCCGACGAACTGCGTCGCAAGATGGCTATCAGCAAACTTGCGGTGCGTCTCACGGGTCAACTCGTTGCCCTTGACACCTTCCGTACCCACATTCAGCAGCCCAATCCGCGGCTCATGGACATGGAGGATTTCCTTCGCGTACACCATTCCCATCAGGCCGTACTGGAAGAGGTGCTCGGGCTTCGGATGGGTGTTGGCACCGACATCGATCAGCACACACGGACCGGTGGGCGACGGGATCGTGACGGCAATGCCCGGCCGCTTGATACCAGGAATGAACCGCCGCATGAACAGCCCGGCACCGACGACCGCCCCGGTGTTGCCTGCGCTGACCAGCGCATCGACCTGACCCTCAGCCAGCAGCTGCCAGCAGCGCAGGATTGAATTGTCGGGTTTGCGGCGCAACGCCTCAGCAGGCGACTCGTCCATGCCGACCACCTGGGAGGCATGCACCACACGCAGGGGAAGCCCATCCCCGCCGAACTCGCACACCAGGGGCTCAACCGCGGAACGATCGCCCACCAGGGTAACCTCCAGGCCGTCAAGCGTGCTTACGGCCTCCACGGCACCCTGCACGATCGGCCGAGGGGCGTAGTCGCCGCCCATTGCGTCCAACGCGATGCGCATGCGCCGTTACTCCTCAGCCTCTGCCGTGGCTACCGACACACCTTCTCGATAGTAGCCGCACTTTGGACACGCTCGGTGGGGCAACTTGGCCCGCCCACACCTCTTGCAGTAGGTGACGTTCGGCGGAGTCAACCGCAAATGACTCCGACGCTTTCCCTGTCTGGACCGACTCGTTCGCCGTTTCGGTACGGCCATCGTCACACCTCGTGCTAGTCGTCTGACGGGAGCGGCGGCAATGAACGGCGCCGCGGAAAACCGGGGGATGCCACGATACGCGTAGCGTCTTGATGCTATGCTGTAGCCGATGGTTGTGTCAATAACCAACGGCGCACCGGCCGAGTGGGGCGCTTGCATCCGGCGCTCATCCGCACCAGCCCGAACGGCATTCGCACGCGACGACGGTGCCAGTCGAACTCAGCACCGCCGGACCGCATGGGAAGCATCCCAACACCGCGCCCACCGATCATCCCGAGTGTCTCGCGCACTGACCTGCTGTGCATGCAGGTTCCGCGATCGGCCGATGCGAGGCCCGGCGATCCGTGGTCTTGGGGCATCGCAGTGATTGGCTGTGCCCGTCGGCTATTTCCTGGCGGTCTGGAGCTGTTGCTTGACCAACTCCACCGCCTGCTTCAGCGCTTCGGGCAGCCGCTCGGGCTGCTTCCCCCCAGCCTGAGCCATGTCCGGGCGGCCCCCGCCACCGCCGCCCACCAGCTTGGCAACCGCTTTGACCCACTCTGAAGCACTTAAGCCACGCTCGACCAGATCACGGCTAAGACCGGCAACGATCGTCACTTTGCCGTCTGAGCGCGTCGCCAGGAGCACAGCGATCGGACTACCCTTCCGGCGGAACAGGTCGATCTGCTGGCGCATCTCTTCAGGGGTGGCATCCGGCACTTCGCGCGCAACGATGCGAATGTCGCCGACACGCTCCGCTTGAGCGAGCGCTTCGTCGATGGAGAGGGCGGCTCCGGCCGTTTGCCGGCGTGCCAGTCGTTTCTTCAGTTCACGGACTTCCTCAAGCAATCCGTGCACGCGGCGGTTCAGCTCACCTGGAGGAGCCTTCAGCGTCTGGGCAACGTCCAGCAGCTGGCGTTCACGGTCGCGCACGTACTCGAGTGCCTTCTTGCCCGTCAATGCTACGATGCGGCGGGTGCCAGCTCCTACCGACTCCTCGGCGATGATCTTGAAGAACCCGACCTGCCCGGTGCTATCCAGGTGAGTGCCGCCGCAGAGCTCGCGGCTGAAGTCCCCCATGCTGACCACGCGCACGACATCGCCGTACTTCTCGCCGAACAGCGCGATCGCACCGCGTCGTCGTGCTTCCTCCAGCGGCATGTACTCCCAGCGGATCGGCGCCCCCTGCATGATCCTCTCGTTGACCAGATCCTCAATACGGCGGATCTCCTCCTCGGTCAGCGCCACCGGGTGGGTGAAATCAAACCGCAGGTAGTCGTCGTCCACCTTCGAACCGGCCTGTGTGGCATGGCTGCCGAGCACGGTGCGCAGTGCCCAGTGCAGGATGTGCGTGGCGGAGTGGGCCCGTCGGATGCCGGCTCGGCGTTCCGTGTCGACGCACGCTCGCACCGGGTCGCCCTCGCGCAGCGTGCCCTGCACGAGCCGACCGATGTGTAGGATCAGTTCTTCGTCGCGTTGCGTGTCTTCGACCCGGAACCGTGTCGCGCCGTCAGGGCTGACCAGCCACCCGGTGTCACCCACCTGGCCGCCCGCCTCGCCGTAGAACGGTGACCGGTCCAGGACGACGACAGCCGCGTCACGGTGGTCTGGCGTAAGTTCACGGACCCGGTGGTCCCCAGCTATGATGGCCACGACCCGAGCGTCTGCTTCCGTGGTTTCATAGCCCAGAAACTCCGTCCGCGGCTGTTCGCGGCGCACATCATCCAGCGGGCCGCGTGCGAACACGGCACCGGCAAATGCGCCAGCGCCGCTGCGTTCGACGTGCTTTGCCCACTCGCGGCGATAGCCTTCCCAGTCCAGCGTCAGCCCGCGTTCGCGTACGAGTGCCTCGGTCAGCTCGACGGGGAACCCATAGGTGGTGTGGAGCTGGAATGCGGCCGGACCGGGGAAGAGACGTACGCCCTGGGTCGCGAGCCGGTTCAGCTCCTCTTCCAGGAAAGCCATACCGGTTTCCAGCGTGCGCAGGAACTTCTCCTCCTCGCCGCGGACAACGTGCGCAACGCGCTGAACCGACTCGTTCAACTCCGGATAGCCCACTTGCATCACGCTGACCACGACCGGGACCAGCTTGTACAGGAACGGCTCACGCAGCCCGAAGTGATGCCCGTCCAGCACACAGCGGCGCAGCAAGCGGCGGACAACGTAGCCCTGTTTTTCGTTCGATGGCAGTACGTTCTCGTGGATGCAGAACGTGATGGCGCGCACGTGGTCGGCGATCCGTCTGACCCGCACCGCTTCCTCCGTGCCGTCCTGGTAGCGGTAGTGAACGAGGTCGCAGATGGCTGCAACCAGGGGCCGGAAGATATCGATCTTGTAGTTGTCAAAAACTCCCTGGAGCACCGACGCGGTCCGTTCTAGCCCCATGCCCGTGTCGATGTTTTTTTGCGGCAGCGGGTGGAGGTTGTTCGGGGGTGGCCCTTTTCGTTCGAACTGGGTGAAGACCAGGTTCCAGATCTCAATCTCGCTGCCGCCGTCCGGTGGGTGGTAGAAGATCTCCGAGCACGGACCGCAGATACCGTCCGGCCCGGAGCTGGGTGCCCCAGCTGGCCAGAAGTTCTCGTCCTCATCCCCCAGCGCAATCTTCTCGGCAGCAATCCCGATCTCCTCATGCCAGATGTCGTACGCTTCGCGGTCATCCTTGTACACGCTGACGCTCAGCCGCTCCGGGGGCAGAGCCAGGTACCGCTTATCGGTGCAGAACTCCCAGGCCCAATGGATCGCTTCCCGTTTGAAGTAGTCGCCGAAGGAGAAGTTGCCGAGCATCTCGAAGAACGTGTGGTGATACGGCGTGCGGCCCACGTTCTCGATGTCCGCGGTGCGCAGGCATTTCTGGCACGTGGTGGCCCGCTTCAGCTGTGGGTCGCCCAGCCCCATGAAGTTCTTCTTGAACTGGTTCATGCCCGCTGGGGTGAAGAGTACGGTTGGGTCGTTGCGCGGCACGAGTGCGTCGCTGGGCAAACGGACGCAGCCCTTGCTCTCGAAGAACTTCAGAAACGCCTCCCGGAGTTCATCCGTCTTCATCGGCCACCTCGTTGCACGACCAACCCGTCGAGTGCTTAGCCGCCACCGCCAGCCGGCGGCACCACCACGCGTCCGACTCCTTCCACGGTCAGCTCCACAGGTCCGGTAGCTGACCGCACCGCGCGAGCGAATTCGTCCGGGTCGCGCACCCGGTGATTGTTTACGTGGGTGATCAACATCTTTGGCTCCAAACCCGCTTTGGCCGCGGGCGAGTCGGGCACCACATCGGTCACAAGCACGGCGCCGTCGGCCACACGGCGGAGTCGTTCCCGCGCCACTAACTCGGTGATCAACAAACTCACCCAGTCAACGCGCAGTCCCCGCCACGGCTCAGGCCGCCGAGTCGCAATCACACGTCCCTGCACCGGATACTTGCCCAGCTTTACCGTTAACTCAAGCTCGCGGGCATTCCGCCAGATCCGCAGTCGTACCCTGGTGCCCGCAAACTTTGTTCCGATGCGTACGATCAGCTGTTCGCTATTGCGCACCGGCTCGCCGTCAATCGCCAGGATCACGTCTCCCTCCCGGATCCCGGCCAGATACGCCGGGCATCCCTCATAGACCTGCACCACGACCACGCCGTAGCGGACCTCGGCCGGTAAAGGAACGCGCAGCAGCGTCTGGCGGCGGGCGGAGGCCACATCGTCCAGCTGGATTCCCAGAAAGCCGTACTCCACCTCCCTGCCCTCCTTCAGCCGCGCCACGATGCGACGCATGAACGGATCCATCGGGATGGCAAAGCCAGCCGGACGGTCATAGCCATGCAGGGCCGGCAGCGCGGTGATCAGGCCGACGAGGCGGCCATGGATGTCGATCAGGGCGCCTCCCGAGGATCCAATGTCGAGACGGCAGTCGGTCTGTAGGAGCGTGCCGTTGTGGTGCAGCGTCTGCTCTTCCGGGATCGGGCCAGTCGGGGGGGGCAAGCTGCGCTGCGTGTTGGCGATGATGCCCCACGAGGCGGTCGCTCGGCCATCGCGTGCTGTAGCCAGCGGATTGGCCAACGCCAGGACGATGTGCCCTTTGCGCAACGTTTCGGCAGCCCCGATTTC
>JALXBF010000019.1 GCA_026991575.1 Planctomycetota bacterium | reverse complement strand
TATGAGGGCGGCATCCGGGTTCCGATGCTCGCCCAGTGGCCCGGGGTCATCCCGGCCGGCAGCGTGTACCGCAACCCGGTGATCTCGCTCGATGTGTTTGCCACTGTCGCAGCAGCGGTTGGCCGTCCCCTCAACGGACACCAGCTCGACGGCGTCGACCTACTGCCCTATCTGCTAGGCCGCCGATCCGGTCGGCCCCATGAGGTTCTCTACTGGCGTTACCGGCGCAGGGCGGCGGTGCGGGTCGGGAACTGGAAGCTTGTGCGCCACTCCCGCGGCAACAGACCGGGCCCGTGGGAACTGTACGACCTTGCACGCGACATCGGGGAAACCCGCAATCTGGCCACGGACCATCCAGACGTGGTCGCCCGCCTGCGCCGCGCGTGGGAAGCGATCGATCGTCAGATGGTCCCAGTGCGTGCTAGACGCTAATCCGATCCGGTCGGGTACGGCCGTTTCACAACGGTCCCATTAGCCTACCCTGCGGGCGGTGGGCGGGTCAGGCCAGTGCCACGTGCGCTGGGTCGTTGCGACTGGCCGAGAGCACGTGTTCGCTTCAGCTGAAGCCTCTCTATCGGTGCGGCGGCGGAGTCGCCCGGGCAGAGGCTCCGGCACCGATCTCCCCCCATGCCACAGCTGGTGCACACTCGACGGCGGAGCAGATGCTTACGCCTCCGCGAACTCCGCTCTTGCGTACGGCCTCTTCCACCTGCGGCGCGATGGTGATGTACTCGACTCGATCGGCAACATTCAAAGTCAGGTACTCGGTGTAGGACTTCACGGAGTGCTGCCACCCTCCTGCTTCGACCCGGCGATTCGACGGACGGAAGGTCCGACCAGTAGCCTCGACAAGACGCCTCGGTGGCCAGGCGTACGTGACGGGCTATCCCTAAGGCGCCTGGCTGAACACGTCGTCGATCCGTGCGGAATGCATCCGTTTGCCGCGACAACGACCCGGCTGGTCCACCGGCCGCGGGACCAGCTGGTGAGGGGATTACCACACTGAGGCCCGGTGCTTTCATGCCCGCCGCGACGCGTTCTCGGACGCAGCCAGCAACGGTTCGAGGCCGAGTTCGTCGATCAGCGGTAGACGATGGCGAAGCATGCCCAGGAGCTGAGCGTCACGTTTCGCCAACAGACCCGTGAATTCGTCCCTGCGCAGCCCTTTGGGCTCGATCCCAGACAAGACACGGGCATAGAGCAGCTCACCACGGCGTAACGGATCAGGCGGCAGTCGGTCACTGACCACGAGCACGTCCGTGTCACTCCAGTTCTTGAACGAACCACTCGCGACCGAACCGTAGACCCATGCGGATAAGGGACTGAGCACAGGCCGCAGCTCTTCGACGAACGCTCGAGCCCGCTCAACGCGGGCAGCTTGCTCAGCCGCTCTACGCTTGAGAACTTCGCGCATGTTCATAGCACCGGCTGGTAAAGCGGAGCACGCACCTGGCGTTCTCGAGTGCCGCTCCCGCGCGGGCGGCGTCGAAGAAGTCGCCCGGCGCGCCCGACGGGTAGACGTCCGGGTAGCGCGAGGGAATGTAGTCGGCCTCGAGTGCCCGAGCTGCCGCTCGGACTTCCGCGGGCACGGCAACGCCGCAGCCTTCCAGTGCGTCCAGGAGGCACAGGAGCGAGTGACCGAATGCCTCTTTCCCCAAGGCGCGCAGAAGGCCCTTGACGGCAAACTGTGCCGCCTGCTCGGCCTTGAAACACGCCCAGTTGTGATCGCCGGCAATGCGATCCCGCTCAGCGGAAGCCAGCGTACGTTCCGCGTGCTCGTACCACCGGCGATATTCCCGCTCGTCGATCACAGGAACACTCCACGCGTGCACCCGATGATTGCCCACCGGCGGCGCCGTACCGCGCGTCGCCCCAGGCACGCAGCTCGGCGATTGCACCGACCTTGTGCCCCCGCCCCTCGCCGGTCAATCGTAGCACACAGCAAACCAACCCGCGGACCGCCGGTGTGGAGCCCTCCATTCGCCGGTCGAAGCAGGCGGCCGTGTATCCCCGGTGCCACCGTTGCCTGGCAAGAAGACCGCGCTGAACGCGAACCGAGCCGGCCGCAGCAGGCTACGTGCGAGCATGGTCTTGTACCGACGCCGCGGTGCGAATCCTTCCGCCGGGCATCGGCGCAGGAGCAGCATTGGCCCGGGTGGGTGCGTTTCAGCTTCTGCGCCCACTGTGCAGATCGTTCTCTGCATGTACCGGCCAGAGAGCGCTGGAGACGCTCGTCATGTCGGCGGCACGTCTCGGGGACTCGGAGGCTCATAGATCGGACAGCTGGCTTGAACGGGCGGGCCTTGCACTCGCCGGCCCGTTCGAAGCACAGGGTGCCCAATCCGTCCGCCCCCTGCTTCGCCTGTGGCCAAGATCAAGCCGGGCGCTACCCCAACCGATGACACGTCGCGATGCCGAACTACCACCCCGGGTGCCCCGGTGTGCAGCAAAGGCTGAAGCGCACCGTGGCCCGGTTTGGGATTGGAGCAGAAGGAGCACAATCTTACGATCAAGCTGGGTATCAGGGAAACATAGCTCTCGCATGACGGAGGACTTGCAATGGCTCAGGGAACGGCACCTTACCTGGACGTCCTCAACACTCCGAGGCTCTACGGTCCGTATTTTTCCTACGTCATCGGCGTGCTGATTACGGAGGCTGACCGTGCCGCACCGGACGTGTTTGACGACCCGGAAATGTTAGGGATGGTACTGAATTGGATAACCACGGCCATCGGGGCCGTCCAACTCAGGAAGATTTCCGAGGAAGCTCCTTGGCTAGGTTCCGGCCCGGCATGCCACGACGACCGCAAGCTGGTCGAATCGATCGAACTTGTCTGCACGTATATCGCCCCCATCCTCGGCTGGAGCGATCCGAAGGCACTGTGCAGACGCATGTTTGAGTTGATTGAGGAAGCAGCCGACGGGATCGAGGTTCGGCGACTCGCCGACGATGCCCGGGCCCGTAGGCCCAAGGACAACGATCCGGTCGACCTGGCAACCGAAGACTCGTCCCAAGCCACCACTTGCGATGATACCGGCGATGACGGCAAATACTGGCAGGACGACGCCCAGTCATCCGAGGAGCGTAGCTGGTACCTGGTGTACGATCCCAGAACACGGCGATCGATCGTCTACGACGGACTACCAGGATGGTTGGAGCCTGACGACGTCGCCGTGAGACTCCCCATCGATGAAGCCTTCACAGACTGGCCCGACTGGGCCGGTTCGGGGCCGGTCGAGGTGGTCGAGCCGGAAGAGGACACAAACCCCGGTGAGCTGAAGCTCCAGCAAAGACGCAGAGAACGTCGACGTGCGAAGCGCAGACGCAAACGACGGCGGCGAAAGCACTGACCAGTAGCTGGTTGTTCCATTCAGTCGCCTTTCCAGTCCCGGCCGCCTGGCGCGGTGCCCCGGGCTCAGCCCGACACCAGGCTCGTGCCGGTTGAAACGGCCCGACGCACGAAACCCGCTCGATAGTGACGTTGGCCCTCTGATTTGTTGGATCGACGTCCGGCAGGTCGAACGTGGCCGGGAAGGATCCCGCCCGTCTGCATCCGCTCAGCGGATCCTTATCCCGGCCACGTTCTCCCGATTACCCCGATAGACCGGGGATCTCCTTGTCGGAGAACACCGCCATATGGCAAATCCGTCCCTCGTACATGACGGCCATCCCGACCAGCTCATCGCTCGCTATGTCCAGTTCCTCGGACATCCCGATTGGCTTTTCCCGGACGCGAGCGGCCTTTGTGACACGGTTCAGAAACTGCCGAGCCACCTCGGTGGTCACCGGTGGTAGCTTCGCCGATTGCAATGGGCTATACCACAGTAGCTCGGCCAGGTAGCCGGCGATCAAGCGTCGGAAGGTTTGACGAAGTTTCTTCGCTTCGTCGAAGAGGTCCAGCCCGACGATGTGATCGCCGACGGCAACGGCCAGCCCAGCGGTTTGCTCGGGCAGTTTTCTCAGCAATTCATCCGGATCGATTGGTTTTTGCTGCTCATACTTCGCGTATGCTTCGGCCAGATCCTCGGTAAAGCTGTCCACCTCCCGCTCGTCTAGGAAGTTACGCACATACGCCCAGACTTGCAGTTGATCCGCGTGTCCCCGTTCTCCCCGAGACGACGACCAGTACACGTGCTTTGTCTTTTCTCGGCGCAGCGACGGAGGTGCGAACCAGCCGAGTCTGAATCGCCGTGAGCGCCAACCCCATCGTCCCGCCTCGACACAACTGACCGGGAGGTCGAACGACGTCTTGGCACAGACAATAATCGTGACGTTGGCGACGCGGTTCTGCCGCGCCCCAACAAGGATCGTGCCTTCGGGGATAAGGATCGGCCGTTCCCCTCGGTTATGCACCCGAATCTCGGGTACTGTTCCTTCGCCTTTTTCCGTCAGCTCGACGTCACCGCGTTCGAGCGACTCCTCGTACAGTTCGACCGGGCTCGGCTCGGTACTGGGCCAAAGCAGCGGCACGACGGACACGCTGTTGTTGACGGCGATCGGGTCGCCTACTTTGAGCAGTTCTATCTGCTCGGTAAACTGACGAAGAATGGTTTGTTCGCGCGACATCGTAGCACCTCCCATACCTTAAGTGGTGTACACTCTTCCGCCTCGCGTGCGCAGACACAGCTATTTCTCGAGACCCGGTAGCATCATCGCCTGGCGCACGGGGCAGTTACACGAGTTGGGCACTTCCCCTGGGGCCTCTGACACCGACTGGCTACGGAACGATCGCGGTCGTGGTCCGACCGGGAGGCTGACAGGAAGCGGCGAACGGAGCGCCAGAGCCGAAACCTCGCGGTCCGGCGGATACCGTGTTAGCAGGCGTTCCGAACCGTTTCGACTCACAGCGTGCCGGGCGCCGCGGCCCCAGCCACGCCCATCCGCAGTTTCCTTTCCCCAGCCGGTCAGGTTCCGGCCAGCCGTTCCGATGCGAGGGCCAACGAGGGCATCTCCCCGGCCGACAGCGGCCTGCAGCTATTCCAACAGCGATACGGCCGGCCAGGTTACTAACGCACGTCGCGGCCCGATTCTGACAAGACCTCATGACCCGCGTCGGTGCTTCCGCCCGCTGGTCTGTGCATTAGTCACACGTCTCAGCAGGTCAAAGTCTGACAACGAAATCCTGCAGATGACCCTTAGGGCTACGGTGTCGACGCCGCGCACATCAATTCGACTCCGGAACGCCAGCACCGCCGCCAGCCTTACTAAACTTCCTGCCACGCTTCGAGCCGGTCAACCCAGGGCACGACAGGCAGCTCTTCGTGCGCCACACGGGGTCGGGTGTGCTCCGGCTCTTGCCCAACCGTGGCGGTAGGTCGCTCCGTGTGCGTGCCAGCCAGCCGGTGACCGACATGCTTGCCTTGTCAGTGGAGTGTTTCGCAGACTGGGAAGCTGATAGATGGGGCTACTTTACGCCCCTCAGCGGCAAGGTTGATGGAACAGCGCGGCGAATCGACAGGACTTCTTCTCGAGCCGTGCCCCGGACGCTATTCAATCAACCTTCGACCGGGGGGCGTGTAGCGCCCCCGCCCGTCTGACGTAGGCTGACCGATCCGTTCGTCTCCCGCTCCCCCTGTCACCGACATCACGCCGGGCACCACCCCAGCAGATGACACGACGCGCTGCCCAAGCACCGCCCGCGTTTCACCTGTGTGCTGCAAGAGCTGAAATGCACCCGTCAGGAGAGGGTGCCACTCGGGGATTGGATCAAGCGGGTTCTGGAGCGGCCGCGAGCTGCCGTGGTTTACACTTCGGTTCCTGCGCGGCGTGGGAGATCGCCGGTGGAGACGACCGACCAAACGGACTTGGGTCGGGTGGAAACAATCCGACGTACTGACTACGGGCAAGCAGCGAACCGCGCCCTGTCAGAAATCTGGCGCGCCCAGTGTTCAGAGGATGAGAGGAGACAAGCGGCCACTGCCGTTCATCGCCTGCAACGCGGCCCGGGATGGACAGCGGTCTCCTCTTTGGTCTGCCGGCGGAGGAGTCGCCGGTACATGGGCAGCGTCGTCGACCGAAGCTGGAATGAAGGTCGCCGCAGGCAACGGCTGCGAGATGCGCGCAAGCACCAGCCGCTGCTGGCGAAGACTCCAACAGGCGCTCGCGACCGGGTCGCGCCGCGGCTGGTTACAAGACAGGGGACAGGTGAGGACAGTTAGCATGTATGGTGTCGTGACGAATCCGAGCAGATTGAGACGCGATAGCGAGGAAAGCCACTTGATGGAACAACTCATCCACAGCTTCCAGAAGCTGCACCACTGCCCGATCCTGAGCCGCTCCGATCCACCGGGTGGCGAGCTGACACTGGTGCACTGGGCGGCCACGTCTGAAGACGCCGGGGCGCTACTCGGCCGGCTGGGCATGCAACGCGACCAGTGGATCGCTGCACGCCGCGTGGCCGAATGCCCGATCGTTGCCGTTCTGGGGCAGCTCAATGGTGGCAAGTCCAGTGTCGTCGCCACCTTCTTGAGCGAACAGGGACGGCGACGTGTGCCGCGAGGTTTCGGAGACGCGCAGGGCACGCACCGGTTTGTGTACTGGTTGCCGCAGTCCTGGCTTGAGGACGAAGGCAAACAGGAAACTCTTCTCGAGCTCCTGGACCGCGCGCACGGAACTGCTCCGGACTTTCTCCCCGAGGATGCTCAGGCCGCAGCAGAGCTGTACGCCTCTGGTTATGACCGTCCGGAACTGCTGGGCGTGCCCCTGATTGCCGGTGATCCGAAGCTGGACAATCTGGGTTTCGCCCTGCTGGACTGCCCGGACGTGCAGACCAGAGAGGCCGGGCCGGTGAGCAAGACCAGGTTGGATTTCGTGGCAGCCGCGGCCGGAATCTGCTCCGCGGTGCTGTTCGTTATCACGTACGATCAGCTACGCGACCGTCATATGGCCGCGGCCCTGGACCGTGTCCGCCAAGCAGCCTACGGTGTCCCGCTGTACGTGCTTGTCAACCGGGTGGTTGCCTGCGAAGACACCTGGCACGAACTGGGCCAGCATCGCGAGCTGCAGCAACTGGCACAGTCTGCCGAGTCCATCTACATCGCCTTCGACCAACGCATCCCCGGGTGGCTCGACCTTTTTCCAGAGCAGGCGCGTCAGAGGTGCGAAGCAGAGCTAGGCACTCCGGCCCCCTCCGGCCCGGCTCGGGACGTTCTTCCATGGTTTGTCCGCATCGAGCGATCAGATGATGAGCCTGCGTTCCGCCCGCTGCCGGACGGCACACTTCTGGACCTGATGGAGTCACTGCAGTGGGGCAAACTGCAGCAAGAGATCGAGCAAACACGTCGCACACAGCTTCTGAACGGCTTCCACGAATTGGCGCATTCCATAGACCAATGGGTAGAACGACAGAAACAACGGACACGTGAGTATGCCGAAAAGGTGCTCACCTTCGTAAATGAGCTGTTTGTGTCGAGACAGCGACAGGGTGGAGATCTGGTTGTGCTTAACCCGTCGTTGTTTGAGCAGTACGCTGAAGCAGTACGGAGGAACGCGCCGTTCTACGCCCGTCCTGCCCTGGCCGCTGCCAGAACTGTTGAGCATGTAGTGTCGGTCGCGAAGAAAGTCGTAGGGCTTGACACGTTCGAGCAGGCTAGGGATGCTCTGGCAAAAGGAAAGAATCGCATCTTTCGCCACGAACCCAGCGGATCAGAAATCATCGCGCTCAGCGACCAGAACCTCGCGGATCGACTGGCACGACAGCAGTGGTTTCCGCGGGATGTTGACCCCAAGCAACTGGATGCGGCGTGTGCACGCGTGCTAAAGACCATTTACAAGATCCAAGAGTCATTCACCTATGACTCGGACCGGTTGGACCGGGCAGCCCAGGCATTCTGGCGGGATCTCCCCCGGCGCCGCAAGCTAGCGCTTGCCGCCGGTGGGTTTTTCTTCCCCGTCGGTCTGCTGTTGTCTGTGGCGGATGCAGGCGCCACCGTGCTGGTCTGGCTTGGCCTGGTCATGCAAATCTTGGGCAAAGTGTCGGCGCTTCCAGGGGCCGTGCTTCTGGTCGTCTCCGCTGCAGGCGGTGGGATCAGCCGACTCGTCAGTCCGAAACTGGCGGAGTTCGTACGGTACGACCAGCGGCGTTACTGGTCTGCAATGCACTACCTCCTGTGCGACACTCTGGGACTGCCTCGTAGCAGTGCGCCCCGTACGACGGCCGGACGCAAGTTTGAACTGCTCTCGGAGCGTGACGCCCACGTGGCAAACGTACGGTGCGAGCCACTGGTCGCGTTGGACCGACACCTTGGCGAGTGGAAGCCGACCGGCCACTTCACGCGCTGGCGCGGGCAGCTAGAGGCAGTGCTGCGGGAAGCAAACGATGCAGACAATTGAGCCGCGGAGGGACGGTCAGAAGCGGTGGCTCGTTCAGGCAGCTAAGACGCGCACACCAGCGCGGCCTGTCGCGTTGTCCAGCACCACCCGTGAAGACATCGGACGGGCCTGGCAAGAAGCGGAGGGAAACCGTGAATAGACTCACAAACGCCCCCCAATCCGCGTCCGCTGCCGCCGAGACGGTCGACCCGGCACTCGACGAGGCACGGCAGTACATTGAGCGGCTACGCGTTCTCGTTTTCGAGCTGACTGGCGACGTGCCCGAGTTCCGACACCTGCCGGCGGCTCTGGCAGAGCTTGCCGAGCGCTATGAACGGAGCGTTCTTCGGGCCAGCCGCAATTCCGGCGTGGTCATCGTGCCGTTCCACGATGGCGTTGCCCAGCCCGCCAACAGGTGGCTGGCGGACAGCGGCTATCAGATCCACGTGGACGGCAAGCCGATCAGCGTGCATACCGGCCCGGTTATCAATGCAGACACGGATGTCGACAAGCAACTCGCCGCTATTCCACCAATCATTCCGAAGCTCCTCCTCGTGCCACAGGACTCGATTCGGGACAGCCGCATTGAAGATGCCCTCCAGGCAGCCGGGGCCGGCGTCGTGCAGCCCGTGATTGTGATCGATCAGCCCGAGGACCGGATCGACATCGATCGGTATCTGAAGCGGTGGCAAGAAGCAAGTCCCAACGCGGAACTGCTCGAGCCGATCCTCGTCGAAGCCCCACCCGGAACCAAGGACCGCAAGCGGAGGCTGGCCGAGGCGCTGACCGAAGCCACGAAGCGGGCAGTGGCGCAGACCCCCAGCCGAGCCCGCATCGCGGAAGCGTTCAAGGCCAGGGCCGCTCGAATCTGCTCACCACTGTTCGAACGACTGAGCCACAGCCTCGAGCAATACCGCCAGCGCGTGGCCGAGGCCAAAAAGACCGTGGCCGACCGCATCGCGGACACGATCCTGTCCGACCAGGAAAACGTCCGCATGCAAGTACGAAGCATCCTTCGTGCGCAATTCCTGGAGACGATCCCCCCGTGGGCGTTTCCCTACCGAACGGTCGCAGCTATGCTCGCGCTGACCGCCGGCGCGTGGGACCGGGTGATCCTGGCAATGTTCGGCTGGACTGGACAGGCGCTCCGCGCCGTGCTGAAGGCAGCCGGCAACGTCACCCGTCTGGGTAAGGTGCAGTTCGACTGGGCCATCACCGTACCACAACAGACCCGGGCTGACATCGCGCCACAAATCAGCAGGGCTCTCGACACCTTGAAAGCTGGACTGCCTGGTAGCGATACCACATCAGATGACGATCGCCACGAGAATCAGCAACCCCAGTTCGAGATTGTGGGACTGACCGACGCGGTGCAATGGTGCAAGAGCCGTCTGGCATCGGCGGTGCGTGCGAGCAGCACCGGGCCTGCGGTCGGAAAGGTAACCGCACTGCTCAGTACCGCAGCCTTCTGGACCCTGTTCTCGGCTCCGATCCTCGCCTGGTACCTGGACTACTGGCAGTTCTGGCGCGGGGTCGTACTGCACGGGAAGGCACTGGATTGGTCGAACATCCCAGTCCCCACTTTCGGTGGACTCTTCTCCGCCTTCTTCCTATCGGTTCTGCCCAGCGTCGTGATCGCGTTGGCCGCGATGAGCTGGGCGGCGTCCAACTCGAAGGTTCAGCAGGTCATTCGAAGGCTGATGGACCAGCGTCGAGAGGCCTGCTCCGAGATGGCGCGGATGGTCCGGATCGACGTGACGAACCCGACGCTCCTCGCTGTCCTCGAACTAGACAGGCTGGTTCGCCCCTACCTAGGACACGACGCCCGCTTCGCCGCGCCACACTGACCCGCCACGGGGTGCGGCCGATTTTCTGTAGCGCCAGGCGGCGGGCCGGATGTGTTCCTCCCAGAGACGGTAGAACCTGCGTTCGTAGACGCCTGCCCTCAAAGCGAGAATCGATCCGCACCGCGAAGGCTTCCAGTTTCGCGTCCCGGATCCCTTGCACCGTTTCCCCACCAGGTGCCGACACGCTCCTTCCACCCGGCCGCTCCCCAGCGGGATCCCCAACTCCCGGTACCGAGCGTAGTCAATCCGCTCCCGGTTGTTGCGGATGTACCCCACTAACCGACGCAGCAACTCACGCTTCGCTTTCGAACGCAGCGTCGACGCTCCTTTTCCAGCTCCTGCTCCGCTTCCTTCCATCGGCTCTGCCAGAGCAGATCCAGTATCCGGTTCATCCACTGCTGAAGCTGTCCCGATCTGTCCCGTACAGCGCCTCGCCCACCTCACACACACGCGCCTTAAGGTGGTACCAGTCCAGCAGGTGAATCGCATCCGGAAAACGCAGTTCCGCCGGCGACCACAACCACGGAGGCCCATCCGCTACAGACACCGTCATCCCACCTGCACCGTCGCCAACTCTGGGGGCACGTTCGAGGGCGACGGGGCCGGGGGCAGGCCGTAACGGCGGCTCGTGGGACCGCGGTGTTGGCGGGGCCCCTGGAGCGGTGCGCGGCGCACCGTGGACGGGCGATTGCCGCCTCGCGGGAGGGAAGCGGGAGCACCGGGGCGCTGCTCCGCACGCGCGCGGGTTGACAACTTCACTCCCGGGGAACGCTCGGCCGGGGCGCGCGGAGAGACCGCCGTGGGGTCGGCGCCGCGGCCGCGCGCACCGGCCCGCGCGCGGGGTGCGAGTCCATCCGCGAGAGGAAGAGCGGGACGACTCCTACGCGAAACCCCGCCGGGGGAAATTGCCGAATGAACCCGCCAGCTGTCCTCCCGGCTGGGGCGCGATCCTACGCTGCCGACGCCGCGGACAAGGTCCGCGGCGCCGGGGGGATTTTTCAAATGGAAGGGAGAAAAAGAAAACTCGTGCCGCCCGCGCTGGCCATCAACAGAGATAGGGGTAGCAAGCCCCGGTTGCCCGGGGCCCGCTCCGAACCGTACGTGCGGTTCTCCCGCATACGGCTCTCCGGTCGGTGGTCTTACCTACGAGAGGAGCAACAGGCCGCCGCATGGGCTGCCTTCAGGCTCAACAACCCATGCCCGGCAAAGAAGGCGTTCGGCCAGCGCTGATGGTCGCGGCCTTTCGATATCCCACGCAAACCGAGCCGCCGGCGCAGGATGGAACGCAACCGACGTCGCACCCACTTGTCCAAGGGCTCGAACGTCGTCCAGTGCGCGTGTTTGAAGTACTGAAACCACCCACGAAGCGTCTTGTTCACATCCTCTATGATCACCGGCAAACGACGCGCGTCCGTCCGACGAGTCTTCGCACGTATCGCGTCCTTCAACTTCTGGATCGCCTTCTTTCGGGGATAGCGATTCGCTCGCCCTGTTCGCTTCGCCCGTTGAAAACGATACCCCAGAAACTCAAAACCCTCCTCGTGCGTGCCAATCCGCGTCTTCGCCGGATGCAGCTTCAGCCCCGCCTCCTCGGTCCACCTCTGAACCAAGGCCAACGCGGCCTCCGCCTCCTCCCGACTCCGACACAGGATCACCAGGTCGTCGGCGTAGCGCACCGCCTCGAAGCCGTGTGACGCCAGCAAATGATCCAGCGGATCGAGGTAGATGTTGCTGAGCAGCGGACTGATGATCGCCCCCTGGGGAGTCCGGCTCTCCGGCGTCCACTCCGCCAGTTCGTCCATCACCCCCTGCTTCAGAAATCCCTCAATCAACGCCATCAGCCGGCTGTCGCTGATCTTCGCGGCGATGAGGGACATCAACCGATCGTGCGCAATCGAGTCAAAGTAGCTCTTCAGGTCCACGTCCACCACGTACCCGTAGCCGCTCTGCACCAACTGGTCGACGCGCCTCAACGCGTCTTTGCAGCTGCGGCCGGGTCGGAACCCATAACTGTGCTCCGCAAACCCTACCTCGAAGATCGGCTCGATCACGTCCAGGACCGCGGCCTGCACTACCCGATCCCGCACTGTCGGTATCCCCAACGGCCGCTTTTCCCGACTGCCGGGCTTCGGGCTGTTCACCCGCCGTATCGCCTGCGGCCGGTAGCGCCCACTCCGAAGCTCCGCCGACAGCTTCCTTACCTCTGCCTCCAGCCGTCGGCCAAACTGCTCCGGCGTCACATGGTCCACTCCGGCCGCCTTCCGCTTCTGGCGAGTCACCCGCTCCGCAGCCTTCCAGAGCGTCCGTAGGGAAAAGACCTTGTCGATCAGGCTGTACCAGCGTCCTCCTTTCACCCCCTCTACGAGGGCCGTTGCCATGCGCTTCGTCCAGACCCACGGTTTGACGCGCAGTCCCGTCCCCGGAAGTACCGCCTCTCCACCTTGTTTAGCCCTCTCGGGCACTGACGGTGGTGTCACTTCCGTAGCCCCGTTCTCCACGCATCCACCTTCCTGGGTCCCTTCGCTCCACGGGCATTACCCCGCTTCCTCGCTTGCTTGCGACCCTCTGACTCCTGATGGGCCGCTTCTCCTGTCGGTTGGCTGCTCCGGTTCGCTCCAATCCGCCGAGCACCAAGCGGCTGGCCGGGGGACATCTTACAGGGCCCACCCTATACCCTGATGTACCGCAGGTTCCTCGCGTCCTGTGCCCATCAGGCCTCCGTCGTTCACGTCGTCGGACCTTCCGAGCATTCCGCCACCAGCCACCCCACGTCGCCATCCGGATCGGTTTGTTTCCCCCGGATGCTGACCTTGCCTCCCGACAAGGCATCTTGGGCTTCGCCAGTACCCGGCAGGCTCGCCACGACGTCAGGCCGAATCGGGTTCCTCTCGTGCGGACTACTCGTTCGCCTCCGGTTGCTCTCCACGCCCCCTCACGAAGCCGCAGTTACCTTCGGCTACAGGGGCCAGACCAAACCCTGGCCAGGACTTCCACCTCGCTGCTCCAACGCGCTCCGACGCGCACCGGTAGCCGGTCGGCACGACCGGCGAAACCAAATCGGGGCCGATCGAGACGCCGCAAGAGCCAAGAGCCGATTTCGATCCCCTCCGGATGATGCCCCCCCTTCTCGAACCACTCACCGCAGCCCACGCGCTGACCAGGCCGAAGCGAACGGCCCACCCAGCTCATGGATCGCCGCCAACTGTAGCGCCACGCCGACACAAAATACCTAAAGTAACTCTTGTTTAGGATGTTTTGGACATCACCGACCAGCCCAACCCCACGCTGCCCGGCCGGCCCAGCATCGGACATCCCAGGTGGCCGCAGCACGGAGACCAGTGATGCTCCAGCCGCTGATTACGCTGCTCCTCCTCGGCGGGCCTCCCTCCAGCGAGCCCGACGCCGAACAACTCCGGAGCTACTTCCGACAGCCGCCGGTCGAGTACCGCACCGCCCCCCTGTGGGTGTGGAACGATCAACTCACACCCGACGATATCCGCCGTACGCTACGCTCACTCGCTGACCAGCATGTCTACCAGGCGTTCGTCCATCCTCGACCCGGTCTGGTCACGCCCTATCTGTCGGACGAGTGGTTCGAGCTCTGGCGGGTTGCTCTGCGCGAGGCCGAGCAGCTCGGCATGAAGCTCTGGATCTACGACGAAAACTCGTACCCGTCCGGATTCGCCGGCGGGTGGGTTCCGCACACGATGCCGGAGTCTCGGGGCCATGGCCTCTACTGGCAAGAACTCAACCGGCCGCCTCAGCCGGGGCCCGACATCGTGGCCACCCTCCCGCGTAGCGGCCGCTGGCTTGTTGCCCGCCTGCGGCCGGCGCCGGCCAGGGGCTGGTTCGGGGGGTACTGGTACGTCGACTTGCTGAAACCCGGCGTCACGCAGAAGTTCCTGGACATCACACTCGATGCCTACGCACAGCATCTGGGCCAAGCACTGGGGAAGCAAGTCCCAGGCGTCTTCACCGACGAGCCGCACATCAATCCGGCCGGTGGACTACCGTGGACGGAGGATCTGGTCGACGCATTCGAGCGACGATTCGGCTACGACCTCAAACGAGAGCTTCCGGCACTGCGCGAGCACGTCGGGGACTGGAAACGAGTCCGGCACGACTACTACCGGCTGCTGTTGGACCTCTTCCTGGAACGCTGGTGCAAACCGTACGCGGAACGATGCGACCGATACGGCCTCGAGTGGACCGGACACTACTGGGAACATGAGTGGCCGCGTGCACGGAGGGTGCCGGACAACATGGCCGTGTACGCCTGGCACCATCGGCCAGCGATCGACATCCTGATGAACCGCTACGACGAGTCGGTGCACGGCCAGTTCGGAAACGTGCGCTCGGTCCTGGAAGTTGCCAGCGTCGCTCGGCAGCTCGGCCGCCGCCGGACACTGTGCGAGATCTTTGGAGCGGCCGGCTGGGACCTTCGGTTCGTGGACATGAAGCGGATCGCGGACTGGAACCTCGTCCTGGGCATCAACACACTCTGCGAACATCTTTCCTTTATTAGCATTAGGGGCAGCCGAAAACGGGACCATCCGCAGTCGTTTTCCAGCCACGAACCCTGGTGGCCGGCGTACCACGTCCTGGCGGACTACTTCACTCGCCTGTGCTACGTCCTGTCCCAGGGGCATTCCCCGCGCCGCATCCTCGTCCTCGAACCGACAACCTCCCTGTGGATGTACCAGGGCGAACCGGACCTCGACAAGCGGGGCGAACAGTTCCAGCGGTTCGTCACGGAACTCGCTCAATCGCAAGTCGAATTCGATCTCGGCTCAGAGCGCGTGCTCGAAGAGCACGGCAGGGTCGAAGGGACGCAGTTCGTCGTCGGTCACGCCCGGTACTCGTCCATCGTGATCCCGCCGGGCATGGAGAACCTCGAAGAAACAACATTCCGATTGCTGGTCCGATTCGCGGCCAACAGAGGCGCGATCTTCGCGTGCCGACCGGTGTCGCTGGAACGAATCGGCGGGCGGCAGAGCGACCGAATCGCCAAGCTGACGACGTCGAAGGGATTTGAGATCGTTGACCCGCAGGATCTCCCTCACCGGCTGAACCGCTTCCATGAGCCGACAGTTCGGATCGACAAGCACAACGGAGGGATTCTGTACCACGAGCGCCGTGCCGTGGCGGACGGCCAGTTCCTGTTCCTGGTAAACACGAGTCTATCGGAGGAAGCCAACGTGTCCGTCGTCGGCCGGGCAGCGGGAATCGAACGCTGGGATCCGTTCACCGGCAACGTCGAGCCCGTCCAGTACAACCGCACGGGAAAACATGTGCGGGCCACGCTGACGGTGCCTCCAGCCGGCAGCATCCTGCTCTTCTTTGGTTTGCGTGAAGCGCCGGCCCCTGCTGGCCCGCGCGCTGCCTGGAAAGTGCGTCAGCGACTGGAACCAGAACAGGTCCAGCCGCTTGCGCCGAACGTACTGCCCCTGGACTACGTCGATCTGCAGCTCAGCGACGGCGAGTACCGTGGGCTGCATTTTCACCAGGCGGCCCGACGCGTCTTCCAGGCAGTCGGTCTTCCGGGGAACCCGTGGGAAATGGCGGTCCAGTTCAGGGACGATCTGCTGAATCTTCGCTTGCCCGCCGACTCCGGCTTTCGAGCGACCTATCGGTTCACGGTTTCGGGCCCGGTGCCAGAGGACTTGCACGTCGTTGTGGAGCGGCCCGATCTGTACGCGAGGATTCTGGTCAACGGCAGCGCAGTCCAGCCGACGGATCGGTGGTGGCTTGACCGATCGTTCAAGCAGATCCCGATCGCCCGGTTCGTGCGTGAGGGGGAGAATGAGTTGACGCTCATCGCGACGGCCACAACCGTGTTCCACGAACTGGAACCGGTCTACGTTCGCGGCTCGTTTGGCCTGGAGGCGACGGACTCTGGCTTCGTGTTAGAGCCGCTGGAGGCTCTTCGGTTCGGCCCGTGGCGAGAGCAGGGGTTTCCGTTTTACGGGGAGACCGTTCGCTACCGGTTCCGTGTCCACCTGCCGCGAGTGGACCGCGAGTATGCGGTGAGGTTGTTGCAGTGGGACGGAGCCGTGGCGGAGGTTCATGTCAACGGGCAGCATGCGGGTTATCTCGTCAGTCCGCCGTGGGTCTGCCCTGTCACCGGTTGGCTAAAACCGGGCCGCAACACGATTGACGTCCTGGTCACGGGGACGCTACGGAACACGCTTGGCCCACATCATGCCGGCCCGGTCCGCGGTTCGGCCTGGCCGGTGATGTTCCACCGGGCCCCGCCCCAGGGCCCACCACCAGGCACCGCCTACGACACGCTGGACTACGGACTGCTTGAGCCACCAGAACTGCTTGAACGGGCGTGGTAGTTTGCGACGGCTTCTGAGATGCGGAGGTAGCGAGCGTACCACCGCAGCCGGGCGACGGCGTGGTTGACCTTGACGCGGCCGCTGCCGGTTACGTCGCCAAGGGGTCGCTCGTACCGAAGCCAGCCATACTGGCGGGCCGAACCGCCGTCGCACAGTTGGCCGTCAACCACAAACAGCACCAATCGGGGCCGCGCGTCGACGATCGCAACAACGTGATGACGCTTACCCGAAACGAGCAGGCCGGGATCTGCCTCCCAACGAACACGGCCCGCCCCGTCGTTCAGCTCAATCGCCACGGTCCGCCGACCGGTGATTTCTACCAAGATGCCACGGCCGTGCCGATCTCGCGTGTCGACCAGCCACTGCCCTTCAGCAAACTCGCCGGGACGCAGCCACAGGTCCAACGTTACACCAGTTTGCTTGCTCAGGTCCACCTGCCCGGGAACGCGATGATCGCCCGGGCCGGCGTCCAGGACCAAGCCGTCTTGCACCGACTGACGCAACTTCCCCTGCGTCCACAACCCCTCGATCAATGCCGGGTCAATCGGATGGACCCGGGCCACACTCTTTTGAGTCTCCGTGATCCAGTAACGGCCGTCTTGCTCGATGAGATCCGGATAGCTGATCCGGACGTCGGGGTCAGGGTCGTACAGCACCACTTCAGGCTGGCTCCACCAGATGCGGCCATCGCGCAGTTCGCCGCCCGCGATCCAGGCCGGGTTCCGTTCTTGAAACGATCGCCCGCCGTGGTTGTGATACCAGAAAAGAAACTTCCCATTGCGACACTTCCAGAGCTTGGGACACGCTCGTGGATTCTTCACCACTCGACCGCCTGGCGAGTACGTCATCGGCGTCGGTTCTTCCCACGTACGGCCACCGTCCCGGCTGTACGTGTGACACGGATACCCCTGCGTCGTCCGGTACACCATGTAGAGTTCGCCGTCCCCCAGCGGCACGTGGTTATGCTCCTCTTGAACGGACCCGTATCGCTCCGACCGGATGCCTCGATCGCCAACGGGCAACATTTCCCAATGCAGCCGCTCCGGGTCTGTTTCGGTCAGGATGTTGTTGCTGGCAAACAACCACCCCTCGCCTCCGTCCAGCATGTACCGGCGGATCTTCGTGAACGCGAAGCGCACGATGCCACCGTCCGCCTTCGGCTTGTCGATCCCCCAGAAGATCTGCACGCGGCCGCCCCAATTGTTGGCTCGATCGCACTCGGTCACACGCATCGGCAAGCGGTACCGCCTGGACCACGTCCGGCCTCCGTCGTCGGAGTAGCGGTAGCAGTACCAGCCCAACATGTCGGCACGAATCGGCCGGTTGCTCCCCGGCAACCGCCTGATCCGGTCACCGTTGTACGTGTAGAAGACATAGACTCGGCCAGAGGGCGTGACCAGCGGAGATGCCCACGAAGCCTCCGGCCCGCTGGACGGTTCAATGTCAACTGGCTCTGACCACGTGCGGCCCTGATCGGTGCTGCGGACCGCGACGATGTGCTGTCCGGGCTGCCCTTCACGGCCCGGCCCGGTAGTTAACACGCAAAGCCAGGCTCCGTCGGGCAAGACGACCACATACGGCTGGTCGCAGTACCCTTCGTCGGGAATACGATAACCGTTGCGGACGTTACGCCAGTCGGCGTCGGACTCACCCAAGGCAAGAACCGCAGCCGCCAGCACCAGGGTCGTTTTCGAACACACAGCACACGCTCCAGGTACGTCTCAGTCGAAGCGGACCGACACGGTAGGCTGGTCTGTCCGAGAAAGCTCGACCGGGCAAGATCCGACCTGGCAACGCGAATAGACCTCCCAGTCGATCTTGGCAACAGTCTACGGTAGCGGCTCCACCGTGCCGTGGCAACATCCCGACGGGAGTGCAACTCAGCTGTCGCATAAGGGGCGAGTGGAGACGCTGTGGGCTCTGAGCGAGGCCGGGGCGCAGCCAGTGGCATGGGGGGACGACCGGTCGGTACGAGCGAACCGAACTGGGGCCGATCGAGACGGTCGGACGTACTGAATCGCGGGACAGGTGGATTCCATCCATTGGCACACGCGATCGAGCTCGACAAACTCACCAAGTGATACGGATCCGTGGTTGCCGTCGGCAAGGTCTCGCTAACGGTTGACCGGGGTGAGACCTTCGGTCTCCTTGGCCCCAACGGCGCGGGGAAGACGACCACGGTCGAGTGTATTGAGGAGGTACGCCGACCAGATAGCGGTTCGATCCGCGTTCTTGGGATCGATCCCATCCAGTAGCCTCACCACGTGAAGGCACGCATTGCTGTGCAGTTGCAGACGACGTCGTTGCCGCCGTTGATCACACCTCGCGAAGCACTCAGGGGGGACCGTTCGGTCGAGACGATCGGACGTTTACAAGGCAGGACGTTACTTCACGGACGCCGCCGAAGTGGCCACGCTGTGGACTGCTGCAGGTGGTCTCCTTCGGCCGGGCAGTGCCATTGAACTGGCAGCGCGCGGGATAGCGAAAACCCGGCCGGGTGAGCTTCCGATTGGACCGTTTCGCCAAATTCCCGGGGCCACCGTTTGGCGAGGACGAGATCGCCACCGGTGGCCAACCAGGCCTGCACACGGGCCAGAATGCGTTTCAAGAGAGCTCGTGGCTCGGGGCCAGACGCCACGAACAGCCACCAGACCTGGTCGAAGTGTTCGTGGACTTCGTACGTCCAGCAGTCGGCCAGCGCGGCGCGGACGTGGGCAAGAGTCGCCTCAACACACGTCACCATCCTTCGCTGGTGCGCGGCATTCGGCCCGTCGCCTTCTGAGGTATTCCAGATGCACTGGCTTCGGCGGGGTGCGATCGTAAGGAAGCCCGAACATGCCGAATCCTTGCGCGTTCCGCTCACCGAGCCCGGCGTCGTAACCCAGGTAGATCAAATCCGGATCTCCGCTAGCAACGATCTTTCCTTCGTATCCGCGCACCTGCGCGCCCTGCACGGCGATCAGCCGCGAGCGCCACTGACCGACCGGTCGGAACGTCACTGTGCCGATCTGCTCCAACCCGAACGCCTCTGCCTTCTGGCACAGATTAGTGGCGACGCGTTGCCAGAATTCCGGATCGTCAGGTGAGAGGTACTCCTTCGCGTCAGGCGGCCACGCTCATTGACTACCGGGCGAGAAACGACCATCGGGGAGAGGGTTTCGAACAACATGGGGCCGGGGCCAAAATGCGGGAGCGACGACTACTTGATGTACTGGATCAGGAATGGCTGTCTGTGCACATGGATCTGGCCCCGCCCTAGCACGGCACGCTCCAACGCCTTGGCAACTGTGTTCCGTGCAGTGGAGACCAGCCAGTGCAGGTTCGGGTACAGTATGAGGCCGCGCTGGCCGGCCTTGGCTAACGGCGGGAATAGCTTGGCGAACGTCAGCATACGGTAACCGCGTGTGCGTGCTTTCAGTCTGTCTTTGTGCAAGGGACCATCAAGCACGGGCTGCTCTTCGGTGAGCGGGCGCCAGAATGCGCCCTGGAGGTAATGCTGGTAGTCCCGGAGAACGACAGCGACCTTATTCGGTGGTGTCATGATCAGGAAGAATCGGATCTTCATGCCTTCTGAGCACCGGTCTCTGTCCCCGCAATGCTGATGCCGCAGGGAGCGGATTTCTTAGAGAAAAACGGCCTCCAGCTCAACGCCCTGGTCCTCGGCGACGTCCCGAAGTCCCCGTTCGGCACAGTAGGCTAGCCTGGTCACCGGGAGCTTCAGGTCCTCACAAGCGTAGAACGCTTGCGGGCAAGCCAGTGTCCACCAGTACGGAACCGGCACGGTCAGGTCGCGGATTCGCCACGTCTGCCCACTTTCGTGCAGCTCCATCGCCTTCTCGCGGAGCACGTCCGGCAGCACGCGGATCGTGAACGTGCCGCGGCGTGTGCCGAACCGATGCGTGATGTCCTGATCGTTGCCATGAACCGTGAACGTGCCCAGGATACGGTGCAAATCGTCCACCAGCTGGCGGCCTTCCTCGAACGCACTGATCCAGGCCTGCGTGGCCGCAACGTGACCGTAGAGTTCGTCCACGGCGTTCCGCAAGTCCGCCTGATCGGGCTCCGTACCGACCGCCTCCAGCAGGTGCCTACTGCGTCGAAGCACCTCTTCGCCGTACAGCCTTCGTGACCGCTCCGAGACGTCCGTGCAAACCCAGACCCGCGCGTAGTCTTTTTCCCCGTAGCGATTCACCCGTCCCATTCGCTGTACGATCGCGTCCAACGGGGCCAGTTCCGTGAAGAGCACGTCGTACGAAATATCGAGGCTGACTTCCACGACCTGAGTAGCAATCAATACCGACCCTGCCGGAGCGTGTCTCAACATGTCCTCCTTGGGTCGTCGATCGTGCTGGGTGAATCGGCTATGCAGCAGCGTCACCGGGATGTCGAGAGCGCGACTGCGGAACTTGTCGAACAGCTCCTGTGCTTCTCGAACGGTGTTCACCACGACGAGCACTCGCTGCCCATGTCGGGCCGCATCGACTATGGGGTCGAGCATCTCAGCGATACCGCCGTCACACAGTCTCAGCCGATGCCGCCGCTGTCGCCACAACGCGTCGTCGGCCTGTAGTAGCACCCCGGCGGGAAGGCGCTCACGGAGCACGCTGGGCAGCGTTGCACTTAGGACGGCAAGGCGTTTCGGCGGGTCGGTCTCCAGAGCCGCAGCCAATATGCCCAGCGTATATGGCTCGTACGCATGCACCTCGTCGACGATGACCGTGGCGGACCGACTCAGCGTCAGTCTCACCTCCCAATGCCGCCCGTGCAAGTGTGCCAACAGGTACTGGTCGAGCGTTGCCACGGTGACAGGCCGGGCGAAAACGCTGTCGAACAGCCAGTCGTCGATCGTGAACGGCCGATTGCCATTGGACCGTTCGTGCGCGGAACGGAGCTCCAGGACGGAGTGCCCGTGAGCCAGTCCAACGCGGTTCTCCCCGAGCAACCGGCGCAGCCGGCACCACATGGCGTTGGTCGTCGCTTGCGTGGGCAGCAGGTAGATCAGACGGTGGGGGCTACCCGCCCAGAGAAGGGCCGCTTCCGTCTTGCCCACGCCGGTCGGCGCCTGCAGGTAGAGTACAGACCGGTCGCCCAGGGCCGCGGATTTGGCCTGAAAAGGCCGAATGCGGTGCCGTAACTGAGCACGTACACTGGCCGCGCACGGCACCGGCTCGGCTGCGACGTAGCTGTCCACCGAAGCATTGCCAGACGCAAGCCAGTCCGCCAGATGGAGCACCGCCTTTACTTGGCCAAAACGTCTGCGATCCAGAACGCGGAACCACTCCAGCAGGGGGTCAGCCTCGCTTCGGCCCGAAGTACCGTGAAGCACGTAGGCCGGGCGTCGCGCCATAGTTTCGATCCGACGCCAGTCTTCCTCCGACAGCTTGCTCACCACTATACCATGGTCCGCCAGCGCTCCGAGCAGCTCTTCGAGCACGGCGCGAATGTTGGGATGGTACCGGATGGGGGCTGCCGATTCGTACAGCGAGGGATGCAGAGGGGAATGATGGGAAAGGACCGCCGCAGACGCAACAAACTCCCCGGGGACTCTTTCACCAGTGTGGTTCAGCAGGCGTCTTTCCAGCACGAGCAGGATAAGGAAACTGGCTAGAGCATGATAGTCACCCTGTCCCTTTTCCCCGCGCAGGTACGCCTGGAAGGACTCGGTCGCCTTACCGATGTCGTGCAGCGCGCAGGCCAGCAAAGCCCGCTGAGCGGTCGGCCCGTCAAGGCCGAGGCGTTCGGCCAGAATGTGCCCTAGGCGGAGCACATCGACACAGTGCTGATAAAGGGAGACGTCTCCGTCTGTCTTTGCTAGCAGTTCAGCCATGTCCAATACCTTCCCCCCAATGCAAACGCCCTAGCAACGCGTCCCCTGACGCGCACACCCAGCGGCACGAACGCAAAGTCCCTCAGTCCCGCAGGGCAGCGGGCGCCTCCCCTAACGAGGGTAAACCCGCAGGGTAACCGCTCAAACAGAACCGGCCGAAGCCGCAGGCCGGGCCGAAGGGAGGGCTGGATGCGGATGTCCTGGCGAGTGGCAGGCAAGACGGTCCCTTCGAACTCGAGGTCGGTCGGGTCGACCGATGTCGCCGTCTCAATGCGGCAGGATACGACGCGGGCCAGGTCGTCCGCTCGGCCCAGGCACAGCGCGTAGCGGGGTGACCGGAACGCGTCCTGGAGCCGCTCGAGGTCACACCGATCCAGTCCTCCGTAAATCGCTGTGTATCGTGGTCCGAAGAGCAGTTCGCGTGGATAAGGCGAGCGGGTGCAACTCTTTTTTTCGCGATCGAACTTTCGCAGTTGCCAGAGGTCCACGGCGACTCCCGGCTGGTGGTCGATCAAGACCGAGACGAGCAGTCTGTGCCACGGGAAAGCAGCTCCGCGTTCGCCGCCGTCCCACAGTTCCTCTTCCCCGGCGCCCATCGCGGCCCCTGCCAGGCCGATCAGCGTTGTCGGCGGCGGCGCCGGCAGGGACCGCTGGTAGTTGACCTCCGTTGGTAGCCGGAACGAAGCGACGGCGGCCTGGATCTCAACGGTCAGGACCTCGGCCATGCCCCCTCCACATCGCTTTTCATGGTGGACAAGGCTTCAGCCAGCGGGCAGACGCTGACACTGGCGTAGCGATCGGTCAGTTTCCTGGTCCACTCATCTCGCTCCTGGTCACCGGTGAGCCCGACGATGAGATGCTCGAGGTTGTCGCGGTACAGGTCGAGCACTTCGATCAGGTAGTCCAGATCTAGCCGAAGTCGGCCATCCTGGTAGCAACCCCGAATCGCCTCTACAAACACCGGCTGCTTCGCCGACAGGCGGGCATACAGAAGTGCGATCGGCCTGAGGTTACACAGGAACCGCGCCGTGCGACCGCCTCCCCAGAGGTGGCCAACCGCGTCGAACAAAGCGTGCAGGCGTTCGATCTTTCTGGCCCGGTCCAGCTCCAGGATCATGCCATTTCCGTTTTCATCGGAATGAGTGGCGACATCGGCAGGCAGCTTGTCGCACAGCTCCCGCTCCTGCTTCTCGATCTCTTTGGCCTTCTGCGGCGACGGGGGGGCGACCAGTTCGAACCGCGTACGCCAGCGACCGATACGGTCCAGTTCCACGAGCATCGCGCCCGCGAAGTAGTTCGCGTACAACTCCATCTCGAACATGTTGCCTCCGGCAGCCATCGCTTCGCCGAAGTGAGAGAACGAGCGCGTGCCTTGGTCGCGGTCACCGCGGTAAGGGAACAGGCCCACCGCTGCCGACACGCGCACCGGGGACGTTCGCCGACGGCCGCCTGACGCGTCCATGTAGCCGAACAGGTCTTCGTCGATGAATTCCCACGGACGTACCGGTGGTTCCACCTCCTGTCCTTTGACCGTGGCTGCAATCTCCGAAAGAGCGAGCCCGGTAGCAGCCCAGTAGTCACGGATCATGCGTCGGATCGCCTGACCGGAAACGTATGGTACCGTCGTGCCGTCGGGCATCGTCACCTTCTTGGTTTCGATGACGTTGCCCTGAGTCCCAGACGCGTTGATGTTGGCCGCGGAAACTTGCCAGACGTAGCCCAATGCGATCGCCTGCATGGCCTCCCCCTTCTCAATCGGCGTTTGCGTTAGAACCTTAGTTTCGCTCACCGTCTGAACCTCCTCCCTTCTGGTGGTACAGGTAAGCGTTCATCGCATGGATCGCAACAAGCGACTTCACGCGCTGCCAGGGCACACCGCCGATAGACTCGCCGCGTACGTCGGTCAGCTCTTTCGGCACCGGCAACTGGAGCTGGAACTGTGCGTTGTTGATGACTTCCAGATAGGCTTCGATGCTCCGTGCGTTTCGCAGGTCGTACAGCAGCGACATCTTCTGCTGCTCAGCCGCGACGCGTCCCAGCCTGTAGCCGTATGATGCGATTCGATCGATCAACTCTTGTGCCATCGCGAACACCTCCCTCGCATACACGTCGACAACCGTCGTCGTACCGATCGCGAGTCGTTTCCCCTTTGGGCTACTGCTGGCCAACTCAAATACAAATTCCTCCACAAAGGGAAACGGGTCGCCGAAGTGGATAATCTCGCGAGCGACGCGCTCGCGCCACCTCGTGTCGCTGTTGCCACCCCGTGTGCGAACCACAAGCTGTCCGAACACCCCGGTCAGCACGTCGTGGGCGTCCGTCACACCGTCGTGCTCCAGTTCCTGGATCCATGCCTTGTACAGCTCGTAGAGGGTCGGCAAGTGGCTGATCACGCTGAGCTGCCGCACACGTGGTGCGCGACCCACCTTGGTAACAGCGAGCACGATCAAACTGATCGGCGCTTCAGGTGCGGCGGGTGCGCTCAGGCCCAACAGGCGGTGGACCTCATCGATGGCCGCGACGGCAGCCGCGTCAGCTTGCGGATCCCGCGCATGCATCGCGCGGAACATCGTCAGGATCAGCCCCCAGGTCACCTCAGAAGGTCCGTCACCTCCGAAGGCTGGGGAAAGGCTCCAGGCGCCCGCCCGCGCCGGACCAATGTACGTGCGGTAAAGCTGCCGCATCTGGTCCAGCAATCCGTGCAGCAAGAACATGTAGCAGTGGGGGCCACGCCTCCACCACAAGCAGCCCAAATAGGCGGCATAGCCTGCAGCCATGCAGCGCAGACACACTTGCAGGCCGCGCCGCGTCCCAGAGGCAAAGTTAACGAAGTTCTTCGACGCCACCACCATGGGCAGAAAGGCCATAGCCGCGTCCGCTACACGTCCCGTCTGTCCACACAGTTCACAGGTCCCCGAGCGTGCGCTTTTCAGCGGCACGGCGAGCGGACGACCGCCGGGGGACGTGATGTTGACCACAGCCGACGCAGGTGGCTTCCACCCGACTTTCCCGGTTGGCCGATTCGATCCGCTCGCTGAGCTTGCACTCTGGCCGCCCGCAGGGCCAATTAAGTGCGTGGTCAACCAGCCGGCGACGTCAGCGGCGGCATGCATACCGGGGCCACACTCTGCTAATAGCACCGCCAGGCCCGCGTCGATCCACGGGTTCCCCGTGGCAGTCGCAGCAGTCAAATCAACGAGTTCCCTCGTGGTCCGCGTCACCGGTTGGCCTCCGCGTTGTCTGCACCGTCGTTCTGTCTCGGTTACACCTGTAGTACTCCCGACGGGCAGAATCTCTGACACGTCGCCACTCGATCCCACCGCATGACGTGGAGCGTACGAGTCACTGCGGACCGCACACCGGCCGCTGTTCTGCGGTCGCCCCCCGTGCAGAGGTCTCGACCTGATGCGCCGGCGTTTCTATCCGCCCGCGTTTGTGATCGGCGTTTGCCTCGAAGGTGCTCGGGAGATGACCGCCCCTGGCTTCATCACGACGAATCCCGTCCCCGGGCTGCAAAAGGGGCGTCTGCTCGGACCGATCGGCTAAATGAACCCCAGCGAATCCAGCCACCCCGGGAAATGGCTGTCTGCCTGAGGAATCGGCCAACTCAGTGGACAATGAGACGCTCAACGTAGTATGGTGGTAACGAGTGCCCTGCATCGGTCGGCACCCGGGAAGGCTGCCGAACCGAGTGGTACAAGCAGTCCGTGTTCGGGATGCGAGCCTTAGACCACGGTTAGGAGAATCAGGATGTTCCCTGAGGAGTTAGTCCACGCCCTGGCAGCCCAAGTCGCATCAACCCCGACAGTGCAGACGTTTCTGGTCGCGCTGCAGCATGTGTGGAGCAGCTCACGGTTCGCCGCAGCGTTTGCCTGGCGATGGCAGGACGAATCCGATCGTGCGGTCCACAAAACATTGCTGGTTCAGCTCGTGCTAGACGGAGTGCGGTTCCAGGACGAGTGGCTGATGGAGCTCTACGGACATGACGATCGAAGTGAGCAACGAGGGCCACTGCGAGCGGCTTACGCCGAGCTGCGTCACATGCCCGTGCCTCTTAGTGCGTCACTGGTCTCTGACTCCGCAATGACGCTCCGACAGGCGCTCGACCTGGAGTACGCATGCCGGGTGATCCCGCCGTCACTGCGAGACCACGAGGTCGTCGTACTTCATGCCCGCAGGATCAAGTCACCGTCGCCACGGCGCGAGTCACCGGTCGGTGAGGTCATGGCCGCACTGGACGGATCTACCGGACTCGTGCGAGCAATGGGATCGGAACCCCTGCTCGTCAGGGCGAAGGCGGATCAGTTACCCGCCGTGCTGGGTCAGGTGCGCGAGCAAATGAAGGGCCAACGTGTGCTGTACACGGCCGACGGTCGGTACTGCAATGCACGGCGGATTCAGTGGTTTGTCGAGATGGGGGATAACTGCCTGGTGCGGCATCGCCGTACAGTCAGATTCGAAAAGGACGACGGGAAACCGACACTGCGCGGCGAGGCAGCGGAGGGCAAGCAGTACCGTGAAGACTGGGGCTGGGTGAAGAATGCGAAGCGGCAGGCCTATGTGCGCCGCCTTGTCGAAATGACGCCCGATGGCAGCAAGG
>JALXBF010000018.1 GCA_026991575.1 Planctomycetota bacterium | reverse complement strand
GCGGAGCAGGACGGCCAGTGGAGGGCCGGCTACGGCCAAGCGGATTCTCCCGCCGATTCGAGCGGCGTTGCGCCTGGTAGCTGTGGGGCGCCAACAGTATCACAGCAGGCGTGTGTCCTCTGGGACACGGAACGGCCTGGTCAGCAGCCGTTTCCCGGCTGCGTCGAACACACGCGCCTTGCCGTCCGGAAGCATCGCCACCACGTACTCCTGGCCGCCTGCCAGAAACCGAACGCCAGCCAGCTTCGCCTCCTCCAGCGTCAGCTTCGCACTGCCCAAGACCATCTCCAGCTCCTTGCCCACCTTCGCCGCACCAAGCTGACAGAGCCGCACAAACCGCGGCTCCTGCCCCTGCTGCTCCGCCTCACGCACATAGCGACGACGACCCACAAGCGATCGCGCCCGATCCTCCAACCAACCCTCTATCTCCCAGTCCTCCAACACGACACGGCGAGGATGCTCAAACAACCACCGCGCATGGATCTGCTCCAACGGCTCCACATCATCCTCCCGATCAAACAGCTCATTTACCCGATTCAGCTCGTCCCGCACCTCCTTCCACTCATCGCCAAAATACTCTCCCTCCAGAAACTCCCGCAACCGATCCTCGCCCAGTCCCTCCACCACTGCCACCCCAGCACGAAATGCTTTCAGATGGCCCCGCGCGCCTATCTCCTCCAATGCCCGTTCCACCGCGGACGCTATCCCCTCTCGCCACAAATTGAACACCACCTGCGAAAAACCCCCGCACTGCAGTTCCTGATAGAACCCGTGCAGCTGCCAGCTTAGCCGACTCCATGGTGACACTTCCCACAGACTTAGGTGGTGCTCGTGCAAGGCCCGCCACATCATGTCCTGATGCTCCGTATACGCCAGCGTCGGGCTGCCCTGCCGGACCGCTTCCGCCTCCAGGATCACCGCATCCCAGCCCACCTCCAGCACCTTGCGCCGTATCCGCTGTCGCCAGCCACGCTCACGCCGCGGTTCCGTCTTCGGCTGCTCGTAGCTGTAGACGATCCGGTGCTCCTCCTCCGGCGGCCACAGTAGCTCAAACTGCGCCCCCCTCAAACCCGCCGACCGCGCCGCCTCCACCACCGCGTCCGAAACGTACAGGGCCGTCAACGGCCAGAGCATGTCCGTGCCGGGAAGCCTGAACACTACGAAGTCATCAGGCAGCTTCGACGGGTCGATCCACGTAGCTCGCCTCTGCGCCCAAGGCAGCTTCCTATCTGTCCAGTCGTATAGGTCATGCACCTCCGAAGTTCCGACCCGTTCTACCTTCACGACCTCTCGGTTGGTCGGATCGACCGTGTACAAGCAGTTAAATATGTAGAATCTGCCGTCACGACTACGAAATGGCAAGAACTCCCCGTACGGCCCCAGAAGCGGCTCGAGCACGCGACGGGCCACCTCGTCCATGCCAATGCAATACTTTCCTAACAGGCTTATAGACATGAAGAAGTGTCCCCTAGGGAGGTCGGCGGGGCTACCGTATCTGAGTTCCCACGGAACCCAGACGTCTGCCAGAGACTGTGCCCGTCTGAGGCGGGAGTCAACCTGTTCAACCCACTCCTTCGGCGGCTCCTTTCCTTTGGGAAACCACACACTCCGATATGCGGGCCATCCCTTGCGCCATTCGACGTCGTAGCTATACACCCGTGCCATAGTAGTTCATGCTCCGTGGTGGTTCTTGACCCGCTCAGAACGGGAAAGTTCCGTTCTGAAGCTCTTCGGCGATTCGCTGCAGCGTATCAACCACACCCTGTCTTCCACTGGGGAGCGCTTCCACCAGTCGGTCTCTGACTGCTATGATATAGGTGCCGGTATGCAGGTGCTTATGGACGTCTTTGTGAAGCCACACGCCATTGGCGGCATCATCAAGGTCGATGCCAAACCTGGCGAGAATGTCCCTGGCCTGCTGCGCAGCCAACTGGACTTCCTCGCGGTAGCGGCTGAATCGTCCCCGCACCACGATGTGATGCGGTACCTCGACTTCGGGATCGGCCGGGAACTTTTTTGCATTGCGGAGGTTGGAGGCCAGTTTTCGGGCACATGCATTGTGCACCAGCGCCCCGAAGTCGCCAACGGCGTAGACGTGCTGGCCGAGGACCTCGAGGTTGTAGACGTACGCTGGCGGGGCACGTGGTGCTATGGACACGACGCGTAGCTCTTCGTCGAACAGCGATCGCAACCGTTCGCCGACACGAAGCTCCGCCGCCGGGATGAACGCTTCGCGATCCTCACTCCAGATCGGGTGGTTCGGCGTGACACCTAGCTGCTGGCGTTCTCCGTCGGCAGTGGCCACCGTCAGCGTCAGCAGCTCAGTGGGCCGCTGCCGGAACCGGCCGGTCACCACCGCACCCGGCCCCGGATCAATCGGCGGGCATGGCCCCACTTCATACAGCTCCGCCGGCCCAACCACGCCCATCTCCTCCAGATCCAGCCACACCCGA
>JALXBF010000017.1 GCA_026991575.1 Planctomycetota bacterium | reverse complement strand
GCAATCTCATCTCGCTGACCGATGCCGATGGGAACACGACCCAGTGGCGGTTGGATGCCGTGGATCGGGTCATCGAAGAGATCAACGCGCTGGGACTGAGCCGCTTCTTCGAGCACGATGCCGCCGGACAGCTGACGGCGGTCGTCGACCGCAACGGACGGCGGCGTGAGTTCGACTACGACCTCGACGGCCGCCGCACCGCAGAGAAGTGGCTCGACGGCCAGGGCCAGATCATCTTCCAGATCAACTACACCTGGGATGCCGCCAACCAGTTGATCGGTGTCTCCGACCCGAACCAGACCTACACGCTTGCCTACGACGACGCCGGCCGCATCATCAGTCTGGACAACACCGGCAGCCCCTCCATCTACCCGGTCATCCAGCTCACCAACACCTACGACGATGCCGGCAACCGCATCCGCCTCACCGACAACTACGGCACCGAGTGGCGGTACCAGTATGACAAGCTCTCACGGCTGACCCAGGCGGAGTTGGTGGTCAGCGGCACGCCGAAGGCAACCGCGCAGTTTGCCTACGATGCGGCCAGCCGGCTGGTGCGGATGGTCCGCTTTGAGCCCGGCTCCGGTGGTGGCTGGGGTCAGGATCCACAGATCGTCACCAACTACAGCTATGATGCCGCCTCGCGGCTGACGCTCATTGACCACGACTACGTGGATTCGCAGGGCAATGCGACGCCGCTGGCGGACTTCGCCTACACCTGGGATGCGGCCGGTCAGATTGTGGCGTACAGCGGTCCGGAAGGGACGCGCACGTATGCGTACGACCCGCAGGGTCAGCTGACGGACGTGTGGGATGGTCAGGGGAACCTGATCGAGTACTACCGCTACACGCCCAATGGCAATCGAACGGAGTCGCACCTGCACGGCACCGGCTATGTGACCGGAGCGGACAACCGGTTGCTGTCGGACGGAACCAATGACTACGAGTACGACAACGAAGGCAACCTGATTCGCAAGACGAACACGGTGACCGGTGAGGTGACGGAGTACACGTGGGACTACCGCAACCGGCTGACGTCGGTGGTGCACAAGGATGGCCAGGGCAATGTGCTGTGGACTGAGACGTACGTCTACGATGCGTTCAACCGCCGGATTGCGTTCTACGAGGACCCGGACGGCCCGGCTGGCCCAGAGCCGGAGCGGTTCACGTTTGTGCTGCATGACCTGGCCCAGCCGCCGACGGCGGAGCAGGTCGCCCAGGGCGGCCTAGCCCCGTATGTGGATGGCATCTACGAGAGCGCGATCTTTGCGGCCAACCCGATTGCCGACTTCACGGACCCGGACACTTCGGACGGCATCACCCCACAGCTCACCGAGCGCCGCCTCTACGCGGCCGCCGTTGACTCCCTCCTTGCCCGAGAGGACGCCCTGGGCGACATCACCTTCGCCCTCACCGACTACCTCGGCAGCATCCGAGGATGGGTGGATTCGTCGGGAACGACACTGCAAGGCTTAACGTATGAGACCTTTGGGTTGCCTAACGGCGACCTTGAAACGGCGCCCCGCTTTGCCTACACGGCGAGGGAGTGGACATCCGAGGCACAGTTACTGGGCCTTCGCGCACGGAACTATGACCCCAGCCTGGGGCGCATGCTCAGCCCCGACCCGCTTGGACTAGCTGGCGGCGCACAGCCGTATGGCTACGCAGCGAACCACCCCACGTCGCTCAGTGACCCGAAGGGGCTTCATCCCACAGGGGATGAGGGCCGCGGAGGAGGTGCTGGCGAAAGCACGACGCCTCGATTGAACCCAGCCGCGGCGGGAGCAGGGTGTGGCCCTATCCGCGTGGTGCTTCCGTCCTCCGCTCTGGACGCCTGTAGCCATGCCGGACAGGTTCTATGCCCGCCGACTGTGGGCACGCCCGTCTTGTGGTGCAAACGACCCGCTGTGCGCTACCTGCGGCCGCCTCGGCTGCTGCTCGGCGGTGCATTCGGTCCCCCGATCCTCAGCACCGACGGACATCCCGCGTCTACCCGCCTCATCATGCTCTATGCCTTCCGGAACCACTGTGTCTTCGGGATCGACCTGTCGTGTCACGGAGAGCCGCCGGGTCCTATGCACGTGAACATCGACAAACCTTCCGCCAAGTGTGCAGCCAGGTATTGGCGTGTGAACCCAGCTGTCCTCGTCGGGCCTGACGCCGAAAAACCAGGCGAGGTGCTTGTCCGACTCTACTGTGAAGATGCCTTCAGGATGAAGAACCATCAATCGACGGGGATCCCTGGTTTGCCTAAACCGCGCGCGGCGCGGGTCATTCGATGCTGCAAGTACGGGTCAAGGGTGCTGGTGGTCGCGGGCGCCTGCTCTAGCGCGATGGAGATCTATCTTGCAGAAAACAAGCTGCGACAGACCTGCGTCGAGGCAGGTGGATGGATTGGAGGTTTCGGGGGAGCGTCCGCAGGGACCAGCCTGGCCGTCCTTCTCATTACTACGGGGTGCGTGACAGCCCCGGTTGCCGCGGG
>JALXBF010000016.1 GCA_026991575.1 Planctomycetota bacterium | reverse complement strand
GGACTACCGCAACCGGCTGACGTCGGTGGTGCACAAGGATGGCCAGGGCAATGTGCTGTGGACTGAGACGTACGTCTACGATGCGTTCAACCGCCGGATCGCCTTCTACGAGGACCCCGACGGCCCGACCGGCCCAGAGCCGGAGCGGTTCACGTTTGTGCTGCATGACCTGGCCCAGCCGCCGACGGCCGAGCAGATCGCCCAGGGCGGGCTCGCCCCGTATGTCGATGGCATCTACGCCAGCGCGATCTTCGCGGCCAACCCGATTGCCGACTTCACGGACCCGGACACTTCCGACGGCATCGTTCCGCAACTAACCGCCCGGCGACTGTACACGCACCTGGTAGATTCGCTGCTCGCTATGGTAGAGTCCACCAGCGCTGTTAGCTTTGCATTGCGAGATCTTGCCGGCACGGTCCGCCGGTGGGCTGCCCAAGACGGCAGTGTCTTACGCCGGTTCACGTTCGATAGCTTTGGCAGGCCCTCCCAGGACGACCTGCCTCGGGAACAGCATCGTCTGGGTTTCGGCAGCCGAGAGTACGATCCCGTCACGGGGCTCTACTACTACCGCGCGCGCTACTACGACCCTGCATTGGGCAGGTTCACCCTTACCGATCCCCTTGGCTTCCGATCCGGAGACGTTGCTCTGTACCGCTTTGTATCCAACAGTCCCATCGTGATCGCGGATCCGTGGGGGCTGAATGGCGATCGCTTTGTGGACCGTGTTGTCTCGTATCTCATAGCCAGGGGCACGCTTCTTGACAGGGCTCTTTCGGTACTCACCGATTACGGGGCTGGCCTCGGTGACTATTTAACGGCTGGGCTCACGTCCATGTTCCGTGAGTCATATGGCGGCAACCGCTATGTTAACGACGACAGCATCGCTTACAAGGCAGGCTGGTATACAGGCCTTGTGTCAGACGCCGCGCTAGCAGCCTGGAAGCTTGCTGGCAAATGGGCAGGTAAGTACATTATCAAGTCAGCTGCGGATCCACGCCAGGCACGAAGGCTTCGGCGCCTCGCCAGGAGCAAACTGCGCGTTACGGACAGCAACATTCACGTCCATCATGGAATACCTTTGCGGGGTACGCCAAAGAAAGCCGTCCCATCTCGACTGCGGTGGCTCTACGACACCCGAGTTGCAAAGTCGCTCGGATGGAGATCAGACAGGGTGCACTTTCCTGGCATCGTTTGTCCGAAATTGGCTAACGCACGCTGCAACCTGTCTGCCGTTGCGAAATCGAAGCACCTGACTTTGGACCGCAGGGCCTGGTGGTTCGATCGAGTGCTATTCTGGCAGCTGCCCATGCGAGTCGGAGCGTACGGTGCGAAGTCTGCGCTGTGGCTCTACTTTGGCGATCGGAGTGACGACTCGCCTACGCGTATTTTTAGAAGATGATGCGCACCCGTCTACCCGGCTACCGACCCGCCGCTGGCCCGCAGCCAGTCGTCCGAGCGGGGGGCGGCGAACGAGATGAGTATTCGGTCAGGAGCTATGTCGCTCAGCAGGTTCTTGGAAAAGCTCAGGTACGCTTTGTGGACATTGCCAATTCGCTTCGTCGTCGTTTTGCTTCTTCTGCACCTGTTCGGTCAGAGTCTGGAACGGCTTTCTCCGGCTTCCCTTGCGTTCTTCGGCCTTCTTGGTATCGTAATAGGATCCCCAGCGTGGCTATACGTGCTCGTGTCCGTCCTCACTCGCCCCGACCTTAGACGCCTCTTCCGAACTTCTCCGCACGACGCAGAACGCGCCGACCGGCCTGCGCTCACCCCCGCTGTGTCGCCCTGCGATGTAGCTCACGTAGATACCCTTCTTGTCCGCCATACACCGACCTCGCTGTGCCACCGGTGGGTCGCGGAACTCCTACTCGCTTCTCGCCGCCGTATCGCGGATGCCGACACGCCCTGGGCACTTCCCATCACCCACCCCGTGAGCTGCGCCTTTGAGTCCGGCATCCCCGCCTTCGAGCCATGGCCGTCGGCCGTCCTCCGTCAGCTTGCGGGCCCCTGGGGCCTGGAGCTCCAAGGGGCAGAGTTCCCCTGGACCCTTCACCGGCCTGTCCGGGTTCCCGACAAAGACTGGAGAAAGCGGCTTTCCAAGGTGCACGTTCGGGTTGGTGGAGTCGATTCTGTCCTCGGCGATATCGTTAGTGGCCCGCTGGTGTGCCTAGTTGAGAATTCAGGAAGGGTCCTATATGATCCGATTACGCTGCGCGCTTACGACATCGATATCGGTGCTGCTAAGCCCTGGCGCTCTATACACCACATGCTATTAGATATCTATTTTCAGTGGCTCCGTGCAATGCCTGAAACACTGACCGAGTGACATGGGCGTGAAGGCAAGTGGATCGACTAACGCGCACGATGGCTTAGACGCCGCAACTAGACAGCGGCTACCGATGATTTCTGTGGTCACCCCTGCATGGAACGACTCGGACACCATATTGCGCGCGATTCGGTCTGTGCGTGCTCAAACCTGGCAGCACTGGGAATTGCTCGTGGTCGATGATTGCTCTTCTGATAGCACTTGGGAGCTAGTCCAGGCTGCCGCGCGGCACGAGGCTAGGATCCGCACATTTCGCACCCGGGTCAATCTAGGCCCCTCTGCAGCGCGAAACCTAGCTCTACACCACGCGAGGGGAGAGTGGATCGTCTATCTGGATGCTGACGACGAATTCTATCCAGACTATCTTGAGACCGTGAGCCAGATGCGGTGTCTTGCCGATGTGCTTGTGTTTGGCTACGATGTTTTCGTGGATGTGCTTGGGGCAGAACCAGTGCCCGTGGCGCGGTATTATCCTTGTTCCGAAATTCCCTGGTTGCTGGGTCGCAACGTTGCGACGCCACTTGGCGTGGCCCATGCGCGGCGTTTGCTCGACCGTTCGGGATTTTTTGACGAAGAACTTTGGTGCCTCGAGGACTGGGAACTGTGGCAGCGGTTCGCACGTTGTGGCGCCATCTTCGCGTATGTCGAAAAGACCAGTGGCCGCTATTACATTCGCCCGAATAGCCGCAGCCGTATGCCGCGTCCGAGCAGTGCACAGGCAAGGAAATGGAATTGCACAGTACCTCCTCCCGCCCTCTACTCATGCGCGGATAGTAGGCCAACATTACGTGCGCCTCGAAATACGACAGTGGTCATCGGTGCCTTCCCAGAGGAGGTGCGAACACCTTCTGAAGCCTTCCTCTGGATTCCCAGGATTCAGGCTATGCTACGCGCAGATGGCCTTGATGTCCGGTGCTTTCCGGAGAGGGCTCTGTGGAACGAGGCAATCGGTTACCCGGAGGTAGCAACAGAGAGCCCGGCGGCGACCGACCCGTTTTCGCCCACAGCTGCGATGACTGCTTGGTGGGAGTTTCTGCGGTCGGCAGCGGCCAGCGTAGTTATCCTTGTGGGAGATCACCCGGAGCTGGAGGGTATGGCTGAAGTAGCTCACGCTCTCGATCTTCCCGTGGTGCTAGTCCCCGGCTCCAGTGGTCCGATGCCGCCCGTGCTACTTAACGTCGACTACACCGTTTGCTACTGCGAGCGGGAGCGTTATCGTCTCTGGACACAACGGGCGATCCACGCTGTGCTGCTCATGCGTCCCCCGGCCGTTCGCCTGCCGTCTCCCAACCAGGCCAGTTGCGCCCCGCTCGTAACGGTGTTCGGTTGCGGACCCGGCGAACGGGCAACCGAGACCGCGCGGCGCCTGGCGGGCCGAACGAAGCAGCCGGTGAGGATCCTCATCGACAGAGAAGGGAGCTATCTCGTGTCGACAGCGCTGGCCGCCAGCGGCGGTCGTGCTTATGCCGGCCAATGGAGGCGGGTCACACGGCTTGGAGACGTTCTCAGCGGCAACACTTGGGTGGTCGCGCCCGACGCTGAGTTGGAGTGCTGTCCACGGGCTCTGCTTGAAGCTGCAGCCGGCGCTGGGGTTCGGTTGGTTTCGCCAGCAGGGCACCCAGTCGGTCCCTCCATCTGCCAGGAGGCAATCGAGTTCTGTGCTAGGGAAGCACTTGACCTAGAGACCTTGCCTACCCTTGTCCGTGGGTCTATCTCATGTGATGACGCCGCCATCACGTGCAATCACGTAGCTTGCGATGCAAGAGATTGGCGTACGTTCCTGCGGCACGCGTTGCGACAGCCTGGGCCGCCGTGCGTGCCGTACCCGGGCACTGGACTGGTGTAACGCTTCCGAGTCCTCGCGTCGGGACGACGGCTGTACCAGCGAAGGAACACACCTGGCTAAACAGTGTGGTCGCGGCCAATGAGCCGCTTGAGCGAGGATGCCGGTTGCCCGGACCAGCAACCGCTGGTCCGTCGCCCAGTCAAGGCCCAGCTTGGATTGCCAGCGGCTATAGGTGCCGCGCGTGATCTGCTATGGTACGGGCACCGGCGCAGTGCTGCCCTACCGAAGGGCCGAAGTCCAACGGAGCTGGCTCTGCCGAAGCGTTGTCCCTTGCGTCGCATGAGAACACCGCGAACCGAGAGTGTTTGGCTATGACATTGGCCGCACTAGGCATCTTCCTGATCGTCGCCCTGTTGTGGGCGGTCATTGTCGACTACCGCGTGTACCATTGGCTACGTAGCCGACACACCAGCGCACCCCAGGCGAAGCCCGAGCGCGCTGACCACGTAGCCTTGGTCGTGCTCCGGCGCGTGTGCGACCTTCCCGCCCCCATAGCCTCGGCCTGGGCACGCTGCCTCATCGCACACGGCAAAGCGAAGGCTGCGCTGCCCAAACCCAGATGGACATGGGTCGAGTCAGCAGCTCCGTGCGAGCAAGAGCAAAAAACACGCGCCCCATGCAACTCGCTTGCGATCTGTAGAGGAACCCTAACCTTCTTCGGTATCGACGGCACTCGGCAATGGGTAATAGACCCCTCGCAACATACTCGCGATGGGTACCCCGCAGTCGTAGGCCGTTACCTCCTAGGAGACGCTTACATCAGTGAGCTACCGAACGGTGAACTACTTCTCCGCTCAGCCAGCCCGGAGTTGCCCGCTGAGGCTCGTTTCCTCAGCCTTGCTCATTTTCTCCTGTTCGCGTACGTGTGGAACCTGTGCACGCATTGCCTACGCGGAAGCGATAGGGTCGGCGATCAACCTCAAGCCGCTTCGGACCGTGTTTGCATGAGGGGCGAGAACGCTTCCAAACCGCGTTAATGGAGGCCCCCAACGGACCTTCCACCAACCGCCCAACCCAAGCCTGGAGGTGATCATTATGGAAACACACCAGCCATGCGTCGTTCTGCCGAGGCGCGTCGGGCTATTCCGAGAGTGGCGGAATTACGTCCGGCTAGCCGGTTGCGTCGGGGTGATAGGCGGACGTATGTTCGGCGGTGTCGTGGGGGCATTGCTGGCCACCCTGGTGGGCGCCGTGTTCGACGACACCATCTCCGCCCCGGTCCTCTGGGGCCTTGTGGCTGTCGGTTGGATTCTCGGTTGCTGCCTCCAGGCCGCCCTGATGCTCGATTTGCTACCGACCGAAGTGCTGTCAATCCTTCCTAGCCATCCCGGATGGACAGAGCCACTCTGCCACCTGCTGCCCCATTCACTCGCAGTGGCCTGGGTCAACGCCCTACTCGAGGCAGACTACCATGCTGAGACGCCCCCCCGCGACCGACCCTGGCTGCGGCCGTTACGCGACCGTGACACCCTCCCCATTTGCTCGCTCGCTAGCGCGAAGGACACGGCGACAGGGCCGTCCTGGCCGATCAAGCCACTAGAAGACCTCGTTAGTCCGCACGGGGTGCTGCTCACCGGGCACGCAGGCGGAACCGTGCGCCTGCACGTCCCAGTCCGACTGCCCCTAGACCGTTTGACCCGCGTCACCTACGAAGTTGACAACCAAGTTAGGCCCTTATCATCCATTGTACGGGGACCAGTATTCTGCTTAGGCGACGGCATCGGAACAGAATTCCCAGGCCATGTGCTCTGGGAAGAATCAACAGGTCGCGTCTTTATCACTCACGCGCGCTCGGCTCGGTGCTTCGCGCTCCGCTCGCCCTCCCACGCTCTGCTGTATTGGTACCTCACCTGGTGGCATTGCCGACGACCGTCAACTCACGGTGACTGAAGACTACGCGGCAACAAAAAACTGTCGGAGCGAGGCAATGGAATGGTTGCTCCCACTTGCTCTTCTCCTTTTCCCATTCGGTAGCGCGCTTCTGGTCATGCTGGGCGAAACAATCATTCTACGCCGGCGCCTCGGCCCCGGCTTCACCATGTTGCTCCTTAGAACGGAGACACTCGAGGTGGAGCCTGCGCGTCTGACGTTGGCGCGAGGAGCGGCAACACTAAGCGCCGATCTCCCAACGTCCCTGGCACGCCGTTGGGCCGCTGCCCTTCTTCAGCACGGCGCATCGTACGCTCGTCGGGCACGGCCACGCATGTGCTGGCTAATCGCCGGCGTCTCGTGTCCGGACGAGGTGGACACTCTGCTGAGGTCCTGGCGGGGTGACAACGTGAAAGCACTCCTGTTCAGGGGCCTTTTGTGGTTCGACGTTCGAGGGCACGTCGCATGGCGGCTGTCTCTGTCTGAGCCAGTACGGGATACGACGGTGCAGATCGGACAATATGTAGCCGACAGCGGATGTGTCCTATGGAACACCACCACGGGCGAGGTGTTCGTGCGATCGCTTGTATACGGCGATCTTCGCTTCCCCGATCTATCGCAGTTCTTAGTATTCGTGTATTGGTGGGACATTCTACGGTCGGCGTACCCACACTTAGACCGAGCTTAATAGAGCAGTGGCAGGTTGCGTGAACCCGAAGAATACGCTCGCCCCTAGGTGGCCTGGCACCGCAACGGCCCACGCGGCGCACAGAGCCGGCGCGGCACGAGGATCCAGGTGAGGTTGAGCGACGTGGGTAATGCTTGGTGAGTGTGGACAGACATACAAGTAGTCAGTGGGGTCAGGTGGCAGGTTCGGGAAGAAGGCGTGGAGACTGCCTTCCGTGCCGATAGGTAAGCAGTGCTTCCGTGAGGAAGGTTTGGATGCAGCGGCCAATTTGTCGGCACGTCTCGGCGATGCTCAGCAGCGGTTCTGTGCAGCGAGCACCAGATTCGGTGTCATTGCCGAAGCTGATCTTCCGCCAGATCACCGGTGACCGCAGTGCCGGCTCGGCTGCATTGTTGGTCGGCTCAACGCCATCGTGGTACACGAACCCCCACAACGACGGCTCGTGCCGCAGAAGGAAGCAGCACGTCGCCGCGGTCTTCGGACACTTCAGGCCTGCCCCCTGCTGAAGCAGTTGTCTGATCCACCACCGTCCGTGCTTCAGGATCGGGCCCCACACGGTGCCACGCGTGATCTCCCCAAGGCACTTCCCGTGATGCGGCACAAACACTAACTACAGGTTATTCACCAAGAAACGCCATCGTCCAGCGACTCTTCCTTTCTTGCTGAACGGCCACGCTCGGACGCGCACCGGGGGGGCCTTTACTCCCCCCTCCCACAACATTGATGTATAGTGCCGCCGCACCTCGAAAAGACCTTCCCGCCAGCCCGCGGGCGGGTCGATCCCGCCCGCGGCTCGGGTGGCGGGATTCCCTTGGGCGGGCGCCGTGCACAGAGAGACTGTGCTGTCGTCGGGGAGGGAGCGCGATGCCACCTCGCCGACGCGGCGGACAACGTCCGCGGCGTCCGGGCTTTTTCAACTGGGAAACACAAGAAAACAAAACCTGGTACCGCCCGCGCTACCCATCAACACAGCGGCAGCGGGCATAAAGCCCCCCTGCCGCCCCTTGAAGCACGCTCCCGGGTCGACTCGGCCATCCCCTGGGCGGTGTTCCTGCTCTTCCACCCCCTCGCAAGCGCCCGGCTACCTCCGGCGACACGGTGCGCTATGAGTACGACGTGCTGCACCGGCAGGTGAAGGCGATCGATCCCGATGAGGACACCGACCCAACAAACAACCCCGTCTGGCAGACGCTCTACAACGCAGCCGACGAAGTCATTGCAACCATCGATCCGCTCGGCCGCCAGACCACCTACGGCTACGATGCCCTCGGAACGCTGGTAACCGTGACCACGCCAGTGGGCTTTGTCACCAGCTACAGCTATGACGCCGCCTCGCGGGTGACGCTGATTGACCACGACTACGTGGATTCGCAGGGCAATGCGACGCCGCTGGCGGATTTCGCCTACACCTGGGATGCGGCCGGTCAGATTGTGGCGTACAGCGGCCCGGAAGGGACGCGCACGTATGCGTACGACCCGCAGAGTCAGTTGACGGACGTGTGGGATGGTCAGGGGAACCTGATCGAGTACTACCGCTACACGCCCAATGGCAATCGAACGGAGTCGCACCTGCACGGGACGGGCTATGTGACCGGTGCGGACAACCGGTTGCTGTCGGATGGAACCAACGACTACGAGTACGACAACGAAGGCAACCTCATTCGCAAGACGAACACGGTGACCGGCGAGGTAACGGAGTACACGTGGGACTACCGCAACCGGCTGACGGCGGTGGTGCACAAGGATGGCCAGGGCAATATGCTGTGGAGTGAGACGTACGTCTACGATGCGTTCAACCGCCGGATTGCGTTCTACGAGGACCCCGACGGCCCGGCTGGCCCAGAGCGGGAGATGTAATCTTCCTGCCCGTCACGTTGGCGCCAGCCATCGCCTGCTCGCTAGGCCGCCTGCCAACAACGTCGGTCATCAACGCGTTGACCGGTCCGCGACCGCGGTTTGCCCATCCTGCCCCGGGCTGGCTGGTTTCTACCTCGGCGGGACATTCGATGCGGGCGATCGCACCCTCCGCTGCGGCGCCCCCCGGCGAGGGAGCGTGTTCTTGTAGATGAGGCCGTCCTTCATGATGAGCCGGATGTTTCGACTCGGATTGGCCAGTATGGTTACATCTTCCAGCGGATTTCCGTCAACGATGAGCACATCGGCATAGGCTCCCTCGGCAATGACGCCGAGCTGTCCTTCCGGATAAGGGGAACGTCGACCGCAGAGAGCCAGCAGTTGTCCGTTGAGCGACGTAACCTGACGCAGGATCTCGATATCCGAGAAGTACTCCCGGCGTGCGATGAATTCCAGCGACTGGGCGTTGTGGACGTCCAGCGAGCCCAACAGGTCTGTGCCCCAGGCGACTTTCACACCGATCCGCTTGGCAAGCCGGTACGCTCGGTCAGCACTTCGCTTCGCCTCACGGAACTTAGCCACCACGTTCGGCGGCATCTTGACGCCGAACTCGTCGACGTCCCTGGTGTAGTTGAGGCACTGTGTCGATAGCCATACGCCCTTCTCCTTCATGAGCTTGAAGGTCTCTGGTGAGGCCATCAGGCCGTGCTCGATCGATCGCACTCCCGCTTCAATCGCTGCACGCACGGCTGCGTCACTGTATGCGTGCACCATGACGTAGGTGCCCCAGTTGGCAGCCTCCTGAACGATCGCGCGTAGCTCCTCGGGCGAGTACTCGACTACGTCCAGGGGATCGTGCGCTCCGGTGACACTGCCACTGCCCATCACCTTGAGCTGACTAGCACCCGAGCGGAGAACTTCCCGAGCCGCTTTGCGCACCTCTCCCACGCCGTCCGCCGTAATTGTCCATCCAAAAAGATACGCCTTGTCCAACCGGCCCGCGAAGTGGCGTGAGAGGTACGTCATCGACGGATTGAAATCGCCATGGCCCCCGGTCTGAGAGATGAACGCATTGCAGGGGAAGATGCGAGGGCCCGGAACAACGCCCTCGTCAATGGCACGCTTTAACCCCATGACCGGGCCACCGGCATCCCGCACCGTCGTGAAGCCACGCATCAGCGTGCGTCGCGCTGTTTCGGTCGCCACTGCAGCTATATAGGTCGGCTCATACCTGTATATAGCCTCATCAAACGACTTCACAGCCATTAGGTGCGTATGCGCATCAATCAGACCGGGCATCAGGACCTTGCCCTGGCCGTCCACGACTGTCACCGGCCGGTTCACTCTTATCCGCGGCGCTACCTTCCGGATCCGGTTTCCTTCCACCAGCACGTCGTGTCCGGTGATCAGCTCTTCCGATTTCCCGTCGAATATCTGCACGTTGATGAACAGGACGGCCCGCCTGCTTTCCTGCGCCCAAGCTAACGGGCCGATGGCTAGAACGAAGAACAGGCCTACGAGTAGTCGGCAAAGCTGCTGCATATGCTCAGTCTCGCGATCACCGGGTCCTAGGTTGTGCGCAGAGTTCCGACACTTCGACGTGCCATCGGGTACCGAGCATCGCTATCGAGCCCCGAAAGCCACTTGACGAATCACTCGCCTACCGAAGGTGGGCCAGGTCCGCTGCTGCCACAGGCCGCGTGCCGCAGCCAGCGCCTCGGGCATCCGCCGGTAACGGGACGACACGCTCTATCATAGCCGGTTCACCGGCATCGTTGCTCAGCACCTCGCGCGAGGGCGGTAGCGATGCCCGCAACCTGTTGCCTCAGCACACCCCTGTGCGCCGGTGCCGAGAAGGCTTTCCCCGCGGAAGGGCTGGCTGAGTGGTGTTCTGAGCCCGTGTCTGCGGATCCGGAACGAAAAAGCACAAACTGCCGACCAAGGAGAGCTCGACGCAGGGATGTGTTACTGCGCAGAGTATCTCCGAGGTGCCCCCCCTTGCCTTGACAAAACCACTGCCATCAGGAGAGTCGCGATGGCCCCGAGCACAACGCGTCGGCTGTTTGCCTGGGAGACGCTGGAGGACGGCCCTACGATCCGAACGATCCGCAAGCTTCTGGAAGTCATCCCCGACGAGGGGTTGCTGGCATCGTTGACGAAAGGGCGCGGTCGCGGCCGAAATGATGTGCCTGTGCAGGTGGCGTGGCGGATTCTGGCTCTGACTGCGGCATTGCGATACCAAAGCATTGAGCACTGCCTGCAGGAGTTGCGGCGGAACGAGTCACTGCGGAAAGTGGTGGGCATTGAGTCGGAGGAGGCAGTGCCACGGAAGTGGAACCTGTCGCGCTTCCTAGAGCGCCTCGGCCAGGAGCCGTACCTTGGTGAGTTGGTGGCGGTGTTTGATGAGATGGTTCAGCGGCTGGCGGAGGCGGTGGATGATCTTGGTGAGCAGGTCGCTGGCGACTCGACCTGGATCCATGCACGACGAAGGGCGAGCCGCCGGCAGGCGGCATTGGAAGAGGCGCAGGGCTTGCCAGCGCCGGCTGGTGGTCGGAAGGAGTATGTGGACGAGGCGGGTCGAGTGGTCCGCGTGATGCAGTGGTTTGGGTTCAAGCTGCACCTGCTGGTTGATGTGCAGCATGAGGTATCGGTGGCGTACCGGATCACGAGCACGAAGCGGTCGGACGCGGAGTTGCTGCCGGAATTGGTGGAGCAGGCAGAGGAGAATCTTGGGGGGAAGCGGATTCGGAGTCTTCTGTATGACAAAGCGGCGGACACGAACGAGGTGCACGGGTTCTTATCGAGGCGCGGGATCAAGGCGGTAGTTCAGCAACGCTCGCTGTGGCGGGAGGAGCAAGAGCGAGTGCTGCCTGGTCTGCAGGGACGGCAGAACATTGTGTACGACGAAGCGGGGACGGTGTACTGCTACGACACGGTAAGCGAGCCGGTGGTGCGGCACCGGATGGCGTACATCGGTTACGAGCCGTCGCGGGGCACGCTGAAGTACCGTTGTCCGGCGATGCACGAGGGGTGGAGTTGTCCGATGGCCCAGCGGTGCAATGCGGGCAAGAAGTACGGCCTGACCGTGCGGGTGAAGCGTGAGCTGGACTTGCGGCGTTTTCCCGCATTGCCTCGCGCAACGAAGAAGTTCGAGCGGCTGTACCGGGGGCGTACGGCGGTGGAGCGTGTGATAGGGCGGTTGAAGGTGTTCTGGGGGGCGGATGACGGCCATTTTGCCGGTACCCGACGGATGTTCGCGTGGCTTGGGGTGGTCATGGTGGTTCATGTGGCCTTCGCCACGCTGCTGGCGATGACGCCTCGCTGCGGAGGCACGGCTCAGGAGCACGCAGCCGGCGGCGAGTGCCGAGGCGTTGTACGGCCGTGTGAAGGAGAAATGACAACCAAGACACCGCCTTAGCCACCAAGTGCCAAAAGCTCGTCAGTACAGGCTCCGGCTGACCGGCTAACCAGGCCAGAAGAGTTCATGTCCCAGCACGCTGCGGCGTGTCCTGATGGACGCCGCGTTGCGTCGCGCGCTATCTTCTTGGAAGAAAGAGACGCCCTCTGTGCTCACAACAACGGTCACCCCCGCCTGGAAACACAACGCAGCTGCCTCTGAGAGGGCTGCAGTATACTGGTGGCCAATGTGCTCGAGGGTCAGGAGGACTGCCATGCGTGGCCTTGAGCTACCTGATTCAGCGTACGAGCCGCGACTGCCGGCGGATCCCACCCCGGGCATCGGCCTGATCGGGGCTGGTTTCATCGTGCGCGATTGCCATCTACCCGCCTACCGAGCGGCCGGGTTCAACGTACGCGCGATCACGTCGCGCACCCGAGTCCGAGCCGAAGAGCTGGCCCACGCCTTTGACATCCCTGCCGTGTACGACAGCCCTGAAGACGTGGCCGCCGACCCTTCGGTTGAAGTCATCGACATCGCCGTCCCGCCCGATGTGCAACCGGGCATCATCCGCCGCATCGTGGAACTGGGGCCCGTGGTACGGGGCATCCTTGCCCAGAAGCCGTTGGCCATGGACCTGCCGACCGCTGTCGAAATCGTGGAGGCATGCCAGCAAGCAGGAATCGTGCTGGCCGTGAATCAGAACATGCGCTATGACCAGTCGGTGCGAGCGGCCCGCTGGCTGCTGACCGAAGGCTACCTGGGCGAGCCCGTTCTGGCGACGATCGAAATGCGAGCTATCCCCCACTGGATGCCCTGGGCCGAGGGCCTACGGAGCCTGACGACCTACATCATGTCCATCCACCACCTGGACACGTTCCGCTTCTGGCTTGGCACTCCGGAACGGATCTTCGCCAGTACGCGTTCCGACCCGCGCACCCGGTTCGCTCACCGTGACGGGATCAACCTTTACATTTTGGAGTACGCTACCGGAACGCGCGCCGCGGCGTGGGACGATGTCTGGGCTGGCCCGCTGAAGGAAGGTGTTCCGGGCAAGGCCTTTGTCCGCTGGCGGATCGAAGGAACCGACGGATACGCGTACGGCGACATCGGCTGGCCCGCTTATCCAGCCCGCCAGCCGAGTACGCTGACCTTCGCCAGCCGCCGCATGGGCCGCGCGATCATCCAACCAACCTGGCAAAAGGTCTGGTTCCCGGACGCGTTCGTCGGCACGATGGCGCAACTACTGCGTGCTCTGGAAACTGGAGAGGATCCAGAAATAAGTGGCCTGGATAACCTCGAGACGATCGCCCTCTGCGAAGCAGCCCTGCGCAGCGGCCAGGAGCATCGCCCGTACGAACCGCTCGCCCTCCTCCGCGACGCTCGCGGTCGCGGCTCTTGAGCTGACCGATTCACCCCGGGAGAGGAAGCGCCATGCGTCTCGGTTTGATCAGCTCTGCCTGGGTGCAGACCGGTAGAGACACGCTGTACGGCATCCGCAAGACCAAAGAACTCGGTTTCGACTCGATCGACATCTTCACCGATCCGCTCGACCTGGACGTCCGCGAGAAGTGCGCGATCAAGCGCGAATGCGATCGGCTTGGGCTGCCCATCGTCAGCTTACCCTGCGTGGCTGTCGGCCTGATCGATTTCAACCCTTCTGTCCGCCGCTTCCACGTGCAGCGGGTGCGAGCCTATCTGGACCTGGCCTACGAATATGAAGCACACAACGTGCTGCTGGTCCTGGGAGAGTACATCTGGCAGCAGGAAGTGATCGCTCCCGAAGACCAGTGGCGTTGGGGTGTGGAGACGGTGCGAGAACTGGGCCAGTACGCGGCTGACCTGGGCCTGAAGATCGCCCTGGAACTGGAACCGTTCAAGCTGTCATTACTGAACACGATCGACGCTATGGATCGGTTCCTGCGGGAGGTCGATGTGCCGTCATCCGTCCAGGCGAACATCGACATTTCGCACATGGTGTTGTCGGGCACTCCTCCTGAGGCGTTGCGCGTGCTGAAGGGGCGAGCGTGCCACGTGCACATCTCCGATTGCGACGGCAAAGTCCACGGGGACCTACCACCCGGCCGCGGCGTCGTCCCGTTCGTGCCTTATCTGAAGGAAATCGCCCAGCTGGGCATCGACGGAGCCATCAGCATCGAGCTCGAATACTCGCCCGAACCGGACCGGATCGAAGACTGGGTACGCGAGGCCTACGAAGCAACGGACCGACTGCTGCGCGAAGCTGGCATCGAGCGCACTCGTTAGAGAACTGCCCAGAGCCACCGGGAGTCGACGCCCATGATCAGGCAACCGCTGCTGGCTGTCCTCGCCACAAGCATCGTTCTGACGGCTACCGCCCTGGACCGGCCCACCTCCGCCGAACCGCTACGGGCAGGAGCCGCGAAGGTGGACGTGACGCCGGAGAAACTGCCGGTCCTGATCAACGGCGGCATGCTCAGCCGCTCGTCAGAGAAGGTCTACGGGCGAATCTACGCGCGGGCTCTCGCCCTGGCTGCGGCTGACGACGTCGTCGTGCTGGTGACCGTGGACAGCTGCATGATGCCACGTGATCTGTTGGACGAAGTGAAAGAGCGTGCACGCAAGCAATGCGGCGTGCCGCCCGACCACATTGCGATCGGCGCTACCCACGCTCACAGCGTACCGTCGGCCTTCGCGTGCCTGGGTACGGACGCGGATGCAAACTATGTCCCGTTCTTGAAGGAGAAGCTGGTCCAGGTCATCTGTGCCGCGGTCGCTAACCTGAGGCCAGCCCGTATCGGCTACGCCAGCGTTCAGGCACCGGAATTCACCGCCCTGCGCCGCTGGGTGCTTCGGCCTGATCTGGTCCAGCTCGATCCGTTTGGCAACCCCACGGTGCGCGCGAACATGCATGTTGCGCGGAATAAGGACCACGCCACCGGCCCGACCGGACCGGAGGACCCTGAGCTGTCGTTGATCAGCGTGCAAACGGCCGATGGCAAACCGCTGGCTCTGCTGGCCGCATTCTCCATGCACTACTACGGCGCTCCGGCCATCAGTCCGGACTACTTCGGCCTGTTCTGCGATCAGATCGAACGGCGGCTCGGAGGCGACTCGGAGTTCGTCGCCATCATGGCACACGGCTGCAGCGGCGACATCTGGCGCCGAGACTACTTCCTGCCCCCGGACCAGTGGGACCCATTCCCCACAATCGACCAGTACGCTCGCGCCCTGGCGGAACGAGCGCTCAGCGGGCTGTCCGCAGTACGCTACGAGGACGACGTAGCCATCGATGCCAGAGAACGACGCCTGCCGATGCGCTACCGGGTGCCGGACAGACAGCGGCTGGAGTGGGCCAAGCGAATCGTGGCCGCCATGGGGGACCGTCCGCCGAAGACGCGCGAAGAGGTGTACGCACGCGAACAGATCTACCTGAACCAGTGGCAACAGACAGAGGTGGTGGTCCAGGCGATTCGCATCGGACAGATCGCGATCGCAACGACGCCCACCGAGACCTACGCGATCACGTCGCTGAAGATCAAGGCCGCCAGCCCGTTCCCGCACACCGTGGTGCTCGATCTGACCAACGGAGCCGACGGCTACCTGCCACCCCCCGAACAGCACTACCTGGGCGGCTACAACACCTGGCCGGCACGGTCCGCCGGGCTGGAGGTCACGGCTGAGCCGCGCATTACCCAGGCGGTGATCGAAATGCTGGAAGAACTGGCCGGTCAACCGCGTTGGCTAGACCGGCCGCCGTTTGGGCCGCTGGCAAAAGCTACCGCCCGGCTCCGGCCTGTAGCATGGTTCCGAGCCGACGAGTTTGCCGGGCCGGAAGCGATCGATCACATCACCGGCCGGTCGCTGGGCACGTACGAACTCGGTGTCGTCTTCTACCTGGAAGGCCCGGAAGGATTCGCTGCGTCCGGCGCCAATCGAGCGGCCATGTTCGCCGGTGGCCGGCTGCGGTTTCGCCTGCCCGTCAGGAACGACCGCTACAGCGTGTCGCTGTGGGTCTGGAACGGCATGCCGCTGGGCGTGCGGCCGATTGCCGGCTGGTTCTACTCGCGCGGCTGGGACCGAGGGTTGCCGGCCTACAGCGAACACCTGGGTGTGGTGGGTGCAGGACCTCGTGCGGGTCAGCTAGTCTACCTGGCCGGTACGGAACGTGGCGGCAAGCGGTACTTCGGCAGCGGCCGGCTGCAACGGTGGCGCTGGCACCACGTCGTGCTCATCCGCGACGGCCACAAGCTGCGCGTCTATCTGGATGGCAAGCTGGATATCGAAGCGGACGACGTGCCCATTGTATGGGCCGGACTGGACCAGTGGTTTATCGGAGGGCGCAGTGACGCCGCGTCCAATTGGGAAGGTCGTCTGGATGAGATCGCCCTGTTCGACCGTCCATTGACGGGGGGCGAAGTCGCCGAGCTGGCGGGGAAGTCGACAGCCCCATAGCCGGCGGTCAGCCGTCGCCAGCACGACCTACACCCGGACGGCCCGGAGGGTCGTCCCGAACCTGCCCATAGGCGGGCTGCAACGCAACTTCCGGGGAGCAACACCTCCAGGGGGTTATCGTCTCGATCACCGTCGAGCTCCCCGTCCCCTCTAGGGCAGCGCTGCAATGTGCTACGAAAGCGCAATCATAATCCCGAGGACCATGTTAATCACACTCAGGGCCAGGCCGATCCCGCTGAGAACGGTGCCAGCTACGGCCATGCCGCGTGACGGTCCATCCAACCCCTTGATGCCCATGACCAGGCCGATGATCGTGATGGGCAGACCTATGATCGGAATGCACCAGGCCACCATCCCGATGCATCCAAGCACTAGCGAGGTGACGGCCGATCTGTCGCTCTCCGGACGCGAGTACATGTGGTCGGCCACCACAGGCTGCACTGGCGGTGGCGGAACCCGAGCACCAGCGACGAACTGATGGCTGCAGTGGGGGCACTGCACCAGCCTGCCCAATAGCTCGTCTGTCACGCGAAGCCGGCCTGCACACCGCGGGCACTGCATCTCCACGCTCATGGCGCGCTCCCCCAGTCAGACCCACCGCACGCAAAGGACCGTCCTTTCCGACCCGGTCCACGAGTCGTTCCTCGCTCCCCCCGCCAGAACCATCGAACTCAACGATTCTAGCATACCCACTCATTCGAGCAATCGGTCAGCGCGTCGGGTATTCTGAGACTTAGCTCTCATAGACCGAAGCAACCGGGGATTGAGGAACCATGCCAGTGGCAACGCTAGTCGCCCTGTCGCTGCTCACCGGTGCGATGAACCGCGGGCTGTATCCAGTCGGCGAACGGCCCGACCTGCTGATTGCCGACTTCGAGTCGGAAGACTACGGCCCATGGCAGGTGGAAGGGACCGCGTTTGGTCCCGGACCTGCCCGTGGGACGCTGCCTGGGCAGATGCCCGTCAGCGGGTACCGTGGTAAGCGTCTGGTGAATTCCTTCTACGGTGGCGACCGCAGCACGGGCCGACTGGTATCACCGTCGTTCGTGATTCAGCGGCGGTTCATTCACTTTCTGATCGGTGGCGGTGGATACCGGGGCAAGACGTGTATCAATCTGATTGTCGACGGCCGCGTCGTCCGCACTGCCACCGGGCCGAACACGCGACCCGGCGGTTCAGAAAGGCTGAACTGGCACACCTGGGACGTGTCGGAATTCGAAGGCAAAGAGGCACGCATTGAAATCCTCGACCGGGCAACAGGTGGCTGGGGACACATCAACGTGGACCACATCGTGCAGAGCGATCGGCCTGCCGTGCGCGCTTTGAGAAGAGAAATCAAAGCTACGCGCAGGTACTTGAACCTGCCGGTTCAGCGGGACGTTCCACGACGGCGTATGCGAGTGCTTGCCGATGGCCGTGTTGCCCGGGAGTTCGACATTCGGTTGGCGGAGGACACCGTGGATTACTGGGTCTTCATGGATCTGAGACCGTTCCGCGGCCAGCAGGTGATCATCGAAATGCCCGCTGTGGACGCAGACATCGACCTGAAGGGCTTCGGCTTGATTCACCAGGCCGACAGGCTGGTCGACGAGGACACCCTCTACCGGGAACGCTACCGCCCCCAGTTTCGCTTCACCACACGTCGTGGCTGGAATAACGATCCCAACGGCCTGGTCTATCACCGGGGAGTCTACCATCTCTTCTACCAGCACAATCCGTACGGCACGCGTTGGGGCAACATGCACTGGGGCTATGCCGTCAGCAAGGATCTGGTGCACTGGCGTGAGTTGGGCATCGCCCTATACCCCCGCCGTTACGGTGACTGGTGCTTTTCCGGGAGCGCGGTTGTGGATCACCAGAACACCTCCGGATGGGGATCTGCGGACAATCCTCCGCTCGTGGTCGCCTACACCAGTACCGGCCGCGGTGAATGCATCGCTTACAGCCTGGATGGTGGCCGGACATTCCGCGAGTACGAGGGGAACCCTGTGGTTCGGCACCGTGGCCGCGATCCCCGGCTGGTCTGGTATGCCCCGGGTCGGCACTGGGTGATGGCAGTCTACGACGAATTTCAGGGAAAACGGTGGATTGCGTTCTACCGGTCGCGGGATCTGAAGCACTGGCGGTTCTCCAGTCGCATCGAAGGCTTCTATGAATGCCCGGAACTGTTCGAACTGCCCGTGGAGGGAAGTTCCGGCGAGCGGCGCTGGATCGCATACGGGGCCGATGGTGCCTACGTCATCGGCCATTTCGACGGGGAACGCTTCCGGGTAGAGGTGCCGAAGCAGCGCTACAACTTCGGCAATTGCTTCTATGCGTCACAGACGTTCAGCAATGTCCCGGACGGTCGCCGGGTCCAGATTGCCTGGGGCCGGATGAACTTCCCCGGCATGCCGTTCAATCAGATGATGACCTTCCCCGTGGAGCTCACCCTCCGGCGGGTTGAAGGCCAGCTTCGGCTGTGTGCACGGCCTGTGAGGGAGATCGAACGGCTGCACGCTGAGAGCACCACCGTCCAGGCGGTCAAGCTACGGCCAGGTGCCGGGTACCGCGTTCGCGCTCCAGGTCGCCTGTGGCACATCACCGCCCGCTTCCATCCCGGCGACGCAACCGAAGTCGGCCTCATGGTCCGAGGGGTTTCGGTCACCGTTGATGTGCGGAAACGCCAACTGCATTGCCACGGCAACGTCGCGCCTCTGCCTGAGACGGATGGCGCCATCCAGATGGAGCTGCTCGTCGACCGCGGCTCGATCGAGATCTTCGCTCAGGATGGTGCGGTGTACATGCCGGTGGGAGTGCTTGTTGCCGATGGACCGCCAGTTCTGGAGGCCTATGCCACGGGCGGCCGAGCCCGGCTCGAGCGGCTGACCGTCTGGCGAGTGAAGTCGATCTGGTCCGACCAGCCGTAGGCGGTGTGTTTGTTGTTGAGCGGCAGGTCGGCCCGTTCCAAGCTTGGACGGCTTGAGAGCACGAGGGCTCGTCGGTGCAGCTCAGCGTTGCAGCCGGGCCGGAACCGCAGCGAAATCTGATTGCGCTCGCCGACGGCCCGAGGGAATCGCGCCACCCGGCCCGCGGGCGGGATCGACCTGCCCGCGCCTCGGAAAACACAAGACTTTGGTGGATGCGCCGCCGCTATCCATCAACCTTGCTGGAGGGGGGCATGAAGCCCCCCTCCCGCCCATTCACGCAAGCTGCCGAGTTGATTCGCCCGTCCTCTCGGCGAGGTTGTTGCTCTTCACGCCGCCTCGCAAGCACGCAGTTACCGTCGGCTACTGGGGCCAGGCCAAACCCTGACGAGAACTTCCACCTCGCTGAACGGGCACTCCAACGCGCAGGCCAGGCGCGCGTAAAGCACCCCCTGCCCGTCTGAAGCAGGTTCCCCGTCCGTTTTGAGCACGCCGCCCGTCCGCCCGGGCCAAGCCACCCATTTGAAGAACGCTGGCCGCCCGTTTGAAGCAAGCCGACCACCCGTCGGACGTGCGGCCCCGATGGGTGTTACAGCATGCTTTCGAGCAGATACAGGAGGTGACGCTGCAATGAGTCGACGTCGGTGGCAGGCAAGGTGATGCTTGGCGGCGCCGGTGGCGTGCGCAGCGTTTCGAAGAAGCAGGCGCGGAGCCTGCTCAGGAACTCGATGGTGACGGTCGCTTCCGCGGCACGACCGCGGCGCCGAACACGCCGAGCCAGTTCCTCCGGCGGTGCGTCCAGGAGCACGACCACGGTCGGCTCATACACCTCCGGCAAGAGACTCTCCAGACGCTGACGATGGCTGGCGGCCTCTTCGGGCGCGAGTTCCGCCAGAGCGTACGGATAGGACTGCCCGAACCAGAAATCGCTGATGATCACCGTGGCATTGACGTGGGCAAGCCGGTCGCGTGCCAAAAGTTTGCGTCTGCTATCGGCAAACCAATCCTGGACGCGGCGCGCCGCTGCGTGATCGCCCCGGTACACGCGTGCCAGCTCGGCTTCGTCGAACTCCTCGCGCACGAACAGCGCTCCCACCTCCCGGGCAAAATGCTGCGCCGCGGTCGTCTTGCCCACTCCGAGCGGGCCGGTCAGTGCGATGTAGAGGGGCCGGCGTCTGAGTCGATCCCGTTGCTCGACAATTGACCAGCCGCACGGGTGCCGTTTCAGGGGAGCTATCTCAGCAAGCGGTTCGAGCACGAATCGGCGCGCCGGCAACCACGGATGCGGCACGGTCAGCTCTGGTAAGCTTACCCATTGGTCGCTCCAGAGCAGGACGTCGATGTCGATCGTACGAGCCCCCCACCGTTCGGTGCGCACCCGCCCGAGCGATCGTTCAATCCGGGCGATCACGGCAGCTAGTTCCTGGGGGTCAAGCTCGGTACGTAACGAGACGCATGCGTTCAGATAGGGCCTCTGTCCCGGTGGTCCGACGGGTCGTGTCTGGTGGAACGCGCTGGCAGCAAGCAGTTGGCCGGCTTCGGCAGCCAAGCGGTTGATCGCCGCGCGGAGATTGACAGCGCGGTTGCCCAGGTTCGATCCTAGTCCGAGGAAAACCTCGTGTTCAGCCACGGGCCGAGTCGTCTTAGAGTTTCAGTCGGGCAATCCGCTCTACGGCTTCGCTGAGCCGGTGGTCCGGCACGGTCAGCGCCATGCGCACGTAGCCCTCACCACAGCGGCCGAAACCGACGCCGGGCGTCACCACAATGTCGGCCTCGTCCAAGAGTCGGCTGGCCAGATCGGTCGAAGAGATTCCCCCGGGCACGCGGGCCCAGACGTAGAACGTCGCTTGAGGAACGTGCAGCTGCCAGCCAAGCCGGGCCAGGCCGTCGACCAGCGTGTCACGGCGTCGTCGATAGGTTGCTCGCAGTGGCTCGGTCAGCGCCTCGTACTGCTCAAGCGCGTCGATACCGGCAAACTGGATCGCCGTGAATACGCCGCTGTCGCAGTTGGACTTCACTTGAGCCAGTGCCGCCAGCACATCAGGCGCACCGACGGCGAAGCCCAGTCGCCAGCCGGCCATGTTGAACGTCTTGGAAAACGAGTGGAACTCGATGGCTACGTCCCTGGCACCGTCCACTTCGAGGATGCTTGCCGGTCGGTCCGCGAAGTAGATTTCCGCGTAGGCGGCATCCTGAGCGATGATGAACCGATAGCGGTGGGCAAGCTCGACCAGCCTGGCGTAAAAGTCGATCGGGGCAATGGCCGCCGTGGGATTGTTCGGGAAGTTGAGGTAAACGAGCTTGCACCGCTCCCAGAGCCGTTCGTGCACCGCGTCAAGATCCGGCAAGAACCCGTTCTGCTCGTGCAGTTCGAGTCGATGCACCTCGGCTCCGGCAAACCGGCTGAATGGCAGGTAGCCCGGATAAGCCGGATCGGGAATCAGTACGACGTCGCCCGGGTCGACGACACCGAGCGGCAGGTGCGCGATGCCGTCTTTGGAGCCGATCAGTGCCAGGACCTCACGCTCCGGATCGAGCTTCACGCCGTAGCGGCGTTCAAACCAGCGTGCAACCGCAGCGCGAAATTCCGGCGCTCCTTGGTCCAGAGCATACCGATGAAAGGCCGGATTGGTAACATGCTTCTGAAGACTGGCAACGATTGGTTCAGGTGTCGGCAGGTCCGGATCCCCCACGCCCAGGTTGATCACGTCGCGACCAGCGCGGATCGCCTCGAGCTTCTTACGATCAATTTCGGTGAACAGGTAGGGCGGCAGCTGTTGCAAACGCCGCGCCTTCTGAAACCATTCCGCCATCGGGTTCTCCCGTACGATCCAACAGCGAAGACGCGAGCGGCTAAGGGCAACCGTTAGGCCCGAACCGCCAAGCACCAGTGCGCGGCGGTTCGCGTGTCTCAGGCGCCGGCCAGCGCCGCACGGATTCGCTCTGCCATGCGGTTCATCTCTTCGGGCGTCTCATAAGTTCCTTGCCGCCAGCCCACCGTCACACGATCGCCCTCGTTACGGGGAATCAGGTGGAAGTGCACATGAGGAATCACCTGGCCGGCAACACGGCCGTTGTTCTGCAACAGGTTGAGCCCCTGAGCGCCAGTAGCCGAAATCACGGCCTGCGCCAGTTTGGGCAACTCCCCGAGGGCCGCCGACAGCAGGCTACCGGGTACCGCGGTCAGCTGCTCGTAGTGTTCCCGGAGCACCAAGAGTACGTGGCCAGGAGCGGCCGGGTTGATGTCCAGAAACGCCACAGCCCATGGCGAGTCCCAGACCACGGCTGCGGGGATTTCACCGGCAACGATCTTGCAGAAAACGCAACTGTCGTCGGTCATGGCCTCATCCCGCCCTGGCGTCGACAACCTGCGGTGCTCATCTTCAGCAGCCGGCCGCAGCAGAGCAGCCTGGGCGGTGCGGCTGGCGGCCAGCTACCGTACAGCTGCCGCTCATTCGGCAGGCTTCTCATCACCGGTCTGTCCGGCAGCTTGCTGGCCGCTTTCAGGCTGTAGCGGTTTCGCGTCGGCCGCTTCCTGCTGGGATGCCTCCTGCGGAACGCCATGCTCTGCCTCACCGCCCTGCTCTTCGGTAGCCTGCGCAGCAGCTGTGTCCGGCTCAGCGGTAGGGGCGGCGGGTGCGGCAGTCGATTCGGACTCTCCGGCGGTCGTGCGCAGGCGGCGTCGTCGAGCGTTTCGCTCGCGACTTTCGGCAATCGACTCGGTCACCAGCTCGATGACGGCCAACTCACCGGCATCCCCCAGCCGCCGCTTGTTCAGTCGGATGATCCGTGTGTAGCCGCCGGGGCGATCGACGTATCGGGGGGCGACTTCGGCGAACAGTTTGTGCGTGATGTCATGGTAACGGCCGTGATCAGGGTGTCCTTCTGGGATGGGCTGCTTGCCCAGTCGGGCAACGACCAGCCGTCGGGCATGCACGGTGCCGCGGCGTGCGATCGTGATCAACCGTTCTGCAAACGGCCGCAACTCTTTCGCCTTGGCGACTGTGGTCACGATCCGTCCGTGCAAGAAGAGCGAGTTGGCCATGTTGCGCAGCATGGCGCGGCGATGGGCAGGGTTCCGCCCCAGCTTCCGGCCGCGTTTACGGTGTCTCATGGTCCTGCCCCCAGGATCCGGTTAACTTTGTTGTTCCTTGGTAGCAGCGAACATGCCGACGTCGAGGTTCAATTGCTTGAGCTTCTCGCGAACCTCGCGCAGCGTGGTTTCGCCGAAGTTCCTCACCTTCAGCAACTCTTCGGGGGTGCGGGTGACCAGATCACGCACTGTGGTGATCCCGGCCTCTTCGAGACAGTTGGTTGCGCGGACGGTGAGCTCCAGTTCCGCGAGGCTCATGTTCAGCTTGCGTTCCAATTCCTCGTCGGCCACGGTTGTCGTACCGGGCACGGCGACTTCAGGCCGCTCGTCGATGGGCATCTCCGGACCGGGCTCGGAGAGCTGAACGAATGGGTTCAAGTGCTTTCGCAGGATCTTGGCTGCTTCGACCAGAGCCATTTCGGGGGTTACGACGCCGTTGGTCCAGATCTGCATCGAGAGGCGGTCGTAGTTGACGCGCTGGCCCACGCGCGTATCCTCCACGTGGTACTCTACGCGGCGCACGGGGGAGAAAATCGCATCAATGGGGATGACGCCCGGGCCCTGCTCCGCCTGCATGCGCTCTGTTGCAGGTCGGTAGCCGCGGCCACGTTCCACGGTCATCTCGACCACAAACGGCACGTCATCCGTTAGCGTTGCGATGTGGTGTTCAGGGTTGATGATCTCGACGGCCTGGTCCGTGATGATGTCTGCGCCGGTCACGACACCACGTTCGTGCCGGTCGATCCGGATCGTGCAGGGCTTGTCGCTGTTGCAGCGTACCACAAGGCTCTTGATGTTGAGGATGATGTCCGTGACGTCTTCGACGATTCCGGGGATCGAGGAGAACTCATGGTAGACCCCCTGAATCTTGACCGTCGTCACGGCGCTGCCCTCGATGCTGGACAGCAGGATCCGGCGCAGGCTGTTGCCGATGGTGTGACCGAAGCCTCGCTCGAACGGTTCAGCCGTGAACCGGGCGTAGGTCGGCGTGCGGGTTTCCGGATCGACCGTTACGCGGTAGGGCAGCTCAAAACCACGCCAGCGGATTCTCATCGTGCCACGCCTCCTTCAGGCCGGCCGGGATAGTCCCGTGTTGACGCCGGACTTAGCGAGCCAGCAACTCAACGATCTTGTCCACGTCTACCTGGATGGACACATCATCCCGTTCGGGCAATCGGGTGACGATTCCTTCAGGGGGATCGGTGTTCGTGATCTGCAAGAAGGCCGGGATTTCGGTCTTGCGGTTCTGCAGTCGCTCCTTGACCTGTTCGCGCATCTTTGCCTTCTTAACGGTGATCACGTCGTTTGGGCGGACCAGATAGCTGGGAATCGTAACCCGCTTGCCGTTGACCAGGATATGGCCGTGGGCAACCATCTGGCGCGCCTGTCTGCGGTTGACTGCGAAGCCGAGTCGATGCACGACATTGTCCAGTCGTCGTTCCAGGATCGACAACAAGGCATCGCCGGTGGCGCCTTTCGTGCGGCGGGCCATGTCGAAGAAGCGGCGGAACTGGCGTTCGAAGACACCATAGTACCGCTTCACCTTCTGCTTCTCACGCAGACGGACGCCATAGTCGCTCAACTTCGCGCGCCGCACGCGGCGCATGCCCGGCGGGTACGGCCGGCGCTCAAGCGCGCACTTGGGCGAGTCGCACCGTTCGCCTTTCAGATAAAGCTTGACACCTTCTCGCCGGCACAGCCGGCAAACTGGACCGGTATAACGTCCCATAGCTGGTTGATTCCGTATATCCTCGTACTGTACGAAGGTTCGTTCTTCGTGGAAGCTGCCCGTGTGCGGCGACACCGCCTGCCAGCGCGGGCTTACACGCGCCGGCGCTTCGGCGGCCGGCAGCCGTTGTGAGGCAGCGGGGTAACGTCCTCGATGGCACGCACCTGCAAGCCGGCTGCCTGCAGCGCCGTGATGGCGGATTCGCGGCCGGCGCCGGGTCCCTGCACGCGCACATCCACCTCACGCACGCCCATCTTCAGCGCCTGGTTGGCGGCCATTTCGGCAGCACGCTGGGCGGCGAACGGCGTGCTCTTGCGGCTCCCCTTGAAGCCCACAGTCCCGCCGGAGGCCCAGCAAAGCGTATCCCCGTTGGGGTCGGTAATGGTCACGATGGTGTTGTTGAACGTGGCCTTGATGTAAGCAATGCCACGGCTCACCGTGCGCCGCACGCGGCGCCGTTTCGCCGAGCCTTTTGCGCCCTTTTTGCCTTTGCCTTTGGCCATCGTCGTCTCTGCCCCGCTATCTGGCTAAACGGCTAGGGGTGTGCTTGCAATCTAACGCATCGCCTTGATGCTCTTCTTACCAGCCACCGTCTTGCGCGGCCCTTTGCGTGTTCGCGCATTGGTTCGGGTGCGCTGGCCGCGCACGGGCAAGCCGCGGGCATGGCGTAGCCCTCGATAGCACTTGATGTCGCGCAAGCGCGCGATGTTCTGCTGGATTTGCCGCCTCAGCTGGCCTTCGATCACATAGTCCCGGTCAATCACAGACGCCAGCCGGCTCAGTTCCTCCTCAGTCAAGTCTGCCGCCTTCTTCAGCGGGTCCACCCCCGCCTTCCAGCAGACCTCGATCGCCGTCGTCGGTCCGATACCGTAGATATAGCGGAGGGAAATATGGATCTTCTTATTGTTGGGGATGTCGACACCAAGGATTCGTGGCATAGAGCATCTCTCCTTGCCGCCAGCGCGGCAACGGACCCGAGCCGACCAGACTGCCTGGCTCTACGGTCCGTTTGCGGACTGGTCTAGCCCTGGCGTTGCTTGTGCCGTGGGTTCCGCTTGCAGATCACATAGATCCGACCGCGCCGCCGCACGATCTTGCAGTGCTCGCAAATTCTCTTCACGCTGGCTCGAACCTTCATCATGCACCTCGCTTACAACCCGGTACGCCTCCCCCGAGCCGATAGCTGGAGCGTGGCAATCAAGCAGGGAAGCTGCCAGAACAGGGATGCTCTGCCGGCGCACAGGAGAGACGCCACCCGGGGACGCTACATTGTACGCGCCGCCCGCGTAAACTCAAGCCGCCACGTCGTCCGCCTCCGGGTCAGCCGTCAGCACGAGCGGACCAGCAGGGGTCAGCGCCACCGTGTGCTCGAAGTGAGCACTGCGCGACCGGTCCACTGTGACGACGGTCCACTGGTCCTCGGTAACCCGCACCCGATGGCTGCCGGCGTTGACCATCGGCTCAATGGCCAGCACCAGCCCGGGCCGCAACGGGAAATCAGACCGCAACAGCGCCTTGGTCACCACGTTGGGTACCTGCGGCTCCTCGTGCATCTCTCGGCCGATGCCGTGCCCGACAAACTGGTCCACCATCGAGAAGCCGTGGTCCCGAACGTACTCTTCCATCTTTCGCGCCACCTGCGACCAGCGCTTCGCCCGCCCCATTTCGCGGATGGCTAACGCCAGCGTCTCGCGCGTCACCCGCAAGAGCTTCTCATCCTCGGGCGAGATCTCGCCGATCGGAATCGTGATCGCCGCATCGGCACACCAGCCACGCAATCGACAGCCGGTATCGACGCTGAGGATGTCGCCGGAGCGGAGCACGTAGTCGCCTGGCACCCCATGGACGACCTGCTCATTGACGGATGCGCAGATCACTGCTGGGAACGGCGGCTTACCCGGTCCGGAGACGACCCCCTTGAACAGCGGCTCGGCCCCGGCCCGTGCGAACAGTTCCTCAACGGCGGCGTTCAGCTCGGCGGTCGTCACGCCCGGCGCCGCCAGCTCGCGCACCAATCGCAAGGCCCGGGCCACGACGATCCCGGCCTCACGCATGCGCTCAATCTCTTTGGGCGACTTCAGACGGATCATGATCCTGTTCACCCTGGCAACGCCGGCGCTGCCTTCCGACACAACTCGAGCCGCCGACACCCGTTCTTTCCGGAAAGCATGCGGTGACCACGCAGCGGCCCGGCCCCCACCGGCCAAGTAGCCCGGCGCACCGGCACATGCCCCCGAGCGCGTCGACAGATGGCAGCCGTTACGCCGCCGACAGGCAGGATCGGAGCCCTTACCCGGGGCCTCAGCCCTCTTCGATCACATTCTCGGCCTGCTCCGCCAGCCCGAGCACCCTGAGCAGGCCTCGCCAGACCTGGTCGATCGTCCCGGAGGCATCGACGACGGCCAGCAGACCGCGCTGGCGGTAGTAGTCGGTAACCGGTGCCATCTGCTTGGTGTACTCCTCCAGCCGGGCACGCACCGTACCGGGGCGGTCGTCGGCGCGTTGGACCAGCGTCGCACCGTCACGGTCGCAGACCGAGTCGTGCTTGGGCGGGTTGAACCTGCGGTGGTAGTTGGCACCACAGACCGGACAGACCAGCCTGCCACTTAGACGCTCGACCAGCAGGTCCGGGTCCAGGTCAAGCAACACAGCCCGGTCCAGGCGGGTGCCAAGCTCTCCGAGGATCTCGTCCAGCGTCTGCGCCTGCTGCACGTTGCGTGGATAGCCGTCGAGTACAAAACCGTTGGCGGCGTCCGGCTCGCTCAGCCGCTGGCGGACGAGCTCCTGCATGAGCACGTCCGGCACTAGCTTTCCCGCTTCCACGTACTGCCGGACCGTCTGCCCCAGCGCCGTGCCCTGCGTAATGGCCGCACGCAGCATTTCGCCGGTGCTGATGTGCGGCACACCGAGCAACTGACTCAAGCGGCGGGCCTGCGTTCCTTTGCCGGCCCCTGGTGGTCCAAGAAACACGACCCGCATGGGCAGTCACCTCGCTGGCTGCATGCGGCGGCGGAGCGGTGCGCCGGCACCGGTCACGGCCTGCCCCTTAGGCCTTCTCCAGCAAGCCCTCGTAGTCTCGCAGCACCAGGTGGGTATCGATCTTCTGCACCAGGTCCAGCGCGACGCTGACCACAATCAGCAGCGCCGTTCCGCCAAAGAAGCTGGCAATGAACGGCTCGATCCCCACCCAGCGGGAAACCAGCATCGGCAGTACGGCCACCAGCGCCAAGAAGGCGGCACCGACGTACGTAATCCGGGTCATCACCTTTTCCAGGTAGTCCGCGGTCCGCTGCCCGGGCCGGTACCCGCGGATGAAGCTGCCGTAGTTCTGCAAGTTCTCGGCGATGTCCTTTGGGTTAAACGTGATGGCCGTCCAGAAGTAGCAGAAGAAGTAGATCAGCGCTACGTAGGTGACCGTGTACACGAAGCCCTGGCCGGTAAACGCTTCCCGCAGCTCGGCGATCAGGCGGCTGCCATACCACTGCGGCGGCCAGATGCTGTCCAGCCAGGCGAAGATGAAGTAGGGGAACATCAGCAGGCTGGACGCGAAGATGATCGGCATGACGCCGGCCTGGTTGACGCGGAACGGCAGATAGTGGCGGGTCCCGCCGTAGAGGCGCCGGCCGCGCACGTGCTTGGCCGATTCGATCGGGATCCGCCGCTGCGCTTCGTTCATCGCAATGACCCCAAGCACGACGCCCACGAACAACAACACCATCACCACGATCGTGTCGACGCCGTACTTGCCTGCGGGGGGTGCCAGCGTCAGTTCGGTTTCGTAGATGATGGTGGCAATGGCCCGCGGCATACGGGCCACGATGCCCGCCATGATGATCAGGCTGATGCCGTTGCCAATGCCGAACTCATCGATCTGCTCACCGATCCACATCAAGAACACGGTGCCGGCGGTCATGATCAGCACGGCCATGGCGCCGTAGCCGAAGGACTGGAACTGCTCCGGCACCAGATCGCGGTTCATCATGTAGTTAACCCAGAAGATGCTCTGGCCGAAGGTAAGCGCGACGGTGGCGTAGCGCGTGTACTCGTTGATCTTGCGCCGCCCACTCTCGCCCTCCTTCATGAGCTGCTCCAGGGACGGCACAACACTGGCCAACAGCTGGAAGATGATCGAAGCGGAGATGTACGGCATGATGCCCATGCCGAAGATCGTGATGTTGGTCAGGTCATTGATGCCGCTGAGCATGGCAACGTAGCCGAAGACACGGCCGGCCACGCCCTGGGCAAGTCCGCGCATGTGCTCGTAGACTGCCTGTTGGTCGATGATCGGCAGCGGGATGGCAGCCCCCATGCGGTAGATTGCCAGCAGCAGGCAGGTGATGAAGATCTTCTGCCGCAGCTCAGGGATCTTGAAGATTTCGATGATCTTACGGATCATTCGCTGCGCACCTCGGTCCGTGCATCCGGAGCCACCTGCGCCGCAGAAAAACAAAAACGACGGCAGTCTCGGATGACCCCCGTGCTGCCGCCATGGTGGACCCCTTCCAGCGCGTGAGTCGGCCTGGCCTACTCGGCCAGCCGTTCGACCTGACCGCCGGCCGCCAGGATCTTCTCTTGGGCGGACTTACTGAACCGGTGAGCCACCACGGTTAGGCGCTTCGTGAGTGTACCATCGCCCAGGATTTTGATGTAGTCGAATCGGCCCCGGACCAAGCGGCGGGCTCGCAAGGCCTGCTCGTCCACGCGATCGCCATCCTGGAAGTACTTCTCCAGGTCGCGCACGTTGACGTGGACGCCCACCTTTGCAAAGCGGTTGTTGAAGCCGCGCTTGGGGATGCGGCGAGCCAGCGGCATCTGGCCACCTTCGAAGAGAATGTGCGGCTTCTCGGTACCGGCCCGACTCTTCTGCCCTTTGTGGCCACGGGTAGCCGTCTTGCCATGCCCGCTGCCTGGGCCACGGCCCACGCGCTTGCGCCGCTTGCGGCGATGGACACCCAGGTGAACTTCTTTCAGGTCCATTACAGCTTCACCCCGCGCAAGGTCTCGACTTCTTCCTTGGTGCGCAATTGCTCGAGGCCGTTAATCGCGGCCTTAACCAGGTTGATCGGATTGGTTGAGCCGTAGGCCTTGGTGAGGATGTCGTGGATGCCGGCCGCCTCGCACACAGCACGCACCGACCCGCCAGCAATGACGCCCGTACCGGGGCGAGCCGGAATCATGATGACCTTCGCCGCACCGTAGCGCCCGATCACCCGGTGCGGAATCGTGCGGCCCTTCAGAGCCACGCGTTTCATGCGCCGCTGGCCGTCCTTCATCGCCTTCTCCACGGCCGCCGGCACCTCGTTCGCTTTGCCGTAACCGTAGCCGACGCGTCCCTGTCGGTCGCCAACGACCACCAGGGCATTGAAGCTGAACCGGCGGCCACCTTTGACTACCTTCGCACAGCGGCGGATCTTGATTACCTGCTCATACAGGCCGGCTTGTGCCTGAGGTTCCGTGCCAGTGGACACGGCATGTTCCTCCTCGCAAGATACCGTTGGCAATCGGGTCAGAATTTTAGGCCTGCCTCTCGGGCACCGTCGGCCAAAGCGGCCACGCGACCGTGGTAGCGGTAGTGTCGGCGGTCGAAACAGACCTTTTCGATGCCTTTGGCCCGTGCCCGCTCGCCGAGTTTCACGCCGACGAGTCGGGCAGCTTCTTTGTTGGCTCCGGTGCGAATCTGGCCGCGGATCTCCGGGTCAAGCGTGCTGCAGGCGACCAGCGTGTGTCCGGCTGTATCGTCGATGATCTGGGCGTAAATATGCTTCTGGCTCCGGAACACAGCCAGCCGCGGCCGCTCCGGCGTGCCGAAGATCTTCTTGCGCACCCGCTTGATCCGGCGTTTGCGGCGAATCAGCTTAATTCGCTGCTCACGCTGCACCGCGTCGCCTCCAGCCACTCTAGCAGAATAGGACACCGTATCCTCCGTTTCTCGCCCCGGCTCTCCCGGGACCGTCTCGGTTGCCAACGCGGCGGCCCAGCAAGGCCGCGACGCACATGCTAGCGGGCACCAGCGCCCTGAGCCTTCCCGGCCTTGCGGCGGATCTGCTCGCCCTGGTAGCGGATGCCCTTGCCCTTGTACGGTTCGGGCGGTCGCACCCGGCGGATCTGGGCCGCAAACTCGCCCACCTTCTGCTTATCCGGCCCCTTGACCACAATGTGCGTGGCATCGGGCACTTCGACCGTGACCCCTTCCGGAGGGGTGAGGATAACCGGGTGGGCGAAGCCGACTTGCAACTGCAGCTGCTTGCCCTTCAGCTGGGCCGAGTAGCCGATTCCGTGGATCTCCAGCCGCTTTTCGAAGCCCTTCGTCACGCCTTCGACCATGTTGTTGATCAGCGTGCGGGTCAGCCCGTGCACCGAGCGAGCGAGCCGCGAGTCATTGCGGCGCAGCACGCGAATCTGACCGGCCGAGTCGTCGACCTGGACCTCGATCAACGGGTGACAGTCCAGCTCCAGCTTGCCCTTAGGCCCCTGGACGACGAGGTGATTGCCGTCCAGGCGCACCGTCACTTCTCTTGGCACGGGCACCGGCATCTTCCCGATACGCGACATCGTTTGCTCCCGCTTTCGGACTAGCCTGCCAGGCGGCAACGCCCGCTAGTAGACTTCGCAGAGGACCTCGCCACCAACGCGTAACTTGCGAGCCTGTCGGTCGCTGAGTACGCCGCGGTTGGTGCTTAGGATCCGGATTCCCATGCCGTCGACCACGGGTTTGAGGTCTTCAACCTTCATGTACACACGCCGGCCGGGCTTGCTGATGCGTTTCAGCTCAGTGATCACCCGTTCGCCGCGCGGTCCGTACTTCAGGTAGATCCGGAGCACAGGCTGGGCCGAGACGCGGCGCCCCTCCGCCTGGGCTTGCTCGGGCGGCACGACTTCATAGTCCAGGATAAAGCCTTCCTCTTTCAACACGCGGGCGATTTCGACTTTCATCTTCGAGGAAGGCATCTCGACCATGCCGCGCTTCACCAGCAAGCCGTTGCGGATCCGTGTTAGCATGTCCGCGATCTGGTCGGTCATCATGGCAATCGCACTCCAGCTGTGCCCCCTGGTTCGGCTCGTCCTCCGCTACCAGCTCGCCTTCTTCACTCCCGGGATCAGCCCGTCGCTGGCCAGATTTCGGAAGCAGATGCGGCAGATGCCGAACTTGCGGTAAAAGGCGCGCGGCCGGCCGCAGAGTCGGCAGCGGTTTCGCTTCCGGACTTTGAACTTCGGTTCACGCAGCGCCTTGAGGATCTTCGCCTTGCTCGCCATCAGGCACTCTCCTGCTTAGCCCGCCCGGCTCATCCGCTGCGGGCGCCGGAACGGTAGCCCCAACAACGCAAGAAGCTCCCGGGCCTGATCGTCCGTCTTCGCCGTGGTCACGAGCGTGATGTGCATGCCCTGGGTGTGGTGCACGTCATCCGGGTCAATCTCCGGAAAGATCAACTGCTCGGTCACTCCGAACGTGTAATTGCCGTGGCCGTCGAAGGCCTCCGGATCGAGGCCGCGGAAGTCGCGGACCCGAGGGATAGCCAGTGTGATCAACCGGTCCAGAAACTCATACATCCGTCTGCCACGGAGCGTGACCTTCAAGCCGACCGGGAAGCCGCGTCGGATGCGAAAGCCAGAGACGCTCTTGCGCGCCTTGGTCACCAGCGGCTTCTGCCCGGTGATGAGGGCCAGGTGCCGGGCCACTTCCTCCAGAATGTGCCGCTCCTTAGGCTGAGCGGCTCGGCCCACCCCCATGTTGACGACGATCTTGACCAGGCGAGGCACGGCCAAAGGGTTCTTGATACCGAGCCGCTTCTGTAGCTCGGGAACAACCTCGTTGCGGTACTTCTCAAGCAGTCGAGCCATCGGCCTGTTCGCTCCTCACTCCGCGCCGACGCGACCTCACGATGACGTCGCCTGTGCAGCGCGCCTCGGTTTCTCTGGACCGACCTGCCCCAGCGTCGCCCCACACCGCTTGCAGTAGCGCTGCTTGGCGCCGGTTTCGGTGTAGCGGAAACCGACCCGCACGCCCCGATTGCACGCCTCGCAATAGAGCATCACATTGCTGATATCGATGGGCATTTCCTTGGAGAGCCGACCGCCGGGTCGCCCCGGTCCGCTTGAGCGGACGTGCTTGTACACGCGGTTCACGCCTTCGACGAGGACTTTGCGCTTCTTGGGGTAGACCGCCAGCACGCGGCGAATCACACGCTCACCGGCAGCGGAGCGGTCATCACCGGTGATCACTTCCACCAGATCGCCTTTGCGGATCTTCAAGGCCATGGCCGGGGCCTCGCAGTACAGCGTTCCGGGTGCTTGATTCAGACCACCTCGGCAGCAAGCGAGACGATTTTCATGAAGTTGCGTTCCCGTAGTTCGCGGGCTACGGCGCCAAAGATGCGTGTGCCACGCGGATTGCCATCTTTGTCGATGATCACGGCGGCGTTGCGGTCGAACCGCACGTAGGTCCCATCGGGCCGCCGGGTCTTATGGCGGCACCGGACGACGACCGCGCGAACCACATCCCCCTCGCTCACCTCGCCACCCGGGATGGCCCGCTTGACGCTAGCAACGATCACATCACCCAGGCCGGCGTAGCGGCGTCGGGTCCCGCCCAGAACCTTGAAGCACATGATTTCCTTAGCACCCGTGTTGTCGGCGACATCCAGTCTGGTCTGTGGCTGAATCATGGCTTCTCACCCTTCCGCACCCGTTGGCAAAACCCGTGACGGTCAAGTCTGCTGTGGATGGGTCTCGGCGGCCGTGTGTTGAGCGGCCGACTCTGAGGCCGGAGCCGCCGCAGCCGGGTCTGCAGCAGCCGTCTCGACCGGCTGGTCGGCCAGCGCCGTGTCATCCTCTTCAGCACGCGGCGCCCGGCTGATGATACGCAGAATCACCCAGCGCTTCAGCTTCGACAGCGGACGCGACTCGATGATCTCCACGCGATCGCCCACGCGGGTCTGGTTGAACTCGTCGTGGGCGTAACACTTCGTGCGGCGACGGATGTACTTGCCGTAGCGTGGATGCTTGACCAGGCGTTCCACATCCACCCGCCGCGTCTTGTTCATGCGGTCACTGACGACCACGCCAATTAAGCGTTTCCGTTTACCGGCCATGATTCTCCACTGCCCTGCGCTACGTTTGGCTGCGGCGTTGAGCCGCCAGCTCCCGTTCGCGGAGCACGGTGAGGATGCGTGCGATCTCGCGGCGGAGCCGCTTCAGCTCGCTAGGCGTATCCAGGCGTTCCGACTCGGCCTGGACCCGCAGCCGGAAGAGCGTTTCGCGGTTCTCGCGTAGCAGCTCCCTGAGCTGCTCGTCGCTCATTTCCCTCAGCTCGCTTGCTCGCACCGACTTGGGCATCGCCCACCTCCGGCCCTAGGGCTGGCTCCGCTACGTTTCCCGCTTCACGAAGCAGACACGCACAGGCAGCTTATGCGCTACGCGTGCGAACGCTTCCCGAGCGACCTCTTCGGTCACGCCTGAGATTTCGCAGATGATCTGGCCCGGCCGCACGACGGCAACCCAGTACTCCGGATCACCTTTGCCCTTGCCCATTCGAGTCTCGGGGGGGCGAGCGGAGATCGGCTTGTGCGGGAAGACGCGCATGTACAGCCGGCCTTGGCCCTTGATTAGATGGCTCACCGCAATACGGCTCGCCTCCAGACTCTGGGCTTTGATCCAGCCCGGCTCCAGGGCCTGTAAGCCATAGTCCCCGAAGGCCACGCGGTTGCCACGCGTTGCCCAGCCCCGAACCCGGCGCCGCTGCTGCTTGCGGTACTTAACGCGCCTTGGCATCAGCATGGCCGCGTTCCTCCTCTTCTAACAGGTAATCGCCCTGGTTAATCCAGACTTTGATGCCGATGGCCCCCTGGGGCGTGACCGCCAGGGCGAAGCCATAGCTGATCTTCGCCCGCAGGGTCTGCAGCGGCACCGAGCCGCGAATCATCTTCTCCCGACGGGCCATCTCCGCGCCACCCAAGCGGCCGGCCAGTTCAACCCGCACGCCGCGGGCCCCGGCTTCCATCGCCTGGTCAATCGCCCGCTTCATGACCCGGCGGAAGTTCGCCCGTCGCAGCAACTGAGCGCGAATCTCTTCGGCCACGAGCTGCGCGTCCAACTGAGGCTTGGCCACCTCCTGGATGTCAATCCGGACCTGCCGTTGCGTCAACTCCTGCAGCTCCTCCCGGAGCCGGTCCACCTCCTGGCCCTTGCGGCCGATGATGATGCCGGGCCGGGCAACATGCAGCCGGACCGTGACCTCCTCGCGCGTTCGCTCGATGTCGATGCGCGCGATTCCGGCCTGGCCGTAGTTCTTCTTGACGTGCTCGCGGATCTTGGCATCTTCCACGAGCAGGTTCGCGAACTCCCGTTTGGTCGCGTACCAGCGGGAGCGCCACTCTTCCATGACGCCCACGCGGAACGCCGTCGGTCTAACTTTCTGACCCATGCGGCTGTCCTCAGCAGCGATCGACTACTGCCTGCTCCGGCGGTCTCTGCGGAAGAGAAGCTACTCGGCCATCCGTTGCAATACCACGCGAATGTGGCACATCCGCTTGCGAATCAGGAACGCCATGCCACGAGCCCGCGGTTGGATCCGCTTCAGCCGAGGGCCGTCATCGACGCGGACCTCTTTGACATAGAGCTTCGAGAGGTCGCGTTCGCCGAGGTCGTCCGCGTTGGCCCGAGCCGAGTGGATCACGCGCTGCAAGAGCTTGGCGCCGCGCTGCGGCATCAGGTCCAACACCTCGAGCGCTTCGTCCGCTGAGAGGCCTTTGACCAGCCGGGCAATCGGACGAACCTTGCGCGGCGAGATGCGCGCAAATCGGTGTATCGCCCGGTACTCTCGGCCGACCCATACGTCCGACATCGTCGTCTTCCTCCGTCCGACCCGTGGTGGGCCTGCGGCGCCAGTTCCCGCCGATAAAGAAACTCCCAACGCGTCAACCGCATGGCTGCGTCGGGAGAAACCTGCGAAGCTCGCTGCGACAGGCGCTGATCGGGTTGGTTAAGTTGCGGGGGCGGGATTCGAACCCGCGACCTCCAGGTTATGAGCCTGGCGAGCTACCACTGCTCCACCCCGCGTCACGACGTTGAGCTGGTCCAAAGCAATTAATACCGCTTTGAGGCCAACTCGACAAGTTCCACACCCACGTCGCTCAGCGCTTGCCGCCTCGCGCACCGCGACCACCATGGCCGCGGAACGTACGCGTCGGGGCAAACTCGCCCAACTTGTGACCGACCATCTCCTCGGTCACATACACCCGCACAAAGGTCTTGCCATTGTGCACCAGGAACGTGTGCCCGACAAACTCGGGCACAATCGTCGAGCGTCGCGACCAGGTGCGAATCGGCTCCTTAATGCCCTGCTCCTGCATCCGCTCCACCTTACGCAGGAGCTTCTCGTCCACAAACGGCCCTTTCTTCAGCGATCGGCCCATCGCTCGCTACCTCACAGCAGCTCACCTTAGCCCCTACCGAAAGACACCTCCGCGCGACGCCTGGTTCCCACTGCCGCCTAGATCGGCAACTGGCCGTAGCGCTTCGAGGTACGGCGACGCAGGATCAGCTTCCGACTAGGCTTGCGCGGATTCCGGGTGCGGCCACCCTTGGCCGGCACACCCGTCGGGCTCTGCGGCTCATGCCCTTTGCTCCGGCCTTCACCACCACCCATCGGGTGATCCACCGGATTCATCGCTGTACCCCGCACATGCGGCCGACGACCCAGCCACCGTTTCCGCCCCGCCTTGCCCAGCCGGATGTTCATGTGGTCCGCATTGCTGACCACGCCGATCGTCGCCCGGCACTCCGCCCGCACCTTCCGCATCTCACCACTGGGCAACGTGATGATCGCCCACTTGCCTTCGCAAGCATTCAGTACCGCACTGGTGCCGGCGGCACGACAAAGCTGACCGCCCTTGCCCGGTTGCAGCTCGATGTTGTGGATCGACATCCCGGTGGGGATCCGCTTCAGCGGCAGGCAGTTGCCTACGCGCGGCTCGGCATCCGGCCCGTTCATGATGATGTCGCCAGCCTTCAGCCCCTCCGGGGCAATGATGTACCGCTTCTCGCCATCACGATACGCAATCAGCGCAATGCGGGCCGAACGGTTCGGATCGTACTCGATGGAAACCACCTTCCCAGGAATCCCGTCCTTGTCCCGACGGAAATCGATCACGCGATAGCGCCGCTTGTGGCCACCGCCCCGGTGCCGCGCGGTAATCACCCCCTGATTGTTGCGGCCCGCGGTCTTCTTCAACGGTCGCAACAGCGACTTCTCCGGCTTCTTCTTCCGGTCGGTGATCTCGGAGAAATCACTCACGCTCGCGAACCGCCGACCGGGGCTCGTCGGCTTGTAGTAGCGGATGCCCATCGCTTACGCCACTCCTGCTCGTGTCGTACTACACAAAGTTCAACCGGTCGTCGGGGTGCAACCGCACAATGGCCTTTTTCTTCGCTGCAGTCCGCCCTTCCGTGAACCGCATCCTTCGCCGCTTGCCTTTCAGATTCACGATCCGCACCGCCACAACTCGGACATCGAACAGCTGCTCCACGGCGCGACGTACCTGCTGCTTGGTAGCCCAGCGATTGACCTCGAAGGTGTATTGATTCAACTGCTCAGCCAGCTGCAGCGATTTCTCCGACACAATCGGCCGCAGGATCACCTGATGCAGGTCAAGCTCCGGCCCTCTCTGTTGCTGCTGCCGCTGGTGGTACACGGTCTGTCTTCTAGCCATCTGTGAGCAGCTCCCTAAAGCGCTCCACGCCGCCCGTTGACGCGCCAATTGGGCTACGCGGACGAAGCCTCACCGGCGGCCACCAACCCTAACTGCTGCCGCGAGCGGTCACGGAAAAACTCAAACGCCTCCTGCGTGATTAACAGCCGCTTGTACCGCAACAGCGCCCAGGCATTCAGATCCGTAGCCGGCAGGACACCGACCCGCTCGATGTTGCGCGCCGACTTCCAGAGCAGCTCATCATAAGCACGCGGCGCAATCAGCACGCTCTGCTCCGCCAGCCCAAGCGCCTGGAGGATCGCCACCATCTCACGTGTCTTCGGCTCCTCGAAGACCAACGAGTCGATGATGACAATCTCGTCGTCCAGGATCTTGCTCAAGAACGCCATCCGGGTGGCCGCCCGCACCGCTTTTTTTGGCAGCCGGTAGTAGAAGTCGCGCGGCCGCTTCGCATGCGTCATGCCGCCACCGACCCGCTTGCCCGTGCGCCGATCGCCCACACGGGCCAACCCGGTTCCTTTCTGCCGATACAGCTTCCGGCCCGAACCGGCGACCTCAGCACGGTTCTTCGTCTTCACCGTGCCCTGCCGCCGGTTGGCGTGGTACATGACCACCACGTCGTGTAACAGCTGCTTGTTGATGCGGCCACCAAAGTCGGCCGGATCCACCGTCAACGTGCCGACCTGGTTCCCCGAGCGATCGTATACCGGAAGTTCCATCGCTTACATCCCTAACGGGCCGCTCTGGCACCCGAAAACAACGCCAAGCTCACGCCGACACGGGCTCTCTGAGCTTGTTCGACTGACGCACGATCACGTAGCCACCGTTCGGGCCGGGCACGCCCCCCTTGACCAGCAACAGGTCCTGCTCAGGCATCACGCGGACAACCTTCAGGTTGCGGATGGTTACCCGCTGGTTGCCCATCCGCCCGGCCATCTTCTTGCCCTTCAACACCCGACCGGGGTCGGTCGTTGCCCCGATAGAACCGGGCGAACGGTGCTTCCGTTTGACACCGTGACTGGCGGGCAGGCCACCGAATCCCCAGCGACGCATCACGCCAGCCGTACCGCGCCCTTTGGACGTACCGATCACGTCCACGGCCGGGATGTCCTTGAACAGCTCAACCGTTAACACGTCACCCTGCTGCACATCCACTGGTCCGCGCTGGCGAATCTCACGGATGAACCGCTTGGGCTCGGTATTCGCCTTGCTGGCCACACCACGCTCCGGTCGGGTTGCCTTCGTGCGTGGCTTGTCCTCAAAGCCAAGCTGGATCGCCCAGTAGCCGTCGCGCTCCTGCGTGCGCACGTTCAAGACGACACACGGCCCCACCCGCAACACGGTCACGGGCACAGCCGTGCCGTCCTCCTCAAAGATCTGGGTCATACCAATCTTCTTGCCCAACAAACCGACGATCATCGCCACTCTCCCTGACGGTCATGACCGGCCGCGGCACCCGGACGTTCAGCCGGCGCCGCAGCGCGACGTCAGCGGACCGGATACGCCTTGATCTTGATGTCCACGCCAGCCGGCAGACTCAAGCGGTTCAGGGCATCGATGGTGCGTTGCGTCGGATGCAGAATGTCGATCAGCCGCTTGTGCGTGCGGATCTCAAACTGCTCGCGCGACTTCTTGTCGATGTGCGGGCTGCGCAGCACCGTGTACCGCTCGATGCGCGTCGGCAACGGAATCGGGCCGTGGACGTCGGCCCCGGTTCCCAGCGCCGTGTCCACGATGCTCTTTGCCGCGTCATCGAGCACCTTATGGTCGTAAGCCTCCATCCGGATACGAATTCTTCCACCCGTCATGGCTGCTCTCAGGTCTTCGCAAGATTGTGCCCGTCCGCACGCACCAGCCGCTGAAGCGTCACGAGACGTCGCCGCCGGATCGCGCCCTGGCGTAACCTGCGGAAAATGCGCGAGTTCAGTCGGGTAGGCCTGCTCCGTCCGACGGGCTCAGCGACACCGTTCGCGTACTTGCCAGCGGTGTCGAAGTTTAGGGGCAATAGCCAACCGCCGTCAAGCCGTCCTGATCTGGAGTTTATCGCCGGTGGGATTCCCCCAAAAAAAGCCTCCGTGCCATGGCTTCAGAAAACGAAACCGAGAGCACGGAGGCAACCAATGAACCAAGGACATCGGAGGCTTTCGCAGGCGTCTCCGCAAGTATTCTGGCAGTCCGCGGTGGACCCGACAAGCCGAATTCGACGAAAGGTGCGCTTCCCCTGTTGCAGCACGGGTGCGTTCCAGCTCTTGCGCCCACTCTACCACCGGTCGGTCGCTCGCCGCGTGTGCCGGCGAGACGGCCATTGGGACGCTTGTCACGACAGCCGAGCATTTCGCGCACTTGGAGGCCGATAGATCGGCCGCTTGCTTCAACGACGGGCAGCACGAGGAGCTCCACGCCCCCCGCCCACAAGGTTGACTGAATGGCGCAGTAGATGAAGAAAGCTTCTTCCTGGGCCGTGTCGCGGGCGGGTGCTGCGTGCGGACGGCACCGCGACGCTGCTCTGCCGCCGCGGTCTGCGACCACGGCGGCAGGGGCAGGGCCAGAAGAGCGACAAGATACCGCCGGCGCCACCCAGTCAACCCCCGGCCAGGAAATTAAGCCCCGGTTGCCCGGGGCCCGCCCCCGCCGAACCGGACGTGCGGCTCTCCTGCATCGGGCTCTCCGGTCGGCGGCCGTACCTCAACGAGGACCGACTGACCTCCTGTGTGCAAGCTGCCTCCAGCCGCCAATCCACACCAGGCCGAGACCTCGCCCATCCACACCCCGTCACCAGGGCCACCGGCAGACAACCTCTACCTTCGCGGCCTCCGCCAGAGCCTCGCTCCAACCCGGGCACCTTCCTTGGCCCTCTGCGGGCACTTACCGTGGCGCTCGCCTACCGCCCCACCTTTTGGTCGTCTGCGTCAACCTGAGTGCCCTTGCTCCACGGGCATTACCCCGCTTCCTCGCTTGCTTGCGCCCCCCTGACTCCTGATGGGCCGCTTCTGTTGTCGCCTGGATGCTCTGGTTCGCTCCAGTCCGTCGAGCACCAAGCGAGCCGCCGTGCGGCCCGCTGGCGTGGTAAATTCAGGGTCGCGCCGGAATCACCGCGAAGTCTGCCTGCACTTCCGCTTGCACTCGCCGCCGGCCCAGGCGAATCGCAGCACCCGAGCCGCGGGCCGGATCGATCCGCCCGCGGCTCGGGTGGTCGAGTTTCCTTGGGCGGGCGGGGTAGACGAACGGACTGCGCTGTCGTCACGGCGGCAGCGCGATGTCAACTCGCCGACGCCGCGGACCGCCGTCCGCAGCGCCGGGGGATTCTTCATGGAGAAAAACAGAGCTCGTACCGCTAGCGCTACCCATCAACAGGGCGGGAGGGGGGCATGAAGCCTCCCTCCCACCCTTCACGTAAGCTCCCAAGTTGACTCGCCCATCCCGTCGGCGGGGTTGTTGCTCTCCCCCCGCGCATACGCTCACTTACCTCCGGCTACAGGGGCCAGAACAAATCTCGGTGAGAACTTCCAGCTCGCTGGACAGGCGCACTCCGACGCGCAGGCCGGGCGCGTGTACAGCCCCACGGCCCGTTTGAAGCAACCCGCCCACCGGTTTCAAGGACACTGCCCGCCCGTTCGAGCCAAGGCACCCGTCCATTTGAAGCAAGCCGCCCGTGCGTTGGAAGAAAACTGCCCGTCGGCCTGGGCCAAGCCACCTGTCCGGCTCAAGCGGCCCGCCCGTGCGTTCGAACCAGCCTGCCCATGCGTTTGAAGTAGGCTGCCCGATCGGTCCGGTTCCCGGTTCGCCTGCTCCCCAACACCACGCCGGAAACCTACTCACCCGCTCGCTCAACGCGACGCCAAACGGCCGGCCCGGCCCGCCGGTCCCGGCGCAAAAGGATGAAACGCTCCGGCCCAACCGGAAGCGATTCAGCCATTGCAGTTACCCGGTTCTTGACCCGCCACAGCGTGGGATGGACTCCCGTTGGTCCCAGGGAAAACTGCCCGCCATAAGCGCGCCGTAGGGCAGCGACGAGGAACAAGACAGCGGCCCAGCCACGGTTGCACTGATGCCAACCCCAGGCCACCTTGCGTCCGGCCCCGGGTCCTGCCGTTCGGCACGCCGGGCAAGCGCCGACTATACCGCACAGCGTCCAGTCGTCGCCGTCGTGCGACGACGCTGACGCCGGTACGCGAAACCGACCACAACCGCAAGAACTGCCGCGACAATCACTGTGCCGACAACGAGCTCTGCCCCCGCCCGGCGCGTCGGCACCAGCACGACCAGTTGGCCTCGGCCGAAAATGCTGTGCGGGGTGGTGAGCATCGGGGTAGCGTCTGGATCGAGCACCTGCCATGCGTCATGCCTACCCCCAACGGGGCGAGCCACCACAAAGTGGCCAGGCCTGCCTTCTACGCGGGGCGGGATGAGCAACACAAGCGGGCTGCGTACCCTGGCGGCCTCGCGTGCCGTCATGCGCGCTGGCCTAAGTGTGACACCGAGCCGGCCAGCAGCTTCGACGAGTTCTTCGACGGACACCTCGCCCGCCGCAGGGCCTGTGTCAAAGGCAGCAAGCACCTGCTCGAACGTCCAGTGCTCTCCCAGCCACGCGCCCAAGATGTACAGACAACGCACCGCGCAATTGACCCGGCTTGGCTGGGTAGAGTGTGCGACCTGCTCACGTGGTGTTGGCTCCTGTAAAGCACCTTCGCACCATGTGGCCCTCGCACAGACTGCTACCGCCAAAGCCAGCACAACCTGCAAGCCTATGCGTGGCTGTCGAGCCATACCCAGGACTCCGACCGACGCCACGACGTTGCGACGGCGTACGACCACCCCTTCCTTGCCACACGAGAACCTGGCAAAGCACTTTAGCCCACGCTGGCCTTGCGCAACCACAGCCCCACGACAATCAGGACCACTCCTGCAACCAGCACCGCCCAGCGCCACACACCGCCATGTCCCGGGGCCACCACGGCCAGGCCCTCCTCCCGCAACTGCCGATCCGCCTCTTCGATCATCCGATCCGTCACACGCACAAGATCCGCTATACTCTCGGCCGGTGGCGCGTCCGCATCCGGCCGTACCAGCGTATCATCCCCCTCCTCTTGTAACCGTGTGCCCGGAGGAGGCTCAATCACATACGCCTCGTCCGGCGCTCGCGGATTGATCTGCACACTGTCTGGTACAATCACGATCCGCTCGATGTAGCCCGGTACCACCACCGCGTTCCCTCGCCTCATCGGCATGCACACATTCTCAGCCTCCACAGCAAGCCATATCTCCACACCATCCTGCCGAAACGGTCGCACTTCCGTTGCCCGCGTTATAAACGTCGTGATCGGACGGCGTGAACCGTCCGGGCCCAACCCGAGAGCGACCGTCTCGTACCGGAGCACTGTACCTCTCGCCGTATCGACCCAGTAGTTGTGCCCGAGCCTATCGTCAGGCACCTCGCCGCGCGCCGCCATCGCCTTTAACTCGTGGTACCGCTGCTCGGTAACGTAGCCCCTTGGGATCACCACCACGTGCGCGCACTTACGCAAGCCAACGCGCTCCTCTCCGAGCAGAAACGCCACGCAGCGACTCCGATCAATTAGCAGAGGGTCAAAGAGCGGACTGATCACGCCAGCACCCCACGTCCAGATGTTCTTCTGCGAACCACGGTGTAGCGTTCCCTGCACAGCATCCGCGTGCTTGGTGTAAAGGTTGTAGCTCCCGCGCAAGAGACTGTGAATAGCATGTATCCCTGGACCACCGTCTTCCCGCTGGTGCCTTTGCTCCCAACGGTATGTCCGTTCGCGCAGGCGGAACAGAAAACTTCCCGTCGTCGTCTGCTCGACACTGCCGTCCTGACCAAAGTCGACCCACGCATCGTACTCAAAGCGCAGGTCGTAAACGTCTCGGTACGCCTCCACCACGCGATCCAGAACGGCCCATGCTACACTGGACTCCTGCGCTCCAGCACACGTAACGAACCCGATGCACGTTGTAAGCAACGCCGCAGCCCGGCGCAACACACGCCAGCGCGTATCACAAACTACTCGGGCGCCCATGGCCCCACACCTCCCCGTCCCAACACCGCAACTGTCTACCAACAACGCACGCCTATGGATCGGGATCGATAGGCTGCTGGTCTACCAGCAACAAATCCTTGCACGGGGTGGGAGTCACAACTGTGGCGATACAGACGTTATTCTGGCATGTTCCTGTTTTCACCCATCCGCAGTCAAACTGCGCGATGACCCGCCATCCCTGTCCCGCCGCATCGAATACGAGCTTCCCGCCTGAGCTGACACTGCACTTGCTGCACGGTGCCCCTGGAACGTCACAGCCACCTCCAAAGCCGTTCTTTGAATCGCACGTCTCGACGGCCTGGCCAATGAACGTATCCCCTCCACGCAGCGCACGCAACGCCGACTCATCGATGGGTTCCCCAAGCCCACACGACGGCCACACGGCCACAACCGTCAGCATCAGACCAGCACAGCATCGCCGGAAGCCAAGAACGTACCCGTGCGTACAACATGGCAACCCCTCCTCTCGTCGTCAATCCCACAACCGAGCAACCCCTTCTACCCTGCTCAACGCACCCCATAGAACGCCACCTACAACGCAAACGACCTGGCCACACTGCGCCCCGTCAGAAATCCTCCCCCACCAGCTCGCCACCATCTCGTGTCCCCAGAGCACGCCAAATGCTAAGATCCAGCGAGCTCGAAATCGCTCTCACATGACCATCCCCAAAAGCAACGTTCACCACGGAACCAGGATGCACACTCCGTGCCGTGAAAGCACCGAAATTGTCTTGCAAATAGCAGTCGTACACCGCCGCATTCGGACGCAGTACGTGGTTGTACAGCGCAAATCGGCCCGTGGACGGCAGCCAGTACCGCCCCGCTCCCCAGTCCGCTCTCTCCATCCGCCCCCGCACACGACTCGCCGCGGCACAGACAGCCGCCCAACGGTCCGCCCGGCGCGGTACATTCGACCCGGTCCACACTCGTAACATCGCCCGCCGTAACCCAGTCTCGCGGACCACACCCGCAGGCCTGCCAACCAGCCGCTCCGCATACATGGCAGTCACCGCCACCCCGTCACTCACCTCCCCAAATCTGACCGGCGGCCGCCGGAACATCCCGTGGCCACTATCTGGCCAGCCACGGCGTGTCGGCGCAGGATCCAGTAAACCCATGTTCCCACGGTACGACAAGCACGGCCCCACCGCAGCTTCACCGTCAGCCGGACACACAAACACAGAAACACGAGTCTCCAGCACAGTCCGGTTCGCACGAAACGCATACGTGTCAAGCAGAAACGGGGACGCCGAAAAACCGTCCAACGTGAAGTTGATCGCATTGTACAGTGCAGATAGCCCCAGCCAGGGAAGCAAATGGGTATGGGGACTGTATTGCCTGGCCCGTGCGGGACCAGAAAGACCTGGTCGCAGCTGCACCCACCAACTCAGCGTCTCCGGAGGCATGCACCCCATAGCATCGTGATACTGTATCGTCGCAAGCGCAAGCTCGCGCAGGTTGGCAGCACACTGCATCCTCCGAACCGTGGCGCGTGCCCGCTGCACTGCCGGAAACAGAAGGGAGGCCAAAACGAGCAACACACCAATGACCACCATCAGCTCGACCAGGGCTACCCCCCTCGAGCATCCCCTCAAATCGCGCTGTGCAGGTACCCGCGGGACCATGGCCATCTCCTTTCCTCAGGCACAGCTTCACCGGACCAGTGACGGTCCACCCTCCCCACCTGGTCGCGCATGACCCTGAACGCGTAGATGCAACACCGGTATTCTAACACATCGCTGCTTGCTCCAGTCGACTCGCAAGATAATCTCTGCGTAGCCCGTAGACTCCTGCCCGCACTCGAATGTCCCCTGCACCACACACCTGCCACGCTCAGCATCGGCAACAGACGCACGCACGCTACCCGTCGTCCTGATGCCGGGCGGTTTCTCCGACGCAATGCCGTCGCCGCGGACCTCCACCGCAAAACGGTGTACCCGCCCGGATCCGTCGCACTTGATGAGCACCGACCGAGGATCAACCCGGTACCACGACTTGGCTCTCATGACAAACCAGGTGCGCCCCAAGTCGCGTCCGTTGGCCTCCACCACCACTTCCATGGGCTCTGTTGGACCGGGCACAGGAGGCAGGGTGGCCTCGCCATGCACTTCCCAGCGGTACTCGATGATGCGCGACCCGATACGCCGTCGTCCCAAGAAACGCGTCACTTTCAACTTTGTTTCGGGAATAGCAACTCTGAGATCGTAGGCAGAGGCTTCCTCCGGCAGGTCGTCCGTCACAACGCCTCGAACTCGTAGCTCGCCGGCCAACGCGACAACATCACCGCAGAGCCCGGATGCCAGCATTCTGGACCCGCCCTGCGCCCCAAGCGCCACCAATTCCACCGGTTCGACAACAGCAACCTCGAAGCGGCCTAACAACGCAACAGCGGCACGGCGGGACCGTTCCGCCAGAGTCGATGCTACAAAGCGACACCAGCCAGTCACTTCTCCGGCCGTGGCGGGAACGCGCACGCGGACTGCGTAGGGCCGCGCCTGTTCCGGGGCCAGCTTGACCGGACTGGTCTCTATAGCAGAAATGCAGCACCCGGAGCTGACGCCGGCCAAACGGACCGCGACCGGCTCAGGCCCGTCGTTGACGAAAACAAAGTGAAGAGTAACCGCCGACTCCGTAGTTAGCGCTGCCTCGTTCACCACCGAGTCTAACAGACGCACACGGACCTCATTCGCACTCGCCCGGGCCGTGGCGCGGCGCTCCTCGTCGGCTGGACTAGCTGCGGAACTACACCCCGCGCAACAGACTAGGACTAGGAAAAGACAGACAGACAGACAGACGTGCGACTAAGAGGGCAACTTGCGGTAAACGCTCTGGCGTTGTCCTGGGTGGCATCGGACCTACTCCCTGCCCTCGCTAGTCACCCAGCTTATTGTCACGTGGCCCACGCCCGGCGTCAAGCCCCAAGCCCGCTCGACGCCCAAGAATCCAGGCCGTAAGCGAATGACGCGCACGGCACGACGGAGCATCTCACGGACTCGGCCGCCGATCGATCGGGTGGCTTGCTGCAGCAGGCGGGGAGACTTGTGCCTCCGATCGGCACGGTTGATCAGCTAGCGCGGCGGCTCGAGAGGACCCTTTCTGGGCCGTGCCGCGGGCGGATGGTGCCTGCGGCACGGCGCCAGGGCGCTGCCCTGCCGCCGCGGTCTGCGACCGCGGCGGCAGGCCAAAAGAAAAAATGCGGCGATACCGCGCGCGCTACCCAATCAATCTCCGGCCAGGGGGCGCAGCGCCCCCCCTGGCTCGTCTGAAGCAGGCTGCTTGTCCGTTTGAAACAGGTTGCCCGTGTGTTTGAAGGGGGCTGCCCGACCGTTTGAAGCAGGGTGCCCGATCGGTTCGGCTCCCGCTTCGACTGCGCCAACACCGATCCGTTGGAACGCGGCCGATGGCACCACGCCAGGCCCAACCACAGCCCGCGGGACCTTGGCGTCGTGCCAAACTCAAGCGCATCGCTCAGCCGCGGTACGACCGAGCTCTTGCATCGCATACGCCCGAACAGGCTCCTGGCTCGCGGCTCCGCCCCCGCCTCGACCTCCGCCCAGCCCCTTGCATCGCGTGCGTCCGAAGAGGCTGCCGGCCCGGCTCGTCCCCAGCCGGGCTCCTGCGCAACGAGCGGCGGGCCCGATCGAGACGACCGGTCGAATGGAATCGGGGCAGATCGGGACGATTGGACCTACCACATCGCGCTGAAGCTGAAACGCACCCGAGGGCCGTCTTGGCCTTGACAGCGTTCCCTTTGCCGCGTTCGATTCAACAGAACCGCCTTCGCTCAGGCGCGCCTATGGGATGAACCCGAACTCTGTCCGTGTTAAAGCCTCCACGTTTCGTTAGAAGAGGACTGTGCAGGCCCTTTTTGCGTCACAACCCGTTGTCCCGCAGCCGCAGCTGCCAGCCAGTCCGTCACGCGGGGACACTCACTCAGTCGAGGCGGCGCTACACGGTGAAGGGCTGGAGGGAGACGGCCGGGATGAGCGTGGGGGAGTAGCACGTCATGACGCCGGAAAGACTCCGTGAGCTGATCGAGCAGGGTGAGGGCCTCACCCGGGAGTTCAAAGGGGAGGAGAAGGGGCAACTGTCGGATAACGACCTCGTCGAAGCGGTCGTATGCATGGCCAACCGCCCGACGAACGAAATCGGGTACGTCTTCGTCGGTGTTGAGGATGACGGTCGCGTGACAGGCGCCCGTCCTCGCCATGGCCGGACCATAGACCGTTTACGGATTCAAGCTTTGATCGCAAATCGGACACGCCCGTCTCTAAGCTGTCGCGCTGAAGTGGTCATGCTTGAGGGCAAGCCCGTTCTTGTGATTGAAGTTCCCCCAGCAACGGTGCCCGTAGGGACAGCCGACGGCGTGTACAAGCGGCGGGCGATTGGGGGCACGGGAAAACCCGAATGCTTGCCCTACCACTTCCACGAGATGCAGGCAGCGTTGGCCCATCGCGGCGCGTTGGACTATTCCATGCTCCCGGTGCCGGAAGCTTCCTGGAGCGATCTGGATCCTCTGGAGTTTGAACGCTTCCGGCGCTTCATTCGCGAGAGCCGCGGCCAGGGCGATCAGAGCCTTCTGGACCTTCCCGATGTGGAGCTGGCCAAAGCGCTCGGAGCCGTAGAGGCCAATCATGAGGTAAAGACGGTCCGCGTGTTGGGCCTCTTGCTCTTTGGCAAAGAAGAGGCTCTGCGGCGGCTCATACCGACGCACGAGGTGGCGTTTCAAGTGCTGGAGGGGACGCGTGTGGGGGCCAACGAGTTCTTCCGCTGGCCGCTCCTGCGGATCATGGAGGAAATGCTCACCCGATTTCGTGCGCGGAACCGTGAGGAGGAAGTCACCGTTGGGCTCATCCGGATTGGAGTGCCGGACTATCCCGAGCGGGCGTTCCGGGAAGGGGTGGCCAACGCCTTGATTCACCGGGACTACACGCGTTTGGGCGCGGTGCACGTCCAGTGGCACAAGGACCGCATCGAGATCTCGAACCCCGGTGGCTTCCCCGAAGGCATCCGCCTGGACAACCTGTTGGTGGCCCCGCCGCGGCCGCGCAATCCGCAATTGGCCGATGCCTTCAAGCGGGCCGGAGTCGTCGAGCGCACGGGCCGTGGCATCGACATCATCTTCGAGGAGCAATTGCGCAACGGCCGGCCCGCGCCCTCTTATGAACGGAGCAGCCCGGAGAACGTCGTGCTCGTACTTCACGGGGGGAAAGCCAACCTGAAGTTCGTCCGCCTCGTCGCCGAAGAAGGGCAAGCGGGCCGGCCCTTGAGTCTCGATGAACTGCTGGCGCTCAACAGCATCTGGCAGGAACGCCGGATCACGACACAAGAGACGGCAAGGGTCATTCAGAAGCCCGAAAGCGAAGCCCGGGCCGTGCTGGAGCAGCTGGTGGAGACGGGCCTGATTGAGGCGCGAGGCACGGGCCGAAGTCGGGCGTACCACCTCTCCGCTTCCACGTATCGCAGACTGGGAGAGGAGGCGGCCTACGTCCGGGTCAAGGGCTTCGAGGGCCAGCAGATGGAGCAAATGGTTCTGGATTACGTGCGCGCTCATGGACGGATCACGCGGCGAGAAGCGGCGGAGCTGTGCCGGATCAACAGTCCGCAGGCCAAGCGGCTGCTCGCTAAACTGGTGGACCAGGGCAAGCTTGTTCGGCGCGGCCAGAAACGAGGGGTCTTTTACGAGCTTGTGCCATGAAAATGGACGGAACCGAAACATTTTTGGACGAGTCCAAAAATTTGGACGGCGCGCCCCCAAGAGGGCGATCGACGAACGGGAGGTCGAGCGGCTCCTGGCACGGCGAGAGGAAGGGGTAGCCAAGCGAGCTCAACGCGTGCTGTGGCAGCGACCGAGGCATCGAGGCTCGCTACCCTGATTCCGCGCGTTGGTTTTACCACGAGGTCAACGGAGCGCACCGGGGCTCCGGAGGCCCACCGCCACACAGTGTTGGGCCAAGCCGTGCGCCAAGTCCTCCCCGTCTACGACGGCCCGTCGGCCTGCGCCTTCCTGGAGCTTGTCGCTGAACAGATTTGGAAAAACGGCTCCGTGCCAAAAGGCTTAGGAAAACGAAACCGAGAGCCCGGAGGCGAACGATGAACCGAGAAGAGTGGAAGTCTTCGCGACCCTGTCGCGGGACACTGTGGCACTTCGCGGAAACGCGCCCGGCACCAAGACCGCGCCGGGGCACGAACTGAACCCATGGGACCACGCGACGGCTAACCCCCGCCCCGGCTTTCCCTCCGGCGTCCTGCAAAGCTGAAACGCACGCGCTCCAGGTCCCGATGCAATCAGCCAGATTCCGTGTTCTGCCGCCCCTATGGCCAGACCCGCACAGCGCCGAGCACGGCGAGCAGAGCCGATCCGGTTCGCTCACCGGATCAACAACGGTCGAGAAGATCCCACAAACTGATAGGGATAGCTGGATCGGGCAGACGACGGGGGCCTACTGGTGCAGCCTATAGACCGAGCATCTGCTTGGCCCGTTCGGGAGGTACCGGAGCGAACGAGTCCGGCTCCAGCGTGTAGCTGGCGCGGCCTTGAGTGAGGCTTCGGACCGCGGTGGCGTAACCGAAAACCCGCTCCAACGGCACCCGCGCTTCGATGACGCGCAGCGAACCGCGTGAATTCGTGCTCAGAATCTCAGCCCGGCGGGCATTCAGGTCGCCCAACACGTCGCCCAGATATTCCTCGGGAACCATCACTTCCAGCCGCATGATCGGCTCCAGCAACACCATGCCGCCCTCGCGCAGCGCCTGGCGCAGGGCGTTGGCCGCTGCGATCCGGAACGCCACCGACGTGGTTCCCTCCGTCACGGCACGGGCATCCAGCAGCGTGATCCGAACGTCGGTTAGCGGATAGCCAAGCTCGCCGCCGCCGCGGGCCTCTTCCTCCAGGGCGGTCAACACCTCGCTCTCGATCTGAGGCGGTACGCGACCGGGTTTCAGCTCGCTGCAGACCACCACCTTGCTCGTACCGGGCTGTGGCTCGACCCGGACCCGAACCTCCGCGTGTTGCGCCGCCCCGGCCACAAGCTGATTGCATACGCCGGTTACCTCAACCGGATGCTCAATCGTCTCACGATAACTGACCCGTGGCTTGCCCGTGCGGACCTTCAGCCCGAATTCGTCCTGCATCCGGTTGCGGAGCACCTCAAGATGCAGCTCGCCCATGCCGCTCATGATGATCTGTCCGGTTTCCTCATCCTCACGCCACCCGAACGTCGGGTCATCGACCGAGAGCAGATCGAGCACCTGCAACAACCGCTTGCGATCCGCCGATGACATCGGCTCGACCGACACGCTCACCACCGTTTCAGGGAACTCGATCCGCTCCAGCACGATCGGGTGGCGGGGATCGCAGAGCGTGTCGCCGGTGACGGTTTTCTTCAGGCCGACGACCCCCACGATATCCCCTGCAGACGCTCGTTCCATCCGTTCGCGCCGATCCGCCCGAATCCGCCACATGTGCTGCACGATTTCACGCGAGTCAGTGCGCGGGTTGTGCACGCGGACACCGCAGGTGAGCACGCCCGAGTAGATCCGCACGTAGGCGAGCTGGCCGTGCAGGTCGCTTTGAATCTTGAACACCAACGCGCAGAGCGGCTCCTTCGGATCCGGTTTCCGCCGTTCGACCCGGTCCCTTTTCTTCGGGTGCCAGCCTTCGACCGGTGGCAGATCCTTGGGACTGGGCAGGTAGTGGCACACCGCATCCAGAACCGGCTGAACTCCGATCCGCTTCAGCGCCGAGCCGGCAAAGACGGGCACCAGTGCCCGGTTCAGCGTAGCCTGGCGAACAACCTTGCGAATTGCCTCTTCGCTGACGTCGAGTCCTTCGAGGTAAGCGCTCGTGATGAGGTCTTCGTCGTCGTATTCGGCCAGCGTGTCGAACATTCGGTTGCGCCAGGTCTCGAAGGTCTCTCGTGCGTACTCGGGCACATCGCGCTCTTCGACCTTCTCACCCAGGGTGTCGGGATCGAAGTACAGCGCCTTGCCCCGGACCAGGTCCAGGACGCCTTCAAACGACTGGCTGCTGCCGATCGGGGCGGTGAGCACGACCGGGGTCGCGCCCAGGCGCGTGCGGATCTCGTTGACGACCGCGTCGAAGTCGGCCCCGATGCGATCCATCTTGTTGATGAAGGCCAGCCGAGGGACGCGGTACTTGTCCGCCTGCCGCCACACGGTTTCCGACTGCGCCTCGACGCCTTCGACGGCACTGAAAACAACGATGGCTCCGTCGAGGACGCGCAGACAGCGTTCCACTTCAGCCGTGAAGTCGACGTGCCCGGGAGTGTCGATCAGGTTCAGCCAGCAGTCACGCCAGCGTGTGGTCACGGCGGCGGAAACGATGGTTATGCCCCGCTCCTGTTCTTCCTTGAGGTAATCCGTGACCGTGGTCCCCTCGTCAACGTCGCCCATGCGATGGGTGAAGTGGGTGTAGTAGAGGATGCGCTCGGTCAACGTCGTCTTGCCGGCATCGATATGGGCGACGATACCGATGTTGCGGATCCGCTCGATTGGCGGTGTTGTCGTCAGCGCAGTGCTCATCGTTGCTCGTCCCTACGGGCCGCCGAGCCACGGAGCGGCCCGAGCTGACCACGGGCCGCATTCCCGGCTGCTGCGGCCCAAAAACGCAAACACCGCCTGTTCGGGTCGGTCCGAAGAGGCGGTGCTGCTGGCTGTCGGTGTTGGCGGGTTACCAGGCAAAGTGAGCGAACGCTTTGTTCGCTTCGGCCATCCGATGCACCTGCTCACGCGTGTGCATCGCCGCACCTTCGCGGCGGTAGGCGGCCATCAGCTCGTCGGCCAGGCACAGGTGCATCGGCCGTCCTTGCTTGCGCCGCGCCTGCCGGGCGGCCTGGATGATCCAACGGATCGCAAGCGATTGCTGTCGTTGAGGTTTCACCTGCATAGGCACCTGGTAGGTCGCACCGCCCACGCGGCGCGAACGCACTTCGAGCTGCGGCTTGACGTTCTCGACTGCCTGAGTGAACACCTCCAGCTCATCGACATCCTTCATCCGCCGCTTGATCTCATCCAGCGCACGGTAAAACACCCGCTGGGCAACGGTCTTCTTGCCGTCCCACATCAGGCAATTGATGAACTTCGACGCCAGCAGCGACCCGTAGCGGGGATCCGGTTTGAGCTGCTTCTTGCTTGCGGTAGGCTTCTTGCGCATCGATCCAACTACCTCAGCACCTCAGCAGTGCCCAACTTCATCAGGATTCGCGCTTCGTGCCGTACTTGGACCGAGAGCGCTTTCGGCCTTCCACGCCGGCACAGTCCAGCGCGCCGCGCACGATGTGGTAACGCACGCCGGGCAAGTCGCGTACACGGCCACCGCGTACCAGCACGATGCTGTGTTCCTGAAGGTTGTGCCCCTCGCCAGGAATGTACGCGGTCACCTCGCGTCCGTTGGACAGCCGCACGCGTGCGATCTTGCGCAGCGCCGAGTTCGGCTTCTTCGGGGTCATTGTCTTCACCTGAAGACAGACCCCGCGCTTGAAGGGGTTGCCCTCCAAGGCCGGCGCCTTGGATTTGGAAGGCTTCTTCTTTCGTCCTTTGCGGACTAGCTGGTTGATGGTGGGCATCGTCGTGTCAACACTCCTGTCATCACTCGTGCGAGGCACGAACGCCAAACAAGTTTATGCAGCGGGGCGGCAGGCGACAACGGGAACCAGCCGCGGCGTGCCAGGGTGACGCCGCCGGCGGTCCCCGCGGCCAACCGTTACTGCTGCGCTTCGCCCTGTTCCTGGCCGGTCAGGGTCGTCAGGCTGGCCATGCGCTGAGCATCCATCTGTTCGAGAATCTTCGGGTTGATACGCACCTCCGATTCCACATACCGCTTGAAGCCCGTGCCTGCCGGGATCAGGCGGCCCAGGATGACGTTCTCCTTGAGCCCGACCAACGTGTCGCGCTTGCCGGAAATCGCCGCTTCGGTCAGCACGCGGGTGGTTTCCTGGAAGCTGGCCGCCGAGATGAAGCTTTCCGAACGCACGGCCGCCTTGGTGATGCCCAGCAGAAGCGTGCGTGCCGTGGCAGGCCGAGGCTTCACCCAGCGTGCCGGGTTACCGCCAGCCTTCTCCACCCGCTCGTTCTCCGCCTCCAGCACCTCCATCGGAACAATCTCCCCTTCTTTGAACTGGGTGTCGCCCGGATCGGTGATCTTGGCCGACTTGGCCAACTGCCGATTGATTTGCTGGAAGCGGAACCGGTCGATCTCCGTCTCGGGCAACAGATCCGTATCGCCCGGGTCGGTCACCTCGACCTTACGCAACATCTGCGCGATGATGATCTCCACGTGCTTATCGTTGATGTCCACACCCTGGTTGCGGTAGACCTTCTGGATCTCCTCCAAAAGGTACTGCTGCAGCCGCTCCTCGCCAGAGATCCTCAAGATGTCGTTCGGATCAAGCGGTCCCTCACAGAGCTGGTCGCCGGCACGGACTCGATCGCCGGTCTTGACCCGCAACTGCTGTTTGGGCGGCACGTAGTGTTCCTTCTCGATGCCGGTCTTTTCGTTGCGAATCCGGATCAGCCGCTTGTTGCGCACCTTGCGACCTTCCACCTCCACAACTCCGTCGATTTCGGCCAGCACCGCAGGCTCCTTGGGACGCCGTGCATCGAACAACTCACTCACACGCGGCAGACCACCGGTGATGTCCTGAGTACCGGTGATCTCTTCGGGGATTTTCGCCAGGACCGTCCCTTTGACCACCTTCTGACCTTCCTCAACCTCGACGGTGGCCTTCTCACGCAGGTGGTACACCTCGGCGACCCGTCCGGTCTCGGGGTCGACAATGACGATCGCCGGCTGCTTATCGCCGCGATGTTCGGCGACGATCAGCCGCTTGCCACCGGTGGTGGGATCGCGCTCGATGATCAGCGTCTCGCCTTCGACCAGGTCCTCGAAGCGGACGACGCCTTCAACGTCGGAGACCACACGTGACACGTGGGGCTCCCAGACGCACAGCACCGTGCCAGGGTTGACTTTCTGCCCCTCCTCCACCTGGGCCTCGGCACCGTTGGGCACGGCGTGGGTTTCCAGATCGCGTCCCTTATCGTCAAGGATCTGCACCTTGGCGTTCCGTCCGACGATAACCCGGCGGCCTTTCTCGTTGATGACGACGTCGCAGTCAACGAAGTGGACGATTCCTTTGCGCTGCGCGCGAACCAGGCTCTCCTCAACCCGCCGCTGCGCGACACCACCGATGTGGAACGTCCGCATGGTCAGCTGCGTCCCGGGCTCGCCGATCGACTGAGCCGCGATGATGCCAACAGCCATCCCCTCTTCGACCAGCTCGCCGGTGGCCAGGTCCATGCCGTAGCAGAGGGCACAGACACCGAGTTCCGCTTCGCAGGTCATGGGGCTGCGCACGCGGATCTTCGAAATCCCCATCTCCTCGATCTTCTTGGCAATCTCGCGCGTGATCAACTCATTCTCACGCACCACCACCTCGTCGTATACGTGATGCACGATCGTGTTCCGGGCCACGCGGCCGTAGATTGCCTGCGCAAGGCTCACGACCTCCTTGTTCCCTTGACGCACCGCCGACTTGGTGATGCCGTTGGTCGTACCGCAGTCATACATGGTGACGACCACGTTCTGGGCGACGTCGGCCAGCTTGCGTGTCAGGTAGCCGGAGTCAGCCGTCTTCAGCGCCGTGTCGGCCAGCCCTTTGCGGGCCCCGTGCGTGGAGCTGAAGTACTCCAGCACGCTCAGCCCTTCGCGGAAGCTGGCTTTGATCGGGGTCTCGATGATCCGCCCGGACGGCTTGGCCATCAGACCACGGATACCGGCCAGCTGCCGCACCTGGTCCTCATTCCCACGTGCGCCGGACTGAGCCATAAGGTAGATCGGGTTGATGTACGGTTTGCCGTCGCGGCGGTCCTCGCGCAGGTCGCGCATGAGCTGTTCCTTGATCTCGTTGACCGCCTTCATCCATTCGTCAACCACCTGGTTGTACCGCTCGCCCGGCGTGATCAGTCCTTTCTGATACTGGCGGTTGATCTCGGCAACCCGCTTCTCCGTGTCCCGAATGACCTTTTCCTTGTTAGCCGGACGCTTCAGGTCGCTGGTCGCGAAGCTCAGCCCGCTGCGCGTGGCCATCCGGAACCCGAAGTCCTTCATCCGGTCGAGCAGATCGATCGTCTCGGACCGGCCCAGTAGCTCATAGCAGTCGGCGATGATCCGGCTCAACCGCTTGGAGCTGAGCAACTGGTTGTAGAACGGCATGTCCGGATGCAGGATGTCGTTAAACAGGATCCGGCCCACGCACGTCGTGATGCGACCGCCTGGCTTGTAGTTCGGGTCATCCGAGCCATCGTCCAGCACAACCCGCTTCTTGTTGGCCGGAAGCCGGACCTGGATCTTGGCATGCATGCCGATCTGACCATGGTTGTAGGCGTAGATCGCCTCGACTGGGTCAGCAAACACCCGCCCTTCACCCGGTTGGCCGTCCAGCATGCATGAGGCGTAGTAGCAGCCCATGACGATGTCCTGGCTTGGGCTGATGATCGGCCCGCCATGGGCGGGGGAGAAAATGTTGTGGGTCGACAGCATCAGCGTAGCCGCCTCCACCACCGCCTCCACCGATAGCGGCAGGTGTACGGCCATCTGATCACCGTCGAAGTCCGCGTTGAACCCTTTGCACACCAGCGGGTGGATCTGAATGGCGTTGCCTTCCACCAGGATCGGCTCGAACGCCTGGATGCCCATCCGGTGCAGCGTGGGGGCGCGGTTAAGCAGGACCGGGTGGTTCTGGATGACCTCATCAAGGATGTCCCAGACCGGATCCCGCTTCTGCTCCACCATTCGCTTGGCCGCCTTGATCGTGTCGGCATGCCCGAGCTCTTTGAGCCGCCGGATGATGAACGGCGAGTACAGCTCTAGGGCGATCCGTTTGGGCAGACCGCACTGGTGCAGTTTCAGCTCTGGGCCAACGACGATGACCGAACGTGCCGAGTAATCGACCCGCTTGCCCAGGAGGTTCTCGCGGAACCGCCCCTGCTTGCCCTTGATCATGTCGCTCAGGCTCTTGAGCGGACGGTTCGAGGAGCCCATTACGGGCCGCTTGCAGCGGTTGTTGTCGAAGAGCGCATCGAGCGACTGCTGCAACATCCGCTTCTCGTTGCGGATGATCACCTCCGGGGCGTTCAGGTCGACCAGTTTCTTGAGCCGGTTGTTGCGGTTGATGATGCGGCGGTAGAGGTCGTTCAGATCGCTGGTGGCGAAATTCCCGGTTTCGAGCGGCACCAGAGGACGGAGCTCGGGCGGGATGACCGGGATGCACTCCAACACCATCCACTCGGGCCGATTCTCGCTGTCGCGCAGCGCTTCGACCACGCGGAGCCGCCGGATCAGTTCGCTGCGCTGCTGCTTTGAATCGGTCTGCTGCAACTGCTGGCGTAGTTGCTTGGAGAGGGCAACCAGGTCAAGCTGTGCCAGCAGCTTCTTGATCGCCTCAGCCCCCATGTCGGCCTCAAACGCACCGACGCCCCACTGCCGAATGGCCTCGCGGTATTCCTCCTCGCTGAGGACCTGGCACTTCTTCAGGTCGGTTTGTTTCGGATCGATAACGATGTAGTCCTGGTAGTAGATGACGCCTTCAAGCTGTGAGGCGCGCAGGTCGAGCAACAGCGCAATGCGGCTGGGGGTTACTTTGAAGAACCAGATGTGCACGACCGGTGCAGCCAGCTCGATGTGGCCCATCCGCTTGCGGCGCACCTTCGAGGTCGTGACCTTCACGCCGCAGCGGTCGCAAATAATCCCCTTGTACTTCATTCCCTTGTACTTGCCACAGCTGCACTCCCAGTCGCGCTCCGGCCCGAAGATCCGTTCGCAGAACAGCCCGTCCTTCTCCGGACGGTACGTCCGGTAGTTGATCGTCTCCGGCTTCTTCACCTCGCCGAATGACCAGGACCGGATGTCTTGCGGGCTGGCAAGCCGAATCTGAACGGCCGTATATTCGTTGACCCGTTCGTAGCTGGTTTCCGGTGAAATACTCACGGCCAGTTCTCCCACTGACTGGTTGTCGCTCCTGATACCCCGGTTCCGACCATACCGGCTACGGTTCCGGGATCGATGGCCCTAGCGGCGAAAGCTCACCCCAAGAGCAGACCGACCGTTGGGGTGCGTGTTCACAGTCGCCGCTTCTCCAGCCGGATATTCAGTGCCAGACCGCGTATCTCGTTCATCAGCACCTCGAAGCTGGCGGGCATGCCGGCTTCCAGCGTGTTCTGGCCCTTGACAATCGACTCGTAGATCTTCGTCCGGCCTTCGACATCGTCGGACTTCACGGTCAGCAGTTCCTGCAGTGTGTAGGCAGCACCGTAAGCTTCCAGCGCCCAGACCTCCATCTCGCCGAACCGCTGGCCTCCGAAGCGAGCCTTGCCGCCGAGCGGCTGCTGGGTGATCAGCGAGTACGGCCCGGTGGCACGCGCGTGGATCTTGTCGTCGACCAGGTGATGGAGTTTCATCATGTACAGGTAACCGACCGTGACCGGCTGCTCAAACCGCTCGCCCGTGCGACCGTCGTAGAGCACGGCCTTGCCGTCCTCCGGCAAACCTGCCTGCACCATCAGGCTGCGGATCGTCTCCTCGTCCGGTCCGTCGAAGACCGGACAGATGGCCTGGAAGCCGAGCACCTTGGCCGCCCAGCCGAGGTGGGTCTCCAGAATCTGGCCCACGTTCATACGGCTGGGGACGCCGAGCGGATTCAGGATGATGTCCACAGGGGTACCGTCTTCCAGATAGGGCATGTCCTCGATGGGCAGGATCTTGGCGATGACGCCCTTGTTGCCGTGACGGCCCGCCATCTTGTCGCCCACCGAGATCTTCCGTTTGATCGCCAGGTACACCTTCACCTGCTGGAGCACGCCGATGGGTAGCTCATCGCCAATCCGCAGCTCATTCACCTTGCGCCGCTGTTCCATGCGCAGCGTGTCGATGCGTTGCCAGTAGCGGCGGTAGAGCTGCTGGGCCTCGCCCTTCTTCTGCGGGCTAATGCGGAACTTCTTCAAGTCGAATTTGTCCATCAGCTCGCGGATGCGTCGCTGGTCCAGCTTGCGGAGCCGCTTGCCGCTCTCATCGGTCAGCTCTCTGCCGAGCAGCTCTTCCAGGGCGGCAATCATCTCCTTGAAGGTCTGGGCGATTCGCTCGTTGTACTCCTTCTCGATCGCCTTCAACTGCTCGTCGCGTCGCTTGCGCTCCTCTTCGCTCAGGCTCTGCTTCCGCGCGAACCGCTGGGTCGCGATCACGACACCTTCCACGCCGCTGGGGACCTCGAGGCTGACGTTCTTGACGTCCTCACCGGCACGGCCGAAGATGGCGTGCAACAGTTTCTCCTCGGGCGTCATCTCCTGGCGTGGCTTGGGGGCGATTTTGCCCACGAGGATGTCGCCGGGACGGACGTAGGTGCCGATTCGGACGATACCGTTTTCGTCCAGGTTTCGCAGGATCTTTTCAGCGACGTTCGGGATGTCCCGGGTAAACTCCTCGCGTCCCTGCTTCGTCTCGCGGATCTCCGCCTCGAAGCCCTGGATGTGAATCGACGTGTACACGTCGTCGCGCACGAGACGTTCGGAGATCACGATCGCGTCCTCGAAGTTGTACCCTTCCCAGGACATGAACGCCGCCAGCACGTTACGTCCCAGGGCAAGCTGTCCCTGGCAGGTCGCCGCGCCATCGGCGATGATCTGACCAGCCTTCACCTTGTCGCCCACCTTCACGATTGGCTTCTGGTTCAGGCAGGTGCGGTCGGACAAGCCGGTGAACTTCTTCAGGTAGTACTGTCGATCGTCGATGACAATCCGCTGGGCATCGACGTACGTGACGGTACCGTCCTCGACGGCACGCACGACCAGGCTGCTGTTCTTGGCGACCGCCTCTTCCATGCCAGTGGCCACCAGGGGGGGCTCGGTGATCAACAGAGGCACGGCCTGGCGTTGCATGTTCGAGCCCATCAGGGCGCGGTTTGCGTCGTCGTGCTCCAGGAACGGGATCAGACTTGCCGAGACGCCCACCATTTGTTTGGTGGATACGTCGATCAGGTCCACCTGGTCGGCCGGCACGGTTTCGTAGTCGCCGCGGTAGCGTACGACGACCTTCTCAGCAGCGATCCGATTGTCTTCGATGGGGATATCGGCCGGGGCAATCCGCTTGTCGAATTCCTGATCGGCGCGGAGCCAGACCAGATTGTTGGTGATTTTGCCCTTACGGACCTCACGGTACGGAGTGATCAGGAAGCCATACTCGTCGATACCGGCGTAGACTGCCAGGCTGGAGATCAGGCCGATATTGGTTCCTTCGGGTGTCTCGATCGGGCAGATCCGGCCGTAGTGCGAGTAGTGCACGTCGCGCACCTCGAATCCGGCGCGCTTGCGGTTCAGGCCACCGGGTCCGAGGGCCGAGAGGCGGCGCTCGTGGGTGAGCTGCGACAGCGGGTTCGTCTGGTCAACGACCTGGGACAGTTCGCTACGGCCAAAGAAATACTCCATCGCCGCCGTGACGGCCTTGGTGTTGACCAGACTGCGGACGCCCAGGTCCTCGCGCTCACCATGCAGGCTCATGCGCTCCTGCACGGTCCGCTTCAGCTTGTGGAACCCTTTACGAAGCTCCTCGCAGGCAAGCTCATCGACCGTACGGACGCGGCGGTTGCCGAGGTTGTCGATATCGTCGGTGGTGGCGCCGCTGTTGGGCTGGCGTAGCCGCATCAGGTAGCGGATCGCCTCGATGAGGTCTTCGGCGCGGAGCGTCTGGATCGATTCGTCGACGTCGACGCCGAACTTACGGTTCATGCGGAAACGGCCCACGCGGCCAAGTCGGTAGCGAGTCGGATCGAAGAACTTCTCCCGGAACAGTTCGCGTGCGCGGCCCAGGTCGGCCGGGTTGCCGGGACGGAGTTTCTGATAGATCATCACCAGAGCATCCTCATGCCCCTTGGCCTGATCCTCCTGGATGGAGTTCAGCACCAGCGGGTCCTGTCCGGGCAGGACGACCTCAACCTCGCGCAGGCCGCGGTCGAGAATCTCTTCGGCCATCTCCTCGGTGATCATCTGGCACGATTCGACCAGGATCTCTCCCGTGTCCGGATCGACGATCGGCCCGCAGGCGAATGCGTGGATGATCTGCGGCAGCGTGCGGCTGCTGAGGCGTACCTTCTTGGTCTTGTAGAAGGCTCTCAACAACTGTTCGTCCGTGGCATACTGCTCGCTCATCGCGCGCACGAGCATGGTTGCCGGGATCCGGCTGACCTGGTCGATGCGCACATGCAGCGTTTCGTTGCGACTGATATGGATCTCGACCCAGCTGCCGCGTTCCGGCAGGATCCGGCACACAAACGTCTTGCGCCCGCCGGATTCGGTCTCCTCGACGAAGTCCACCCCGGGGCTACGGTGCAGCTGGCTGACCACGACCCGTTCGGCGCCGTTGATGATGAACTCGCCGCCGCCCAGCATGATGGGCACGTCGCCGAAGAAGACCACCTCCTCGATCGACTCGTTGCCTTTGACCAACCGGAGCCAGACGCGCAAGGGGCGGCCGTAGGTGAGGCCGAGCTGGCGGCATTCGTCCGGGTCGAAGCGGGGCTCATCCAGTTCGTAGTACAGGTATTCCAGGCGCATCTGGCCATCGTAGCTTTCGATCGGGAAGGTTTCGCGCAGGACGGCCTCGAGCCCCTGGTTCTTGCGTTCCTTGGGCGGGGTGTTCGGTTGCAGAAACGCCTCGTACGCGCGGGTCTGGATCTCGGTCAGGTTGGGGATTTCCAGGTCGAGCTTGGAACGCCCCAGGTTCCGCCGTTCGCGGAAGATGATCGCGCGTTCCTCGGAGACTGTTGACATGTTTCGTCCTACCTCGCTACAGTCCTCTTGTCGTCCGGGCACCATCGGCTCAGACGACCAGCCGGTTCAGCAAGCGGCCCGGTCGTGGATACGGCTGCGCGCAGCAAGACCCGTAGCCGAGCGGGCAATGGTTGCGCGCTCGGCTGCGGGATTGCGGTCCTGATCGAGTGGCGTGGGTCGGGTTACTTGAGCGAAACAGTGGCACCGGCCTCTTCGAGCTTCTTCTTGATCTCTTCGGCCTCTTCCTTGCTGACGCCCTCTTTGACCGGTTTCGGGGCACTCTCGACCAGGGCCTTGGCCTCTTTCAGCCCCAGGCCGGTGATGGCGCGGACCACCTTGATGACGTTGATCTTGCTGTCGCCGAAGCTCTCCAGAATGACGTCGAACTCGGTCTTCTCCTCTTCCGCAGCCTCAGCACCGGGTGCCGCAGCGCCGGGCACGGCTGCCACAGCGACCGCACCGGCAGCAGCCTTCAGCCCGTACTCTTCCTCAAGATAATCGCCCAGTTCCTTAGCCTCAAGCACCGTTAGCTTGACCAGCTCGTCGCCCAGGCTCTTGATCTTATCGCTCCACTGTCGCGATTCGCCATTGGCCATGAGTGTACCTCTCCTCTCTTACGCAGCCCGATCCGCCGGAAAGCACCGCAATACGATCGCCCACACAGGACACTACGATTCTTGTTCCGCTTTGCTCTTGATCTGGCCGACCACCCGGCCGGCAGCCCCTTGCAGGAGCGCAACGACCCGCGTGCCGGAACCGACCAGAAGGGAGACGATCCGCCCGATGAGCTCTTCGCGGGTCGGCATCCGGCTCAACGCAACCACATCCGCTTCGGAGATGGCCTTCTTGGCCAGTACGCCTCCCTTGATCCGGAAGCGGTCGATCTTCTTGGTCCATTCGGTGATCTCGCGGGCCAGCTCCACGATGGAGTCGCCGCCCCAGGCGATGGCTGTAGGGCCTTGCAAGATCGGGTCGGCCCCCTCGATGCCCAGCTCCCGGAGCACGATGCGTGCGAGCGTGTTCTTAACGACGCGGACTCGAATCGCCCGTTCCCGCAGCGCCAGCCGCAGCTCGGTGGCCTCATTGGCATTCAGCCGCTCCAGATCCACGAACAGGAAATCGTCGACGCCCTCCAACGTGCGTCGGAGTTCGTCCATCATCAATCGCTTCACGTAACGGCTCATCGTTGGTCAGCCTCCAGCTACGCCGGCAAGCCCCGGGGAGAACGCTCATGCCACCGCCAGCTTGACGCTGGGACTCATCGTCGCAGACACCGCCACGTTGCGGATGTACTGGCCACGGACGGCAGCAGGCCGCAGCGCTCGGATGGCATGCAGCGCAGCCTCGATGTTCTCGACCAGCGCCTCTTCCGGCATGCTGAGTTTGCCTACCGGCAGGTGGACGTTGCCGCCCTGATCGGCACGGAACTCCACCCGGCCCAGCTTGAATTGCCGTACCGTGTCGGCGACGTCGTTGGTGACGGTACCGTTGCGTGGTGAGGGCATCAGGCCGCGGGGGCCGAGGATTCGCCCAAGAGGGCGAACCAACTTCATCATATCGGGTGTGGCAATGCAGATATCGAAGTCGATCTGGCCTTTTTGGACCTGTGCCACCAGGTCCTCGGCGCCGACGATGTCCGCGCCGGCCTCCTTCGCCTCACGCGCCTTTTCACCCTGAGCAAACACCGCCACCCGGACCGCGCGCCCGGTACCGTGCGGCAAGACGACCGAGCCGCGCACACGCTGGTCCGCCTGGCGTGGGTCGATGCCTAGCCGTACCGCAAGCTCCACGGTCTGATCGAACCGGGTGTTGGCGAACTCCTTCAGCTTACGCACCGCCTCGCCGACCGGCAAGGGCGGTAGCCCTTCGACTTTTTTCTTCAGCTCCAGATAGCGCCTCGAGTGTCGCGGCATCGCGTTCTGACCTCCCTCCCGCAGCTGGCTGTAGCCGCGGTCTAGCGGGGAATGGCTGCTGTCTCAGTCCACCACCTCAATGCCCATGCTCCGCGCAGTGCCTTCGATCATTCGCACCGCGTGCTCGAGGTCACGGGCGTTCAGGTCTTTCTGTTTCTCTTGAGCAATCTTGCGCACGTCCTCGCGCGTGACCTTACCGACGGTCTCCCGTCCCGGCGTCCCGGACCCCTTTGCCAAGCCCGCAGCCATCTTCAGCAAGACCGACGCCGGCGGACTCTTGATGATGAACTCGAAGCTACGGTCCGAGTAGATCGTGATCTCAACGGGGACGATCATCCCGTTGAGGTCCTTGGTGCGAGCGTTGAACTGCTGGACAAATTGTCCGATGTTCACGCCGTGCTGGCCGAGCGCGGGCCCGATGGGCGGTGCGGCCGTTGCCTGACCGCCGGGACACTGCAGCTTAACTTTTGCGACAACCTGTTTACGAGCCATCGTGTTCCTGGATCTCCGCAGTCGAGCAATGGGGATTCGTCGCGCTCAGGCAGGTTTCTGCGCGGCCGGGGACTGGCGAAAAGGGGCACACCGCCTAGGTGACGCGTTCCAGCAACCAGTGCTCCACTTCCACTGGTGTTTGCCGCCCGAAGATTTCCACCATCACACGCACCAGCCCCTTGTCCGGCAGCACCTCGTCGACCACGCCCTGGACGTTCTCGAATGGCCCGGACTTAATCTTGACCAGGTCGCCCTTGCAGAAGTCGACCTTCAGACGGGGTTCCTCGGCCGTGACCTCATGCACCTGCCCCAGCATCTTCTCGACCTCGGCGTCGGTCATCGGCAGAGGTTTTTTGCCGGGCTGAGCCCCCACGAAATCACTGACCCCCGGCGTTTCGCGCACGAGGTACCAGGTATCGTCGTCCAGGACCATCTGGACGATCATGTAGCCGGAGTAGAGTTTCTGCTCGGTGACGCGTCGCTTCCCCCCCTTGACCTCGGCCACCTTTTCCGTCGGAATAATAATCTCGCCGAACTTGTCGGCAAGTCCCTTGACCCGCGCCCGACGCAGGATGCTTTCGCGCACCTGCTCCTCACGCTTGGACGCGGCCACCTTCACCACATACCAGCCCATCTCGGGCTTCTGGCCGGAACCGCCCCCCTGCTGTTCAGTGCCTGCGGCCACGGCCTCGCTCCGTTCGGCCTGCTTCTGCTCGTCAGCCTGCCGCTCAGTCATCACACGCTCCGGCACAACAGGTTACGCCGTTCAGCCCAGCCAGAGCTGGGCGACGGAATAGAGCCAATCGAGCAGCCGCACCGCGGCCTGCTCAGCTTCCTCGGGCGTGGGAACCCACAGCACCCCGATCAAGCGCAGGATGCCCATCCAGACCAGGTCAACCAGGTACAGGAAGCCGGCCATCAACAGCGTGACGGTAATGACCACGGCCGTGGCCCGCTTCAGCTGCGACCAGGTCGGCCAGGTGACCTTGCGCATCTCCCATTCGGTGTCGATCAGGAAGTCGGCAAAGGGCGGGTAGTTCACGAGCCGGAACGCGATCCAGCCACTGGCCACCACCAGCGCCATGGGCACACCAACGCGGACGGCATACGGCGCGGTGATGAGCCGGGCGTACAGTTCCTGAGCACCCCAGACCACAAAGATCATGATGCCCAGGAACGTCAGCACCCGGATCGTCAGCCCCTGGGTCCGCTTGTAGATCTCGACCGAAAGCAGCGCCTCCAGCAGCGATCCTTTCCGCCAGGCGCCTGCCGCAGCTTTCGTGGCCATGTCAATCCCCGCAGCGTCAGAAAGACTTGCCGCTCGATACACTTGCCGGCACGCCGGCGCCGAGGCCACCCATCCAAGCGGCACCCTTGCGTAAGAGGCAGGCGGCGGCAAGAGGCGAGTGCGTCGCACGGTGCAAGAAGGCAGGGGCGGAGGGAGTCGAACCCCCAACCGCCGGTTTTGGAAACCGGTGCTCTTCCAATTGAGCTACGCCCCTGCACAACCGCCGTTGCGCGAACCGGCATGCGGCGGTTCCGACAGCCGACGAGCAGGGACCGCGCCGGTCCCCGCTCATCGTATCGGTCGAACGCTTTCGGAACAAGCCCGACGGCTACTTCTTGCGAGACTCCCGATGCACGGTGTGCTTGCGCTGCCTGGGACAGTACTTGCGCAGTTCGAGCCGAGACTGCTGGCCGCCGCCACCCGGTTTGACCGGGACCGACGTGCGGTAGTTCAGCTCTTTACACTCCGTGCACTCGAGCCAGACCCACTTGCGCATCGCTCCTCCGCCGGGTCGCGATTACTTCAGGATCTTGGTCACCACGCCGGCCCCCACTGTGCGGCCACCTTCACGGATCGCGAAGCGGAGCCCCTCTTCCATGGCGACCGGCTTGATCAGGTGCACCTCCATCCGGACGTTGTCACCGGGCATGCACATCTGAGCCTCTTCGCCTTCCATGCTGTACAGCTTCTTGATCTCGCCGGTGACGTCCGTGGTTCGGAAATAGAACTGGGGCCGATAGCCGGCCACAAACGGCGTATGCCGCCCCCCTTCATCCTTGCTCAACACGTACACCTCACACTCAAACTGAGTGTGCGGCGTGATGCTGCCGGGCGCTGCCAGCACCATGCCGCGTTCCAGCTCGTCCTTTTCGATACCACGCAACAGTACCCCGACATTGTCGCCGGCAACCCCCTCATCCAGCACCTTGTTGAACATCTCGACACCGGTGACGACCGTCTTGCGCGTCTCAGCCAGCCCGACGATCTCCACCTCGTCGCCCACCTTCACCTTGCCACGCTCGATCCGCCCGGTGCCGACCGTGCCACGCCCCTTGATCGAGAAGACGTCCTCGACCGGCATCAGGAACGGCTTGTCCACGTCCCGCACCGGCTCGGGAATGTACGTGTCCAGCGCATCCATCAGCTCATCGATGCACTTGCACGCCTCGTCATCCTTGCCTTCCGACTGCATCGCAGGCAGCGCGCTGCCCCGGATCACCGGCACCTCATCCCCCGGATAGCCATACTTGGACAGCAGCTCGCGCACCTCCATCTCAACCAGATCGAGCAACTCCGGATCATCAACCAGATCGATCTTGTTCAGGAACACCACCAGTGCCGGCACGTTCACCTGACGGGCCAGCAGGATGTGCTCGCGCGTCTGCGGCATCGGGCCGTCGGCAGCGTCCACCACCAGGATCGCGCCGTCCATCTGAGCGGCACCAGTGATCATGTTCTTGATGTAGTCTGCGTGCCCCGGGCAATCGATGTGGGCGTAGTGCCGTTTCTCAGTCTCGTACTCCACGTGCGCCACGGAGATCGTCACGATCTTGGAGGCGTCACGCACAGTACCACCCTTGGCGATCTCGTGGTACGTCTTCACCTGACCACGGCCCAGCTTGTGATGCTGGCGAAAGAGGATCGCAGCCGTCAGCGTCGTCTTACCGTGGTCGATGTGCCCGATCGTGCCAACGTTCACGTGGGGCTTCGTTCGTTCGAATTTCTCCTTTGCCATCTCCGCTCCTCTCCCGTCGTAACGTCACAAAACTATCAAGACCGCAAACACCATCGCCTACCGTCCACACCACACCCACATCTGACACGGAATTGCCCGGCAACAGAGCTACGCAGCACAGGCAGAGCTGCTGATGGGATTCGAACCCATGACCTCGTCCTTACCAAGGACGCGCTCTACCGACTGAGCTACAGCAGCCCCCTGGCCGACCAGCGAACCGGCCAGCCAAAAAACCAGGCGCCGTCATTCTAGACGGCGGCGTGCCAGAGGCAATGGAGCGGGCGACGGGAATCGAACCCGCATTCCCGGCTTGGAAGGCCGGTGCTCTACCATTGAGCTACGCCCGCCTAGCGGTGCAGATGCCCGAGTAGGCAAGTGGGCCGGGCAGGATTCGAACCTGCGTAGGCGTCCGCCACCAGATTTACAGTCTGGCGCCTTTGGCCGCTCGGCCACCGGCCCGCACGACGAAGCTAGCGGTGGGACTCGAACCCACAACCCCCGGTTTACAAAACCGGCGCTCTACCGATTGAGCTACGCTAGCAATTCTAGCCGGCCGTCAACAGCAGGCAATCCATCCCCCGGAATTATCGCGCCCCACCGCGGAAATCTCAAGCAAGCCCAGCTCACCGCTCCCGCCGCGACACGCGCGCGCCACCGCCGCCGGCCCCAGGCTCCTTGCGCGCCGGCATCTGAATCGATTGCACAATCTCCAGGTCCGACCCGCCAAACTGACTGCTGCGACTGGCCGGCACCGAGAAGACCACCAGCAGGTGCTGGCCCGAACGGTCCGCCAACGTGTAGTAATGCCACACGACCGCTTCCTTGCCAACGACCCCGGCCAGCGCCATGCGATAGATCCACAGGGCTTCCTGGCCCGGCAACTCGCGCTCCTCCAACAACTGCGCCTTGTGCTTTGCGACTGCCTTGATCACCTGCTCACGGATCTCCTCAGGCTTTAGATGCGTTCCAGGGCTGGCCTTGTGCCCAAGAACCAGGTTGCACTGAGCCACCAGTCCGCGGTCGTCCACCCACTTCAGCACCAACGACTTCCGATCCGCAAAATGGATCCGCCACCGCCTCGGATAGTACACGCGAAACTTGCCCTCAGGATGCTCGAACACAAGGTAGTCCAGACCGGGAGCCGCTCCAGCAGGGAGGGACCGGATCAGTTCGGCCGTGAGCATCTCCGCCTCCGCCCACTGCCGCTGCAGCGTTACCCGAACCGTGCCCTCAAACCCAGGCTCCACCGGGCCCGGCGACTTCACCACCGCCAACTCAGCCTCCACCCGCTTGAATAGCTGCTCCTTACGGTCAAACTCCAGTGAAGCATCCAACGTCACCCGCGCTGGCGCGATCGCAAACGTCCCCACCGCCGTCCCGGCCACTCGCAACCGAACGAGTCCCTCGGTCACCGAATCACACACCACCCGGATATCCTGACGCTCTACCGCATCGAACCGCACCAGCAGTCCTACCAGCTCGTCCGATAGCCGCCACTGTTTGCCGACCACCACCCCCCCTTTCGCCGCATCGACCAGCCGGCTTAGGACCAGCGGGTCGAACGGATAGTGCAGCGTCTGGAGCTCCTCGTAGGTCAACGGGCCACGCGGCGAGTAAAAGAAGAGCTGCTTGTCACGCACCGACGTTGCGATAAGGCGAACGGAGCGGCGCATCGTGCGCAGCGTCTTCCGCCCCTCTACCAGCACGCCCACCACAGCATCCTTCAGGTACCGCGCTTCGCGCTGACCGGCCTGGATCGGATACTGCTCAAAAATCAGCCTTGCTTCCGCCCGAATGGTAACCTTCTTGTCTTTGTCCCCTTCAGCCGGCAACACCAGCCGCCCTTGCTGTACGGCGGTCAGCGTGTTGAGAACCACCTGTCCGACACGTGGCGTCCGCTCCGCCAGCGTCACCGGCGGCTCCGCCGCCGCCGCCTGAATCACAAGCAAGGAGCCGACCGCCAGTATCACTCCGCGCCAACTGCAGCGGTGCGTCATCTCGCTCTCCTTACGCTCCTAGCCTTCCTGCGCGCGGTCCTACCCCACGGCCCTCACCGGTACCGCAGCGACCGGCCTCTGTCAAGCGAAGCTGGCTTGGGGGGCCAGCTCAGTCCGTGCGCCAGACCGCCTGCGCGGTCGTGCCGGCCAGGCAATCCGTGTGTCCCCCCGGGGCGATCCCGCCTGCGGCGCATTCGGTGGAAAAGACCACCGGGCATGTATAACGCACACGCGTACCGTGCCGGCCGCTCGACCCAACCGACCAGTACCGAACCGCAACGATCAGACTCACGCATCATCCGGACACTCCGGACCTGCCGCCACCCTGCGTCGGTACGCTAGCCAGCCGTCTGCGGCCACAGTCCGCAAACCTGTCGCCGTCGCAACAGGTCAGACCAGCGATCAGCTCGGCGCTGTGCCGCGGCCCCCCGCCATCGACGCAGCCCTGACAAGCCCCTCCCCGTTACCCAGCGAGCCTCTCAACGTCTGCCCCCCCTCGGCTGCGCGTGCCACAGCCGGTTGCTTTGAGGCTACCTCGGCAGGCACCAGCCCCCCTCCGCCAGCCCCCACTTAACAACCGGATCTGAAAAGGAGCAGTCCACACCACGCCACACGGTGCCCGGGCATAGAGGCAGCAGTGTCGACCGCTTGCCGCTCAACAGCGCGTAACACTAGCGAGCAATTGGACTGGCTTGGGGAACTAGACCGATTTGCGTCGATGCGTATGCAGTTCGTACCCGTTGCCCGGCGGACTACCCCCCTGCAGCCGACGACGATGCGTCAAGCGAGCATGGCTGGCACCGCTGGTTGGAACGACTACTAAGCCGTGCACCACACGTGCGAACGGCACCGATCCAGCAGCACCGGGCAGCGATCGATGGCTACCGGTCGCGGCCGGCGGCCTACTTCTTGCCCGCGCCCGGATACTGTTCGGCGCCACCGCCCGGGGTGAACATCTGAGCGGCATCCTGTGGCTCGTCCCCGCTCATGAACTGCTTGAACTGGGGCATCGATTTCTCCATCGCCTCATCTACGCTCATCTCGGGGCCAGCCGGTTCGGGAAGGTTCTGACCGCAGCCGGTCAGCGCAACGGGGCTGAGCAGGGCGAAGCTGGCGAGCAGTGAGTATGGGGCTAGGCGTTTCATAGATGGACTCCCACACCGTTGATACCCGCGAGGGCAACAGAGAGCTGTCCGCCGGCGAGTTCGCCGGCGGACAGCGTCGGTGCTGGCACAGTGGTTAGAAAGTGAGGTCGGTTTCGCTGATCGGCTCGCGGCCATCGCGTGTCCCGATGGCGAACCAGATCTGCTGGTCGATGTCCTCGCTGATGAACCGGACACGACCATCGCAGAACAGCACGTTCACGCCACCCGGGTGCAGGCTAGACGGCGCGACGTTGAACTCCGCAATACCCCACGGGATAACCGGCTGACCACCGGCAACACCGATGCAGCTCTTGTGATTCGGTCGCTTGGAGAAGCCGATTCCGGTTCCGCGGCCCATCATGCTCAGCCACCACAGTTCCCCTTTGAAGTCCCAGAAGTAGTGGGTCGACTGGTCGCATTCACGCTCCATCCACTTGTCGCCCTCACGCTGGGCGTTTCGGCCATAACCGCCGGCCCACCAGATCGGGCCCTCCCAGACGACGGCCAGCTCGTCACCCCGGTCGGCCGTCATCTGGCCCTGCATGCCACCGCGGATCCACTCAGAGAACGCAGCCGTGAAGGCGGTACCGTCCACGATGTCACGAATGCCAATCGGCTTGTTGAACGCCCAGTCCCACCCGGGGCGGTACGCGATACCGTTGGTCCGCCAGTTGTTGAAGTAGCGTTCCGTGCCGTTGTTGGGCGCGTAGTTCTGAGCGGTTGCATAGGGGTTGCGGTGGTCGAAGTGCGGATCGGACGGGCAGAGGTAGGTCTCAATCCGCGTGCGTCGCAGCGTGGCATTGGGGTCGTTGCCCCAGTTGCCTAACGGCTCGCCGAAGGCGCGCAAGTCGAGGTTAGCGGCGTTGTAGACATCGGCGCGATCGAGGTAGGGCAGCAGGAACACCTTGAAGCTCCAGAGCTGCTCGCCGCCCACCCCCACGATGCGGTTCCAGCCTCGGTAGGCACGCGTGCCTTCCGGCGGGAAGTAGCCGTGGGCTTGGTGGTAATTGTGCATTGCCAGGCCAATCTGCTTGAGGTTGTTGGCGCACTGGGCACGCCGTGCTGCCTCACGCGCCATCTGCACCGCCGGCAGCAACAACGCGATCAGCACTGCGATGATGGCGATGACAACCAGTAACTCAATGAGGGTAAATCCCTGACGACGAAAGCGCATCATGAGACGCACCTCCCAAACCGAGCTCCGATACGGACCGTGGATAACCTCCACCCATAACACTCTCGTATGTTCTCAATTCTGGCGGCCTGCTCAGCTGGCCCACTCGCCCGGCAGGCCCGGACAGCGCGGTCGCTAGACCCTGCTGCCGTTGCGCCACCAGTGTACCAGCGCTTGGAACGTATCGTCAACCGGGTCAAGCGATGCGGAATCGGCCTCGGATCGGGGCCGGTGCCGGGTTCGCCTGGTATCGCTTGCCGCGGCTGCGGGCTTTGAGGGGTCGCTGGCAAGAATTGGGGTTGCATCCGCTGGTGGTCGTGGTAAAAATAGCGAACCGCTGACGTACGTGTGCGTACTGTGGAAGGAATAGCCGCAGGCTGCGCGATAGCTGCTTGGCAAGCGATCGTTCATCGGGTAGGATATCCGCGTACGGAGGATTTCCCGCCGAACGAATGTTCCTGTGGGGCGAGTCCCCGGTAGCGGTCGGGGCACGGGAGCGAAGTCGGGCCAGGTTCCTTCCGCGCTGCACGGTCCTCGTCGCGCACAGAGACAGTTGTGACGCGACTGAGGCGCGCTTGGCCGTGCGAACGTGCCAAGCTGGCAGTGTGTCACGCGGCAGGACCGGTGGCGTCTTACTGAAGCATAACCCGGCGGTGACGCCGAGAACGGCCGAAAAGGCCCTGGTTTGCCGCTTCCTCTGCACTGAGCCGCATAATCCGTTGCCGGGGAGGATTGTGGCACGCGATGTGCACCTGAACCGGCCAACGGGGAAGCGGCGCCGGGGTGTTGAAAAGCCGCGGCTGCTGCCGCGGCGCTAACCGCTGGGGACTTTGCCATGCCGCTTAAGTACCAGCTTGCCCCGATTCGCCGCCTTGCCGATCAGCTGCGCATTGCTCCTCGCAGGCTGCGCCTGCAGTACATGGAGCGTGCGGAGCGCTTTCAGGCAGAACTGGATCCGAACACCGTATACCCCTATGCGTATGTCAGTTTCCGGCTGACCGGGCTCTATCCCAGTGAGGATCGGGGCGTGCCGCTGCCAGGGATCGCCTTAGCCGATGACCTGGCCCGATTGATCGAAGAGCTCAGCGGCACGCTGAAGCTGAGCCTGGCCGATGCCGGCGAGAAGCTGTACCGGGTCTCGGAACTGTCCAGGGAACTGGGTGTTAGCACGCGCACTCTAAGACGGTGGCGAGCCCGAGGCCTGGTGGGACGGCGGTACTACACGGCTGAGGGCCGCAGGGTGCTGGCGTTCCCGGAACGAACCGTCCAACGGTTCCTCAAGAATCACGCAGACGTCGTAGCACGGGCTCGGGAGTTCTCAAACCTCAGCGACCAAGAGAGAGAGGCGATGGTTCGACTGGCCAAGGAGATCAAGAAGCAGCGCAAGGGAAGCAAGCCCACCGAGGTAGTGCGGGCCGTGGCCGAGAAGATGGGCCGCGCGGTGGAGACCGTCCGTCGGGAACTGGAGCGGTACGACCAGCAGCACCCCGACCGGGCAGTCTTCAGCGAGCGAAGTGCGCGGCTGACATGGGAGGATAAGGAACAGATCTACCAGGCCTATCGGCGTGGCGCCCCCATCGCCGCTCTGGCGCGCCGCTACCAGAAGGCCCCGTCCACCATCCAGCGGGCCATCCAGCAGGTGCGGTGCAAGCGGCTCAAGGAAATGACCATCGAGTACATGTACAACGAGGAGTTCGACAAGCCGGGGGCCGACAAGAAGATCCTCGGCCCGGAACCGGTGCCGGAGAAGCAGCCTAAGCGGACCCGGCCTCCGAAGGGCTTGCCGCCGTACCTGACCTCCCTCTACGAGGTCCCGCTGCTGACCAAGGAACAGGAGGTGTACCTGTTCCGCAAGATGAACTATTTGAAGCACAAGGCCAAGAAGATCCAGGAGCGGCTCGACATCCAGCGGCCGCGCGTCAGCGATATGGACGAGATGGAGCGGCTGCTGCAGGAGGCACTGGACGTCAAGAACCGCATCATCCGGTCCAACCTGCGACTGGTGGTCTCCATCGCCAAGCGGCGGGTGAGCCCGCAGACGAACCTGTTCGAGCTGGTCAGCGACGGGAATATGTCGCTGATCCGCGCCGTGGAGAAGTTCGACTACAGCCGCGGGTTCAAGTTCAGCACCTATGCCTCCTGGGCCATCATGAAGAACTATGCCCGATCCATCCCCGAGGAGGCTGTGCGCCAGGACCGGTTCGTCACCGGTTACGACGAGATCTTCGAGACGGCCGCCGACCGACGCGCGGATCCGTACCACGAAGAAACCTCGATGCGCGAGATCAAGAAGCTGCTGTACGAGATCCTCGACCGGCTGGACGAACGGGAGCAGCGTGTGATCATCGCCCGGTTCGGGCTCGGCCAGGAAGGCACGCCACGGACGCTGGAGCAGGTTGGCCGCGAGCTGGGCGTGACCAAGGAGCGTGTGCGTCAACTGGAGAGCCGGGCGCTTCGGAAGCTGCAGACGTACGCGGCCGAGCACGGTCTGGAACCGGTCCAGTAACCTTCGAAGCCGACGGGCGGGAAACCATACCGGTTTCCCGCCCTTTTGCTGCGCGGATGCCACGCGCCAGCTAGTGGCCCGCGGGCAACAGCTCCGTAAGCCGCCAGCACTCGGCCAGCCCAGGTCCGCGCCGCGCCGGTTCGCGAGGCCCTCCCATAACCAACAGGTCCCCTGCCTCGCTCACCGCTATCGCCTCCACCCGTCCCACCAACACCGGCCTGAGCCGGCCAAGCAACCGAACCAACTTGCCCTGCCGATCGCTCCGCCACAGCAGCACGTCTCGGCCCCCATCACGCCCAGCCACCAAAGCAACCGTCAGCACGTCGCTCTCGCCATGCCACCGCACGACCGACAACAGCTCGCCGGTGTCACGATCGGCACCATCGCCGGCCACCGGGCCAGGCCACCGCGTCACGGCCTGCTGAGCAGCACTCGGGGCGGTTCCGCCAGAGGCGGCCCCCCCCACCGCGCTGGTGTCGACACGCGGCACCTTCAGTCGCCCGCCGGCTACGTCCAATACCACACGCCGGCCATCGGCAAGATAGCAGACCACCAGGTCCGCCGACTGCCGCTGCAGCCGCTGGGGCGACCCGGGTAACCGGTACCGCCGCTGTTCGCCGCGCGGACCGACGACCAACAGCTCACCGTCCGCACCGGCCAGCACGATCGAACTAGCACAAAACGTGCCGGCTACGACACGCCGGGCCAGCACGGGCAACGCGCGGTACAGGCGGCCGCTCGGTCGAAACCGCACGCGGTACCACCCTTCGGCCGAGCCGACCAGCCACTCACCGGCCGACAACGCAGTGACGCGCTCAACGGCCGTTGGCAGCCTCAACGACGGACACAACGGCTCCCCTCGGACCAGGTTCCAGAGAGTCACTTCGGCTCGATCGGCCGTCATCAGCCGCACACCATCGTCCACAGCAACGCAGGCGGTTACCGCGGAGCGGTGACTTCGCAGCAGATCCCCCAGACCGGTCTGCGGCGACACGACGCGCACGCTGCCATCTGCCAAGCCCAGCGCCACCTGACCCGTGGGCAGAAACGCCAACGTGGCCGAGCGCAGCACGGCAGAACGCTCCCCCTCAGCCAGGTCAATCCGCCAGATCGCCCGGCCCGCGGGCACCGTGTAGACCGTCAGCTCCGGTGGCCGATCCGTCACCACTGCCAGCAGCTTGCCCGCCCAGTCCCACGCCAGCGCGACTGCCGGTCCGCTAGGTAGCGCCAACCGGGCAGCCTCCTCCCAGGCGGTGCCGGCCAGCTCGTAGATGGCGACCGTTCCCCGCGTTGCCACGGCAATCCGACTCGCCGCGGACGCCACGGCGGCAGCGAGCGTTGGTCCGTCACAGATCTGCTGGACAGCTCCGCTCGTCAGGTCCACGGCCCAGGCACCGTCTTCTCCCGCAGCGACAACCCACGGGTAGGCTGAGCCGCACAGCGTGCTCTGTTCCCCGGGCAGCTCCACGATGACCTCAGGCCGGCCCTCAAGCAGCCGGAACAGCAATCCTGAGCGGGTGGTGCCAACCACGAGTTGCTGCCCGCGCTGCTGCGGCACAACCACTTCCAGCGAGGTCCACGGCTCGGGTTGGGCACCACGGGTGCTACCACCCAAGAGGGATTCAAGCGGATGGGACACGGCACGGTGGGCAAGCGGCTGGTAAGTCAAGTCCGGGCAGCCTTGCGCAGCAAGCCACGCATCCCACCAGTCGGCCGCGACCGAGCCGTCGACGGCATCAAGGTAGCGTCGAGCTTCCTGGAGGCTGCGCAGCGCGTGTGCCCGTCGACCGTTGACGCGGCTCCGTACCCACGCGCGCGCATCGGCGATGTGCGACCGGACCAGTTCGGCGCGAGCCTGACGGAGCGCGCTCTCGGCGCGGCGAGCGTTGGTTTCCGCCTGGCGACGTGCAGCCGCCACGTCCACGTGGCGCCACACCGCCAGGCCAATCGCAATGGTCCCGAGCACACCGGCAACGGCGGTAACGGCAGCATGACGCCGAGCCCAACGAGCCGCGGTGCGCAGGGTGGCCCAGCGGCGCAGCCGCACCGGCTCCCCCGCTAACACCCGCCGCAGCTCCTCTGCCAGGACCTCCGCCGTCGCCAGCCGGTGGCGCGGATCCGGCTCCAGTGCAGCCTGCACCACGGCAGCCAGATCACGCCCGATACGCGATAGTTCCCGGCGCTCGAAGCGAACCCCCTCGAACTGCCGCGCCGCCTCCAGCACCTCCGCCACTTCCTCACCGGGGAGAACCGGCCTGAGCGTCAGCAGCTCATAGAGGACTGCCGCGAGCGAGTATAGGTCACTGCGTTCCGTTGCCGGTCCGCCACGAGCCACCTCCGGACTCATGTACCGCGGCGTGCCGACGGGCACGCCCGGCAGGGTCAGGCCAGCATCGTCCGGCAGCAACGCAAGCCCGAAGTCCACCACCCAGAGCCGGCCCTGGCGGTCAAGCACGAGATTGGAGGGCTTAATGTCCCGGTGGATTACCCCCTGCCCGTGCGCGTGCGCCAGGGCAGCTGCCGCCTGAGCCCCCCATTCCGCCACCTGTTGCGGCCGGAACCCGCCGCGGCGCCGAGCCTCCCGTACCAGTTGCTTGATCGGCTCCGGCAGTTCCTTCCATTGATCCCCCTCCCTGGCGTAGCAAATCAACTCCGCCAGCGTCCAGCCCTCGATGTACTGCATCGCAAAGAACAGCCGCCCCTGGCATCGGCCGTACTCGAAGAGGGGAGCAATATTCGTGTGGTGTAGCCGCGCTATCGCCCGTGCTTCACGCTCGAATCGCTCACGTCGGCCGGGGTCTGCGGTCCACGGTTCAGCAAGCAGCTTCAACGCCACCCGCCGCTTCAGCAACGTATGCTCCGCCAGGTACACCGTGCCGCCTGTGCCCTCTCCCAGCCGTTGGATCAAACGGTAATGGCCGAACTGTTTGCCAGCGGAGGGTTCTTCGGGCCGCTGCCGCCCGTGCGGTTCCACAGCCTCCAGCCACAGCACCGACTCGATGGCGGCGCGGACCGCCTCCCTGAGCTTCTCGGGCACCGTGTCCAGGAACTGTTCTGGTCTAAGCTCCGGATCGCGTTCGCGTGCTTCCAGGAAGGCTGCCAACAACAGCCCAACCTGCTCCTCGTGGGTCGACGGGTCTTGCTGGTTGGCCGCACGATGCTGTTGCCCGCTCACAACCCGCTCACCTCGGGCAGCAGGGTCCGCAACTTCTCACCGGCACGGCTCAGCAGCATGGCAACTGCCCCTTTGGACTTGCCCAACCGCCGGGCGATCTCCTCCAACTTCAGCCCTTCGAAGAAACGCAGCCGGATTACCTCGCGATAGTTCTCCGGCAGCTGTTCGATCGCCTGCCGCACACGCTGGCGCAGTTCGGAGGTCACGGCGTGGTGTGCCGGGCCGAGCGTGCCGTCGGGCAGCAGCGCATAGCCCGCTCGCCCGTCGGCGCTGTCACCGAGCGGCAACGCAACCTCGCGGCGCACGTTCCGCTTTTCGTATGCGAGGTAGTGCCGGTACGCGTCCGTGATCCGGCGGGAAGCAATCACGGAAAGCCACTGAAGGAAAGACTCCAACGTAGCCCCCCGAAACTCCGCCACGTGGCGCGCCGCACTCAGGAACGTCTCCTGCACGATGTCGGAAGCGTCCACCTTGCGTGCCAGATCGGGCCCGATGCGAGCGGCCAGCCGGTCCTTAAGCATGCTGCGGTACAGGTCGAAAAGCTCGGCGAACGCTTCCGTGTCGCCACCGGACAGTCGCTCCAGAAGCGCTTCAATCTGCCTCGGATCGACAGGGCCCTGCTCTTGTCGGGACGGTTCCTGCGCAGGCACGACGTGCTACTCCCGCAATGGCGGTTGGCGTCCGCCACGGACGCAACGAGCGGCTCCCATTCAGTATAACCCGACTCGGGACGGCGCACCGCGGCGCAGCGGTCGTCGCATTGGGGTGAGCTGTGTAGGATTGCAGAGCGTTGGCCAGGAGACAGGGATCCGCTTCTTGGAGGACCAGCCGTGGCGAACGTGCTTGTTGTCGGTCGCGGCGGCCGCGAGCACGCGCTGGCGTGGAAGCTCGCACAGAGCCCCCACGTACAAGCTGTCTACGTGGCTCCCGGCAACGCGGGCACGGCCCGCGAGTTCGTGAACGTACCGATTGACCCGACCGATTTTGAGGGGCTCATCCGCTTTGCCCAAGAGCAGAACGTGACGCTGACGGTCGTCGGCCCGGAAGGCCCTTTGTGCGCCGGCATCGTCGATGCGTTCCGGCAAGCCGGCCTGCGGATCTTCGGGCCCACCCGCGAAGCGGCTCAGCTGGAGGGCAGCAAGGTCTTCGCCAAACAGCTGATGCGGCGGGCAGCGATCCCGACCGCGGAGTTTGCAACGTTCGACGACCCGGACGAGGCAGACCGTTATCTGCGTTCGCTGGGCGATGTGCCCGTGGTCGTCAAGGCCGACGGGCTGGCAGCGGGCAAGGGCTCCATCGTTTGCGACACCCCCAAGGAGGCATTCGCCGCCGTGGACCTGATCATGCGCCAGCGGGCGTTCGGAGACGCTGGCGAGCGCATCGTCATCGAAGAGCGACTGCGCGGCGAAGAACTTAGCGTGCTGGCCATCTGCGACGGCCGAACCCTTGCCCGGCTGGAACCGGCCCAGGACCATAAAGCGGCCTACGATGGGGACCGCGGTCCGAACACCGGCGGCATGGGCGCCTACAGCCCGGCCCCGATGGCGACGCCCGAGTTGCTCGAAGAGATTGACCAGCGGATCCTTGTCCCCGCAGTACACCAGATGAAGCGGCAGGGAATACCGTTCCAAGGGGTGCTGTACGCCGGCCTGATGCTCACGCCATCAGGCCCGAAGGTGCTGGAGTTCAACGTCCGGTTCGGCGATCCCGAATGCCAACCACTTATGATGCGGCTTCAGACGGATCTGTACGAGCTACTGGATGCGGCCGTCGACGGCCGGCTCGATCAGCATCCGGCGATCGCCTGGGACGATCGAGCAGCGCTGTGCGTTGTGCTGGCCGCCGAAGGTTACCCGGGAAAGTACACGAAGGGCCAGCCGATCACGGGAATCGAACAGGCCGAAGCCATGGCGGACGTCAAGGTCTTTCACGCCGGTACCGCCCTGCGTGACGGTCAGGTCGTGGTCGACGGTGGCCGCATCCTGGGGGTTACTGCCTTGGGCGACAGCCTGCCGGAGGCCAAGCGAAAAGCGTACGAAGCAATCCGGCTCATCAAGACGCCCGGAGGCTGGTGCCGCCACGACATCGGTGACAAGGCGCTGCGTTGGCTTGTGGATCAGGGGCGCTAACGCCGGCAGATCCCACAGGCCAGTTACGCTTTACCGAGTTTGCCAGCCAAATCGCCGCTGCGGATTTGTCATCCGCGCATGCGTAGGGCATAGTTGACTAGCCACTAGGCAAGGGAATGACTGCGCCCGGAACCGACCAGGGCGCGGCAAGTTTCCGGAAGGACGAAACACACTGCGGTTAGGAGGTTCAGCGATGCGAAAGGCGTTAGCGTTGGCAGTCGCAGCGGCGGTGCTTGCCCTGGCAGTCAAGGCGGCACGGGCAGGAGATGCCCCCATCCGACTCGCTTGCTATGAACACGGCCTGATGAACTGCACCACGTGTCAAGGGCCGCAGGTGGCTCTGCCGGCACTGCCGGCGTTGCCTTATCCGGGTTGCTGCGGCCAGAGCCTGCACGACCATGCGCGTGAAACGCTCTATCACACCGGTGCTGCGCTCCACAGCGCTGCGCGCACCGTCGGCCACGCCGCACGCGCAACCGTACAGGGCATCGGAGCCCTGGCCGGCGCAAGCGTCAACTTACTCGCCCACAAGGTGCACCGTATCAAGGCCTGTATCCACAACGCATGGAATGCATCCGCTTGCTCCGTCTGCGCCGGTGTCCCGACCGTGTGGGCTCCGCCGCTGGTGCCCACCTTCCAGCCGGGCTGCTCGCTGTGTGGGCCCGCTGTCGAGACGGCACCGGCACCGCCTGCACCCGCCCCTGCCCCCGCCGCGGAGCCTGAGGTCGAGCAGCCGAAGGTGCCGACTCCGCAACCGGCAGCCCCAGAAGGCTCGACTCAGTCCAGGGGCAAGCTGCAGTTGATCCCAGCCGCTGGGCTCTAGCCACAACACCACCCGCACCAGTTAGAGCGCACGATCGGCCCGGGACCACTGGTCCCGGGCCGTTGCCTTTGATGGGCAAAGGGTCAAGTTGCAGCGAATCGATCGCCGATAGCGAAAGTGTGACTCACCACGATGACAGCGGTCTTGCCGATGAGGCAGGGAGGTCCGGTGGCGCGTCCGTGACGCGGTAAGGACCGCCGCCAGTGGCTCCGAGCTGGAGAAGGAGACGATGCAGAGTCGCAAGACGGTCCGAGCTGCTTTGGCTTCGCTCGTGCTGGCCGCTCTAGGCTGGTTGGCCGGATGCCAGGTCGACCGCGCCGGCATGACCTTGCCCTCCCCTTACTACCTGCGCGATGACGTCCAGTATTTCGCCCCGGGCCCCGATTTCAAGCTGGCCAACGAAGCTGCAGCCTTGAGACAGTCCGCTCGCGGCACGCAACCGTCGCCCTAGCCCGCAATGGCCCGAGGACGCTATCGCAGGAGCCGGCCCCCTGACGGCACGGACAGGAGCGTCGTAGGACGGGACCGCCCAAACGGCCGGCCCCCTGTCCGTAACCCGTTCGCGCACCTTAGAATCTGGGTCAGGCCGGCTGTGCGGCCGGAAGCGCGATGCGGCAGGGGACGCGTCCGCTCGCTTGCAGCGACGCCGTGTTGCTGTGCAACACAGGCTGCGGCAACGGTAGCGGCTTGACCGGTGCACCGGCATCGGTCATTTCAGCGACAGCACGTACCGCAGCAAATCGCGAGCTTGCTCATCGCGCAGCCCCTGCAACAGTCCCTCTGGCATCACCGAGGTCCGCGTGTATCCTGCCCGGGCGATCGCGCGCTTCGCAATGCGCTGGTCGGGTCGATCTGGCTGACGGATCACGACCGCATCCTCCGTCTCGGCCACCAGCAATCCCTCTATCAGCCGGCCGTCCTCGGTCAGCACGCGGTAGTTCCGGTATCCTGCCTCCACCGCGGCGCTGGGCGTCAGCACGTTGCGCAGGAGCGACTCCAGTCCCTTTAGCCCGACCCCGTCCAGCGGGGGGCCGATCTGGCCCCCCTTGCCGCCAACCGTGTGACAGACCAGGCAGTGGCGTTCGAACAGCGCCCGGCCACGCTTCAGATCGCCCGGTTGAGAAGCCAGCCTGCGGTAACGTTCAAACAGCGCCGCTCTCGCCCGCGCCTCAGCCGGCGTCTGTAGCACCGGGCCGTCCATCACGGGAACCACAGCGGCTGAACCGCTTAACCTTCCCCAATCGCGCCCGGCACGATAGAGCACCAGCCCGGCCGGCCTCTGGCTGCCGCGATAAGTCCAATCGAAGCGGTCGCGAATCTCTGCGTCCGACAGCGCCCGGTTCCAGACACGGAATTCCGCAATCTCCCCCCTAGTGCCGGTCCGTGACGGGATGGTCCGCCCGATCTGCAAGCCAACAAACGACCTCGTTTCCTTTTCTTTGCTGACCGCGTCCAGCTCCCCATTGATGTAGATCCGGAACCGGCCCTGTCCGTCCCGAGTCACGGCAACGTGCGTCCACGACCCCGGCTTGACTTCTCGCCGTGCGATGACAATGTCATGATGGCCCTGGACCCACACACGAAAGCGCGCCTGGTAGAAGTTCATGTCCAACTGACCGGGTGCGGCAAGGATGCCATCCGCGTTGCTGATGTCCGGATCCAGGCGCACCCAAGCTTCCACCGTAAACGGCCCCTTCAGCGTGATCGGGTCAGCCACGTAGTCGTTTGGGCCACCGTTCAGTCGAAGCACGTACTGGACGCGATCCGCCACCTCGGCCCACAGCTCGCGCACGGTCTCACTCTCAGGCAGCAGCACACGTAGTTGCTCCAGCACGCGGATCGGGAGCTCCTCGCTTTCCAGGTCACCGCGCTCGATGGCAGCCAGTATGGCCCGGGCCCCTGGCCGAGAGCTGGCGAGTCGCCCCAGGACCAGCCGCTTCTCGGCCGCGGTCAACTCGCTCAGCCGTTTTGCGACGGCGCGCTGAGCGGAAGGCTCACTCGATTCGGCAAGCGCAGTCAGCGCAAGTTCGCGCAAGCGACTTCCCGGCGGCTCCTGCTCGATCAGCGCAAGCAGAGGCTGTGGCCGACGGACCCCGATGCCGCGCAGCGCCCTGAGTGCGGCGCGGCGCAACCGCTCGGAGGCTTGCTCGTCCCCGGCCAACTGAAGTAGCGCCTGTTCCATCTCGCTCACCCGAAACGCGCCGGCGGCATCGACCAGCAGCAGCCGTGTGGCCTCCTCGACCGGTGCCTCGTGCCACAGACGCACCACGGCCGAAGCAATCTCGGGTTGCAGCGCGGTCAGGTCCAGTTCGTTGCGCAATTCGAGCAGCACCTGCAGCGTCCGCGCAGTCCGCCCCACCTCGCCCAGCGCCTGACGCAGCGCTTCGGCCACCGCCGGCTCGTGCATGTACTGCGCCAACAGTCGGATTTCCTCCACATCAAGCGGCCGCTGCAGCCGGGGGATCATCCTGACCAGCGCGACGGCGCCGACCGGCCCAGGCAGTGCCAGTGTGGCCAGCAGACGACTTTCCAACGGGAACCGTTCCGCCGCCGGGCTTTGCAAGAACTGGGCCAGGCGCCGAGCGTGTCGCTCCATGGCCCAGCGAACCAAGAACCGTTCCAACGCCCGCTCATACCGGCACCACGGGTCACCACCATCCAGCGGCGGCTTCGCGTAGCGGAGCAGCAGGGCCATGCCCTTCTCGGAGCTTAGCTCGACGCGGCGCAGGCTATCGCCCAGCGCCGCTCGGACGCGCCAGTCCGGATCGTCCAGCAGCAGCTCTGCCACGGTGACGAACTCGTGCTCGGGACGGCGCTGCGCGCCGGCGATGCGAACCGCCTCGCGCCGCAGGTGCGGACTCGGATCGCGGGCCAGTTGGACAAGGAGCTCGCCGGAGACCGTGACCAGTCCTTCCAAGGCCCAGAGCGCCCCGAGTCGGCGAGAATCCGGCTGGCTCTGATCGGCAACGATGCGCCGCAGATCGGGCACCAGCGTCACCTCGCGCCGATCGACAATTTGCTGCCAGGCAAGCTGAGCCAGCAGCGTGTTGTCCGCCCCCAGGTAAGCCAGCAGTTCGCGGGGTGACAGCCGCGTCAGGTCCGGCGGTCTGCGCCGTGGCTGGCTCCGATGCCGGATTCGCCAGATGCGCCCACGCGTCCGGTCGCGCTCCGGGTGGTTTCTCGGCACCTCATTGTGGGAAATGATCTTGTTGTACCAGTCGACGACGTACAGGCACCCGTCCGGCCCAAACTGCAGGGCCACGGGCCGAAACCGTGGGTCGTCGCACCGCAGGAAATCGTCCAGTTTCCGGTACCGATAGCGACCACCGCCCAGAGGTACTGCTTCAATCACCTGGATCCGGCCGATGACCGGGTTGGCCACGTAGAAGCGGCGCGGCCCTCCAGGGCGCCGCCCTCGAGCTCCCCAGGGCACGGGCCAGCCGTCCCGGTCATCGGCCAGCGCAAGCCCACTGAGACCCGTGCCGCCCATCTGTGGCGGGCTAAGCGGCGGCGGCATGAGCGGCTGGTACGGTTTCAACCGATCCGGCGACGGCGTGGCATAGCGACCGCCGGGCATGAACGGGATAATCGGATAGCCCAGGTCGTTCGCCTCTTGGATCCAGATCTCGCCTTCGTGCGAGATCGTCAGGCCCCAGATGTTGTTCGGGCCGGCCGTGAGCAGTTCGAAGTCGGAACCATCGAGCCGAAAACGGGCCAGCTTGCAGTGCCGGAACACGACCTGCTGTTGCCCCCCGGCAAAGGGCCGACCGTCCGGGCGACGCACCACCGACACGTTGAACAAACCCTGGGCCATCAGCACCCAGCCCCCGGGTACCCGGGTGAACTGGTGGGGGAAAAGGTGAGAGTCCTGGGTACCAAAGCCAGTCAGCACGACCCGGTACCCGTCCGCTCGCCCGTCGCCGTTGCGGTCCTCGTAGAACCGAATCTCCTCCCCGTACTGCACGAAGACACCGTCGCGGTAAGGGAGAATCCCAAGGGGAATGGCCAGGCCGTCCGCGAAGACGCGCGGCTCAGCTGGCTGCGGCCCGTAGGGATCGTCCAGCACGAGCACCTTGTCTCGCCCCCCTCGCTCGAATAGCTGACGCGATGCCTCCGGATCGTCATTTGCGTCCACCGGGTACTCCAGCGCCGTCATCGTCCACAGCCGGCCTGCCGGGTCAAACGCAACCGTGACGAACTTGCCGACGCCGGGACCCTCCGACAGCACAAGCTCGATCTCGAAGCCGTCCGGCAGGTGAAACAGTCGCTGCTGTTCCCGAGCAGATAACGGCGGAGAATCGATCGCCAGTTGGTCGGCGACGCGAGCGGGATAACTTCTCTTGCGTGCCTTGTTCTGGACGGCACGCCGGTCGGCAGCGACAGCCTCAGACTCGGCCTCCGGGGACACACCATTTGGTAGATACGTCAGCCACCAGAAGATGCCCCCGAGAAAGCCGGCCGTTGCAAGATGGACGGCCGCAGTGTGACGCCACAAGCTCACCACGGCACGGAACGCACGGATCAATGGCCGCATGTTGCACACGACGCGTTCTCACCTCCGCTATGACCAGTCCGTTGCTCTGTCAGTTCACAGCCCGCGCCCAGCTGTCCGCGGTCTCTGCCGCTCAGAGCTCCAGCTAGTCTCGGACCGCTAGCTGCAGACGCCTGCGGTCAGAGTTCAAGGCCCACCAGCTCGTCGTC
>JALXBF010000015.1 GCA_026991575.1 Planctomycetota bacterium | reverse complement strand
AGCACCCAGGGCAAGGGTGATGAGAATGAAGAGGACGGTAAAGTTGCCTTTCAGGAACGTCGCGACGATCCGGTCGATCAGAGTACCGCCCCTGCGTGTCGCGGTCATCGTCGGCTTCTCCCTCCCGCTAATCGCTCTGTCCCGCCGTTGCCTGCTCGTCCCGCGAACCATCGACTGAACGGTGCAGCAACACCCGCTCACCGGGACGCAGCCCCGCGAGGATCTCAACGGTCCCGTTCAGCCGACGGCCAACCCGAACGAAACGCCGTTCGGTCGAACCGTCCGCCAACACCACGTCAACCAGCTCCAGCTGGCCGACGTATCGGATCGCCGCGGCAGGCACCACAGCCACCTTACGCTCGCCGACAGGAATGAAGATGCGCCCGAACATGCCCAGGTACAGCCTGGTGGCGCTATCGGTGGGCAGTTGCACTTTGACCGTCACGGCTCGGCTGACGATGTCCGCCTCCGGCACGATCTCCCGCACTGTGCCGGTTGTTTCGAGCTTGGCCGCATCGATACGTACCTGCAGCTTCTGGCCAACTTCCAGCAAGTTCGCCAGGCCCTCACGCACGCTGGCATGCAGCTCGAGCTGGCGCGGGTCGTACAGCGAAAGCAACGGTTTACCGGGCACCGCCAGGTCACCCGGATCGGCATAACGGTCCGAGACGATGCCGTCGGCGGGGGCGCGGATCTGAGTGTAGCTGGCCACTACCTGAACGCGCTCCAGCTGCTGGCGAGCCCGTTCAAGCTGGGCCTTGGCAATCTCGAACGCACCGCGGACGCGATCGAACTCTTCCTTGGTAATCGCTTTCTCCTTGAGCAGCTGCTCGGCCCGCTGGAAGTCACGGAAGCGGACATCATAGTCAGCCTGAGCGGCCGCCAGGCCAGCTTCGGCCTCGCGGAGCTGGGCCTGCACTTCGCGGTCATCCAGTTCAACCAACAGCTGGCCCTTCTTGACGCGGTCAGCCGCGTCGACATGCACGGCAGTGATCGTGGCCAAGATCCGGCTGGCCACGTCCACGCGCTGCCTTGGCTGAACGGTGGCCACGGCCGGCACCGTCTCCACCACAACCTGCTCCAGCACATCGGCAACGGCCTCCGTCGGAGCCTTGGCACGTTGGTACGGGACGAGGCCGGGGTGGACCTTTTCGTGGAACTTGCCGGCCATGGCCATCAGAACCAGGACCAGCGCAACGAGTCCTGCTGCGGGCGGCAGCAGGTTTGCCAGCCAGCGGACTGTCTGCTTCATCGTCTACCGCTCCTCCGCGTTTCTGAGCCGATAAACTCCTCCCCGGGCCGTCGGGGGCGCCGGCCCGGGGAGCTCGTCGGGCAGGATGGCGGGAGGCGTCACTTAGCAAGCAGCTTCGACATCACCTTTAGCCCCAGATCCATGGCCTCCCAGGCAAAGCCCGCATGGAACGGCTCCCCACGGCTGAACCGCCACGGCAAGTAGAAACCGAGCACCTTCTTGCCCAGCCGCCACAGCGGGGAAACCCCCACTCGATAATCCTGCTCATGTTCCTCGTCCACCGCCACCGGCTTCAGCGGATCTCCCGTGTAGCGCAGTGGCACCTGAGCAAACGTTGCCTTGTTCATCTCCTCCATGACGCACATGCTCATCGGTTCAAACTTTACCTCCGCCTGCTTGCCCGCGATCTCCGCGGCGATATGGTCAGCAGCCGCATCGGCTTGCAGCAGCGCAAGGAACGCCTGCTTGATCGGGAAGTTGGCAGTATCCCCCACGGCAAACTCCCGGTCACGGCCCCGCACCCGGCGACTGTCCGGCTCCACCTCGATGAAGCCACGCTCATCGATTGGCAGCAGCTCGTAGCGACGCGCCGCCACGTACGGCGGAAAGCTCAGCAAGTAATCAAACTCGAGCTTCTCACCGTTGCGATAGTAAACCCTACCCGGCTCGATGCGCTCAACCACCCAGCCTTTGTGCCCCTCAATGCCACGCTCGCGGAACTCCTCCTCAACGACCGTATTCAGCCGCGGACCGAACGCCTGGATGTAGCCTTCTTCCATCGTGGTCCAGACCAGATGGACCTTGTCCCGCACACCCTGCCGCGAAAGCCACGTATCGATCATGAAGACCAGCTCATAAAGCGGCCCCGAGCAGCGATTGTTCGGCGGCACCACGAACACGTAGCGCAGGCGCTCACCACCCTTGGCCCGTTCCACCGTCTGCTGCAATGCGTCGCGCAGCCGGAGCATGTCTTCAATCGTCCAAGGGGTGATGGCATGCTCTTTCAGCCCGGGAATCTCCTCCGGCCGCATGTCCGCACCAGTGGCAATCACCAGGAAATCGTAGCCAAGTTCACGGCCCCTCAGCGCCACCGTGCGGCGCTCCGGATCAATCGCCTCCACCTGGTCGACAACCAGCTCGATCTTCTGGCGGTCCGCCGGCTTGCTTAACGGAATCAGGAACTTCTCAGGCGGCTCGCCAAACGGGATGTAGATCGTATTCGGCCGGAACACAAAGTTCTCGGTATCGTT
>JALXBF010000014.1 GCA_026991575.1 Planctomycetota bacterium | reverse complement strand
CTGACATGGCCAATGCAGGCGCCGGTGGAGACGCCTGAGAAGCGTGCGTCGGTGACCACCGCCACGTGCTTTCCCCAGGGCAAATGCTTCAAGGCAGCGGTCACCTGGTAGATCTCCTCCATTCCGGTCCCTAGCGGTCCGCCGCAGCAGAGCACGACCACGTCGCCGGGCCGCACCTTCGGCTCGGCCTGGCCCTTGATTGCCCGGATCGCGTCGCTCTCCCGCACAAACACGCGGGCCGGGCCAACGTGCCGGTAGACACCATGGATGTCGAGCAACGAGCGGTCGATGGCCGTGCTCTTGATGACGGCACCTTCCGGAGCAATATTGCCGCGAGGGAACGTGGTCGTCGGCGTCAGCCCTTTGGCCGCAGCACGTTCCGGAGGCAGGATCACGTCGTCCGGGTCGATGCCTTCCAGTTCGTAGAGCCGCTCACGCAGCCGCTTACGCCGCTCGGACCGCTCCCACCAGTCCAGCACGTTGTCCCAGCTCAAGCCGATCGCCGTCAGGGCCGATGTGTCGATCAACCCCAGCCGACGCAGATGCAGGAACACCTCCGGCACGCCCCCGGCCAGATACACGCACACGGTGGGGTGGCCGACCGGACCGTTCGGCAGGGCATCAACCAGCCGCGGGACCGCTCGGTTGACGGCCAGCCAGTCGTCCAGCGTTGGGCGGTCCAGGCCGGCGGCATGCGCGATGGCCGGGATGTGGAGCAGCAAGTTCGTCGAGCCGCCGAACGCTGCGTGGGCGGCCATGGCGTTGCGCAGCGCGGCGGCTGTGAGCAGCTTGGCCGTGGTTAAGCCGTGGCGGATCATGAGCATCGCCGCTTCGGCCGACCGGCGCGCGACATCGAGCCAGAGCGGCAGGCCCGAGGGGGCGAGGGCGGCGTGAGGCACGGTCCAGCCGAACGCCTCAGCAACCACCTGACTGGTTGCCGCTGTACCCAGGAACTGGCAACCACCCCCGGGACTTGCACACGCCCGGCATCCCTCCACAGCCGCCTGCTCCAGCGTGATCTCGCCGTGCACATACCGTGCACCGATCGTCTGGACCGTCCCAGCATCCTCGCCGACCTCCGGCATCAGCGCGACCCCGCCCGGGACAATCACGGTGGGCAGGTCGGGAAACGACGCCAGGGCCATCATGATGGCAGGCAGCCCTTTGTCGCAGGTGGCGATCCCCAGCACAGCCTTCCGCTGCGGGAGCGACCGGACGAGGCGTCGAAAGACAATGGCCGCATCGTTGCGATACGCAAGGCTGTCCATCATGCCCGGAGTCCCCTGCGTGCGGCCATCGCACGGATCTGAGCAAAACGCGGCAAATGGGATCACGCCCAGGTCGCGCAGCGTCTGGGCAGCCTGACGGACAAGCAATGGCAGTTCCCAGTGGCCGGTGTGGTAGCCCAAGGCGATCGGATCGCCGCTGTCGGCCCGGAGCCCCCCCTGCGTGCTGAGTAGCAGCACCTGGTCACGAAGCACGCTCTCCGGTGACCAGCCCATGGCCACGTTGTGGCTGAGTCCAAACAGATCGCCGCTGGGCCAGTTGCTGAGGATCTCGTGCGTCAGCGGAAGCTTGCCCTCACGCGGCGGCACGCGCGTGCGAGCCGTCTCGTACAGTTCTTTCCCGGTCAGTTCGGTGCTCTTCAGCAGGGCATCCGGATCCATGGTTCGTACACCTCACGGTTGCCGCCGGCGCCGCGACGCACCCGGTGTTGCGGTGATGCCGGCTGTGCGGGGGCCAGGGCGGCACGGTCGCAGCGGCCAGAAGACCCCGGCCGACAGCCTTGCCGTGCAGGCAAGGACGAAGGCCGGCTCGACGTGCCCGAGCCGAAGCCTGAGCGCTGCGAGGCGCGCGAGCCTGCCGCTGCCGTGGCCCGCGCTGGGGCGCGTGCCAGAAGCTGCTCATAACCAGGGGGGCAGGCCGGACAAGCAGCCCTCCGGCATTTTCCGGCTCCGGGAAAAACCCGCTACGAGCGTCTGTCACGCGCTAGCCATCAGAGCCAGGCTATGACGCCCGCGACGGGGCAGTTTATGGGCTACGTATAGGATAGACAGGAACCAGTACTTGGCCCGCGTGTGAACCCCTGGCAGACGATACGTCCGGAACGCGAAAGTGGTCAAAGTTCGTTGCGTCGTTTGCCGGCACGTATTTGAGGTGGAGACGGTGGCCGTGCCACGGGTCATCTGTCCGAACTGCGGTCGCCGGCTGCGCGGGCTACAGCTTCCGTCCAGCACCGCCGGGGATTCGATGTTCATCGACGTTGCCAAGCTGAATCCGCCGCAGACGGCGGACTTGGAGGGCAAGGAGCCGGATGCGGGCGAGGTTGATGTGGCGAAGGAAAAGCCGGTGGTGTTCTGTCCCAACTGCGCCAGCAAGCTGTACATTAACCGTCGCCGCTATGGCGGGCGGCGCGTACCCTGCCCGCGGTGCGGCCAGAAATTTCATGTGCCGCGCGGCTGACAGCGTGGCGATTTGCCGGGCAACCAACACGGTACGTCACGGCATGCACGGTTGACTCGATCGGCCGACCGCACCGTGCTGCAGACGCTCACGGGTGCTGCCCGCACGACGAGCACGCATGCGGCCGGGCCGAGAGGACAGGGCATGGTGTGGGTACAGTGGGCCGACGCAAGAGCCGTGACCGTTGCCAGGCCAGGGGCATGGTTGACCGGTCGTACATCGGCTCTTAGGATCAAGTGGGACCGGCCGCCAGCGTAGCTCAACGGTAGAGCACTGCTTTCGTAAAGCAGGGGTTGTGGGTTCGAATCCCACCGCTGGCTTTTGGTTAGCCTCAGATGGCATGTCCCCTGGAGTGGGTGACTCAGGTCCGAATTGGCCGGAGAGGTCCCTTGCGAGTGCGGCGGTTGCGTTGTACGCTGTACAGTGCACGCATCCGCGGTGGTCGCTAGTGGGTATCGTGTCCCTCTGTTGGATGGGCCCATCGGGCAGGCCGGGCATGATCGCCGGCAGCTCCGTGGTTCGGCACCGGCACGCGGCAACGACCGGTGTGGGTCCGTAACCGACCGTTCCGTTACAAGCAGCGAGGTGGCGCGCGATGAGCATGGCGGGAGCCGATTTTACGGAGGTTCTGATCCGCCGAGGCATTGTCGGACCTGATCAGGTCGCCGAAGCGCGACAGCTGGCTGAGAGCACGGGCATTTCGTTGCAGGACGCCATCGTGAAGTTGGGCTATGCGTCGGCCGACGAGGTCATGCAGGCGATAGCCCAGCAGATGGGCATCGATTACGTGGATCTGTCGGAGGTACAGATTCCAGCCGCGATCGTGCAGCTGATTCCTGAGTCGGTGGCACGCGAGAACATCGTCATGCCGGTTGCTCAGGAGGACGGCCGGTTGAAGGTGGCCATCGCAGACCCGATGGACTACGAGACGGTCGACAAGTTGCGGTTCATCTTGAACCGCGACATTGAGATTGCCCTGGCGCCGCGTGACCAGATCCTGGAGGCGATCAACCGGCACTATGGTCAGACGGAGACCGAGTCGGTCGACTCGTTGCTGCAGGAGTTCACCGACACGGCGATCGATTTCACGGAGACGGAGGCGCTGTCGCCGGCGGCGTCGGTGGTAGCCGATGATTCGGACGCACCGATCGTTCGGTTGGTGAACTTAATTATTGAGGAAGCGGTTCGGCTGAGGGCCAGCGACATCCACATCGAGCCGTTCCAGGATCGGGTGCGCATTCGATATCGGATCGACGGCGTGTGCGTCGAACGTGATGCGCCGCCGCGGCGCATCCTTGGGCCGCTGCTGTCGCGTATCAAGATCATGGCGTCGATGGACATTGCGGAGAAGCGGCGGCCTCAGGACGGTCGGATCAAGACGAATGTGAACGGCAAGGACATTGACTTGAGGGTCAGTGTTTTGCCGTCGATTCATGGTCAGGCGGTGGTGATGCGGATCCTGGACAAGAGCAACATCATGATGGGGATCCGCGAGCTGGGCTTCATGGAGGACGACTACCGCCGGTTCCTGCAGATCATTAAGAGACCTAATGGAATCTTTTTGGTTACAGGTCCGACGGGCAGTGGCAAGACGACGACGTTGTATGCGGCGTTGAATGAGTTGAATCGGCCGGACCGCAAGATCATCACGGCGGAGGATCCGGTGGAGTATTATCTGCCGGGGATCAATCAGGTGGAGGTCAAGGCGCACATTGGGCTGACCTTTGCCCGGATCATCCGCGCCATGCTGCGGCAGTCGCCGAACATCATTCTGGTCGGCGAAATCCGCGATAAGGAGACCGCAGACATGGCCATCCAGGCGTCGCTTACTGGACACTTAGTTTTTAGTACGCTGCACACGAACGATGCGCCCAGCGCGATCACGCGGTTGATCGACCTTGGCGTGCAGCCGTTCCTGGTGGCGGCCAGCGTGATGGCGGTCATGGCGCAGCGGCTGGTCCGCAAGGTTTGCACCAAGTGCGCCGAGCCAGACCAGCCTCACCCCTCGGAGCTGGCCGCCGTGGGACTGACGCCCGAACAGGTCAAGAAGGCCAATTTCCGCCGTGGCCGCGGCTGCTCGCACTGCCACCATACCGGCTTTAAGGGCCGAATCGGCATCTTTGAGCTGATGCAGATGAACTCAACGCTACGCGAAATGACCTACCGCCGCGAGCCGACTCAGGCGATCCGCCGTCAGGCGCGACTCTTCGGCATGCGCACCCTGCTGGAGGACGGTGTCCTGAAGGCGATGCGTGGCGTGACGACGCTGGAAGAGGTCCTGGCGGTCGCTCACCACGAGGCGGTCAACGTCTAGTGCGCACCGCAACGAACCGTCCTCTGGACGGTTATCGGCGCGAAACGCGGTTGCTGAGCCGGCCATGGCGATGCTCTGGGTCGGTTCGTGACGCGGCGGGCCTGCGGGCCGCAATAATGCCACGCAGCCGCAAGTCCGGGGTCCTGGTCTCTACGACGGGTCAGCGTGTTCGTCGGTCGGTTTCTACGGTACACGGGAGCACGTGCAGTCCATGGCGACCGGAACGTTACTGATCGATCGGCTGCTGCAGACGGTGGTCGATACCGGTGCCAGCGACCTGCATCTGACCGTGGGCCAGCCTCCGGTGGTTCGCCTCCACGGTCGCATGCGGCGGCTGCAGACGAAGGTGCTGGAGCCGGAGGACACGGTCGCGCTGATGAAGGCGATCACGCCGGATCGCTGCCAGCAGGAACTGCAGGAAGTTGGCACGACAGACTTCGGCTTTGCCTTCGGCGACAAGGCTCGCTTTCGTGTCTCGGCCTTCAAGCAGCGGGGCAACATCGCCCTGGTGCTGCGTCTGATCCCGAACCGGTTCTACACGTTCGAGGAGATTGGTCTGCCGCCGGTGCTCAAAGAGCTCATCGTCCGGCCTCGTGGCCTGATCCTGGTCACGGGCCCGACCGGTAGCGGCAAGACCACCTCGCTAGCCTGCATGATCAACTGGCTGAACGAGAACTACGACCGACACATCATCACTATCGAGGATCCGATCGAGTATTACCACCAGCACAAGAAGAGCACGATCAACCAGCGTGAGGTTGGCGTCGATGTGCCGGACTTTGCCGAGGCGCTTCGCCGCGCGTTGCGTCAGGATCCGGACGTGATCCTGGTCGGTGAGATGCGTGACCTGGAGACGATTCAGGCGGCGATCACCGCGGCTGAAACCGGTCACATCGTCTTTGCAACCTTGCACACCACCGGTGCCCAGGGCACGGTGAACCGTATCATCGATGTCTTCCCGACCAACCAGCAGGCTCAGATCCGCACCCAGCTATCCGTTGCGCTGATCGGTGTCCTGTCTCAGGCGCTGCTGCCGCGCAAGCCGAAGGGCCTGGTGGCTGCTTATGAGATGATGGTCGTGACGCCGGCCATTAGTAACCTGATCCGCGAGAACAAGACCTACCGCATCGACTCGGCGATCCAGACCGGCAAGAAGCACGGCATGATCCTGCTGGATGACAGTCTCTTTGACCTCTGGCGCCGGGGCCTGGTGGACAAGGAGGAGGTTATTGCTCGGGCCAGGCACCCCGCGGAACTGCGCCGCCGCATTGAGAATGCGGAACGCGGCATCTGGGAACAGGAAGAGGAAGGCGAGGAGGAGGACGAGTTCTAGCTAGCTGGCGGCTCGGGCGAGACGTTGCGGCCAGTTATCTGGGAGTGAAACTGCTCTGAGGTAGACGATGGCGCTACGAAAGCTCGGCCAAATCCTGGTGGACATGGGCTATCTGACCGAGGACCAGCTCTGGGATGTCCTCGAGGAGCAGAAGCGGAAGCCCGAGCTGCGCATTGGCGAGTTAGCGGTGAGCATGGGGCTGATCACGGAGGATCAGCTGTTGGAGGCGCTCGGCGAGCAGCTAGGCATGCCCGTCGTGGACGTCTCCAACGTGAACGTCCCGGCCCAGGTGTTGGAGATGGTGCCGGAGACGATGGCGTCGTTGTACAAGATCGTGCCGATTGATTTTCGCGGCGGCGTGTTGACGGTGGCCATGGCCGAGCCAGAGAACCTGGCTGCGCTGGACGACCTGCGCAACCTGCTGGACGTCGAGGTGCAGGGGGCGGTGGCCAGCGAGTCGGCCGTGCAGGCGGCGATTGCCCGGTTGTATGCGGGCAAGCAGGAGTCGGTTGAGGATGTGGTTGCTGAGCTGGAGCAGGACGAGGACCTGTTGGCGCGCGCTGAGGCGGCCGGCAGCTCGGAGCATTCGCTGGACCTGGAGTCGGTTGAGGAGTTGGCCGAGGCAGCGCCGGTGAAGAAGCTGCTAAACATGGTGCTGCTGTTGGCCATTCGTGATAAGGCGTCGGACATTCATTTTGAGCCGTTCGAGGATGAGTTCAAGATGCGTTACCGCGTCGACGGTGTGCTGTATGAGATGGTGCCGCCGCCGCGGCACCTGGCAGCCGCGATCGCGACGCGGATCAAGGTGATGGCCAACCTGGATATTGCCGAGCGGCGGTTGCCTCAGGACGGCCGCATCGAGCTGAATGTGGGCGGCAACCCGGTGGACATGCGCGTGTCGGTGTTGCCGACGATGTTTGGCGAGAGCGTGGTGTTGCGCGTGCTGGACCGGACGGTGGTCCAGCTGGACCTGAACAAGATCGGGATGCCGCCTGATGTGCTCAAGCGGTTCCGCGAAGTGATTCGCAAGCCGAACGGTATCATCCTCGTGACCGGCCCGACGGGCAGTGGCAAGACGACCACGTTGTACTCGACGCTGAATGAATTGAACGACATCAGTGTGAAGATCATCACCACAGAGGATCCGGTCGAATACGACCTGGATGGCATCGTTCAAATCAACATCAACGAGGAGATCGGGGTCACGTTTGCCAACTGTCTGCGGTCGATTCTGCGGCACGATCCGGACAAGATCCTGGTCGGGGAGATCCGTGACTTGGAGACGGCTGAGATCGCGGTGCAGGCGTCGCTGACGGGACACACGGTCTTCAGCACGTTGCACACCAACGATGCTCCGAGCACGATCACGCGGTTGCGCGACATGGGGATTCCGCCGTTCCTGATCACGGCGACGCTGGAGGCGGTGCTTGCGCAGCGGTTGGTGCGCAAGATCTGTGAGGACTGCCGGGTGGCGTATGACCCGACGCCTGAGGAGTTGATGGAGCTGGGGCTGAAGCCCAGTGACGTGGAGGGGAAGAAGTTCTATTACGGTCGCGGCTGTGAGCGGTGCAACAACACGGGATATCGTGGCCGCACGGGCATTTTTGAGTTGATGGTGATCAATGACGAGATTCGCGACTTGATCAGTGCGAATGCGTCGACGGACGAGTTGCGGGCGGCCGCGAAGCGCAACGGCATGATGACGTTGCGTGAAGCGGGGCTGCAGGCGATGTACAACGGGATCACCACGGTTGAGGAGGTGGTCCGCGAGACGGTGTTCGAAGAGTAATCGGCGCGTGTGGCAGAAGAGAAGAGGAGTGGGGCGATGCCCGTTTATCAGTTCGAAGCCGTGGACATGACCGGCTCGGTGATCCGGGACACGATTGAGGCCCCGACGATTGAGGATGCGCAGCAGCAGATCCGGAACATGGGTTACTTTGTGTCCCGGATTGATGAGAAGAAGACGAAGGCGAAGAAGAGCCGGGCGAAGAAGGCAAAGAAGAAGGGCAAGACGTTTACGATTGGCAGCCGCGTGGGCTCGAAGCAGCTCTGTACGTTCACTCGTCAGTTTTCGGTGTTGCAGGATGCGGGGCTGCCGATTCTGCGTAGCTTGAAGATTCTTGAGGGGCAGCTGAAGCCTGGCGTGTTGCGGAACACGCTGATTGATGTGATTGATGACATTGAGGCTGGGGCGACGCTGAGTGAGGCGATGGCGCGGCACCCGAAGGTCTTTGACCGGCTGTACGTGAACATGATTCGCGCCGGCGAGGCGGGTGGTGCGCTGGAGATCATTTTGCGGCGGCTGGCGGAGTTCAAGGAGAAGGCTCAGAGCCTGAAGCGTCGGGTTCTGAGTGCGATGGTGTATCCGGCCGTCGTGATCACGGTGGCGATCGCGATCTTGTCGGCGATCCTGATCTTTATCGTGCCGAAGTTCAAGAAGATTTTTGAGGACTTTGGTACGGAGCTGCCCAAGATCACGATCACGCTGCTGAAGATGTCCGACACGGCGGTGGCGTATTGGTATCTGATCCCCACGATTCCGGTAGCGTTCTTCATCTTCATCAAGATTGTGCGGTTGTTTTACTGGGGTCGGTTTGTGGTTGACTGGGTGAAGTTGCACATACCGGTGGCGGGGAGGTTGATCGAGAAGACGATCATAGCGCGGACGAGTCGGACGTTGGGGACGTTGGTTTCGTCCGGTGTCCCGATTTTGGAAGCGTTAGCGATTGTGCGTGAGACGGCGGGCAACACGGTGTTTGAGCGAGCGTTTGACCATGTGATCAATCGGATCAGGGAGGGTGATTCGATTGCTCAGTCGCTGAAGGAGACGCGGGTGATGGATGACATGGTGGTGAACATGATTGACGTGGGGGAGGAGACGGGTGATCTGGACACGATGTTGAACAAGATTGCGGATGTGTATGACGAGGAGGTTGATGCTGCGGTAGAGAGTTTGGTGAGCATGTTGGAGCCGATCATGATCGTCGTCCTGGGCGGCATCATCGGCTTCATCGTCATCGCCCTGTTCATGCCGCTGATCAAACTCATCAGCGAGCTGAGTGCATAGGTCGACCGATTTCGGCGCGATACCACGGCCGCGGTTCCGCGCCGAGAGCGCTTCTTCGGTGGTCGCCAACGTGGAGCCCGGCAGCCGTGGAGGCTGGGAGCTTCGAACCAGGGCAGGGCGCGAAGGATGTGCCTCGAGGGCGAGCAGTTTTGCATCCTACGGACCGCTTGCGATGGATGTCTTTCGGTAGACACGATGACAGCGGGGTTGGCAGTGCTGACCACAGGAAAGCTGGCCGCGGTGCCACAGGCGTGTCGCTGCAAACTGGCAGGCTTCGTTAGTGCACGAGCCAGGCAGGTAGAGCAATGACTAATCGCACGCGACAGCGGTGTGATAGGCGAAAGAATCCGGGGCACGGGTACAGGCGGCGGGGTGTCGGTTCCACCACGGCGTTTACCCTGGTCGAAATGCTAGCGGTAATACTCATTATCGGCATCTTGGCCGCCCTGCTCCTTCCCGTGATCACCGGCGCCTACAGGAACGTACGGGAAGCCCAGGAGCGTTCAGAAGTCAGGCTGCTGGAAATATCGCTCCACCAGTTTCAGGCGGAATTTGGTGTCTATCCTCCGAGCCAGATCGTTCTTATTGAGAACGGTGACTATTCACCAGACAACTGGCGGCGGCTCTTTGAGGATAACGTTATTCCCGATGCTATTGGCGCGGACGGTGAGTACTTGATTACGAGGGATGCCGTGTTCAGCCGGTCGCTGAGTGTCTACTATTTGAGACGCATTTGGCCGGAGCTTATGATCAGCGAGACGGGACCGCCGCCGTTGGATCTGGACGGTGATGGCAACCCTAGGAACTCACCGCTGGACTTTTACGACTGGAACGGCGACGGGAACCCGCCTGGTGCCCCTACAGCGTTCGCCCTTAGCGGGGATGAATGTTTGGTTTTCTTCCTGGGTGGTATCCCGATCGGTGACTACCCGGGGGGGTTAGGCCTGCGCGAACCTCCGTCTCCGACCAACCCGGGCAAGGAGGCTGTGCCGCCCGGGGTGCAGGGATTCAGCGTGTTTCCCGGCGACCCAACGCGACTCGTGAACCCGGCGGACGGGACTCCATACGAGCGAGTCGGTCCATTCTTCGAGTTCGATACTTCCCGCCTCATTGACGGCGGTGCGGGGACCGCGCCTAACGGGTTCTGGGAGTACCTGCCAGTACGGAGGGACGGTAATCGGGGCTATGCCTACTTCTCCGCGTACGAAGGAGCCGGATATCGGCCCGATGACTGGAACCTGGCGGACGAGACACGGGAAGCTTTCCGGGTGAAGTGGGACATGACAGACTATCCCAGTGCCTTTCAGCGCCTGGAAGGGCAGGTGGTCCTGAATGTCAGCCCGGGACCCAACCCATACACGCAGGGAAGGCCCTATCACACTGGCAATCAGGCCCTACTACGGCATCCCCTCTACTGGCGCGGAAAGTCGTTCCAGATCATTTCGCCAGGCGTAGACGGATTATTTGGGTGCGGCGGTGCCTGGTCGCGGACGAACGGCCTGCCATCGGCCTGTACGCTGGGCGAGAGTCGGGCTGTTGAAGAAGATAACCTGACTAACTTCGCAGACCGTTCGCTTGGAGATCTCTAATGGCACTCTTGCGCCAGCCCTCGCCAAAGGCGCGCCAAGCTGTGACGCTGGTAGAGATACTCGTGGTGATGGCGCTTATTGCAATCGTCGCGGCGTTTGTGCTGCGCTTTGGGGGGGTAACACAATTGGCCGAGCGTGCGAAGATACGCGCGACACAGCGAATCATCAGTGTGTTGGACCAGCTAGTCTACCAGAAGTTTCAGCAGGCGAGCAGGGGGAGTCGTGCCCGTGTCCTGCCGGTCGACATGTCCCTTTCACTAGATCGAAGCGATTGCAGCTACAGCGAGTCCGCTCGGCGTCGGGCCACGGTTGTAGCACGATTGAGGACGGTGCGACAGGAGCTACCGGAGCTATTCCTGATTGGCAATCAGCAGTACCGGTACCACAGCCCGCTCCAGTTGGGTAGCGTCTGGGTCAATGGGGACTTCGCGCCCCTTGATCCGGGCAGCGCACTCAGCGATCCCATGTGTCGGCGGGCTCAGAGTCGGGCAGAGCTGCCCCCTGGGGCACAACGATTTATCGCGATCCTGGAGCGGGCAGCGACTAACGGAACATTAGCCAATCATCAGCCGGAAACTGCCCGTGCGGAATGTCTGTACGTGATCGTAGCGGACGACCCTGAAACAGGAACGGTCCCTGGGATTCCGGATAGCAATCTCCGAGATTCCGACGGCGACGGGCTGCTGGAAATCGTGGATGCCTGGGACAACCCGATACTGTTCTTCCTTTGCCCATACGGCTACAGGTCGTCTCTTCAGCCGGCGAAGGGAAAGCCTCCGGTTCCCACGGTCAGTGGTAGCTTGCTGGACCCTGCCGGGCTTGTCACCGACCCCGTGTACATTACTCGGGGGCCGGGAGGCTGGCAGGTTGTCGATGAGGCGCTCTTTCCGATCACACTTTGGCCCAATAGGCAACGCCCTTTTGCCTATCGGTTGTATCCGCTCATCGTGTCAGCGGGTCCGGATGGACTTTTCGGGCTGATGCGCGATCCTAACGATCCGTCTTACTTCGACCGCTCAGCCACCCGCCTTCGCGATTTGCCTTCGCCTGGTACTTCCAGCGAAGTCGGGGCTGACGCGGACAACCTGGACAACCACACAGCGAGCACGCTATGGGAAGCGCAGTAGCTCGGCCAACCAAACGGATGGATCGGCTTGAAGCAGCGCCGCGCTCGGGGAACCTTCGGCGAGCGCTGACGCTCGTCGAGTTCCTTGTTGTCGTCGTCCTCCTGTTGGCCTTCTCGGTTGTTGCGATCAGCGTGTTGTTCGTTGTGTGGTCGGACGCTACCGGTGTTCCTGCTGCGACACGGCTGGTGGTACAAGGCCTGCGAATGGCACGTGAGAGGGCCATGGCCACGGGCAGGATCTATGGCGTGCGCCTCGTACGAGAGGAAGGACGGCCCAACAGTGTACGCATCCTCCAATTTGTGGCTACCCCAGATCCTTTCAGCGAGGGGCATGTTTTCGTGCGTAGGGTGACGACGACGCAGGCAGAGGTTCGGCCAGTGGGGGGCGATCCGCTCTGGGATTACGTCGACCCGGGCCCTGACCCGAACAGCGCCGACGACGACGTTCCGCGGGTCGTGGTCGGTCAGGCTTGGATACGGTTTGATTACGCAGGACCGTTGTACTTGGTAGAGGAGGTGGGTCGGGACACCCAAGGGTTGTACATGCGCATACGGACCTTCCCGGGCACGCCGTTGCCCCACGAAACAACTCAGGCACGGTCCTACCAGATCTTCAACCCACCGCGGCTGGACACTGTTCCCGCATTGTCTCTGCCCGTTGGTACATACATCGACGTCGGGCTTAACCCCCAGTTGAGCCGCGGAATACCGAACCAGGACCCGAGTAGCGGGCGCCCTATGGATATCCTCTTCGCCCCCACTGGTCAGATCGTGGGAGAGGCTGCCCTGCGGTCGTATATCAAGTTCTGGATCACGACCGAGCGAAGGAACAGCGATGAGAACGCAGATTATCGTGTTGTAGCTCTTAGCGCACGAACTGGCACAGTGTCGGTGTTTCAGCCAGGATTGGCTGATCCGGACGCGGCCCACAGGGCGGTGGATAGAGCACTAACAAGCTCCATTGTCCCAGGTCTACTTGTACCGTAGCGAGGCGGGAATCTGTGGAAGGTCGAACGTTTAGTTGCCGGACAAAGCGAGGGGGCTTGTCCCTCATAGAGATACTGATCGCCATGTTCTTGCTGGCGGTTGGACTGATCTCGCTAGCGGCCCTGTTCCCGGTAGGGCTCGCACGCCTGGGCCGGGCCACAGACGACACGAGAGGCGCGGTTCTTGCCAGAACTGCCCGAGCGATCTCGATCGCCGGGCCGCTGTATGCCCCGCCTTGGGGGGCGATTGCGAATGCTTACATCGCGGACCCCGTGCAGCCGGACGGAACGGTGCGAGACCCGGTTCAGCAGGTGGAGTGGGTCTTAGTGGAGGGAGCACGGCCGGGAATTCCGGTGGTGATTGATCCGCTGGGAATTCTCGAGAACAGCACGTTAGCCACCCTTCCGGAATATCCATGTCCGGATGAAACAAGGCTAGGCAGATTGCAGGACTCGCAAGGACAAGTACTCTACCACGGTCTTCCAAGGTATCGCGGATACGCCATTCAGAGGGCGCAGGCCCAAAGCGGTTTAGCCGCCGCCCGAGTGCTGGCACGGAGCATGTTCTCGGCTCCCGATCGGTTGTACTGGCACCCGAACTATCCCTATCTGCCATTCCAGGCCAGACTTTCGCAACCTGCCGAACTGGTTGCCTACGGCAGCAGGGCATTCCTCAGGCCGACGTCGGGGCCTCTGTATGCCCCGGGAACATTGCCGAGGAAGCTCCGATACACATGGTTCGCGATCATTCAAAAAACCAGCCAGACGTTCGCGCCGGCTTATTATGACCGCGTGAGCAACGATTCCGACAGCGACGCAGGCGAGGAATGGCACTTGCCCGGTAGTGACGGTGAGTACGGGCCCGCCCCGCAGCAGGAACCTCCCGATCAGCTCACCGGACTTCTACCTGGGCTTGAAACGGACATTCCGGTGGGCCCATTCCGAGTAACCATCGTGGCCTTTCGAGAGCGGGATTTCCAAGAGCCGCCCGTCACCGTGCCGTTTGTCTTTCCAGTCGGCCCGGACGGCGCCCCAGGCAGAGCCGGCGTCGATGACGACGGCAACGGCATCACAGACTTTGTGTTTAAGCCGCGCGTCAGGAGCGGGCGTATTGATCGGGGACTTATTGATTGGGCGGAGCTGGGTTGGCCCGGCAGTGACGACGCGCCGGCTAACGTCCTGCGCATTCCTATTGGGAACCATGGTGCGTTCCAACCGCGTGCCACCAACGAGGGGCTCCGTATACCGAAGGGTTCGTATGTTCTGGATGCTACGTACGTGAATCTTGGTGGCCGTCAGGAGCCGCCCAGGGACTACTCGAGGGCGGCCGCTCCGAGGCACGCGTATGTGTACCGCGTGGCTGAAACGGTGAGAGTTTCCGATCCAAACTTGGGGCCAGTCCTATGGGTGGTGATCGAGGGCGACGCGGAGGCTCTCTGGGCAGGCCCCTGGGCAGCCACTCAAGGGCGCGGTGGTCTTGGGGCACTGGTGTTGTTACCCCGTGCGGTCATGGCGTATCAAACCATTGTGGGTGGCCGATGAAGAATCCGCCGACCATTACACATGTTGTCGGTTCTGGGAGGTGGTGGCCGAGCGGAGGGGCGCTGCGGAGCCGACGAGCGCTGACGCTCGTCGAGATGCTCGTCGCTGTGGCGCTCCTAATGCTGATGATGGCCATCGTCGGCCAGGTCGTCGGCATGGCGTCAGATGCAGCACGCCAGCTGCGCGCTAGTCACGTGCTGCTGGAACGCATCCGTTTTGTCGAGTCCACCCTTCGTTTCGACCTCCGCCACCGTACCATCCGGTCGGTCTCTCCACGAGCGGTCAAGGTAGGCCGGTGGCTTCCGGGTCCGGACTCGCGACCCGGTAGAGCAGGAGTCGACGACGACGGTGACGGATACCGAGATTTCATACCCGAGGCGGGCCCCGGGCAGAGCACAGTGTTTATCATCGACCGAGACGAGCTTGGCGCGCCAGGCAGTGACGACGTGTACATCGAGTACTATGTGCCGGTGGGGGTAGATCCCCGGGAGAACGCGGGGTACTTCATGATCGAGGAGAATTCCCCAGCCGACGAGCAAGGCGAGGATGGCGACGACGTACTTGCCTTCACAGTGAGCCTCTCCGCCACGGGGAGCCGCTCTCCAGAACCGTGGGCCGGCTACATAGGCCGCTGTGTGCCCGGCAGTGAGCCTGACCGAGCGTTGCCTCCGCCAGACGATGGACTGACCAGCTCGCCTTATGCCGAAGTGATCTATTTTGTCCGCCAGGGCACGCTGTACCGGCGGGTCCTACTGGTAGACACTCCTCAACCCTCTGCCGCCTTCTACAACCCCGCGATTTCTTGGTATGCGCAGTACGATATTTCAGCCCGTCCCCCATCTGTCGGCGGCACCGTTCCCGTTGTCAACACGCTAGGCGACCTGACATACCGCAGTACAAGGTACGGCATGACCGCACCCGCTGGCTACCTACTTTCGGGCCTTGCTGCTGACAGCCCCGCTGACCCGAACTTTCCGTTCGGTCCGACGCCCACAGGCGATGTCGGATTGTCATTCGACGATAGAGTGCTGCCGAATGGCTGCCATGACACCCTAGACCATTCTGCAGCGACTCGGGACCGATCGTGGGAAAATGCGACCAGTGGCGCTGGGGTTCCGTATCCAGGGGGAGGCAGTCCCGTTGCTGCCACGGAGGAGATTTGGTGGGGGCGTCCGACGTTGCGCGAGTCATCGGCGCCTGGTTGGGACTATCCGAACCAGTTCGCCGGAGGCCGATGGACGCCGAGCATCACAACGGCGCTGCGCCTCCCCGGTGGGCTAAGACGCTTCGATCCATGGGCTCCTGGCAACGCCGGGGCCGCAACCGATCCCCTGCGGGCCGCAGAGGATGTTCTCTTGCAAAACGTTGTGTCTTTCGATGTCAAAGTGTGGGATCCGACAGGCGGCGCCCCCAGCCTGGGGGCGCAGCAACAAGGTGCTTATGGCCCTGGCGCGTTCGTTGACCTGGGATATCAAGCACTGGATCCCTATGGGGCGAACGGGCCCCCACCTGGGCCACTGCCCGGCGCCGGCTGGGTTGGCGAAAGCAACCTCAACGACCGCGTCCTCGAATGGAACACGGCCATGATCGCTCTATCCCCATGGCCCCTGGACCCGTTGGTCATCCAGCCAGACGCCCTCTTGTCGGCGGACACAATCGCGCCTCCACCGCAAGAACCGCACGTGGCGTACCGGAATCGGCTGTGGCCTCCCCTGCCTCGTCATGTGGTCCGCCTTCGCAATGGATCGACCAATGGATCGCCCGTTGAGATCGGTGGGCCAGGGTTCGGGTATCCGTGGCTTGGCTTCCAGGGCCTATACGTCAGGAGGAACGCGCAGAGCCCCTACACCGATGCATTCGTCCCAACGCTTTTACCCCCGCCGCAGTCCTTGTGGCAAACGTATGACACGTGGTGCTCAGTCTATAGTCTGCCGGCCACTGAGCCCGGGGCAGGTGGCACAGCCTACGCCATGCCCTACCCGCTGCCCCTCAAGGCAATCCAAATAACGATCCGGTTCATCGACGAGGCGACCGGAGAAACAAGGCAGATCACTATCGTGGAGGAGTTGCAATGAGCCGTGCTGACGCCGCAGATAGTCTTCTCTTGCGGAGTCGACACGGGGGTCGCAGCATGGCAGCGCACCGACGACGGGGTATTGCCCTGATCGTCGTTCTGGCACTGCTGGCCATCGTCTCCGTCTTAGCAGTCACTTTCGTTGCTCTCTCGGGTGCCGAGCAATCGGCCTCAGAGCAATACGGGAATCTAGTGCGCCGGACGATTGCCGATCTTGAGCCAGCTGAACTCTTCGAAGCAGTGCTCGGTCAAATCGTGGCCGATACCGATAACGCAACTTCTGCGCTACGCGGCCACTCACTCCTGCGCGACATGTACGGCTCGGATAACGACCTGTTCGACGAGCGGGGCCGCCCCATTCCGGACGGGAAGATTCAGTGGTTCGAGCGGTATCAGAGAGCGTTCAATGGGCTAGGTGCCCGCGATGCGAGGGTGAACTACGTACTAAATGGAAGAACCCCGGGTGTACGGTTCACGACGCTGCCTCCGGATCACCCGAGCCAGGACACACAACACGACGAAGACTACGATGCTCCCGACCTCAGCAACATGTTCCTTGCCTTGATCACACGTAGCGTCGACCGGACGACCAATACGCTAAACACGACGGTGATACCTAGCTACCATCGGCCGGCTCTGAGTGGATCAGGAGCAGATGTCTTGGCTCGGGTACTTTACCCCCCTGGCCTATTCCCAGTCAGTGCCTACCCAAATGGGCCGGTCTTGGAAGTCGACAATGACCTTGACGGGGTCCGAGACAGTTTCTGGATCGACGCTGGGCTGCCGTTCCTTCGTACCCAAGATGGCAAGCTCTACAAACCGTTGGTGGCAGTGCTCATTGTGGACCTTGACAGCAAACTGAACCTGAATGTGCATGGGCAGCTCAACGAGGACAGCGTTCCCGGACGGGCCGATGACCCTGCTGAGAGGCAGGGACAGCAACATCGAGATCTAGTCGACAGTCACCTAGACCATCTGTTGGTTCCGCCTGACGCGAGCCCCGCACGGCAGACAACGCTGGCTGAGGCACTCCAGCGAGTGTCTGCTCCGGGTCTAGTGTCGGCGGGACAGGGAGCCTCACCGACGGAGGTGAATCTTCAGAACGTCTTTTCGCCAGATCCGCTGTTTTTCCGTCAGGTCTACGCCACAGGCGGGTATTCGCTCTACGAATACGCACGGATTATACGGGGATTCTTCGATCCTACGACCGGGCAAGTCGTTCCGGGCCGGTGGGGCGGCTACTTTGATCCTCCAGGAGTCGGGTCGATGGATGACGACGTCGGCTACGGTGCTAGCCCGTATCCCCAAGCAGCAGACGTCGCCGATCCGGCTATGCTGCGTTTCCAGTCAGGCGATCTGCTGCTTGGTATGCGGTGGCGGCCCTATAGGGCCCTCGTATACTCGCCGGGCTCAAATCAAACGGGACTGACATGGGAGGATGCGACCACAGTTACGCCACATTGGTTCACAGCGGGAACCCCAATGGACCTGGACGGGGACGGGGCCGTGTGGGTTGACCAGCGAGGCCGCCTGTTGTACGGGCCTTGGGTTACCCTGCCGAGTACACTACCCAGATTTGGCTCGGGCGGCGTTGCGCTAGGCTGGGATGCGAGCTTGGGCGAGGAAACCTACGAGAACCTTGACGAGGCCAACGAAGTTAACGTCTACCGGACCGACCTGGCCGGTCCAGACCGGCCCTTCACAGTTTCGGAGCTGGCATTGCTGTACCGTTACGGGGATATCGGGACGCGGGGGCTGTTGGATCGGGCTCGCCTGAGCCGACTCGCTCCTTCCCTCTTCGACCCATATCTTCCTGAGGTTGCCCTTCGGCGACGTTGGATGCTGACGACCGAAAGCTGGGACGTCATTGTTCCAAGCTTGCCACCCATCGGAATTAACTCCGATGGTGCTGCTGGACTTTCGCAACTGCGATTCCGAGCGGGAGCGAACCGACCGCCGGCGCACACGCGAACACACTTGACCGGGATTCTCCCGATCGGCGAGCAATGGCAGGCGGCAAACGGCGGAATGGACCCGGGCGATTACGGCTTAGTCTGGCATCCAGGTGCCGACCTGCTTCCCGGACGTGCGCTCCACGATGACAATACCAACGGCCAAGTAGACGAAGCCGCCGAGCTGGGCAGCGCCGGCAGCGATGACGTCCAGATCCCGATGGAACTGGCTAGCGGGCGCCGACTCAACCTCCATCGCCCGCTGATCATGCCTCCGGCTGCAAGGGACCAGCTCCCCTATTGGGCCAGCACAGCGATCTCACCTGCCCCAAACCGTCCCGATCCGTCCTACGACCCTCGGGCCATGGCGCGGGACCTGTATCTTGCGCTTTGGCTTTCAATCGTACCTGATGACGTGCTGCAGACCTGGACGAAGGGCAACGTCACCAGCGACGGTCCGGCGAAAGACTTTGTGCGAAGAATGGCTCAGTATGCGGTCAACTTCGTAGACTTCGTCGACCCCGACGATGTTATGACCGGTTTTGAGTTTGATCTGTGGCCCTTGGACGGCTGGGACGTGGATGGGAATCTTTCCACTAACGAGGGGGTCCATCGGATGGTGGTGTGGGGCGTGGAGAAGCCCAAGGTTGTTATATCCGAGACGCTGGCTTACGAGGAATCCATTGGCAACCAAGGAGGTAACAACCAGAATCAGACCACGCAATACCGTCTGTGGATCGAGCTGTTCAACGCTTCGGACCAGGAGATTGCCCTCGACAAGTACCTGCCCAATCGCGCCGGCGAACCGCGCGTTGGCGTATATCGGTTGGTCCTGGCCACGGAACCTAGCACGGATGAGATCACCGGGGAAGTCGCACAGGCGGCGTACACCGTGACCTTCGACAACGCTCCTACTCCCCCGCCGGTACTGCGTCCTGGCCAGTACCTGGTGCTCGGGCCGCCGCCCCAGGGCGCTGCTGTTCCCATTGACCGCGTCGACTACGAGCTCGACCTGTTGCCGCAGAGCGTGCAGCTGCAGCTGGATCCGAACACGCGCGAAATGTACGTCTACCTGCAGAGACTAGCCCATCCGGGCCACCCGCACGACGCGCAGTCCAATCCATACATCACCGTGGATGTGCTTCGTGCCAAGGTATGGCTCGCTGACGCTGGCCAGAACAACCAGAACAGGATCGTGAGCATGGAGCGAGTGGAAACGTACTCCGCCCGCCACGAACCGCACCCGGGAGGCGCCGGGCAGAATGCGCGCCCGCATACCCTCGGGGCACCCAATGCGAACCGTCGCCAGGTTGAAACCCCACTGGTGTTTTTCGATCATCCCGTCTACAGCCCAATTGACCTCTTCCTTGTACCGGCGATTTCTCCGCCGCTGCTGACAACGGTGTTCCGAGCTCTTAGTGAAGCGGACCAGGGTGCCCAACAGATCGACTTCTTTGTGCCCTTACCGACCCCAGCAAATGTGCTAGTGGAAATCGGGAAGTGGGAGCAGCTCGACTCTGGCGCGGGTGGGAACCAGGGTGCAGGGGTCGCGGCGCCGTTCTGGGGGTTCGATGGAAATGGCCCCGTGGCTCACGTCATGTACGGCTATATGTGGAACTTCCTGCAACAGCCCTCCCCAACGCATCGCGCCCCTACCTATCATCGTTTACTCGAGCTCGTTGAAGTCCCAAGCCCGATGAACGGTTCCCGAGATTCCGACGGCGGGGGGGGCGATCGCCGTCGCTGGCGTGTGCCCGGAAAAGTCAACATCAACACGGTAACGGATCCGGAGGTTCTTTTAGCGTTGCTCAATAATCATCCGGCAGCGCTGGTCCAGACAGGTAACGGGCAAATCGCCGGGATAACTTCGCCGGAGCAGTCCGCACTATGGATGTCCCTAAACCAGCTCCGTCAGCAGGGGCCGATCCGAAGCTTTTCTGCCCCGATCGCGAACACCATTCTCGCACTAGCCGGTCCCGCTGGCCAACTGCTCTTGGACCGGAGACCTGTGGCTCCGCCCGGGCTGAGCAACGGTGACCGGCAGGGGCTGGTGCCCGGAGCCACGAACACCATTCCCAACCGGTACAGCTACCCGTATCACCTGTTCGATCCTTTGCGTCGGCTGGGGAACGTTATCACGACCAGAAGTAGCGTGTTCGCCGTTTGGATCACGGTTGGATTCTTCGAAGTCGCAGAGCCAAGGTTCCCAGCTGCGCGCTTGGATGGAGTGGACAACGACGGTGACGGAGAGGTTGACGAGGAAGACGAACTCTCTTTGGACGGCGACGGTTTAGACAACAACCGTGACGACACCGTCGACAGGGGTACCGACGTGGTATACGTGCCGCTGTTCTCTCGAGGCGCGAGATTATTCGATGGACGCGATAACGACTTGGACGGCCAGATCGACGAGGCGGACGAGGCCTTGCCAATGGTGGGCGATGAAATTGGCACCGATGCGGGAGTGCCTGTGCGTCACAGGGCGTTCTTTGTCGTTGATCGAAGCAGAGCTGACGGGTGGGCCGGACCACCACAGACCCGAGAAGAGCTCCTACAGATTCTGCGCAAGGTGGTGATTTACTCGGAGATAATCGAGTAGTGCGCAGTTTGTGCGGTGCGGGGGCTAGGTGTTGTGACCAAGCAAAGCCGGCGTTGCAGTTCATACTGCGATAGAGGCCGCAGAGGCCGTGTATGCATTGGCGCATCGGTTCGCGGTGGTGAGCTGACGGGCTCGACGAACGACGTCGGCATGCGCTGCTCGAGGGTCGTTACGGATACGGCCCGCCGGCACCCGTCTCCACAAGACGGACACGACAGAACGGGAAGTGTCACAAAGGGGCTCCGCGACGACACTATGTGGCGCGGAATGCCGTCTAGACAAGCTCTCAGTGCCCGGACGCCTGGCTACGGTTGCGGGAGGTGGCCGCCGCGGCAGGGTGGACGGTTCCTCCCGGGCCCGCGGGCCCGTCAGATCGTCAGAACGGCTTTGCACTTAACCGTACAATAGACACACCATAGCAACCAAGCTGCCCTGCCGGGTGGAGGTGGAACATGACCAAACGTAGAGCATTCACGCTCATCGAGCTCCTCGTCGTCATCGCCATCATCGCAATCCTCGCATCGCTCATCCTGCCCGCGGTCCAGATGGCCCGCGAGGCCGCACGACAAACCCAATGCATGAGCAACATGCGCCAGCTCGGCCTGGCCATCCAGAACTTCGTCACCCAAAAAGGACGCTACCCGAACCTCGGAACCTTCGCCTCCGAAAACGACGACCCCGCCGGCAACGGCCTCAACCAAACCGGCACCCAGGGCCTCCCGCTGGCAGCCCACCCAGGCTTCAACGCCACCTGGCCAGACCTCACCAAAGTCAACGAAATCGTCTGGCAGTTCCCCCTGCATAGCTGGGTCGTCGACATCCTGCCCTTCATCGAACAACAGGCCCTCTACGAACAATGGCAGGCAACCAGTAAAGTCAACTCAGGCTCGGGCCGAGGCTGGCGGTACGCTCTGTTCGACGAACCCGATAGCTCCGGCAACTTCACGACCCAAGGACCCGAAGAAAGCCACTACTCCCTCGGCCAACGCCACCTCAACGTCCTCGTCTGCCCCAACGATGACACCGTCACCCAAGGACGGGGGAACCTAACGTACGTGATCAACGGCGGATTCACCACCCTGTGGTTCAGCCCCGTGAACAACAGCGGTAACCCCCTCAACCTCTCCGGGGCAACCCCAGTCCAGGATCTCATCGCCGCCAAGAACATGACCCTGACCAGCATCGGCACCCTCCGTGGCAACACCCCCTTCGACCTCCGGAGAACCCCGTCCAGTATCCGCGACGGTGCCTCCACGACGATCCTCTTGAGCGAACGCATCAAGGCCGGGTACGTGGATCAGGCAGGTGCGTGGTGGAATAGCAGCCACCCAGGCGCCCCGGGCAGCGGCCTGTACGAAGGAACGTGGGCTGCGCCTGACCCGTTCCGCGTCGGCTTCTGGATGAGCGACGACTTCTGCGCCGAGGGCGGCAATTGCCAGACCGGTAAGCCGTTCAACATCAACCGACCAGGCTTGACCTGCTCGGGCAGGCGCGCAGACTTCGGACGCGTCAACCGCGAAGACGCCCGCCAGAATCCAGCAGGCTGGCCCGAGAATATCAACGGCGCGGTCTTCGCTGACGAAGGCTGGCCGTACCTGATCTCAAACCATCCGGGCGTCATCAACATCGTCATGTGCGATGGCTCGGCCCGGAAGATCAGCACCTCCATCGACGGTGAGGTCTTCGCCAAGCTGATGACCCCCGCCGGCGGCAGCAAGGCCATGAACGAGTGCTGGCCCGTGTTCCAGACGCCGCTGGACGAGGATGCCCTGAGCCAGTAGCACGACCAACAACCAACCCGTGCAGCATCTGGCTACCGCGCCGGGTTCCTTCCGCCCGGCGCGGTAGTTCTTTGCGCGGTCGAGCGGTGGGCCAGTCACCGACGCACCCTGGCCGTCGCGTACGCGGTGGTGAGGCGCTGCAGTAGCGTGCGGCGTTGGCTGTACAGGCGGCGGTGGGGACGGGGCGGCCGTTTCGCCAGTGCATACGCGGTTAACAGCGGAAGGGCGATCGTCGTGTCACAGTAGCACGTGACCGCGTCCGGTAGCCGGTCCGGATCCACCTTCCCCCATGTCATCGCCTCCGACGGCGTTGCACCCGATAAACCCCCCGTGTCCGGACGAGCATCCGTGATCTGCAAGAAGTAATCATGGCCCCGCTCGTCAAGCCCCAACACTTCCTGGATATGCGGCTCCGTCTGCAACACGAAGTTCTTCGGCGATCCACCCCCAAGGATCAATACCCCACTCCTCCCCCCAGAACTCTTCGCACCATAGACCAGCGCCGCCGTCTCATTCACATCCAACAACGGATCCAAAACCACCTCCACCCCCTCCAACCGCAACGCCGCCAGATTCATCCCGATCGAACTGTCCCCGGGACTCGACGTGTACACCGGCACCTCACACTCCGCCGCTACCGCCAACAACGAACGGGGCTCCCGACCCGCCGCCCGCTCCCGTTCTGCCAATGCCTTGCCCAACACATAATGCAACTCCGCCGTCGATACCCGGCCCCCCGACCAACTGGCCTGAGCCAACTCGCGAAACAACCGATCCGTCTCCAGCAACGTCTCATACGGAAACACGATGTCATAAATCCGGATCAACCGCTCCCGCCGCAACCGCTCATCATCCCAGCACGGACCAACCTGGTGGAGCTCGTGTCCCAACACGAAATGAGCATCGTGATACAGGTTCGCCCCCGTACTGACGATCCAGTCAATGAAGCCGGCCCGAATCAGCGGCACCAAGCAGCTCGTGCCGTAACCGCCCGGCGTCAACGCACCGCTCACGGCCACCCCCACCAACACATCCGGCTCCAAGATCTTCTCCACGAACACGCGGCACAGTTCACGGAGCCGAGCCGCGTTGTATGCCTGAAACGCATGTTCGATCAGCTCAACCACCGACTCCTGCCCCGTAAGCTCACGTAGCTCCACCTTGCCCCGACTGATTCGAGCCAGGAACTCATGCCCTGCCATTTCACCAGCTCCTCCGCTATGCTGTTAACGTCCCGCCCGAACGACTCGCGCACAAACGCGTGCTGCTGCTGCTGCCGACCGCGTCGCGCACGCCGGTTGGCAGCCGCATGCCGCTCCACGACTCAGGAGCCATCGGCCGTACGACGGACAATCCTCGAACCGCCGAGGCAAACCCATGAGCAACCGGCAACGACCGACACGACGCAAGTTCCTGGCAGCCGGCGTCTCGTCCGCATCATCCGCGGCTGTCGTCCTGGCCGGCGCAACGGTCCATCAGCCTACTCTGGCCGACTCCAGACAAACCCCCGACTCCTTGCCGACCATCGCTCTGGGACCCCATCGTATCAGCCGACTGATCCTCGGCGGCAACCCGATCTACGGCTACTCGCACTTCAATCGGCTCTACAGCCAACACCTGCGCGAGTACCATACGCCGGACCGCGTGCTGGCACTGGTGCGGCATGCCGTCCACTGCGGCATCAACTGCTGGCAAAACAGCTACGCGGAACGCACCGTGCAGGACGTCCGTCGCTGCCGGGAAGCCGGGCTGCGGTTCCACTGGCTTTTGCTGGGCAAGCCGGACTGGGACCGGCGGCCGGAACTCATCGAGCGGGCGGCGGCCGAGGGCCCGATCGGCATCGCGCCCCACGGGGCGCTGGCCGAACGGCTACGTCGCCGCGGGCAACTGACCCGACTGCGTGACCTGCTAAAGCGGATCCGCGATACGGGCGTGCTGGTCGGTCTCAGCGCCCATGACCCGACCCTTGTTGCCCAGGCCGAAGAGGAAGACTGGGATGTGGACTACTACATGGTCGCGCTCTACTACCTGACCCGGCCGCGTGACGAACTGCGCAGGCGGCTCGGCGAGGTGCCGCTTGGTGAGGTCTACCTGCCAAGCGATCGGCAGCGAGCACTCCAGACCGTGCGCGCCGTCGGCAAGCCTTGCCTGGTCTACAAAGTGCTGGCGGCTGGCCGCGTCAGCCTCACGCCCGACAGCGTCCGCCGTACACTCCACCAGACGCTTGATGCGATCAAACCGACCGACGCGATGATCGTGGGCATGTTCCAGGAGTTTGAAGACCAGGTGGGAATGAACGCCCGCTTCGTGCGCGAGTGGCACGCACAACGACGTTGAGGAGTTTCACCCCGGGAGCAAAGGCTTCGCGATGAGCTGGCTTGGTCTGCACTGGGCTGATTGGTTGCTGCTACTGGCCTACCTGATCGGCGTCACCGCGCTGGGTGTCTGGAGCCACCGGCGGGTGAAGAACATGGTCGATTACTTCATGGGCGGGCGCCGCTTCGGCAAGGCGTTCCTGATCTTCTTCGCCTTCGGGGCCGGCACCAGCAGCGACCAGGCCATCAGTGTCGTGGCCGGCACGTGGCGCGCCGGGCTGCCGGGTATCTGGTGGCAGTTCCTCTGGCTCTGGTCCACCCCCTTCTACTGGATGGTCGCGCCGATCATCCGGAGAATGCGAGCGATCACGACCAGCGACTTCTTCGAGGCCCGCTTCGACACGTCCACCGCCACGCTCTACTCCATCTTCGGGATCACGATCTCGATCACCATCATCGCCAGCGGCCTGTACGGCAGTGGCAAGATGGTCAACGCGCTCACCGGAGGCCAGCTGCAGCGTCTTGCCGAAGAGCTGAACATCCAGGTACCCGAGTTCCACTGGGACCCGCACGAGCAGCGGGTGGTGACCGGGTGGCGCACGATGCAGGGCTATGAGTTCGCGATCCTGGCCATGACCGTGCTGTTTGTGCTCTACGGCATGGCCGGGGGCCTGGGGGCGGCCATTCTGACCGATCTGATCCAGGGCATCCTGACGATCGTTTTCTCATTCCTCCTGTTGCCATTCGTGTTCCAGCAGATCGGCGGCTTCGGCGCGCTGCACACGTACGAGATCCCCGGCAAGGAGGACATGTTCAACCTGTTCGCCTCCGGGGAAATCGCACGTCGGCTGGGCCGCGAACCGCTCGACGCCTTCTACGTGTTCATGCTCTCGGTTACCGCCCTGGCCGGGATCGTCGTCCAGCCGCACATCATGGGGGTGTGCGGGTCGGGCCGGACCGAGCTGGACGGTCGTGTCGGCTTCTGCTACGGCAACTTCCTGAAGCGCTTCTGCACGATCGCGTGGACCTTTACCGCGCTGGCATGCATTGTCTGGTACCTGCATCCGGAACTGTCCCCCCTGCCGGACGACGTCCGCCAGCGACTGACGCCGGACGTCCCCGGTGCCGAGCCGGGAAAGGTCCCGTTCGATGAGCGGTTCGATCGGGCGTTTGCCGATGAGCTCTTTGGCCGAGCCGCCTACGAGCTGTTGCCGACGATCGGTCCGGGCCTGGTCGGGCTGCTGCTGGCTTCGTTACTGGCGGCGGTCATGAGCACCTGCGACGCTCAGATGATCACCGCCAGCGGGCTGTTCACCGAGAACATCTACCGGCGATTCCTGGTACCAGGCCGTTCGCAGAGGCACTACTTGTGGGTCGGACGCATCGCAGGGCTGGTCATCGTGCTGCTGGCGCTGGCGCTGCAAGCGACCTTCAGCGACGTGATCGATGCGCTGAAGGTCGTGCTGAAGTGGCCGGCAGCCATCGGCATCAGCTGGTGGGTCGGCGTGGTCTGGAAACGCTGGACGCCGGCGGCCGTCTGGGTTTCGACCTTCACGACGATCGCTGTGTGGGCTGGATTGGTTTACTTCCCGGAGCGCTGGTGGTTCCTGCCGGAGTTCATGTTCACGAGTCCGACGAAGATCGCCGACAAGTGGCAGATGTTCCTGTACATGACGGCCGGGTTGGTGTCGGGGCTGGTGACGAGCCTGCTGACGCGGCCGGTGGCGACTGAGAAGCTGGAGCGGTTCTTCCTGCTGCTGCGGACGCCGGTGCGTGCCGGTGAGCGGGTGCCGGGCCCGTGTGCGTTGCCTGAAGATCCGGAGCCGCCGCAGCCGCTGTTGGTGAGTCGTTACGGGCTGCAGATCCCGCGGTTCACGGTGCTGGACGTCGGTGGTTTTGCGTTTGCGTGGCTGCTGGTTGGGTTCCTGGTGTGGCTGACGTGGTGGCTGGCGCGCGTGCTGTGAGCGGGCCGGGGGCACCGCTGCCGCGCGGCTGTAACATGTCTGCGGCGGACGCTGGCACGGTCGTCCATGCAACACAAGCGCCGCTCTGCAGCGCATGCGCCGCACTCTGCCAGGCCGGATGCTGGCCCGAACATTGCGGCGCGGTCGTGGCGTGTGGCGGCGAACGCTGGGCCGAAGGGCCGCCGGCTCTGGCGCAACGTGTTCCAAAAACAGCGGATAGCGCACCTGGCCCAGCTCAGCGCCACCACCAACCCGCACGCCTCCGCGCACGCTGCCGAATTAGGCATAACATTTGCATAGAGGAACAGAAACCCGGACAGGAAGAGGTTTGCCTACCACCGCGTCAGGTCCGTGTCCCAACTGCTGCTGGTTCCCGCCTGACCGTGTTGCCTCACCGCGGCGTCCGGACCGCAACGAGGCAGCAAGCGTTGGAGAGAGACCATGGCCGTCGCAACCGAAGTACTCAGCTACACGGTGGATGTCGTTGTGGGCGTGGCAGGCGACACGGGCACCACGCCCGGCATCATGACCACGGGCGAAATGCTCACGCTGGCCGCCTCACGCATCGGCTACGACATCTACACGTTCCAGACCAACCCGGCCGAGATCAAGGGGGGCCAGGCCTGGTATCAGCTCCGCGTCGCCGACGGCGAACTGCTCAGCCAGGGCAACAACGTCAGCATCCTGCTGGCGTTCGACGCGGAAGGCTTCGACAAGAACGAGAAGCTGCTGGTTGATCACGGCGTCGTCGTCTTTGACGCAGACAGCTACGAACCCCAGCCGTCTCGCCAGCTGACGCTGGTGCCCGTGCCCATGACCAGCATCGCACGCGAACGGGTCCGCTTCCCGCTGGCCAAGAACATGGTCGGGCTTGGGGCCGTGGCCGCCCTGCTGGAGATGGACCTGGACGTTATCCGGGCCATGATCCAGCAAAAGTACGCGGCCAAGAGCGAGGAGATCGTCCAGAAGAACTTCGCCTGCGTTCAGTTTGGGGCCCAGTACGTGCTCGATGAGCTGAAGATGCAGCCCGTCGCCCGGCTGAAGACCATCGGCAAGCCGGAACGCATGGTGCTCAACGGCAACGAAGCGATCAGTCTGGGCGCGATCGCCGCCGGCTGCCGCTTCTTCGCTGGCTACCCGATCACGCCGGCGTCGACGATTCTGGAGTTCATGATGCGTGAGCTACCGAAGTTCGGTGGCCGCGTCCTGCAGATGGAAGATGAGATTGCTGCGCTGGCTTCCTGCATCGGAGCCTCGGTGGCCGGTGTCAAGGCGATGACTGCCAGCAGCGGGCCTGGCCTGTCGCTGATGATCGAGCTGATCGGACTGGCGGTCATGACCGAAGTGCCCGTGGTCATTGCGGACATCCAGCGGGCCGGCCCCTCGACCGGCATGCCGACAAAGACCGAACAGAGCGATCTGAATCTGGCGCTCTACGGTGGTCACGGTGATGCGCCGCGGGTTGTGGTCGCACCGTCCAGCGTGCGTGATGCGTTCTACACCACCATCCGTGCCTTCAACCTGGCCGAATATACGCAGGGGCCATGCATCATCCTCAGTGACGCGAACCTTTCGAACCGCAAGGCAACCGTGGCGCGACCGGATCCTACAGCACTGCCGGTTGTGAACCGCTTAGTCGCTGAGGAAGCACCCGAGAACGGCAACGGCCGCAAGCTCTTCCCCCGTTACCAGATCACCATGAGCGGGATCTCTCCGACGGCCATTCCTGGCATGAAGGGCACCTACTTTGTGGCCACCGGCCTGGAGCACGACGAATACGGTGCCCCGAACTACACGCCCGAAGTGCACACGGCGATGTCTCACAAGCGGTTCCGAAAGCTGGAGAGCGCCTACGCCAAGTTCAAGGGCGACGACTGGGTGTCGATCTACGGCGACCCGGACGGCGCAGACGTGGGCGTCATCAGCTGGGGGTCGACCGAGGGGGTGATCCGTGAAGCGGTCGCCCAGGCTCAGGCTGCCGGACTGAAGGTCGCCTTCGCGCACACCCGCGTGCTCAGCCCACTGCCCGAAAAGGAGCTCGCCCAGTTCATCAGCGGCGTCAGGCGGGTGCTCGTGCCGGAGATCAACTTCACGGGCCAGTTTGCCCAGTTGCTGCAGGCACGGCTAGGCGTTGAGCCGGTGCGACTGACCAAAGTGAGCGGTACGCCGTTCACACCGCAAGAAATCCTCGACGGTATCAAGGACGCGGTGCGATAACCTAGTAGGTCCACAGCGGCAATCGATGGCAACCAATGGTGAGGTGATCAGCAATGGCCGCGACGGTGACTCGGCCCGAAAAACTCGAGCAGCCCGAAGAGCGGTTCGATTTTCGTGGCGCGATCGAACCAGTATGGTGCCCGGGTTGTGGCGACTATGCGTTGCTGAACGCAATCCGCATCGCCCTGAAAGAATCTCCCCATATCCAGCGGCACAACACCGTGATCGTCTCGGGCATCGGCTGCTCGGGGCGCGTGGCAGCCTACCTGGGAGTGTACGGCTTTCATGGCGTGCACGGCCGTGCGCTGCCAACGGCCCTGGGCGTCAAGGAGGCAAACCCCGAGCTGAACGTCATCGTGATGGGGGGTGACGGTGACGGCTTCAGCATCGGCGGCGGCCACATCCCACACGCTGCTCGCCGCAACCCGAACATGACCTACATCATCTTCGACAACGAGATCTACGGCCTGACCAAGGGCCAGGTCTCGCCGACCTCGCCCCAGGGGCTCGCCGGCAAGAGTACGCCTCAGTGGCCGGCCGTCGAAGAACCGCTCAATCCGATCGCCATGCTCGTCGCCTACAACGTCAGCTTCATCGCCCGCGTCTACGCCGGCAGTCCCAAGACGACCACTCAGATCATCAAGCAGGCCCTCAGTCATCCCGGCTTTGCCGTCGTCCAGGCCATGTCGCCGTGCACGACGTTCTACAACACGTACAAGATCTGGTCGAAGCAAGTGCGCCAGCTACCCGATGACCACGACCCGACCGATCGTCAGGCCGCCTTTGCCCGCGCGCTGGACACGTCCACCATCTGGCTCGGCGTCTTCTACCGTAACGAGCGGCCCACGTATGAGGAACTGCTTCAGGAGCGGATCGACAAGATGCGGGCCGATGGGCTGGATGACAACGAGCGTCTACAGCGTCTGATCGACTCGTTCCTGTAAGCCGTCACGTGTCCCCCCCAATCCGAGACTGGCCGCGGGCACCTGGGCCCGTACACAGCCCTTGCCGCCACTCAACACGGCCGATCGTCCCGATCGGCCGTGTTGCATGCTGCTGCTCCCGCTCGTCCCGCTACGTTGCACGCCGGATTGTCTCCCTCGGCCGAGCCGCGTGATCGCGGACGACCGCGAGTACTGTGTTTTGCCGTACGGTCGGGGCTGCGGGTGAGCATCCGGATCGCGCGGGTGGGCTTTGACCCCGGTCGCCTGCAAGCGAGGGGTTATCGTCGCCGCTTGCGAACTGGTCCCACGCGCCCGACGCAACGGCTGCCCCCGACGCGGCGTGCGGCACGTACTTGACATGGCCGGTAGCAGGCGCGAGAATCGACAACCGGAGCCTGGAGTACGCCCTGCGGAGGCACACAACCATGCTCAGGCAAAAAGCCAACCGGCGAGACTTCTTGCGACTGGCCACCGGAACGGCTGCGGCTGCGGCCGCGGCGTCCCTTTCCGCTGCCGATGCCATCCTGCTGGCTCAGGACGACGGTGCCGCAACGGGCATCCCCACCCGGCCGCTTGGCCGCACGGGCGAGCGCGTCTCCATCATTTGCCTGGGCGGCTGGCACATCGGACGCTGCGCCCAGGTGCATGGGGAGCGTGAGGCGATCCGGATCATGCACCGCGCCCTGGACGAGGGTATCACCTTCTGGGATAACTGCTGGGATTACCAGATGGGCTATTCCGAGGAGGTGATGGGCAAGGCGCTTCAGGGACGGCGCGACAAAGTTTTCCTCATGACCAAGAATTGCAACCGCGACTACCGCGGGTCCAAGAAGTGTCTGGAAGATAGCCTGCGACGTTTCCGCACCGACTACATTGACCTCTGGCAGTTCCACGAGCTGGTTTACGACAACGACCCGGATTGGATTTTTGAGAAAGGTGGCTTCCGGGCTGCGATGGAGGCGCTCAAGGAGGGCAAGGTCCGCTACGTGGGATTCACCGGCCACAAGGACCCCCGTATCCACCTCCGCATGCTGGAGCTCGTCAAACAGGCCAAGGACTTCGACTGGCACACCTCTCAGATGCCGATCAACATCATGGACTACCATTACCGCAGTTTCCAGAACGAGATCGTGCCCATTTGCCTGCAGCGCGGCATTGGTGTCATCGGCATGAAGTCGCTCGGAGGCGGCTACCCGAAAGGCCGTCTTGTGGAGCGGGGTGTGGCAACGGCCGAGGAATGCATCCGCTACGCCCTGAGCTTGCCAATCTCCTCGCTCGTCTGTGGCATCGTCTCGATGCGTGACCTGGAGCAGGACATCAAGATCGCCCGCAACTTCAAGCCGATGAGCCTCGACGAGAAGCAGGCTCTCCGTGCCCGCGTTCGCAACGAGGCAACCGACGGCCGCCACGAGCTGTTTAAGTCCACCAAGGCGTTCGACGGCCCCTACCACCGACGCCAGCACGGCTTCGACGTGTAGCTACGGTTCCCCCCACGCGGCTGTCCTGCGTGCGACTGGCCCGGGGGGCGTTCTTTCTTTCCCCTGGCTTTGTGTGCACCTCCGCGAGAGCTGTCGGAGTGGAAAACGTGAAACGCTACCTTGGTTTGGTGGTTGGCTCGGTCGGCATACTGTTGGTCGTGACCCTGGCGGCACGCTGGAGCGAGCGAGCCGCTGATGCTCTTTACCAGAGTGAGCCGCCCGGCGGGGAGCTCAGGATCCACCCCGAGATGGCTCGCCTGCGGCTGGTCCTTGGCCGCCGTGTGCCGGATGCCGCTCAGGATTGGTCCGGCTCGGTGACGGTCTCCAGCGGTGAGCTCGTGCGCATCCGTCCCGTGTCGGCGAACGTCAAGCTGGACGGAAACGCCTGGACTGGACGGGCCACGGTGCGGAAGAAAAAGGGGCGGCGCCAGACGCGTCCCGTCGTGCTTGAGCTGCTCATCGACCGCCCCGCAGCAGCTCGCGTCCGCGTCCGCACGGCCCAGGGCGACTTTGAGTTTGCTCCGAGCGATGTGGGGCGCGTCGGAGCCGAACGACAGTTCCTGGCCGGAAGCGCCCTCGTACGACGCCTGCCCCTGTACGCCTGGGTGGCCGACCAAAGCGACGAAGAGGACTACCCATCGGCCGCCGTCGGCCAGGACGGGACCGTCTGGGTCTGCTACGTAGCGTACCAACACGGTAATCCGATCGATTTTGACGCTGTGCGGCGCGGCCAGTTCGAATCGCTCGTGACCCGCGGCAACGGCGATCAGATCCGGCTGGCCTTCTATCGCGACGACCTCTGGCGTGAGGTACCGCCTGTGACGAAGGGCGGACTGGATGTCTGGAAGCCACAGGTGGCCGTCGATGGCCAAGGCCGCGTGTGGGTTGTCTGGTCCGAGAACGTCGACGGCAACTGGGACATCTACGCACGAGCCTACGACCCGAGCACAGGCCGTTGGGGTGCGCGGAAACGGATCTCAAGCAACCCCGGCTCGGACATTAACGTCGCGGTTGCGACCCGTGGCACGGACGGTTCCGTGTGGGCTGCCTGGCAGGGCTTCGTCAACGGGCAGTTCGACGTTTTCCTGGCATCGGTGTCGGATCCCAAGGGGGGCAACGTGTACGTCGTCTCGGACTCCCCTGCCAACGACTGGTACCCCGACCTGGCCGCCGCGCCGGACGGCAAGCTCTGGATTGCGTGGGACAGCTACGCCGCGGGCAACTATGACGTGTTCGTCCGTGCGCTGGCAGGCAGCAAGCTAGGGGAGATCGTCCCGGTTGCTGCTTCGGCCCGTTACGAAGCTCGGCCCTCCGTAGCCGTCGATCGTCAGGGCCGCGTCTGGGTGGCGTTTGAAGACAGCGATCCGAACTGGGCCAAGGACTACGGCGATCGATGGCCTGGCACGAAGGGCGTTCCTTTCTACTGGACGCGGAACATCCTGGTACGCTGCGTGGTGGACGGCAAGGTCTACCAAACGGCCGAAGACGTCCGCTCCGAGCCGGTGTTTACGTTCTTTGACGATCCCCGCATCAAACCCCGACTGGATCACCGCATCAGCATCCCGGAGCTTCACGTGGATGCGGGTGGCCGCCTTTGGCTTTTTTACCGCCGGCACCCGCTGCGCAGCGGGTCACGCGAGGTATGGTTCAGCTACGTGTCGATCTACGGCGGGGATCGTTGGTCTGAGGAGCGAACCGTGCCGGCCAGCGCCAACACGCTGGATCGCCGGCCAGCGGTCGCGCCGGTGGCCGATCGCATGCTGCTGGTCTACGCCAGCGATCATCGTGGTCCGGCACCGGGAACAGCGGACAACGATCTTGCCATCAGTTTCCTCGACGTCCCGGAACTTCCTGCTGCCGGTGGGCTCCGCGCGGTGGACCCGCACGCTGGCCCGGCAGTGGAACCGGTGCATCCGAACGAAGCCGCCGACGTTGCGCGGATGCGCCAGTACCGGGTGCGCGTGGGGGGCAAGGAGTACCGGTTGCTTCGGGGCGAGTTTCACCGCCACACAGAGCTGTCCGCGCACCGCGACTGGGATGGTCCCTTCGAGGAGCTGTGGCGGTACGCCTACGATGCGGCTGCCATGGACTGGATTGGACCCGGCGACCATGACTACCCGTACGCGATGCAGCGGGAATACAACTGGTGGTTTACCCAGAAACAGATTGACATGTACCACAACCCGCCGAGCTTTGTGCCAATGTTCACGTACGAGCGGAGCGTGGTCTACCCCAGCGGCCATCGCAACGTGATGTTTGCCGAACGTGGTATCCGTACCCTGCCGCGGCTGCTGGGGCGTGCCAACCTGTTCGGCACACCCGAAACCGGCTCACCGGACGTCCAGAACCTATACCGCTATCTGAAACACTTCGGCGGCATCTGTGCCGTGCACACCAGTGCGACCAACATGGGCACCGACTGGCGCGATAACGACCCGGAGGTCGAGCCGGTCGTGGAGATCTTCCAAGGGCACCGCCAGAACTACGAGGAGCCCAACGCACCGATGGCACCACGAGGACCGGACGATGCGATCCAGGGGTATCATCCGGACGGTTTCGTCTGGAACGCGCTCGCCAAAGGCTACCGGCTCGGGTTCCAGTCTTCCAGTGACCACGTGAGCACGCACATCAGCTATGCGGTGGTGCTGGCTGAGGAGCGGAGCCGCCAGGGTGTGCTCGACGCCTTCCGACGCCGCCACTGCTACGCAGCACAAGACAACATCGTGCTCGACGTCCGCTGCGGCAATGCGATCATGGGTGACGTCACGCAGGTGCGAGGTAAACCGGAGCTGCGGATCATTGCTCACGGCACCTGTCCGATCGTGCGGATCGATATCGTCCGGCGGGTCGACGACGGCCAGCCGCACTACGCGTACAGCTTCGAACCCGATCAGCCTACGGTCGATCTGCGCTGGCGCGACACGGACGCCAAAGCGGGCAGGCATTACATGTACTATGTACGCATCCAGCAGGCGAACCGGGCGCTGGCCTGGTCCAGCCCGATCTGGGTGAGTTGCAAGTGAGAAAGGGACGGCCAGGAGTTGATGCCACGAACACTCTATCTGGTGCGGCATGGCCAGACAACATGGAACGAAGACGGGCGCATTCAGGGACAAACGGACATCGGCTTGAGCCAGGCAGGCAAGCAGGAGGCCGAGGAACTGGCCAGATGGCTGGAACGACAGAGCTTCGATGCGGTCGTTGCCAGCGATCTGTCCCGGGCGCGTGAGACCGCTCGCCTGCTGGTACCCGGCGCCGAGGTGCAGACGCTGCCGGAGCTGCGCGAGTTGCACTTCGGGCAGTGGGAGGGGCGCACGTTGGCCGAGGTGCGCACCGCCGACCGGGCCAACTGGTCGCTGTGGATGCGCAACCCGTTCGAGCACGCGCCCCCTGGCGGCGAAACACTGTTGCAGTTGGCCGATCGAATCGATCGGGTGCTGGACGCCGTGCACTCGTTCGACGGCGACAAGATCCTGCTTGTGACCCATCAGACCCCAATTCAGATCATCCTGTGCCGCTTGTTGGACCTGAACCCGAGAAACTACTGGAAACTGGTCGTCAGCACAGGATCCCTGACGGTGGTGCAGCTCTACGGGGATGTCGCGGCACTGAACCTGTTCAACTTCCGCCCGCTGTCGTTGTGCCAGGCACTGGAGCTACCGTAGAGGACGGCGATGACCGGTTGGTCGGTCTACCCTGGCACGCACGCCTCGCTCGCCCGGGGCCATGGCATGGTGCCGCAAGCGGGCAGAAGACCGCTCCGTTGCCGTGCCCCCCTGGCCTCCAGGATCGGCCATACCCCCCCGCACGCTCGTGCGCCCGATCGTCCTGGTCGGCCGATTCGCCTGATCAGGGACGATCGGCGGTAGCGAGTCTCCCGCAATCGAGACGATCCGGGCAACGGATCTCCTGGATGACCGGCACGGCGGGAAGCGGCGGCGTGACTCGGGGCAGCAGCGAGCAGGACTGGGTTTGCAAGGAGGCGAGGGCCGATTGCGGTTGTTGCCGGGTGGGCTGGTCGCGATACTGGGGGCGTCGCCCTCGGAGGCTTCGGACATGGACGTCGCTCTGCATCAGGACATCCTCTCAGCCCAGAACACACCAGCCTCGCGCGCCAGGCCGTTACCGCTGCGCCGCTGGCTCGCGTACACGACAGCCGTCATCGTGGTCGTCGGCCTCTGCCACGCGGCCTTGCGCTACGCTATCGCCCACGCAGGGCTCAAGTTCGGCGCTGTCAGCGAGACCGTCGCGCCGCTGTATGCTTATGTCCGGCCCCACCTGAAAGGCTGGCTCTTCGTACCGCTTGCATGGCTTGCTCTGTACGCAGTCCTGCTTCGCCGAAGCGGTTTCTTGAGCCGATGGCCCGTCAGACGTTTCGTGCCCGCTCTGTACGGCTGCTCGCTGATGACGGCCGCCACCGTTGCGATCCTCGACGGCGGGCCCGAGCGGGTGGCGGCTCCGTACACCCGCTTGGATCTCGAATACGCCGGAGCCGTGCCCTTGGTCGGCGATCCCGTCCGGTTCGTTGCCCGCTTTCCCGAGATCGCCCACACGTTGCCCATGCACGCTCAGAACCATCCGCCCGTCGCGGTGCTGCTGCTCTGGGCCGTGGCTCGGCTAACTGGCGGCGGGCCCGAACGGCTGGCGTGGTTCACGGTGGCCGTCGCCGCCGGCACCGCTCCGCTTGCCTACGCGGCAGCGCGCGCCGCAGCTTGCGGCCAGGAGCTGACCGCGCGGCTAGCCGCCGTGCTGTTCACCGTGTTGCCATCCGCCGTGCTCTTCAGCGCGACCTCCATGGATGGCGTCTTCGCTGTTTTCCTGGGCGGAGCATTCGCGCCGGCGATTCTTTGCCGATCGCAAGGCGCCCGTGCTGCAGCGGCCGCCGGCTTCAGCGCCGGGCTGGGACTGCTGATGACCTACAGTGCTGTTTGGGTCGGGCTCTGGTTCGCACTCTACGTGCTGCTGGAGCGGAAACGGTTCGATTGGCCTGCCGTCAGGCTGCTACTGAGCTTCGCCGTCGCATTCCTCACCCCCACGATGCTGCTGGCGACCGTCGGCTATCGACCGGTGGACACGTTCCTGGCCTGCCTCTCCGCGCACCATCGCATCATGGCGGGCACGGCTCACGACGAGCCGCTACGGTGGGCAGGACTCGCGCTCGGCAACCTCTCGGCCTTTGCCATCGGCTGCGGCCTGGCCGTTGCCGGTTGCTGGCTGTGGGGACTGGCCGAGCGCACCGGCCACCAACGGCCTCTGTGGTTGGCAACCGCGGGGACGATCCTGATCGCGGCCGCGGCGCCAGTCTACACGCTGGAGGTTGAACGCATCTGGCTGTTCCTGCTCGTCCCGGTCGTCGCCTGCGTGGCGGAGCTGCTGGCACGTCTGCCAGGCGAACACTCCCAGTACCTCTGGCGCACGATGGTCTGGCTGAGCGTGGCCCAGACGCTGACCATGGAGATTCTGCTCGAGACGTACTGGTAGCCCGTGTGCCAGGCGTTGTCGCCGGATCCCATGGCAGCTCTTGCAATTCGGTCGGCACGTCGCCCATTGCCGATCATGGGCCCGTAGTGGCTCGGCGATCCGGTAGCAGTCGTTCAGCTTGCGATCCGCAGCGCCGATTGGGTGTCGATTTGACTGCGCATGGTGCAACGATGACAACGCGGTAGCGGCCCGTCGTGCGACGGTCGGTTGTTTCTAACGCCTTTCTGCATAGTAGGTAACGGCGCGCCCTGCTGCGCCAGAGACCGTCTGGAACGCAGTTCGCACCCACGTTGGGGGCAAGCGTCCGGGAAACCCGGTGGTCGCTGGGAACCACCGCCCGGTGTGGCGAATCCGCACGCGCGACTGCGCGGGGAGGCTGACCATGCGAGTCCAGTGGCTCAGACGCAAGCTGGCGGTCGTTCTGGCTTCGGCGGCCACCTTGGGGGGGCTCACCGCCGGCGGCTCAGCCGCCACGGCCCGTGGTGACGAATTCGGCCCGATCTACTGGGGCCACCGTATCCGCGCGCATCATGGCGCCGTCCATGGTGGGCATTCTTGGTGGCGCCACGGCAGGGGCTGGCACCGACAGCCGTTGTACCCGGGCGGCGCGTATCGCCTCGGCCATCACGGTCAGCATGAGCTAGGGCACCACGGCAGGCGAATTTTCCACGTGCCCCGTTACCATCACCGGCTTCATCGTAGCCCACACCACGGGTTCGTCGTCCCGCATCACCGTTACGGCCACCACGGTGTCGGCTTCTCGGTCTGGGGCTACTGGGGACACTAGACGGCACGCGGCGCCGCGTCGGCTCTCGGGCCGGAGGGCACCAGGGCACGTAGGGCAGGTGAGCTGGGCACCAGGATGGGCGGCACGGCCAGGATGGCCGCAAGACGGTAGATGACGCGAGTGCAATGTGAGCGGCAGGTGTTTCATAGGGTGGAGGTAGAGCCATGTTGAGGCGAATCATCTACGGTTCTGTCGCCGCGCTGGTCGTTCCGCTCGTCTTTGGGGCAAGCGCGTCGGAAGCCAGGGCGGATGACTTCCGGTTGTTCATCGGAACGCCCGGCTTTGGCCTGGGTATCGGGCACGGTCACCACGGGCATCACCACTATCGGCATCACCACCATCACGATTACTTCCACCACGGGCACCATCTGCCCCACTACCCCTACGGGCGGTTCTACTACTACCGCTACCGCTATCGGGCCTATGGCTACTATGGCTATCCACCGCGCTACGTGCTGCCTCCGTATGGCGGCATCGGCTTTGGCGTCTACGGTGGCTGCCTGATTCCGTAGAAGGCAATCGGGGAGTGGCCGCCGTGCCCGTTCGGCTCCGGCCCCCCCTGGTGCACGTACGAAGCCCGGCCGGGGGGCCAGGAGCCGATCAGATGGACTGGCTCGGCAGCTAGCCAGAGGACTGCTCACAGATCGCGGTCGCAGACCAGGCGGTTCCAGGTGGCTGGAGACCCCTGGCTGTTTGCGGGGCTGTGCCACAGCGTCAGCGATGGATCCGACTGTGGCCAGAAGCCGCTGCGTGTCAGCACCGCTTCCAACGCGTGCCCGGCGGGCAGGACTGCAGAGATCGTCCTGATGCCGTGACGACGCAGACTTTGCACCATGGTTGCCGTCAGGGCGCGGATGGCCAGGCACGGTGCGTTCATCGGCTCCAGCAGCTTAAGCCAGGCGGTCTGTTGCAGGAGGCCGACGACTGCTACAGCCAGCGGCTGGTCATCCAGCCAGCACGCATAGGCTTGGCACTCATACCGCGGACAGCGCGCGAAGCGCCAGATCAGAAAGTCGCGGTCGACGACGAAGCTCAGCGCTCGTTGGCGGTAGGGCCGCGGCAGCCGGCTCAGCAGTGCGGCAGCTTCTGACCAACCGACCCGACGGGCTCGCGCGCGGCCAATGCCGGGGCCGCGCGCGAAGCCGTCGGCCAGCGCGCCGACGGCAGCAGCGACGATTCGTGCTGGTGAGCTGCTGTTGTAGCGAGCTTCGGCCAGCGCGCGGATGCTCACCGGCAGCACGAAGCGGCGATTGGCCACGGTGCAGGTCATGCCCGAGCGCTGGTGGACGGGCAGGGTTTCCGGGGCGGGGTGGGAGAACACCACCTCGACGGCTCGTTCGGCTGCCGCTTCAAGCACCGCGCGGCGCAGCTGGACGGCCAGGCCCAGCGTCCGGTGCTCGGGCACAACGCAGAAATCGACCGTGTTCCACGCCATCGTGTATCGGCCGTTCTTTTGACAACGGTGGGGAATAGCGACCGACATACCCACCGGTTGGCCCGACCGATCGCGTGCCAGCAGAAGATGGGCTCGGCCCGACGGGTTCTCCAGGTAGAACCACCGAAATCGTTCGATCGGAAGCGTCACCTGCCGTGCCCGGGCGTAGACGTCGCGCAGCTCCGGCAGCAGGTCTGCCGAGCATTCCCGGTGTTCGATTTCGTATATCCTCTTGGTCATGGCACCCAAGTATAGTTTTCGGCAGCGGTTGCCGCAGACCGACCGGCAACGAACCGGACGGTCCTTGAGGGCTGTTGTTGCGGCGGTGTCGACAGCGTGAATGGAGAGCGAGCCGATGCCGTGGATCAAGTGGGTTGATGATGACGAGGCTGACGGCGAGGTGGCGGAGATCTATGCCGCGTGGAAGCGGGCCAATCCCGGCCGGGAGCGCATGCCTGAGATTCTGAAGGCGTTGAGCATGCGGCCTGAGCTTCTACGCCACATGATCGCGCTTACCTATCCGGTCCATTTCCAGGACGGCCATCTGTCGCGGCGGCTCAAGGAGGCGATTGCCACGTATGTTTCCGCGTTGAATCGCTGCGAGTACTGAACCGGTGCCCACGCGTACTTCCTGCAGTTGCAGGGAGCCGATGCGGCGGAGGTGGCAGCATGCCGGGAGGGCCGTGCGGACCAGGCCGCGGCGGGTCCGGAGGCGGCGCTGATGAGCTTTGTCCGAAAACTGACGCTACGGCCAGGGGACATTTCCCAAGACGACATTGCCGGGCTGCGCGATACGGGCTGGAGCGACGAACAGATCGCGGAGGCTGTCTACGTCACGGCGTTGTTTGCGTTCTTCAACCGGGTGGCGTCGGCTTACGGCCTGGAGGATCCGCGTTACGAGCAGCGCCGCCGCCAGGGTGATCCAAACGTGCCGCCGCCCAGTCAGCCGACGCCCGAAGGACTGTGACTCGCCCGGTGCCGAACAATTACATCGGAGTCGGCCTCGGAACGCTGTCCTTAGCGGAGCGTCGGTTGAATGGCACGAGAGCCACGAGTAATCGTTATCGGCGGCGGCGCTATCGGTGTGAGCGCGGCGTACTACCTGGCCCGCGAGGGGGCCGAAGTGACGCTGCTGGAGCAAGGCGAAATCGGCGCGGGCTGTTCTCAGGGCAATGCGGGCCAGATCACGCCAGGTCATTTGCCGCTGCCCCAGCCGGGCACCATGTGGCGCAACCTCCGCTGGCTGCTTCGTCCCGACAGCCCGCTGTACATCAAGCCGTCGTTCTTGGCCGAGCACATGAGCTGGTTCATGCAGTTTTCCCGCGCCTGCACCCATCGACACATGGCACAGGCGACCGGGGTACTGTGCCGGCTGGGACGGTTGAGCTTTCGACTGTTCCACGAGCTGGCGCGGCAGAAGGACTTCGGCTTCCGGGTTGACGGCCGGCTGGAGGTTTGCGTCGATGAGGAAACGCTGGCGGGAGCCAAGCATGAGGCGATGATTCTGAGCCGCTACGGCTTTCGCTACGAGACGCTTGACGGCTCAGCCCTGCGCCGGTGGCTACCTCAGTTGCAGGTGCCGGCCTGCGGTGCGGTCTACTACCCGGACTCGGGCTACTGCGACCCGGCAGCCTTCGTGCAGGCGGTCGCAGAGCTCGCCGAACAACAGGGAGTGACCATCCGCACCGGCACGCCGGTCCGGCATGTGGAGGTGGCACACGAGCGGGTGCGCGCGGTGGTGACCGATCAGGGCGACTTCCAGGCGGACCACTACGTGTTGGCCACCGGAGCATGGACGCCGGAGTTGGTACAGCCGGTGGGCCTGGATCTCCCGATCTTGCCCGGCAAGGGCTACCATGTCGATTACCGCGAGGCGCCCGGGTTGCCCGACCGACCGGTCGTGCTGGTCAAGGACCGGGTCTTCGTCACACCGCTGGGCACACGTTGTCGGTTTGCGGGCACGATGGAATTCAGCGGGTTCAACCGCAAAATCGACACGCGTCGCGTGGCGTTGATCGAGCAGGCGGCGGGCCGCGCGTTCGACCTGAGCGGTACAGAAGTGGTCGACGTCTGGTGCCACATGCGACCGATGAGCGCCGATGGCCTGCCGTATGTGGGGCCGGTGCCATGGGTAGAGAACCTCTGGATTGCTGCCGGCCATGGCATGCTGGGGCTTACCCAGGGGCCGGCGACTGGAATGCTGTTGGCCGAGTGGATTGTGCGGGGGGTTCCGGAACTGGACCTCTCGCCACTTCGGCCGGACCGCTATGCTCACGGCGTATTTCACGCGGCATTGGCCCGGTTCTGAGCTGACGACGCAGGGGGGCACAGGCGATGAGCGAACCCCGGCGCAAGCAGCCCGGCACGTATCCGGCCTACCTGGAGCTGTATCGCAGCGGTGAGCTGCAGCGGCGCGTCGCGGTGGCGGTCGCGCGACTGGAGGATTGCACCTGCTGCCCGCGCAACTGCCACGCGGATCGACTGCACAACGACATCCGACGGGCCGTGTGCCGCACTGGGCGGTACGCACGCGTGGCCAGCTACTTCCCGCACTTCGGCGAGGAAGATTGCCTGCGCGGCTGGAATGGATCCGGCACGATCTTTTTCTCCTGGTGCAACCTGCGCTGCGTCTTCTGCCAGAACTTCGACATAAGTTGGGAAGGCATCGGGCGGGAAACGCCACCAGATCGACTGGCGGACATGATGCTGGAGCTGCAAGACCGCGGCTGCCACAACATCAACTTCGTCACCCCGGAACACGTCGTGCCCCAGGTGCTGGAAGGCGTGTACTACGCCGTACAACGTGGTCTGCAGCTCCCGATCGTGTACAACACCAGCGCCTACGACTGTCTGGAAAGCTTGCGGCTGATGGACGGCGTCGTCGACATCTACATGCCGGATTTCAAGTTCTGGGATCCCGACGTGGCCAAGTGGGCCGTGAAAGCGGCCGACTATCCGGAAGTGGCACGACGTGCCATCAAGGAGATGCACCGGCAGGTGGGGGATCTGCAGATCGGCCCGGATGGCATCGCGCGCCGTGGTCTGCTGGTCCGCCACCTGGTCATGCCCAACAACCTGGCCGGCACGCGCGAGATCATGAAATTCCTGGCAGAGGAGATCTCGCCGAACACCTACGTCAACATCATGGCCCAGTACCGGCCAGAAGGCCGCGCACCCCGCTACGAGCTGCTGAATCGGACGATCACACGCAAGGAGTTCGAACAGGCGATCGAAGCGGCGCTCGATGCCGGCCTTACCCGGCTCGACGCTCGTTCCCTGTCGCTGCTGCACGTTGGCTGGTAAGGCGGAGCAGAGGGGCGGAGCGCAGGACCGCAACCCGTGCACGATTCCGCAGCCGGCCGGCTAGCCCTTCGATGAGCGACCCTGGAGTTTTGAACACCCGACAGCCCGGCCCGAAGACGGCACGCACTTCTTCCTCAGCTGCCGGCGTGAGCAACCAGAGCTCGTGGCCGGCGAGTCTCTGCTCCAGCCGCGGCTCACCGTGCAGGCGACCACCGGGCGAGAACAGCTCATGGCCGCGTGCCTGGAACGGTGCAGCCGTCACGAGCACAACGATCCCGTCTGGCCGGATCACGGAGTGGACCGCTCTCGGCAGACAAGCCAGCGCGGCGCGACTCTGCACCAGATCCACATCCTTCGGATACGCGTTCAAGATCAGCACATCGGCCGGTTCCGCCAACGGCCTCATGGAACGGCGCGCTGCAACGGCCACCGCGGCACGATGAGCAGCAACCAGGTCGCCGGCCCAGCAGCCAACTACTTCTCCCGACATCGTTGGCACGCAGCAGATGCAGAAAAGACCGCCGAGCCGTAGCACAGCTGCCTCGATCTTGCCGCGGAACCGATTCGTGTCCGGGTCGCTGGTGATTCCGACGCCCAGCTGCGCCATCTTGTGGATGTGGGTAGTGCTGTCCAGGTCTGCGATGCCGGGCAGCACGATCTTGGCTCCGCCGCTGTAGGCGGCAAACGGATGGGGGATCACCGATCCGATCAGGATGCGCAGGTCGGCGTGGAGAAAGTGGCCGTTCAGACGGACGGCGGTCTTGTCCAGAACGATATCGGTGTTTTCGCAGTCCTGCGGGGAATGGATGACAACCGCGGGGCTGTTGGTTCGGTTGGCCGGCAGCCCAAGTTTCTCGAAGATGATCCGGTCGGTTTCCCATCGATGTGCACCTGTGGCAACGAGCACGGTCACAGAGCCGGTGGGCACTCCTGCCCGGGACAGTTCGTGCATCACGGCAGTAAGGATCGGCCCGAGGCGGGTCGGTCGAGCCGGATCTTCGACGACCACACAGACGCGCTCCGCTCCGCGCGCAAGCTCGCGCAGCGGTGGTGAGCCGACTGGTTCGGCCAGCGCGCGCTCGATGCACGGACCGGCCGGCGAGCTGTCCGGGTCGATGAGCTCAACGTGCCAGTCGACCGGCACCGCCAGCTTCAGGGAGCTTTCGTGAGTCCATTTGCCCCACGGGAGCTCGATCGTCTGGTTCATGGCCCATTCGCTGGGTAAGACTGTCCGCCGCTCTGTGCCAGCACACGTGACCGCTCTCGATGCCCCTCGATCACGCGATCGGTTGATCCCGGGGGGATCGGCCGACGCCGTGCGGTGGTGCGGCTAGCGGGTTCGGTCCCGGTCCACAGCCGTGGCCGCGCCGATGCGGCTTGCCAGATCGAAGCTGAGCATCGGCACCTGGTGATAGCCCATGGATGCGTGTGCGACATCGATGCGGTATATCGGATCCTGCAGGAGCGTCGTGTGGCGAAACGGGGTGGGTAGCGTTGTCGTGTAGATGCGCAGTTCGCCCGGCGCGGTCACGATGAGCTCTTCGCGCCAGTCCCCGACGATGTCGGCAACAGCGACGACTTTGCCTTCGATCGCACCGATGATGCCGCCGCGGTACTTGCGGATCGTTCTGCCCAGCAGCAGCTCACGCTGCGGGTCTCCGTCCCAGTACGCGGTAAGCGGGCCGAATCCGCCAAGGTTCTCGGTGCCGATGACCTTTCCCTGGGCTGACCAGAGCCGCGACCATGCGTACCGTTTCCGTGCGTCCGTGTCGGCGCTGTAGCATTCCGAGCCGGGGTACGCTGGGTCGATATCCGAACACATACCGCGGCCGTGCACATGGCGCGTCGGACCGTCGTAGCCCCAGAGCATCCTGCCAGTGGCGGCGTCAACCAGACACATACCGCCGCGCCGCTGTCTGGTCTCCAGACCGTAGTAGATCTCCAGGCCGGCACGGAGCGGATCGATGTCGCCAACGTACACATGATCCGGATGTCCACGGCCTGTGGTCCACAGCGTCGTGCCGTTGTCGTCGATGACGAGGGACCCGATGATGACCTCGTCGCGCCCGTCCTCGTCGACGTCTGCGCCGTGCATCCAGTGCGCCCCCTGACCCCAGCAGTTGCGTGGCAGAGATCGGTTGTCCCACCGCCAGACTGTGCGCAGTCTTTTTCCGTCGAACCGGTACGCGATCACAACGATGTACCCGTACGTCCCGCGTTCGACGATCAGGTGCGGGTGCGTGCCGTCCAGGTAGGCGATGCCGAGTTGATTGCGTGAGGCGTAGTTGTAGCCCCGCTCCCTGCCGTGGATCTCGTAGAACGGACGGCGATCTGGCCAGGCGATTCGTTCAACGGGGGTGCCGCTCATGCCGTCCAGGATAGTCAGATACTCCGGTCCACGCTGCACGCGGCCGTCCCTGTCCCGCGGGTCACCTTCGCCGGTCTTGACCGCCACCTCGGCCCGCCCGTCGCCATCCAGATCGTAGACCACGTAGGGCGAGTACCAGATACCCTGCTCGATGGCCCAACCCAGGTCCACCTGCCAGAGGAACCGGCCGTCGTCGGCATACGCTTCGAGACGGTAGGTGCCAGGGCTAGGCTTCCAGTAGCGCACGTACGGATCAACGTTGGTGTCCGGCTGCTTGATGACGAAGTCCAGACGCCCGTTGCCGTCCAGATCGGCCAGGCCCACCTTCTGGAACGTGTATCGGCCGCGAAGCCGAATAGCGCGATATGGCTTAGGCCAAGCGGTCACTGGCTTGCCGCACGACCGCTCGCGGCCATCGGCGACGGCAGCGACGGACCAGCGGCACTCGCTGCACGCGTCTCGATCGCGGTCCAGGAAGCAGGTGGCTTGACGTAGGGGGGCGGAGGTCAACCTTACCGGTTCCTGGTTGCCGTGCTGACGGTACACGTGGAACGCGATGTCCGGTGGATCTGTCGCCAGAAGCCGCCACCCGATGAAGAATCCTTCGGGCGTTCGCACGGCGACGATGCCTCGGTCCAGTCGCTCCGCGGTGCGCGGTTCGCCAGCGAGCAGTTGGGCAGCGGCCAGCAACGTGATACAGGCGATTGATAGTTTCCCGAGCGTAACGGCGCGCGGCGCCGGGGTCAGGCACGGGCTCAACATAGCGGCGCTCCTGGGGTGGGGGGGCGAACAGATGAGTACTCGGGCCCCCGGCGGCGTCGTGCCGACCACGATGGCTTGGACCCGGCCCGCGTGTTCCTCACCACCGGGGCGCACCGAGCGGCTGCGGTAACGCGTACGACACAAACGCACGCCGCGGGGCCCGCGACTGCGCGCTATCCTAACCCATCGGCGCCCTTGCGTCACCGGGGTCAGCCTGGTTCGGTAGCCAACAGCTTCGCCCCATTCGGCCACCATCGACGGCCGCAGAGCGTCTCCGGCTCAAACCCCGGCAGCGCGTCGCCGCAGTGGCGCGTCTGCAAGGCGGCCTTCCGGACAGCTAAGCGAACCGCCCGCCATATCCGCGTTGCTTCCCGAGCGCGCTGTGCGACCCGCAGTTTTCAGCACAGGTGCTTGCACGGCAAACGGTTGTGTCCTACACTGGTCCACGGACGACAGGCCTGGTGCATGCGCACGGGGCAGCCGGTTAGCTTTCGGTAATTCGGAGTTATCGTGTGCGGCGGCGCGTCGTAGCAGTGTCCCTGGGGATCGTCCTACTGATTGCCGGCGAGGCCCGGGCCAATTCCATTGTGCCCCTCTTGTACCTCAGCGTGCTGCCGGGTGCCGGCGGGGGGGTTCTGACGCTACAGGCAACCGTCCTGGTAGCGCTTCTGGAGCGTCCATTCTTCTCGAAGGCCGGTATCAAACGGCGAGCCCTGGTCACGTCCCTGCGAGCTAACTTCATCAGCGCCCTGGTGGGCACGGTGCTGGCTTGCCCGCTGATCGGTACGTTCCTGACGGCTCCGGCCACGTTGCTCGTCTGGCTCCCTTTGATGTTGTACGTGTCGTGCTTGATCGAGTACTGGTGTGCGAGCAGCCTGTGGGGGCCGGCATCGGTGCGACTGCGGTGGATCGTTGCGGGGAACGTCTTCAGCACCGCTTTCGTCATTCTGCTGCTGGTGGCCTGTGCGTTACTCCGGATCACGTTTCCGGACTTGGAGAAGGGCCTCGGCGAGCATGCGTGGACGTTGCTCTACAGGAGTTCGACTCTGGCCAGTCTGGCAGTCCTGTTGGGAAGCTTTTTCCTGTCGGTCACACGCTCGGAACGCGTCGGCCCGAGCGGCACAGGGGATGAGAATGGTCAAGAGCCCAGTGCCAAGCGGACGCTGGCGCCGACTTCCGGGCCGGCGGCCGTGGTTGCGTCAGTCGGTCAGGCTGCTGAGAAACTCGATGAGATCACGTAGCTCTCTAGGCGAGAGCTTTTCGACCAGATCGGACGGCATTGCCGACGGCCCGCGCCGCCTGGCCTCAATGCGGCTCTTCTCGATCACCAGCTTGCTACCCTCGGCTGTGACCAGCTCAAGCTGTCGAGCGTCTTCACGGCGGAGTACTCCGGTCACGACCCGGCCGTCGTCCAGGAGGAGCACGACGCTTTCGTAGCCTTCCGAGATTTCGGCGTTCGGATCCACGATGGAGCGCAAGAGGGACAGGCGATCGCGTCTGGCGCCGATGCCGGTAAGATCGGGGCCGACGTCGCCGCCGACGCCATGGACCTTGTGGCAGCGCAGGCACGAGACCGCTGTGTTTCCGAAGAACACCTCACGGCCACGCTCGGCGTTGCCGCCGCGTAATGCGAAGGCGTACCGTTCGATCGGTTCCAGCTTTGCTGCCAGGTCTTGATACCTTTTCAGCAGCTTCTGGATTTCTGCGTCGCGTTTCGCACGCTGCTCTGCCACCTCCAGCAGTTCCAGCTGCAATTCGATGGGTACTTCCCCTCGAAGGATCCGATTCATACAGCGTCGGACGATGCGGTCGGCTTCCGGGGAGTCGATCGTAGCCAGCGCGGTGAGCGCGGCCTGCTTCTCCTCGAAGGATGCGCGCTCGCTGTGGATCAAGCGGTCGATCGCCTCAACGGCCATGTCCGGCGCCAGCGACGCAAGCGCTTCAATTGCGGCGGCGCGCACGATCGGCGAATCCGCATACAGCGCGGCGATCGCTTCAGGCTGACCCTCGGTCGCGCCGAGCTTGCCCAGGGCTCGGAGCGCTTCGGCCCGCACGACAGGGGGGCGGTCTTCCTGGCGGATCAGCGCGCGCAAGACGCTGCCGGCCTGTCGGCCGTGGCAGGCTACGATGGCCCGGATGGCGTCGATGGCAATCTGCTCATCGGAGTCGGCAAGCAGTTGGTTCATGCGACTCAGGAGTGCCCGACGGGCGTCGTGCTCTTTGCCCGCCGGGATTGGTCGGTACAGTCCTAGGATCGGATCCTGCCACTCGTCGTCAGCCCAGCCCGCCAGCAGCCTCAGCGCGAACCGTCGCACCGTGCTACTAAAGCCAGCGTCAGCGGCGACGGCCGCGAGCGTTTCCGCCCCCCGGCTGGATGCGGCGCGACGATGCGCCAGGAGCACTCGCAATTGCGCATACTCGGACAGGCTGGCAGGGTCCAGCGCCAACAGCTCCTTCAGCGCCCCCTCGATAGGCTCATCATAGATGCCGCGAACCGCCTCGGTGACGATCTCACGCTCCGCGTCGTGCAGGAACGCGGCGATTGCCGGCGAGCGCTGCCTGCGGAGGGCCAGCACGGATGCCAGTCGCACAGAGCGCTGAGGATGGTCGGCCCATTTGGCGAGTTCGTCGGAGCTGCAGATCGAAGCCAGGTAGACGACAGCGGCGTGGCGCAGGTAGGGGTCACGTTCGGCGTCGGCGGTCACCAGCTCCAGCACCCGATCGCGCACGTCGGCGTAACCCAACCGGGCCGCGGCTACGGTCGCGAAGAAGCGGACGCGGGGGGCCGCGTCGAGCACTGCCGGGGCGAGTGCCGCAGCTAGCTCCGGGCGGTTCGAGTCGCCAAGCGTCTTCGCAGCCTGAGCACGCACTTCGGCATCGTCCGAGCCGATCAGCGTGGCCAGATGCCGCGCGGCGCGGGCATCGCCTCTGCGGGCAAGCATGCCCAATCCCCAGATCGCATGGAGCCGGGCAAGCCGTGACGCGGTCGGATCCTCGGCCACCCGTGCCAGTGCACGGCGACCTTGCTCGCCGCGGTTGGCCAGCTCAATCGAAATCTCGATTCGGATCCGTTGATCCGGATACCCGAGCAGTTGCACCAGATCGGCCGTCGAACGCCGGTCGAACCCTTCGGCAGCCAGTCGGGCCGTGCGCTGTACGACCGGGTCTTTTAGCAAGCGGGGGACTGCGATGCGGTAGATCCGCCCGCGACCTGGCATGGTCCAGCCTTCAACCCAGTCCAGCACGTAGAAGGCACCGTCCCAACCGAAGGTGCAGTCGGTGGCGCAGACATTCCAAGCGAAGCGGGTGACGTCGGCCAGCCGGTAGCCAGCGCCGTCCGGCTCGAGGCGGAACGAGTAGATGCCGCTGATGGGGATCTGCCCTCGGAAATCGCACAGGAAGAAGTAGTCCTCGAACCCGGCCGGCAAGGCAGTGAGGCCGGGGTTGTAGGCCAGCCCGGACGGACCGTTGCCCAGGTTTGCGATCGGGGGGATGAGATGACGCCCGGTGTTCTCTTCCGCTGGATACCACAGTTTCTCGAAGTTCCACATTCCCCGCGGCACAGGCTCCGGTGCGTATTGGAAGCCGATGGTCCAGCCGCTGTCGCCGCCCCACACGATACGGACGATGCGAGCCTGGTCGCCGCCATCGGAGTTGTTGTCTCCGGTGAACAGGTCGCCGAGGTGATTGAACGCCAGTTCCTGTGGGTTGCGCAGGCCGATGTGCACCACCTCGAGATTGCTACCGTCCAGCTCACACCGAAGTACCGCGCCGGTGTGCGGATAGAACAGATGCCGACCGTCCGGTGTGGTGACGTTGAACCCGCGATCGCCTATGGAAAAGTACAGCCGGCCGTCGGGACCGAGGCAGAGGCCGTGGAGGTCGTGCCCGATGAACGCGACGTGTACGCCGAATCCCGAGAACAGTGCCCGGCGACTGTCCGCCGTGCCATCTCCGTCCGCGTCGCGCAGCAGCCAGAGACGTGGAACGCATGCGTACCATACCTGGCCCTGCCGAGCAAGAACCCCTGCACCGATGCCTTCGGCCAATCGATGGAAGCCGCCGGCGAACACCCGACTCGTCTCAAACCAGCCGTCGCCGTCTCGGTCGACCAGCAGTCGCACCCGGTCCTCAGCGGTGCGGAACCGGTGCAGCACCTCCGGGGCGAGATACCGCTCGAACAGACGGACCCGATCTGCCACGGTGACGGCTGCCAGCTCATCCTTGAGCCAGTACATGTGCGCGCGGTTGTCCGTGGCTCCTTCGCCCAGTCGAAAGGTCTCTGCCACGTAGATCCGGCCACGCTCATCGAAGCAGAACGCCACCGGATTGGCCAGGGCCGGTTCGGCGGCGACCAGCGTCACGGTTGTGCCAGGCGGGTGACTGATGCGGCGAGCGGTGGCAGCAACTTCGGGCGGGGCGTCGTGAATGACGGGCTTCCACCGGTTGCCTCCTGAGAACACCGAGCTGGCTCCCCAATGGAGGGTAACCATCAGCGCGATGAGCAAGCGACCCGCCAGCCTGCACCTACCTAGCAATACCATTGCCTGGTTGGACTCCGAGACGGATCGGCTCAGACCGGAATACGTACAGCCGACAGGGGTGGCATGTGATTGTACTGCGACGGGGATCGAAGCAAGGGGGCCCGGGGGCGGATCACGCCGGGATGATCTGCACGCGACGCCTGAGGAGCTGTGCCGCGGTGGCCACTAGTAGCCAGGCAGCTGTTCGACCAGCGCCTGCAGGGCCTCGACCGCCGACTTGAACCGCTCGTCCTGCCGGCCGCCGTACCGCTGGCGAAACGCCTGGATGCTGAGCCCCTCGGGCAGTCCTTCGGGACTGGGGATGTAATCCTCGACGCGAAATGACTCGGCCACCTCTTCAAGGAATTCGTCGCTGCCCAGTGCACGCGAAGCGAATTTGAGGCCGGCGAGATCGGCGGCTAGGTCAGCGAAGCTGAAACCGCTGCCGCTGCCCGCATCGTTGAACTCCTTCATGAGCCCAGCCTCCCAGGCGAGCATCTTGCCGACCAACGCGCACAGCGCAGCGGACACGGTGAAGTGGGCCAGCAGGTCGGTGCGGCCATGTACCGTGGGTCGGCCGAGCAGCCGGAGCCGCTCGTTACGCGCATGCTCGGGCTCTACAGCCTTGTAAATCGTGCTCAAAAGCGGTGTGCGCGCGAAGACGCCCTCGCGGTCTAGTCCGATTGCCAGCCCGAGTAAGAACGCTTTGCCCCGGTCGTTCTCCGGCAGCGCCAGCGCTGCCCGGGCCGCGGCGCGGACGTACCGTTCGGTCAGCACATCGCCGGAAGCGTCCTCTGCCGCGGTGCGGCGTGCTTCCGCGACGATCGCCTCGACCACCTGGCGCACGCGGCCGGCAAACCCGGTAGGTTCGACGCCAAACTCCGGGGCGACAATCGTCAGGTACCGGCGCGCACTTTCGTCGTCCGGGATGGCTTTCAGGAGGGTGGCATAGATGCGGCTGAGCAGATAGCGGCGTTCGGGGCTGAGTCCGCCAAGGCCCTTGACCGGGCCGGTCGCCTGCCGGAGTTGCTCGACCACGGTCGCAGCGGCCAGGCAGTTAAGCGGGTCGTACTGGATGATGAAGCTGCGGACCACCGCCTTGTTGTCGCCAAGAAGAGGGCGCATGGCGGAATCCGGCTCCGGACTGTGTGCCGCACCGAGGTAGTGCCCGATCTCGTGTACCAGGACCTCAACATAGTCCATCTCGGTCAGCCCCGGGGTGCCTTCACGGATGAGGATGTGCTGTTGCAGTGGCCCGTGCGAGATGCCCAGGTGATGGCCGGACTCGGGGGGAATGCCCGCGAACTGGCTGGTGAAGCCGATGGCGAGGTGCGCCGGTTCGGCAGGCACTTCCCATGAGAACTCCGCCAGCGCGAATTCAAAGTCCTCCGTGCGATCGTCCGATTCCCAGGTGGTCATCTCGACGATCTCTAACTTCACCCCGAGCTGCCGCTCCAGCGCAGCCGAGGCGCGCCGGACCCGTTCGCGAAGCCGTCGCTGCCAGACGGCTGTCGTGGTCCGTTCCTCATCGTCCACGGCTAGCTTCAGTTTCAGCGTCAGGGGCCTGGCCTCTGGCAGCGTCGGCTGGGGCAGGGCTACCATGGGCCGCAGAAGCGCTTGCAGCTCACGCAACGGGCGACGCCGGTTCACCAGTCCGATCGTCGCCAGCTCAAGCACATCCCGCTGCGGATCGCGGTACACGAAGCAGGCGGTGTTCGGGTCGCAGGCAAAGACGGTTTCGCGCGATGGCTCCGCATCGTGCAGCAACACGCGCAGCTCATTCAGCGGCACGTACACGGCGATCGTCTCAGTCGGCCGCAGCTCGTAGCTGGCCAGCCACGCCGCGCGTGTGCCCACCGTGAGCCGCACGGTGGTGTCCGTGCGGTTGGACAGCACCAGCACCGCGGCACACACCGGTCCGGCGGTCAGGCAACCGAGAGCGGCGACGACCAGGACTGACGCCGCTGCGCGTGCCAGTGCCCGAAGGCAAGACCCCATGCCTGTCCGTTTGCATGCCAGCGAATTCATGCTTGCCCCTTTGCCATACGAGCAGGAGGTGAACGGTGACGGTTTGCCGAGTCACTGCGCGATGCGCATGGCTAAGCTGCCGTCCAAAGGTACACGCTCACCGGAGCAGTCCCGTTCCGGCGTCATTGCGTGACGGACGGCCCGAAACCGCGCGACCGGCAAAGCTTGCCTATCCGCTCAGCCTGCCGGCCCGGAACGGCTCGGCGGTCGCTTACGGCCGCTGTTCACAGGCGGTGTGCGTCAATCGAAGCTCGGGATCTTCAGCAGCTCGCCGTCTCGAAGGGCCGACTGGTGTGCCACGATGCCCGGAGCCGTGTACGCGAGTGCCTCGTGCACATCGACCGCGGGCTTACGGCCTCGAAGCACCGCGTCCACGAATTCGTGCGTGATGAACGTGTGCGACCCATGGTGCCCGCTGTCGTGCCGCAGCGGTTCTGGCAGCATGTCCGTGGCCCACCAGTGCGGCTGCTTATATCGCGTCACCTGCGGCGCAGCGCGGACAAAGCCGCCACTGTCCAGCTCCTGGGACGGGGAGCTGCGCACGACCAGAGGCGGCTGGCCGTAGGGCGTCGCCGTAATGAAGCTCATCTTCGTCCCGTACCACTCCGCCCGCTCACAGCCGCGGTGCGCCCCGTACCACCAGACCTCCACCTGAAAGCTCGTGCCACGGTCCGTCCGGAACAGTGCCGTCTCATTCAGGAACGGGTTCTTGTACGGGTTGTTGCGGAAGAAAGGAACATCCTCGGCATAGCCAACGCAGTAGACCTCGACGAGCCGTTCGCCGGTGACGCCAATCAGATGGGCGGTGCAGTGGGTCGGGTAATGCATGGGCGGGAAGCCATGCCGCCAGGTGGGCTTGCCGTTCTCAAAGAACAGCGCCTCCAACCCGGCGTGGCGGTACATCGAGTAGGCGGCGTAGATCCGCCCAAACGCACCTTCTTGGTAAAACTTCCGGGCCGAGATCGTGTGCTGCTGCCAGTAGCTGGTCTCGGCCATCATGTAGGTTAGCCCGGTTCGCCGTACCATGTCGCGCAACGCGGCGCATTCTTCCAGCGTCATGGCAGCCGGTACGGCGCAGACCACGTGCTTGCCCGCCTTCAAGCACGCGATCGTGTGCGGCACGTGGTTCGGGGCCTCAGTAAAGATTGCCACAGCATCGAAGAGCTCCGGCGCCTCCTTGAGCATGATCTCCATCGAATCGAACACGTTGTCGCAACGATACACCCGCCGCAGCCGCTCACGCCGCTCGGGCCTCAGGTCCGTCACCGCGGTTACCTCGCAGTTGGGGTGCTCGTGCCAGTAGAAAGCGGCTCCGAAACGGCCGCCGACGACGGCGATCCGCAACTTCTTGCCGGGGATGCTATTCGCGGCAAAAAACGCTCGACGCCACGCGGCACTGCTTGCATAGATGCCCGTTGCCGCGGCCGCTGCCAGGAAGTCTCTACGCGTGCGCTCCATGAGGCTACCTCTTGCTGCACTTCCCACCATACGCTTACCCCCATGTTAACCGCCGCCCTGTGCCAGTGACAGGGCCATGCTGCCGACGCCCTCGGGGGGACACAGCGGACCATCTGGCAAGAGGCATCGGGTGACTGAGCCACGGGACAGGCGGCAACCATAGCCGATGGGCTGCCGCCGTGATGTCCAGCCCGGATCGCCAGCGACCACAACGGCAGCCGGCATAGGGCTTGCCTTCGTGCGCGAAAAATGTTCTTCTTATGGAGCCTAGAATGATCGGCTCTGGCCGAACGGAGCCAGAAGCAGAGCGTGACGAGACTGAGCCAGGTTTGGTGGAACAGCAGGGAGGCAGACGTGTCTGCTGTTTCGGAAAGCATCAGCGGATACTTCTCGGCTCGTAACCGCCACTGGGGACAGCTGACGTTTCGCGCGGGTCGGGTCGTGATCACCTCGGCCAGTCCCGAAGAGGTCGTGGCCACGATTTACGACGATCCGGAACAGCGGGTGCGGCTCAGGTTGGCCGAGGGGCGGCTCGTCGTCGGCTGTACCTGCGACCACTTCGAAGCGGAGGGAACGGCGTGCAAGCACGTCTGGGCCGTGTTGCTGGCCGCTGAGGCAGAAGGCTACCTGAACGGGCCTGCGCTGCCGGGCAACTGCGCGCTGGTCTGGGATACGCAGTGGCGGTCGGTGGCTTGGGACGCCCAGCGGGTGAACGCTCCCGGCAACGGCCGCGATCCGATGGAGGATCCTGGTCTGAAGCGGCGGCGGCTGAGGCGGGAGAACCAGACCGGTGCCTGGCGCGATCTAGTCGAGCAGATCGGGGCCATGGCTGATCAGCTCGCCGGGCAACTGCCACCGTCGCAGCGGCCGGTGTACGAAATCTGGTACGTCTTCGACATACCGGCCACGTTCCGCAACGAGCACCTGGTGCTGCAGGTGCTGGAGCGGCGGCGACGACCCGATGGCAGCTGGGGGGCGGCTGTGCCGCGGAGTCCAGCACGGCTCCTGGCCGACGGTATGCACTGTCCCCCGGACTCCTGGATCCTGCAGTGCCTAGCAGGGCCTCAGTCGGAGCTGGTGTTCGTTCCGGACAACTTCAACGATGCCCGCTCCCAGTTCCTGCTCGAGCCCGGGCTCCGCGACGTGCTCGTGCCGCTGGTGGCACGCACCGACCGCTGCTTCGTGCGCAAGACAGCGGACGGGGAGCTGGAGCCGCTTTGCTGGGACGAAGGTCCGGACTGGGAGCCAGAGTTCCAGCTTGTGCGGGCCGAGCGCGGGGATGCCTGGGTTCTGCGCGGTTACCTGAAACGACGGTCGCGCCGCATGCGGCTGGACGAACCGCTACTGTTGTTGAGCGGTGGCATGGTCTTCTACGGCAACTGTGTGGCTCGCCTGGCCGATGGCTACGACTTCCCCTGGCTGGCCGTGCTGCGCCGCAACGGCGAACTGGTGGTTCCGGACGATCAGGTGGAGGAGCTGGTTGAGGCCATCTACCGGATGCCAGCTCTGCCGCGCCTGAAGTGGCCCCGTGAGCTCAAACTGAAGGAGAAACGCGTCAAGCCGACGCCGATCGTTCGGATCCAAACTCGTACTGGCAAGAATGCCGAGGGCCGCGCTCGCGCCCATGCCCTCCTGGCATTTGACTATGGCGGTGTTCCGGTCGGTGCGCTGGACAAGCGGCCGTACGTTGCCGACCTGGACGCCCGCGCGTACATGCCACGCGACTGGCAATTCGAGCAGCAGATCAAGACTCAGCTCAATGCGATGGGCTTTCGCCAGGGCTATGCGCTCAGCTCAATCCGTGGCCCCGCCGAAACGGAACGGTACCAGATCAGTCCCAAGCTGGTACAGCGTGCCATTCGACGCATGCTCAAGGAGGGCTGGTACGTGGAGCTGGCCGGTCGCCGCGTACGCACCAACGGCTCGATCCGCTTCGAGATCCACTCAAACATCGACTGGTTCGAGTTGCGGGGCGAGGTGCGGTTTGGCGACCAGACGGTCAGCATCCCGGAGCTGCTTGCCGCGCTCAGACGGAGCCAGGAGACCATCGCCCTCAAGGACGGCAGCCGGGCGTACATTCCGCAGGAGTGGCGCGAGCAGTTCGCGTTGCTTGCAGCCGTTGCGACCACCAAGGACAAGACCGTCTGCTACCACCGCTCTCAGGTGGGGCTACTCGATGCGCTGCTCGCCGCCCGGCCGGACGTGAAGGTCGACGAGGAGTTCACCCGGCTGCGCGACAGGCTGAAGCACTTTGATGGGGTCAAGCCGGCTGATCCGCCGCCATCGTTCCGCGGCTCGTTGCGTCAGTACCAGCGAGACGGCCTTGGCTGGTTCCACTTCCTGCAGCAGTTTGGCTTCGGCGGTTGCCTGGCTGATGACATGGGCCTGGGCAAGACCGTTCAGGTGATCGCTTTGCTAGAAGAACGCCGGCTGATGCGACACGCTTCGGCGACCAATCAGTCTTCGAAGAAAGGCGGCCGCAAGAGCACGAAGAGGAAGCGTCAGCGGTCGGAGGAGCAGCCTGCCGCGGTGCCTCCGTCGTTGGTCGTCGTGCCCCGTTCGCTGGTGTTCAACTGGAAGGCGGAAATTGCCCGGTTCGCACCTCAGATGCGCGTGCTGGACCAGACTGGCGTCGACCGCGCGCGGAGCACGGACTGCTTCAACCAGTACGACGTCATCCTCACAACGTACGGTACATTGCGTCGCGACATCGTGATGCTGAAAGACTACAAGTTCGATTACATCGTCCTTGACGAGGCCCAGGCCATCAAGAACGCGCACAGCGAGACTTCCAAGGCGGTGCGGCTCCTGCAGGGCACGTACCGCCTGGCCCTCAGCGGCACGCCGATCGAAAACCACCTCGGCGAACTGTGGAGCCTCTTCGAGTTCCTGAACCCGGGCATGCTCGGCAGCGCGCGAGTCTTCCGCGATCGGGTCGGTCCGGGCAAAGTCATCGACGAGGATTCGCGCAAGGTGCTTGCTCGGGCATTGAGACCGTTCATTCTGCGACGCACCAAACAGCAGGTGGCCAAAGACCTCCCGGAACGGGTCGAGCAGACGGTCGTCTGCGAGATGTCCGCCGAGCAGCAGCGCCTCTACGACGAGCTCCGCGAACACTACCGCGCTACCCTGCTGGGCCGCATCCGCGAACAGGGCATTGCCCGCTCGACCATGCACGTGCTGGAGGCCCTGTTGCGCTTGCGGCAGGCTGCCTGCCATCCGGGTTTGATCAGCGAAAAGTACCGCGACTGCGACGGCGGCAAACTCGAGCTACTCCTCGAGCAGCTCGACGCCGTCTGTCAGGAAGGACACAAGGCGCTGGTCTTCTCGCAGTTCACGTCGCTGTTGGGCCTGATCCGCGAGCGGCTTGACCAACGCGGCCTGGTGTACGAGTACCTGGATGGCCAGACACGCGACCGGCAGGCTCGGGTCGAGCGGTTCCAGACCGACGAAGACTGCAAGATCTTCTTGATCAGCCTCAAAGCCGGTGGCGTCGGGCTAAACCTGACCGCTGCCGAGTACGTCTTTCTGGTCGACCCGTGGTGGAACCCGGCGGTTGAGGCACAGGCAATCGACCGGGCTCACCGCATTGGACAGACCCGCAAGGTGTTCGCTTACAAGCTGATCTCGAAGAACACGGTCGAGGAGAAAATCCTGCAGCTTCAGAGTTGGAAGAAGGACCTGGCTGCGTCGATCATCACGAGCGAAAACAGCTTCCTGAAGAACCTGACCGCCGAGGATCTCGAACTGCTGCTGACCTAGCGGCCCAGGGGCCAGGGCACCAGCACGGCAGCCGCCATCGTACAGGCCAGGCCCGTGATCCCCATCAGCGCGGTCATGGGGGTCACGGCGCGCAGGGTCTCTGCCTCCGTCAGTCCGCTCATGCGACAGATCACCCAGAAACCGCTGTCGTTCATCCAGGCCAGCGGCTTGCTGCCGCAGCCGACGGCGACCGCCAGGTAGACCGGGTCGTAGGACAGCTCGGCAGCAGCAACGATCGGTTTCAGCAGGCCTACGGCGGTGATCATGGCCACGGTGGCGCTGCCCTGAGCAGTACGCACGGCGGCCGTGACGAGAAAGGCCAGAGGTAACAGGGCGGTCTGGTACCCTGCCACCAGATCGCCAATCAACTCACCGATCCCCGTTGCCCTCAGCGCCGTGCCGAAAGCGCCGCCTGCGGCAGTGATCATGATGATGGCCGCGGCTCCGGTCAGGGCGGGGTTCAGGTCTCGGCCCAGCTGCGCTGCACCGGGGCGAACCGATCGAACGTAGAGCAGCACGGCGCAGCCGGCAGCGATCAGCAGCGCCGTGTTCTTTTCACCCAATGCGGCAATCACCCCAGCGATCGGGCCGGGTGCCTGGTCGGTACCGCTGACCAGCGGCCACAGCGTGGCCCCCCCGATAAGCACCACGGGCAACAGCACGGGCAGCAGCGACGGGATCAGCCGCGGAAGCGTTTCCTCCTTGCGGTTGGCCAGCTCATCGAGCTCAGCCAGGCTCAGCTCCGGTGTGTCGCGCAGCGGTAGGTCCCAGCGCGCGTTTGCCCAGCGGGCGTAGAGGTAGCCGGGCGGCAGCGTCGCCAGGCCGATGACCGCGCCGACGAGCATCATCTTGCCCAGCTCGATGCCCAGCTCCTCAGCGGCGAACAGCGGGCCAGGGGTGGGCGGGACCAGCGAGTGGGCCATGGTTGCGCCGGCGGTGAGCGCGAGGACGTACAGCAGGTAATGGCGGCCAGTCCGGATGCGGAGCGCCTTGGCCAGCGGGATCATGAGGTAGAAGACGGTGTCGAAGAAGACGGGGATGCCCAGCAGAAAGCTGCTGCTCATCAGTGCCAGCGGCACACGCCTTGGACCGACGAGCCGCACGACGCGGCGTACGATTCGGTCCGCCCCCCCGCTCTTCAGGAGACAGCGTCCGATGAGCGAGGCCATCGCGATCAGAAGCGCGAGCCGGCCGGCAGTGGCGCCAAAAGCCTCGGTTACACGAGCTGCCGCAGGAAGCTCGTGAGCTCTGCCAAGCAGTGCGTCGTTGAGCAGTTCAACTGCGACCGCGGCCAGTACCAGGGCGAGGAATGGATGCAAGCGGAGCCAGAGGATCCCGCCCAGGACGCAGGCTAGGCCGACCAGCAGGATCAGGACGACCATGCGGCATGCTCAACGTTACGCACGAGTGATCCGCGCGGGGAACAATCGACTGATACTGGTACGCTCGTGGATTGATCGGATCGCTTCGGCAAACAGGGGGGCGACCGAGACGACCGTCACGTTCGGCGGCAGCGGCTCGAAGCGGTACTCGACCGTGTCGGTGATTACCAGTTCACGGATCGGGCTGTTGGCAAGCGCCTCGGCGGCGCCGGGGGTAAGCACACCGTGCGTGACGGCCGCGTACACCTCGCGCGCGCCCTTCTCCAGCACGGCACGAGCCATTTCGATGAGGCTCTTACCCGTGAACGCGATGTCATCGACGATGAGCACGTTCTTGTCCTTAACGTCACCAATGACGGTCCAGATCCGTACGTTCGCCTCCGAGGTTCGCTCCTTGCTGCCGATGGCCACCGGGGCCCCGAGGAGCTCCGCGTACTTGACCGCCTGTTTCCCAAAGCCGACGTCCGGGGAGGCGACCACGAGGTCAGGGATCTGCTTGGAGCGGATGTAGTCGCAAATGATCGGCATGGCGTAGAGATGATCGACAGGGCGACGGAAGAATCCCTGAATCTGAGGACTGTGCAGGTCCATGGTCAGCACGCGATCGGCACCGGCTGCTTCGATGCAGTCGGCACAGACGCGTGCCCGGATCGAGACACGCGGTTCGTCTTTCTTGTCACCCTTGGCGTAGCTGAAAAACGGGATCACTGCCGTGACCTGAGCGGCGGACGCAAGTTTGAAGGCGTCCAGCCAAAAGAGTAGTTCAACCAGGTTATCGTTGACCGGGTAGGAGACGCCCTGGATGATGTACACGTCCCGGCCGCGTACGTTCTCAAGAATGCGTACGAAGGTGTTGCCTTCCGGGTAGATGACCGCCTCGCCCTCACCCAGCTTCGTACCCAGGCACTCCACAACCTTGCGCGCGAACTGGCGGTTGGCGCTGCCTGCAAAGACCTTCAGCTCACCGTAGGGGGATTGCACGGGGGAGCACCTCTGCTACCGGAACACCTCTGCGGGCACACTCCGGCCGCTGCGGCATCAGGCCACGTTGGGCCGGGCGTCCAACGCTCCGCCCGGCCGTGACGTCAAGCCGCTGGCACGGAGCTGGTCTAGCCGTTCGATGAAGTGACGGAGCCGCTGGAGGATACCGGGGCGTCGATCCCAGGTGGCTCCTTTGAGGTAATGACGCTTTAGCCAGACCAGCCCGCCACCGATCGTGCCGGTGACACGGCCCCACGCGGCCAGCCAGCGCTCTGCGGGCGAAAGCGGTCGGACCTTTTCATAATACGCCAGCGCTTCACGCCAGCGCGCCTGGTTCTCACCGATCAGACTCCCTGCCAACCGCCCGATGTCAACCGCCACGCTGTCAATACCGAGGCAGCCGAAATCGACCAGGCCTGTCACACGCTCGCCTTCGAACAGGACATGGTCGTGCCAGACATCGCGAATGACCGGTTGCAGCGGCACCTGCGGCAGCCGGCAGTCCAGCAGCTGTTGAGCCCAGATTCGCACGCGTCGCACGCGTGCCAGGAGCTGATCGGCCAGTTCGTCCATCTCAGGCCAGTGGCCTGCCGGGACCGCCCGCTCGAGCCGCTCAAGCTCCGGCCCCAACATCGCTCGCAACTCACGCTGGCGCGCCTCGAACGCCGGACTAACGCCAAAGCCGGCCATTTCACCGACAAGCGACGCCGTCAGATGGAAGCGCGCCAGCGCCTGCATGGCAGCCTGGAGCTTGCCCGCCGTGGGATGCTGCCAGAAGTCGGCCTGGCCGGGCAGCCATGGTTCCAGCTGCCAGAGATGCCCTTCGGCCTCAACGAACGTACGACCGTCTGCGGTACGCGCCGGCAGGGGCACGTAGTTGATGCCCTCCAGCACGACCTTCTCCAGCACGCCGTGTAACTGCCGTAGCTGGTCGGCAGTGATCGTTCCCCGCGGCCAGCGACGCAACGCAAACACTCCCGCTGCGGTCGTCACCCGCCACAGGCACGCCCCGCTGAAGCCGCCGGCGTTGCCCAGCAGTACCGCGTCCCGCAACTCATAGATCGGCGAGTATTCCCGGAGAACCCTCTGCAGCAAGTCACGTTCAGCGGTCATCAGACGCTCCCCTCAGCGGCTAGCTGCTTCGGCCTGGGCAGGCACCTCTATTTCTTTCTACGACCGCGACACCCGCTCAGGCTGACCAAATCTTCACGACCCGTGACTCGCTGCCGGACAGGGCAGGGCGCTAGCCCGATCATGAGCTTGCCCCACACCGGTGGCGTTGTTCACTGGCCCGTAGAACGGTCGCTTTCAGCCAGGTCTTCGGGGACCGCCGTACCCGGTTCCAGGATCGGTAGCCGCTCAAGCACGGTTGCCGGCGTGATCCGCTCCAGTGGGCGAAAACCGCGCGCCGCCAGCTTACGTGACCGCAGCGCACACTCCTTCTCGATCAGGTAGTACCGGTTGTACCCGTCGATTTCCCGGTTCACCGCCGCGTAGTCCAGTTCAGCGACTTGGGCCTGCCACCGACGGTTGAAACGTACCAGAGCAGCTCTCAGCCGTTCGGCCGCCGCGTGCGCGCTGCGGTGGGCGTGCGTGGCCGAGGACCCGCGCCACGGAGCGGTGGGCAGGAGGGTCCTGTAAAGCGACTGGATCAAATGCTGTTCTCCTGGCTCGGGAAAGTGACATGCCAGGGCATCGGGCCCAGGCAGCTGGCGGGCGAGGGCTCGGGCACAGGCGAGGACAGGCTCGAGCAGTTCGCGATAGAGCCGGGTGGCATCCGCGAAGAAATCCCGTATGGCCGCTTCGACTCGAAGACCGCGACGCACGTACGCGGGTACGTCATAGCGGCCCAAGAGCAAACGCACCGCGTCGTCCTCGACGGATGCCATCAACAGCTCGTCGTCCAGCGCCGAGCGATCCGGCCGCGGTTTGCTCATGGTGTCCTACGGGTTCGACACTCCGTCCGTAGTCCCTTTGTCGTCGGTCTCGCTTGCTACCGCTTCGGCCGTGGGCGGTTTCAGCTGCGGGGGAGGGGGCAGGGGGGCGGTGGCCGGCGTCAGCTTGCCATCATCACGCGGCGGGTTTTGCTCCAGGAAGCGTGCCAGTCTCGTGGCAATCGCTTCGACCTGGAGCTCCTTCAGCCGGTTTCGCACCCAGGCTGCCCGCTTTACCAGTTCCTTAGGTATGTCCTTCGGGTTCACCTCGGCGGGGGATGGCCGATAGACCCTGAGCATTGCCTGGTTCAGCTCGCCGACCATGTCGCGCAACTGCCGCAGGTACTGCGGGTCGGACCGCTGAGTGGCCAGCGGATGACGGGCAACCAGCCCCTCGCGCGCCGCCGTGGTCGTCGCCTGCGGATCACCGGCCAACACCACCAGCGCGTAGTAGCAGCGGCGGACATACAGGTCGCTCTTGAGGCGATCGATGAGCGGGTCGCGAAGTGCGGCATAGGTGGCCTCGACCGCAAAACGAGCGATTTCCGCGCCGACAATCTGGAAGTTGTAGTCCAGCGTCGGGGGGATGATGAGCATGGATAGCGACCGGGTTGCGGCCACTCGAACGGCACGGCCCGGCCCTTCCGGCACGGTTCCTTCGCGTGATCGCAGCCCCGTGCCGCGGAGCATAAGCACCAGCTCGCGGGCGACGTTCGCATCGCCAGCAAGCAGATCCTCGGTCGGGCGTCCGATGGCGCCTAGAGCCAGAATGATTTCACGCTGAGTCCAGAGGTGCGGAGCAGGCTCCTGACGCAGAATGGCCAGCAACGCGCGGAGCACCGCTTCTTCGTACTGCTTATTGCGGATCCTCAGCTCCGGTTGGGCCAGTGCGATGGTCCGTACCGCTTTGATGCACCAGATCTTTACCGACTCGTGTTGCTTCGGATCGTTGAGCTGTTCGACCAACAACGGCAGGGCAGCTTCGTCGGCGAGCATGCCAAGTACGATGCCAGCAGCGACCCTGGAGACGATATGGTGCTGGAACATCTTGGCAGTACACTCAATGATCGTGTCGCGCACGATGGCATAGGTGTTCGGGTTGCGCCGTGCGAGCTGGAGCATGCGGCCGATGTCTTCCAGGTTGCGGCGCTGCCGCGAGAACTCCCGCGGTTCACTAAGCCGCAGTACCTGGTAGCTGACGACCTTGCGCAGCAGCTGCCGTTCAGTGTCGTTGTTCGGGCCGCGGCGCAGGATGAGCTGCACCTGCCGCATCTCGTCCAACTTCGGCCGTTCGGTCACCAGCGGCGGCGCGGCCTCCAAAAGACGAAAAGAAGGTAAAGGCTCTTTTGGGATGCCTTGCTTGGCAATGGGATCCAGTTCTTCTTCATCGTCCTCATCGTCTTCGGCCTCGGCCCGCTCGCCCGACTGTTGGTCGGCCTGCTGCTGTTGGTCGGTCGAGGAATCGGCAGGCTGCTTGGGCTGATCCGCCGCTTTCTGGTCGTCTGTGGCCGTGCCTTGCTGGGCTTGCTGGAGCAGGAGCGCGGCCAGCTCCCGTACGTGCAGTCCTGGTTCGGATGCCCGCGCCGGGGCCGCGACCAGCACGGCCAGCGCAGCGGCCAGCCAGAGAAGTCGCCAGTGCCCGTTGCGATCCTGATCTAGCGCCATTCCCACCTCTCGAGGATTCGCACACCGAAGTGCGTTTCCGCCTTTCATGCTGGTACCAGAAGGCCATGCCGACCGACGGGCGCGGCGGCGCTGTCACTAGAGTAACTATAGCAGACGACTCCGTTGGACCCGTGCGCACCCCGGAGAGAATAGCCTGGCACAGAGAATCTTAGCAGCACAGCGACCGGCCCGTCGACAATCACAGCGGTTCTAGCCTAACGTGACGCTGCGCGCCGCGTCAAGAGATTCCCCGTTCGCTTGACGGTAGGGTGGCGTGGCATATGATGCTTGTGAGAACGGCAGGCCGTGCTGCACAGGCCAGGGACCGGTCCGCCGCACGGCGTCCCGCCCCAGACACCAGGCCAGGCGATCGGCTACTGCCAGAGCGAGCGGGTCCATGCTGGCGGCGGGCAACCAGCGGGCGGGTCCGGCGACGTGCGGCACTTGCCCTGATCCAAACAACCCGCTCGTGGGCCGCGTGCGGAGGTCGGCTCCGCGATGACGGATACGATTCCCCGACTGATGCTGGCCGCCTTGACGGACTACGCTGATGTCCGATCCATGACCCTGGCCCTGGCGGCCGCACTCGGGCGCAGCGGCTATCAGCCCCAGCTCTACCGCACCATCTCCTTTGCCGAAGCTTCCGACTGCATGCGACCGCTCTTCGGCCTGGCCACCCGCCATCTCGATCTGTGGATCCTCGGACCCCAGCGCTGCCGCGAAGTTTTCGCCCGCACCGCGACGCTGGTAGACATCGCCCTGGTGGAGGCCTGTCCGGACGCGCCCGATCCGCAGTGCGTCTGGCAGCTTGCCCGCACGCTTGACTGCCCCGTGCTCGGCGTCGTAACCGCCGACGATGTGGTCGACCCACGCGTGCCGCTTGCGCTGCCGCCAGGCCAGACTGTGGACGGGCTCCTCATCGATGGCATCGAGCAGGAAAAGCTGGCTGAGCTGGAGCGGGCAGCGCTGGAACGGTGCTGCTGTCCACTGCTCGGCGGCATCGACTCAAACTCCCTCAAGCCCGATGGAACCCACCCCGACTCCGGCCGCCGCCTCCACAACCTGGCCATGCTTCTGTCAGAAAGCTTCCTTGCGTTCAGCAGCATCGATCAGCTCGTGCGCCTGGCCGAGAGCCGACCGTTCGCTATGCCGCCACCTGCGCCCGAACCGAGATTCAGCTGCCGAAGGCCGACGGTGGCGGTCGCGTGGGACGACGCCTTCTGCCGTTACCTGCCCGATGCACTCGATGAGCTCGAAGCTGCAGGTGCCTGTGTGACGGATTTCGCCCCGGCGTCGTGCGAGACTTTGCCCCCCGATGCCGACGTCATCCTGATCGGTGCCGGCGAACTGACGCCCGAATACCTCCGCCGCTTTGCCGACAACGTCTGCATCCAGTCAGCGCTGCGCGCGCACGTGCGTCAGGGAAAGCCGCTGTATGCCGAAGGCGCCGGCGCGGCACTGCTCTGCCAACACGTTCGCCTGAGCGATGGCTCCTCCTGGCCCATGACCGGCATCCTGCCCGCCACGCTGGTGCAGCACGAACCGGAGCCGGGACTGACACGCGTGGAGTTTGAGCCCACCGGCGATTGCTGGATCTTTGAGGCCGGCACACCCTATCGCGGTTACCGCTCACGACAGTGGCGGTTTGACGAACTGGAGGACGTTGACGTCCTGGCCCGAGCACGCGGCAACGGCCAGCCGCTCGTACTCCGCCGCAAGAACTGCCTGGCATCGATCGTACACATCAACTTCGCTGCCCTGCCCCAGCAGGTCAACCGGGCGCTAAGCCTCTATTGCTCGGGCGACTCGCTCGTGTGAGCGCTCGGCGCATGGATGGCCCCTGCCAGGTGCCTGCCCAGTTGACGCTCCACACTCAGTACCTTCTCATCCAGGGCTCCTGACCGCCCCTTGCGGTCATCGAAGTACACTCGGCACACGATCCGGTTGCAGTCCCGGCGCAGCTCGGCAAAGCAGCGACGAAGCAGATCCAACAGCTGATCAAGCTCACCTTCCACCGTCGTCCCCATCGCGTGCAGTCGGTAAGGTAAGCCCGACTCGTCCACGATCCGCACCACCCGAGCCACGTACGGACTGAGACTCTCGCCCTTGCCCACGGGGAAGATGCTGAAATCCATCAAGACCATGGCACCACCCTTCGGGTCGTCAGACACCAGCGGCCGCTCATCTGAGCGGACCTGCGTATGGGTCAGCTCTTAGGATAATTAACCGCGCGCCGGCCAAGGGGCTGGCGGACAGGCGCCTATTGCGGAGAAGCTAGCCATGACCATTCGGCGTGCAATCGTCGCGATCGTTGCCGGCGTCGGGCTGCTGGCCGTGGTGGCCGGCGAGCGGTTCGGTGGAGCGGCCAGTCGATCCGACCGGGACAACCCACGCCGCGACCGGGACGTGATCTATGGCCGGTCGTATGGCACCGCGCTGACGATGGATGTCTTCTACCCGTCGGGACCGCGCAACGGCGCCGGGGTGGTGGTCATGGTCAGCGGTGGCTGGTTCTCGTCGCCCGAATCGATCAATCCAGCGTTCGCTCAGCCGTTCACCGAGCGCGGCTACGTGGTCTTTGAGGTCGTGCATGGCAGCCAGCCGAAGTACACAATCCCGGAGATCCTCGATCACGTGCAGCGGGCCGTGCGGTACATTCGCGCGCACGCAAGCGAATTCGGTGTGGACCCGGAAAAGCTTGGTGTCACCGGCGGCTCGGCCGGCGGGCATCTTGCGCTGATGCTTGGCCTGGCCCCCGAGCCAGGAGATGCCACAGCGGACGATCCGGTCCAGCGGCAGCCGGCGAAGGTTGGCGCCGTGGCCTGCTTTTTCCCACCGACCGATTTCCTGAACTGGGGCAAGCCAGGCCAGAACGCGCTGGAACTGGCTCACCTGAAGTTCGTCTTCGCCGCGTTCGACTTCCGGCGGTTCGACGAACGGACCGGGCGGTTTGAGCGGGTCTCCACCGAGGAGCAGCTCAGGCTACAGCGGCAGGTCTCACCCATCTACCATGTGTCGCCGGACGATGCGCCGGTGCTGATCATCCACGGCGACGCGGACCGGTTGGTGCCGCTGCAGCAGGCCGAACTGCTCATCGAGCGGCTGAAGCAGACGGGCGTGCCATGTAAGCTGATCGTCAAACACGGAGCCGGTCACGGTTGGCCTAGGCTCACCGATGATCTGAACGTCTTCGCCGACTGGTTTGACGAGCACTTACTGGGCAAGAAACCCGGCGATCAGAGCGAATAGGCGCGGTGAGACGAATCGTGCCAGAGGCCAACGGGAGAAGAAGCAATGTCTGTGCCGGTCATTGTGGCGATCGTGATCGCTGTTCTGATACTGCTGTGGGCGATGGGCGTGTACAACCGATTGGTCACGCTGCGTGAGCGGATGTTGAACGCGCTCAGCCAAATCGACGTGCAGCTCAAGCGTCGCTACGACCTGATCCCCAATCTGGTCGAGACGGTGAAGGGTTATCTGAAGCACGAGCGCGACACGCTGGAGGCGGTCATCGCGGCACGGGGGCGAGCGGTGCAGGCTGAGCAGCGGGCGGCAGCAAACCTGCGTGACCCGGCGGCTGTGCAGGAGATGTTCGCAGCCGATGCTGCCCTGAGCGGTGCGCTGGGCCGGCTGCTGGTCGTGATGGAAGCCTACCCGGAGCTGAAGGCGGACCAGCGCGTCGCCGCACTCCAGGAGGAACTCACCTCCACCGAGAATCGCATCGCCTTCGCACGCCAGGCATACAACGACGCGGCGACCCAGTACAACATCTACCGCCAGAAATTCCCGGCTGTGCTCGTGGCCAACAGCTTCGGCTTCCAGGCGGCACCGCTGTACGAGATTCAGGACGAGGCACAGCGCGAGGCACCGAAGGTATCCTTCTAGTCGGGTGACCATCGTCAGGGGATAGCTAGGCGGCGATGAATTTTTTCGAGGCTCAGGAGCAGGCGCGCAAGCGCACCGTCTTGCTCGTGTCGCTCTTCGCCGCGGTCGTCCTGCTCATCACGCTTGCACTCTACGCCCTCATCCTGATTGTCTGGCTCGAGGAGCTGCCCGCTCCCGAGAAGGCCCAGTTCATGGCGGAGCCCTATTGGTTCTTCGTGCCCGAACTGTTCTTCCCAACTCTTGGCATCGTCGCGGGCATCCTCGGTATCGCATCCCTGGTGAAGCTTGCTCAGATGAGACAAGGGGGAGCTACGGTCGCATTCAGCCTCGGAGCCACGCCTGTCGAGCGGCTCGGCTTCCGGGACGTGCGCCTGGTCCAGTTGAAGAACGTCGTCGAGGAGATGTCGATTGCTTCGGGTTGCCCGCATCCGGATCTGTTCGTGCTGGACGAAGAAGGGATCAATGCGTTCGCGGCCGGTTGGACGCCGGATAATGCGGCCATCGCCGTGACCAAGGGGGCGTTGAACTACCTGACGCGCGATGAACTCCAGGGAGTCATTGCCCACGAGTTCAGCCACATCGCCCACGGCGACATGAGGATCAACTGCCGCCTGGCAGCGCTGATCGCCGGCCTGTTCGTCTTCGCCATGATCGGTCGCATCCTGATGGCGCTCGCCTTCCACGGCGGCCGGCGCTATCATCGCCACTGGTTGGCCGCACGGTCGCGGCGCAGCAGCGACGAAGGCTGGCGCGTTGCGCTGTTCGTGCTGGGCCTGATCCTGTGGATCCTCGGTTGGTTCGGTGTCATTGCAGGCTGGATCATTCAAGCGGCCATCAGCCGGCAGCGCGAGTACCTGGCTGACGCCAGCGCCGTGCAGTACACCAGGAACCCAGAGGGGATCGCGGGGGCGCTGAAGAAAATCGGCGGCCTGGTCGAGCACGGCAGAGTGCGAAACCCGCGGGCTAGCGAGCTGGCTCATATGTTCTTCGCCGACATCCGCCTCAGCTGGCTGGACCTCTTCTCCACCCATCCGCCGCTGACAGAACGCATCCGTCGGCTCGACCCCACCTTCGACGGCAAGTTCCCTGTGGTCGAGCCGGTGGCCGTTGTCGAACTGGAACCCGCCCCAGTGGAACGCGTCCGCGACCGGATCCGGCAGCGCTGGCAGCACGAAGCCGTTGCCGGACTGGATTCGGAATACTCGGTCCATACGCAGGAGCTTTACGAGAGCGTCGGGAACCCGACGGAGAAAGACCTGCAGTACGCCCGCGGCTTGAAAGCTTCCTGGCCACAGGCCTTGATCGAAGCGACGCGCGATCCATACTCGGCACGGGCACTCATCTTCGCGCTACTTCTGGACGCGGACGAGAACGTTCGGCAACGGCAACTGGAGCTGCTCCGCCAGCACGCTGCCGCAGGGCTGGCCGAGGAGACCGAACGCATTCACGCCCTGCTGCGCCTGGTGGGCCGCGAGAGCTGGCTGCCGCTGGCCCAGCTTGCGGTCGCAGCCCTCGGGTCGCTGAGTAAGCAGGAGTATGAACGATTCAAACGGAACGTTTCCAGGCTCGTGCTGGCCGATGCAAAGCTGAGCCTGTTCGAATACTGCCTTTCTCAAGCGGTCCTCGCACCGCTGGATCTCCGCTTCGGCGAGGAGCGGTTCCGCAAGACGCGATTGCTACCGCGCTATGCCGTACCGGACGTAGCCATCGTCGTCGGAACGCTAGCCCGGCTGGGACACCGCTCACCGAGCGATGCGGCCCGGGCATACCAGAAGGCAATGAGCACGACCTTTCCGGCCGCCTGGCTGGCCGAGCATCGCGAACTGCCGCCCAAGGAGCGGTGCACGCTGCGCGGGCTGGACCGCGCGCTGAAGCGGCTTCGCTACGGCACAACCAAGGCGCGTGAGCTGGCGTTGAAAGCCGCACTGGAGTGCGTGGCGTACGACGGGCGGATCACGATACCTGAAGCAGAAGCCGTCCGCGCCATCGCAGCCGTCCTCCGCCTCCCCCTGCCACCCATCGCAGCGCATGTCGGACCGATCGAGCAAAAGGCCGGTTAGACTGTCTGCTCGCTCCGGCCAGGTTCCTGGCCGGAGTCGGTAGTCGCCGCGTTGAGCTGCTCGCGGGCCTCGATCCGACGCACGATCTCATCGGCCACCTCAGCGGCCGTCCGTTCGGGCGCCATCGGTACCGGCTCACACTCGGGCATGTGCCTCAACCACGTCAACTGGCGTTTGGCGTACTGGCGGGTCTGGCGGGCCGTTCGTTCGATGGCCTCCTCCAGGGTCATCTGTCCGCTAAGGTACGCAAGGATGGGCCGGTAGCCGTGCGCCTGAAGAGCGGTTCGGCTCAGTGGCTTTGGCAGTGCCTGAAGCTTGCGTACCTCATCGATCCATCCCGCCGCGAACATCTCACGGGTGCGTCGGTTAATCCGCTCGTACAGCAGCGGCCGGGGCCAGTCCAGATAGAAGGCCAGTGCCCAGCGAGCGGCCGGGGCGTGGAAGTGCTGCTGATGCGCCAGGATGCTGCGGCCCGTCGCACGGTAGAACTCCAGTGCCCGCACGACGCGTTTGAGGTCATTCGGGTGGAGCCGCGCAGCAGCGGCCGGATCCACCTCGGCGAGGATCCGGTGCACTGCTTTGGGACCGGCCCGTTCTGCTAGCTCCGCCATCTCGCGCCGGAGCCGTCGGTCCGGCGGGGGACCCGACTCCAGACCGTGCAGCAGAGCCTTCAGATACAATGGAGTTCCCCCGACAAACAGCACCCGCCGGCTGCGGGCCGTGATGTCCGCTACGGCCTCTGCTGCCAAGGTCAGATAGTGGTGCACCGAGAACTCCTGCCACGGGTCGACGACGTCGATCAGATGGTGCCGCACCCGGGCGCGTTGCTCAATGGTCGGTTTGGCCGTGCCGATGACCATGTGCCGGTACACGGCCATGGAGTCCATGGAGATGATTTCCGCCCCGAGTCGTTCGGCCAGTTCGATGCCAACGGCCGTTTTGCCCGAGCCGGTGGGGCCGGCCAGGAACACCGGTGCGGGCTTCAGCTTGCTAAGCGTCTGATGTAGATCCATACCTCGTGCCCTCAGCTAATTGTTCCACCCCCGCCTGGTCAACGCGGTAGCAGCGGAGCGACGATGGATCGAGTGTCTCGGTTGAAAGCAGCAGTTGCGAACTTGCCCCGTTTACAGCTGGGGCACTTCCCGACGCCGCTGGAGCCGCTGCCGCGGCTGAGCCGTGCTCTGGGTGGGCCGACCATCTGGGTGAAACGGGATGACTGCACGGGGTTGGCTTTCGGAGGAAACAAGACCCGGCACAACGAGTTCATCTTTGCCGAGGCCCAGCGGCGAGGGACGACCTACGTGGTCTGGGGGGCGACGGTGCAGTCCAACAACTGCCGCCAGACCGCGGCGACCTGCGCCCGACTGGGCCTGCCCGTCCACCTGGTGCTCACCACCGCGCACGACCCGGCCGGCTCGGAGTGCCGCATCCGGCCGGCCACCGGCAACCTGCTGGTTGACTATCTGTTGGGAGCAACCGTGGAGTTCGTGGACGTGCCGCTCGGGCCGCGGTTCATGAAGGTCCTGGCGGAGGTGGCGGCGGAGTTCGAGGCGCGGGGGGAGCGAGTGTTCGCTCTGCATCAGCCTGTGGTCAACGAGCTGGCAACGGTCAGTTACGTGGCGGCTGCCGCGGAGCTGCTCGAGCAGATCCGCACTTATGGCCTGGAGTTCTCAGCCATCTACGTTGCGTCCTCAGGACCAACCGGGGCCGGTCTTGTTGCTGGCCTGCGATACCTCGGCTTCCAGGGCCGCGTGCGGATCATCGCCCCGATTATCTGGCCCTGGGCCATGGACCATCACAGCGCCCAGCTTGCCAACCTTGCCTTCCAGCGGCTAGGCCTGCCTGCGGAGTGGACGGCCAACGATTTCGATGTGGACACGCGGTACGTGGAACCGGGGTATGGGGTGCCATCAGAAGCAGCTTTGGAGGCGATCCGGCTGGCGGCGCGGCACGATGCGTTGTTGCTGGATCCGGTCTACACGGCGAAGGCGTTCGCTGCGTTGATCGGCGAAGTAACCGAGTACGGCTCCGGGGAGCAGATCCTGTTCTGGCACACGGGTGGCCAGGTGGCCATGTTTGCGTACCAGGAGTTGCTAACGGAGCATTTCGCTTGCGTTGGCCGCCCCGGATAAGATTCCCGATCGATGTGTCCGGACGGCCGCGGCGGTCGGTGCTGCGGCCGGTCGGCTGGGTGATGCTGCGGAGAACGCCATGTGGAAGCCAGATTTTGCCAAGCAAGGGGGGCTAGTGCCGGTGGTCGTCCAGGAGGACGAGACAGGCGAGGTGCTGATGGTAGCGTACATGAACGAGGAAGCGTTTGAGGAGACGGTGCGCACGGGCCGGGCGTGCTACTACTCGCGCAGCCGCGGAAAGCTGTGGCGCAAAGGCGAAGAAAGTGGCCATGTGCAGGAGGTCCGTGCAATCTACGTTGATTGCGATGGCGACACGGTCCTGCTTCGCGTGCACCAGGTTGGGGGGGCCGCGTGCCACGAAGGTTATCGCAGCTGCTTTTTCCGGAAGTATGACCAGGGCCGGTTGGTGACCGTGGGCGAACGCGTGTTCGATCCGCAGCGAGTGTACGGGAAGAAATGAGCCAGAGCCGGCGACTGAAACTTGGCCTACCCGCAGGCAGCCTGCAGGAGTCGACCGCGCAACTGTTTCGCCGCGCGGGGTTCAACATTACGTTCCAGAGCCGCTCATACTATCCGCACATCGACGATCCGGAACTGTCCTGCGTCCTGATCCGCGCCCAGGAAATGGCCCGCTACGTCGAGCAGGGGGCGATCGACGCCGGGCTGACCGGCTACGACTGGATCGTCGAGAACGGCGCGGACGTGATCGAAGTGTGCGAGCTGGTCTATTCCAAGGTCAGCCGCCGGCCGGTGCGGTGGGTGCTTGCCGTACCGGAGGACTCCCCCGTGCAGTCCGTACATGACCTTCAGGGCAAGCGGATCGCGACCGAGGCGGTCAACCTGACCCGCCAGTACCTGGCCAGACACGGCGTCGAGGCCCACGTGGAGTTTTCCTGGGGGGCGACCGAAGTGAAACCTCCGGAGCTGGCTGACGCGATCGTCGAGGTCACTGAAACGGGTAGCTCGCTCCGCGCCAACAAACTGCGCATCGTAGACACGGTTCTGGTCAGCACGCCGCGGTTGATCGCCAATCGGGAAGCATGGCAGGATGAGTGGAAGCGGCGCAAGATCGAGGACATTGCCCTGCTGCTGCGTGCAGCCATCGCTGCGGAAAGCAAGGTCGGGCTCATGATGAACGTGCCGCGCGATCGGCTCGATGATGTGCTCGCCGTGCTGCCCGCGCTCCAGCGACCGACTGTCTCGTCGTTGGCCGAGCCGGGTTGGGTTGACGTCATGACAGTGGTCGACGAGCACATCGTGCGCGACATCATCCCGAAGCTAAAGGCTGCCGGCGCGCAGGGAATCGTTGAGTTCCCGCTGAACAAGGTGATCGAATAGTGCCCGCGGCCGAAAGCGATGACCGTCGGACACGCTGCCCCCAAAGCCCCCCTACCCTTCCGGATAGAACCGGCCGTTGCCGGCTGCCAGCTCCTCCAGCAGCTTTGGAGGCCGGAACCGCGGGCCAAGCGGTTCGTATTCACGCAGCTTAGCAACGACCGTTGCCGCTCCTAGCTGGTCAGCCCACCGCAGGAGCCCGCCTCGGAATGCCGGGAATCCGATGCCGAGCAGCAGGGCCATGTCCAGGTGCTCGGCGTCGTCGACGATCTGCTCTTCCAGACAACGCACCGCCTCGGCCAACATCGCCAGGAACAGTCGATCCTCGATGACGTGGTCTGACAGTGACGCCGCGGCATCCCCCCCACGCAGCTCCGCCAGCAGCCGATCCACCTCCGGATCATGCTGGCCCTTCGTCCTGCCTGGCCGGTAACGATAGAAGCCCAGGTTGTTTTTCTGGCCCAGTCGCCCCGCCTGGACCATCGCCTCCAGAACCTTCGGCACATGCAGCCGGTCACCGTACGCTGCCACTAGCACCCGGCTGGCATACAACGCCACGTCCAGCCCCACGACATCGTGCAGCAAAATCGGCCCCATCGGCATACCAAACTCCTTCGCCACACGATCGAGCTGGTCGGCCGGCACGCCTTCTTCCAGCAGGATCAGGGCTTCGAGCATGTACGGCACCAGGATGCGGTTGACGAGGAAGCCGGCGCAGTCGCCGACCACCACCGGGGTCTTGCCCAGGCTTCGAGCCAGTTGGGCAATGGTGGCCAGAGCCTGCGGCGAGGACTGCGTGCCCCGGATGACTTCAACCAGCCGCATCCGTTCCGCCGGGTTGAAGAAGTGCATGCCGGCGAACCGCTCCGGATGGCGCACCGCTTCGGCCAGTCGGCTGATGGAGATCGTCGACGTGTTGCTGGCCAGCACGCAGTCCGGCCGGACGATGTCGCTGAGTCTGCGGAAGAGATCCTTCTTGGCTTCTTCGCGTTCGATGATTGCTTCGAGCACGAAGTCGGCCGCGCGAACCGCTTCCAGATCGGTCATCGGTGCGATGCGGCCCAGAGCCTGGGTGCGGGCCGAGCTACTCAGGCGACCGCGTTGCTGAAGCGTCTGATAGATGGCATCGATCCGTTCGATGGCGCGGTCCAGGAGCTCGCGGTTGAGGTCCACCAGGATGACCGGATAGCCACGTCGTGCCATCACGGACGTGATCGCCGAGCCCATGACACCGGCGCCGATGACTGCGATCGTCTCCACCTTGTTGCCTTCCACCGCAGCGATGCCTCCACCCGGGTTCTTCTCCACACGCCGGGTCGCGAAGAACACGTGCACCAGCTCGCGCGACGCTGGGCTCCCCAACAGCGGCACAATCGCCTCGCGTTCTACGGCCAGCCCCTCGGCCAGCGGCAAGTTCACCGTACGCCGCACCACGTCCACGGCCACGTAAGGGGCAGGGTAGTGCCGGCGGTTGACCCGCTGGGCGAGCATGCCTTCGGCAACGGCCACGATGAACTGTAGCTGATCCTCTGTCAGTCCGATCGGTCCGGCCAGTCGCTCTCGCTGAGCACGCCACCGCTCGTCCTCGGCGACAATCTCCAGCAGGCGCTCGGCCTCCTCGATGAGTCCCTCCTGGGGCACGGCATCCCAGACCAGGCCGATCGCTGCAGCCGTGCGACCATCGACCGACTGGCCCGAAGTGATCATCTCCAGCGCCTTGCTTACGCCGGCCACTCGCGGCAATCGCTGCGTGCCACCCCAGCCCGGGATGATGCCGATCTGGGTCTCGGGCAGGCCCAGCTGCGTGACGCCGTTCAAGGAGCAGATTCGGTAGTCGCATGCCAGCGCTAGCTCCAGGCCTCCACCGACGGCCGCGCCGTGAATGACGGCAACCGACGGGAACGGCAGCGTCGCGAATCGGTTGAACACCTCCTGGCCGCGAGCCGTCAGTCGATCGGCCTTCTGCGGATCAGGTGAGCGGAAGAGCTGCTGGACCTCCTTCAGGTCCACGCCCGCGATGAAGTTGTTCGGCTTGCCGCTGACCACCAGCAGACCGCGCAGGTCGTTGCGCCGTGCAAGTCGGTCCAGGTGTACGGCCAGCTCTTCGATGCGCGCTGCATTGAGTGTGTTGACCCGCTCGCCGGGAACATCCAGTGTCAGGATCGCAATGCGGTCGCGTTCCTCGAGAGTCCATGCGGTTGGCGCGTCGCTCATGGTCGTCAGCTCTGCCACATCTGGTCTTCGGCAAACGGATGGATTGGCCCTTTCGCCTTCGGCTTGGGCATGGCCTGCAGGATCGCCCGCGCCAGGGTCAGGTCCTGACGGGTGGTGATCTTCAAATTCAGCGGGCTGCCTGGCACGACGACCACAGGGTGCCCGGCCCGCTCGACGAGCTGTGCGTCGTCGGTAACGTCCGGACCGGGGGGCCGCTGAGCGTATGCCTCCACTAGCCAATCGCGGCGGAAAGCCTGTGGCGTCTGGGCACACCAGATACCTACCCGCGACACGGTCTCCTGCACCACCTTCCGGCTTTCATCCACACGCTTCAGCGTGTCGGCCACCGGGATTGCCGGGATGGCGGCACCGTGTTCGACGGCGGCGGCAAAGACCGCGTCGATCAACTCCTTGGTCACGCACGGTCGCACGGCGTCGTGCACGGCCACGAAGTCAACCGCGTCATCCAGTTCGTTCAGCGCGGCTGCCACAGAATCGTGCCGCTCCGCGCCGCCTTCTACCAGGCGGATACCCATGAACGCAAGGTTCGCTCGGTACCGCCTGGTCACCTCCTCCCGGTCTTCGGCCGCGATGACCAGCAGCAGCTGACAGACGTCGTCGCGGTTCAGGAACGGTTCGACCGATCGGATCCAGACCGCCCGTCCTTCCAGGTCGGCGAACGGCTTCTTGCGCTTATCCTTGAACCGGCGTGATAGGCCCGCTGCCGGGAAGATAACGGCGAACCTGGCCATCGTGCTTACCTGTCCGTGCTGTCGTGTTCAGGGCAGGTTGAGGAATTCCTTCATGTATTGATCGAAAATCTCCTGGCCGCGCCGCTGGCTGAGGTCGAGGCGGAGTTCATTGATGACTTTGATCCCCATGGCCAGCCACTCCTGCCAGCATGCGGTGCAGATGTGCTGCTGGATCTGCTGGCCCAACGCGTCGCTCAGAGGCGGTTCCTCGAGCTGTGGTCCCGCGGCGCCGCAGCGTCGACAGCGAAACCCGCCGCTGGTCGGCTGAGCGGTTGCCTCCGCCTGGGACACTTCGACACCCAGTTCGCCCAGCAGCTGCGCAATCTCGGCCCTCGGCCCTTCGTCACCCCGTTCGGCAGCTACCTGCAGTCCGCGCTCTAGCGTCTGGATCGCTTCGTCGCGGCGGTCCAGACGCAGGAGTGCCTGGCCCAGCAGGTAGTAGGCCTTCGACAGGCGGGGATTCAGTTCGATGGCTCGGCGCAGTGCCCCGGCGGCCTCGTCGTAGCGCTCCGCGTCCATAAGCGCGCGACCCAGGCTGAAGTGGCCCAGGTCGTTCTCCGGGTCGGCCTCAACCATCTGGCGAAACCGCTCAATCCGCTCGTGAACGTCCATTCCGGCTAACTCCGGCACGGCTGTGCAGCTTTGAGTGCTGTCGGTGCCACGCACGCCGCGTGCATGGCGCATTCTACACCGTGCGCTGCGTCACGCCCCAGCACCCGGTCGGCCGAGGCGGCTGCCGCCGCAGGCGGCAAATATAATCAGCGGGAAGATGGCACAGACGAGAGGTGACCGCATGTCTGAACCACAGTACGCTCCGATCGAACAAGCAATCGACGCTATCGCCGCCGGCAAGCTCGTGATCGTAGTCGATTCGGAGGATCGCGAGAACGAAGGCGACTTGATCGGTGCGGCGGAGCGGATCACACCGAGCACCGTCAATTTCATGATCACGCACGGCCGCGGCCTGCTGTGCACATCGGTCTTGCCCGAGACGGCACGCCGCTTGGGCCTGCGACTGATGGTCGAAGACAACACCGCCCCGCTGCGCACCGCGTTCACCGTCACGGTCGACCACGTCAGTTGTCGCACGGGCATCTCGGCTTTCGAGCGGGCTCGGACGATCCGTGCCCTAGCGGATCCTGAGAGCGTCGCGGAAGACTTCGTGCGACCAGGGCACGTGTTTCCGTTGATCGCCAAGGAAGGGGGGGTGCTTCGCCGTGCCGGGCACACGGAAGCCAGCGTGGATCTGTGCCGCCTGGCCGGGCTGAGGCCGTGCGGCGTGCTGTGCGAGGTGCTGGACGACAACGGGGACATGGCCCGCGGTGAGCGGCTCTTCGAGTTCGCCCGGCGCCACGGTCTGCTGGTCGTGGCCATCGAGGACCTCATCCGGTTCCGCCGCCGCACGGAACGGCTGGTCCGACGCACGGTCGAAGTGCCGTTGAAGACACGCTACGGCACGTTGCGGGTAATCAGCTACGAGGTTGCCTATGAGGATCAGGAGCCGCTAGCGTTGGTGATCGGCGACCCAACGGCTCACCCGATGCCGCTGGTCCGGATGCATTCCTCCTGCTTTACGGGCGACCTCCTGGCGTCGCTGCAGTGCGACTGCGGTGACCAGTTGCACCAGGCGCTTGAGATGATGCGTCAGGAAGGCTGTGGCGTGCTGGTCTATCTGCCACAAGAAGGCCGGGGCATCGGGCGACTCAGCGAGAAGCTGCGGGCCTATCAGTTGCAGCGCCAGGGGCTCGACACGGTCGAAGCAAACCGGGCACTGGGCTATCGGGCCGACCGGCGTGACTATGGCATCGGCGCCCAGATTCTCAAAGACCTCGGCCTGACCCGCATCCGCCTGCTGACGAACAACCCGAAGAAGATCGAAGCGATCAACTTCCTGTACCGCAGCTTCGACCTGGAGGTGGTTGATCAGATCCCCATCCTGGCCCCCTACGACCCGGCACGGGCGCGCTACCTGGAGACCAAACGCGAAAAGATGGGACACCTGTTGCCCCCGCAACAGGCGCCGGAACAAACGGCAGAAGGACCGTCGGTCGATGGTGACAGCCAGCGGGAACAGCGGTCCGGACATGCGGAGTCGTGCTAATGGCCGGGCTGCTAGTGGCGCTGGAAGGGATCGATGGCTCGGGCAAGGGCACGCAGGCACGCCTGCTGCATCAGCGGCTCCAGCAGTCGGGCGTCTCGAGCACCATTATCGCTTTCCCACGCTATCAAGAAACGCTCTTCGGACGTGCCATCGCCCGCTACCTGAACGGTGAGTTCGGACCGCTGGAGCGGATTCCTCCCGAGTTCGCCGCGCTGCTCTTTGCGGGCGACCGGTTCGAATCGCGCGAACTGATCGAGCGATGCCGCAGGCGGTACGATTGCGTCATCTTCGACCGCTACGTCCCGTCGAACGTCGCTCATCAGGGGGCGCGCGTACCGTGCGAGCGTCGCGCGGAGTTCTGCAGTTGGTTGGAACAGATCGAGTACGACGTCTACGAATTGCCCCGGCCGGAGCTGGTCATCTGGCTGGACGTTCCCCCGGAGGTGGCGCAACAGCTCGTGGCCCGCAAGGGGGCGCGGCGGTACACGGCCCTGAAAGCGGACCTGCACGAAGCCGACGTCGAGTATCTGGCCGCCGTGCGGACCATGTACGGTCGGCTAGCTGCCGATCGCCACTGGCGCAGAGTCCCGCTGGAGCGCGAACCGGGCGGCGCGCTTCGGTCCATCGAAGAGGTGCACGAGGACGTTTGGCACGCGGTCACCGAGCTCCTGGCTCAGAGCCGCTGTGCTGCATCCCAGGAATGACCGCGTCGAACGGTGCGGAGCAATGATCCCACTGTGGCAAAAAGGACTTGTCGTCGTGCTCGGCATGGCCGTCGGTCTGTTGGCCGTGGTCCAGTTCGTGCTGGGCCGCGTGCTGCTGACCGGAACCGCCGATATCGGCATCCGTATGGCCCACGAGCATAGCGGTTACACGCTCACCGTGCTCTGCCTCCTCTACGTGGCGCTGACCGTGTATCTGATCCTGCGCAGAGGGCACGACGTCCGAGGCGATTGACACCCGGCGCGCGGGCGTCAGAGGAGCTCTCTCAGGAACGCGGCCACCATGCGCACGATGGCCACGTAATTGGCGCTGAAATGCCAGTAGCCGTTATGCGCCAGCAGGGCGCTGGGATAGCGGTTCAGCGCAATGTTGGCCCGAACCGGCCGGGTGACGTGCTGCCAGAACTGCTCGAAGCGAATGCTCAGGTCACCGCCGAACTCGCCAAGACCAACTTCTCGGAAACCGAGCAGTGAGCGCACGTACAAGTCGCGGCGGCGGTGTCGCTGGAAATCGCCGGTTACCAGCTCGGAAGCAACCACGTCCTTAATGTCGTGATAGTTCAGCCAGGCAATGTGCTCAGGCAGGAGCAGCTCGAAGCCAACCAGGCCGAAACCGTGAAACTCGTACAGCAGAAGCTGCAGCGGTGAACCCAGCGTGACGAACAGCACCACGCGATCCAGCGGCACGCGTTGATGCAAGACCTCGTAAGCGATCACCGTGCCTAGGCTGTGCGCTACCACGATCGTCGGGCCCTGCTGGGCAGCGGCGCGGATGGCCAACTCGATATCCTGCTGGATCGCCTCGCGTGCGTCCTCGTCCCGCAGATAGAGTTCGACGTCGGCCACGTAATCGAGCAGCCAACCCAGCAGCCTCAGCTCTCCCTTGAACGCGATCGTCGCCGGATTCCAGCAGGGATGCTGCGCTGTCACGTCTCGCTCGTAGCGTGCCAGCCACAGGGCAGCCCGCTCGGAGAGCGTCGGCGGGCGGTACTTTTGGAGCAGCTCGTCAAACGGGGGCCGAAAGGGCTCCTCGCCCAGCACCCGGTGCACGTCAAGCCGGCGGGCGCTGTGACGCCGCCAGTCGGTGAAGTGAAACTCGACCTGATCCACTTCGTCGCGCAACGCGGTGGCGAACGGCCGATACGGCAGGTCACTGACGCGGCTCGTGATGCCATGGATGCACACGACCTGGGGTACTGCTGCCATGTCGGTGAAAACCTGCAAGCGACAGACCGGCTTACCCCATGATAGCACCCGCGGCCACGAACCCGTTGAACGGCTGGCCGCTCCAGGAGCACCGCGCCGTTGTAGCCGGCGCTCAGCGCGTGCGCGTCCGGTGTGCGAGCGGTTGTGCCGACCGACGAGCAAGCTGGCACGCCAAAGCCGCTTCGGGAAAAACGACCGGACGCGGAGTTGAGCGGGATGACGGCCGAAGCGACTAGCAGCCCGGCCGTCCGGCGGACCGGCTGCCGGCATCTACATGGCCTGCGTGGCAGCAGCCGGGCGAGGAACTTCCACACGCCCCCATTGATCCAGCAGGTTCTGCAGCACAGGCCACAGAGGGGTAGGAACCAGCAGCGTCGTGCGCCGGGTGGCGCGGAAAGTAACCTTGCCGCGCGCCGTCAGGGCAAAGACGAGACCATGCCGCAAAAGCACCTGAAGACACCGCTGCTGCCGCCGTCGGCTCACGTTCGGGCAGGGGCGCTCGGCGCTGGTCACATAACCCTCAGGCGTGAACACCGTGCGGCAGCACAGAGCGGCCAGGCAATCGACCGAAGCACGCGGCAGCTGCGCCAGAAGCTGCCGCAGCGTCGCAGGATCCTGCAGACGTTCGGCGACCACGGCCGGTGTTGCCTGCTGCGGCGGTAGTTGCAGCGTGGCGGCCAATTCGGCGAGCCGCTCTTGGGGCCACTGGCTGAGCAGCTCGACGAGTGAGTGGCCCGTTGGGCGTGGCGTCCGACGAGGCTGACGCCGACGCGGCTCCAGGCCGGGAAAGCGGAGGATCGGGCGCGCGTCGTCCGCTCGGTCGGCAGCTCCTGCAGCGCCTTCGGCCGGGGGGTGATAAACGTTCAGTTGCGGCCGGCCCGTGCCCTGCGCTCGCTCGCCGCGGGCAAAGCGGATCCGTTGCATGAGCTCAGCGAACTCGGGCAGCTCCGGCCACCGGCGCAGCGACCGGCGCACAACCCATTCGGCCTGACCCACCTTGCCGGCTGCCAACAGGCCCCGCGCAAAGTAGTAGCAAACCTCCGGGCTGTCCGGATCCGCATGGTACGCCTCAACCAGCCGCCGAACCGCCGCACGACGTACCGCGTGGCTCTGGAACAGCTCCGCTCTTAAGCATTGGTGGGCGGCCAGGTAGAGCGGGTTCTCTGGGTTGAGCGTCGCAGCACGCCGGTAGTGCTGGTAGGCCCGATCCAGCATCGGCTCTTCTTGCCATTCGAACGATAGCCCGATCAGAAACAGCACATGGGCGTCGCGTGGCTCGTAAGCCAGGGCGGCCGTCAGGTGGCGACGCGCCTTGTAGTAGCGACCGCGGTCGAGTTCGATCTCCGCAAGCAGGGCAAGCACCTCACGGCGCACCCACACCGGAGCATGCTCAAGCTCCAACAGACGCTCCAAGAGAGGAAGGGCGTGCTCGTATAGCCGGTGCTCACAGAGGTAGTCGGCCCGCTCCAGCAGGGCTGACGCGTACGAGATGGTGTGCTCCACCGTGGACACCTCCGTGTGTCGGGTTGTCCGCACAACAGGACGACGACGCGATGGCAACGCGATAACGATTTTAATGGCCGCAGACGCCCTCACAAGTGCGACCACGCGGGAAAAAGCCTTCGGAGGCGGGCTCTTACTGAACGTTTGCTCACCCAGCCGAGGTCCGTGCCGTCGTGCCAGGCTACTGCCAACCCCGTCCCATGAGCGCAGCAGCAACGAGCACGGGCCGACGGCAGTGCTGGTGGCCGCAACCGCGACCGGCGCTGCCACGGTGTCTACGCTAATGACTGAACTCTTCGGATAGGACGTGGTCGGGGCAATCGACCCGCAGCTCGTGGGTGGCAAGCGGGCGGTTCAGCAGGTGGCAGAAGGACGGCCGTTCAAAATATGCGCATGTCAGGCACATGCGAACGTAGGGCACACGGCCGTGCCGCTGCAGCGCGGCGATGAGCTCCAGCAACACCCGGAGCGTGGCTTCCTTCTGGTGCCGCGGCAGCGTGTTGAGCGTTTCGCTCAGCTCGGCGGTCCAACCGGCCAGTTTGCCGGCGATCACCTGACCGCGCCGCGACAGCTTCAGCTCAACCGCCCGCGCATCCCGCCGGCCAGGCTGCTTGGTCAGAAGCCCCTTGGCTGCTAGCGTGGCGACCGCTTCGCTTACGGTAGCTGGCACGAGGCCGAAGGCGGTGGCCAGTTCGTGGATGCCTACGGTTGCCGCCCGTCGTTGCGCTAAGTTGAGATAGATGAGGACCTGGGCTTGCAGGCGACTCAGTCCGTACTGACGTGCCTGCCGGGCGAGCTCCCCGCGCAGCGCTTCGCTTAACCGTTCAAGGGCAGCAACGATCTTACTGTCCAGCTCATGCATTTATGGTTCTCGTGTTGCGTACCTGGCGGGTGCCTCTTCCCTCGCGCAGAGCCGCCCGCTCGAGATGCTCAACCGACCAACACGGCACCGGCAGCCCTCGGGTGGGCGCATTCGAGTGTACAACAAGTGAGGCTGCCGGGTCGATTTCGCTGCGCGCGGTCCTACCGCTAGAGGCACCGCGCCCGGCCAACATGAGGTCCACCGCAACATGCCGTTGGCGACGCTGTTTCTGTCGGCAGAGGGGACAACCAGGCCGGCGGCCAGTCGGATATCGAACCCTGGCAGGGGGAATCCGGGGACCAGGCATCCGCCACCGGTTCGCCTGGCCCGTCGGCAGCGCGTGCAAGGGGACAGTTAGTTGCGGAACGGCCCAGGTGGCGGTAGGCGAATTCGTACCGTGCCGCGTCCGTTGCCTCCGAACCGGCTCGGACTGCTCGGGCAGAATGGCTGCAGGGCCGGCCGCGGCGCCGGGTTACCAATCACCGTCTCGGGCGTACGGGTAGCTCCAGAGCGCGACCTGAAGGATGACTGCCTTGGTCCATGCTGCGTGCATCTTCTCGACCGTTTCTTCGCTGTGGCCTCGGGAGGCGAGGAACGGTTTGATGGTCAGTGTGATCGGCGCGCTCAGAGCGATCAGGTAGCGGAGAGGGATGTGTTCTGGAGCCTGAACGCGGTCGGTCTGGTTTTTCTTTGTCCGGTGGTGGCGGAGGCCGATTTCGTGCTGGTAGTCGAGCCACTGCTGGTCATAGGGGCGCCGACAGGTGTCGAGGATCCACTGTCCGAACCGCTTGCGCACCGCCTGGAGGTAGTTCTCAAGGGGGCGGCCGTCGGGTCCGGTGAAGTAGTGCAGCAGGGCGGGGACGGAGCCGACGAAGCCATACCACAGGTCCAGAATGGCGTCGACTTGATCGGCGAGCACTTCGCCAGCGAGCTTCAGGTAACGCTCGTCTTCGTCACTCCAGCCAACGGCTTGCTTCAGTTCGGCAAGCTGCGCGAGGGTGACAGGCGATCGTTGGACGGTGCCGTACTCGTAGCCGGGGATCGCTGTAGCCATCGCTCGACCTCCACGTTACCCGATTATATCGGACTCCGAATTAATTACACCAGCACGGCCCGCGGCTGTCAAGAGGCGTGTCTAGCGTGGAGCCGTCTGTTTGCTTCGGCGTAACCTGACTGGTTGGCGGATCTGTTGGCCGGGATCGATTTAGCTCTCGGGCGTCTGGGCCCTGGACGGGATAGGCGGTGAGGCGGCTGGGGGGGCCGATAGGCTGGCCCAAAGAGCGCGCTGCCAGGGCGGCTGCTCCGGATCGGCGGCTTGGCCGTTCGGCCCCGGGGCGTTACACGGGGCGAAAGGCACGGACGAGGTGCGGTTGATCTTCGCGTGTTGCTTGTCTGTGCTGGTGTCATTGCCGCGTCCGGGTCCGGAGCGTCAGGCGTTGCGGTTGGCCATGGACGCCCAGGGTAGCGGCGGCCGAATTCTCGCTTCCGACGTCAGCGGGGCCCGTGGCGGCAGCGTACGCGGCACATGTTTTCGGCCGGAGCTCGGCGGGTGGTGGGCTTGATGGATCTGCTGCCGGAGGAACAGAGCTGATCTGGCTGTGTGGGCTGGGAAGAGCTGGTCCGGGCAGTCTGATCTGAGACAAGAGCTGCGGGGGCAGGGTATACGCAACAGGGGGCGTGGTGATGAAAGCGAGCTGTAGCGAGAGCGTACCTCAGCTCGACTCTTGGGGTTTCTTGTCATCCGGCGTGGGCGTGGTAGGGGCTGAGGGAACCGGTTCTTGGGGCAGCAGAGGGGGACAAAAAACCTCCCTGGCGGTAGGATTCTTGTGAGTGAGGCCACCTGGGCCTCGGTGAGAAAAACCGAAACCACCAGCCAGGGAGGGCGAAGATGCGCCTCAGCAACTCGCTCGCTAGCGTGGTTGAGCCCTTCGCGGTTGCCTTCACCGAGCGGTCGTTCCGTCGGTTCATCGTCCTGCTGCTCGGTGCGGTTGTATGCAACGGGCGACGCACGGTGGCAAACATCGTCCGGACCATCGAGCCGATCGCTGACTTGCACCTCTGCAGCTTTTGCCGGTTCCTGTCCGAGGCTCCGTGGAAGTTATGGGTGGTGGGCGGCGTGTTGGCCAGGCAGCTGGTCAAGACGTTCCGGGCCAGAGTGGGCGTGCTGGAGCTTGTTCTGGATGACACGACCGTCGAACACCGCGGCAAACATGTCTGGGGCAAGGGACGCCATCGCGACGGGGTCCGCTCTTCGCAGGCACACACGGTAACCGTCTACGGGCACCGCTGGATCGTGTTGGCTCTTCTGGTACCTGTGCCCTGGACCACCCGCAAGCTTGCCTTACCGCTTGCCGTGGCTTTGTACCTGCCCAAAGACGTGTGCGAAGCCCTGGGCCGGAAGTACCGCAGTCCCAGCGAGCTGGCGATTGGCCTGTTGTACAGGGTTTTTTGCTGGCTGCCAGGAGTTCGCTTCACTCTGGCCGTCGACGGCGGCTTCAGCACGCACCTGCTCGCCCGCTTCGCAGTGCGTCACGCCGACTGCGTCACCCTGGTCGGCAAATGCCATCCACGCTGCCTGCTCTACGCGGCTCCGCCTGTCCGTTCCCAGCGACGCCGCGGTCGGCCACGCAAGCTAGGCCAGCGACTGCCCCGGCCTGTCGACTTTGTCCGGGCTCATCGGAGCAAGGCTCGCACGGCCACCGTGTCGTGGTACGGTGGAAACACA
>JALXBF010000013.1 GCA_026991575.1 Planctomycetota bacterium | reverse complement strand
ACGCTGCCTGCGGGAATCTATGCAGCGCTGGAGCTTTCGCGTGCGTGATGCCCTGGTTTGAGCCCTCTAGAGTGCGCCCCGCGCAACGAGCAGTCGTGAACATGCCCGGACCTGCCGTTGGTCTGCCCTCCCCGGCACCGTGGCTTATAATTCCACAGCCTTCCAAAGCCCACCACTGCTAACCCCTTGAGCTCGGCGACAGGTCATGGCAAGGCATGCTGCCGCGAAAGAACAGCGTCCCCGCCACCAGGGCACGAAGCCGCCAGTCACAGCCAGAAGCGGCGCAGAACCCGAGTTGAGCTTCATCGAGCGGGTGCTGGCTGATACGTTCGATTTTCTGTCATCCCTGAAGCTGGCCATCGTCCTGCTCAGTCTGTTGGTGATCGTCCTAGCCGTCGGCACCATTTGGGAAGCCCGCTTCGGTACTCGTGCCGCCCAGGCAGACCTGTACAAGAGCTGGGTGTTCTTCACCGTAGTCCGGCTCGGCCCGGTGCCAATACCGATCTTGCTTCCCGGGCTCATGCTCCTGCTGCCGCTGCTGGCAGTCAATATTTTTTGCGCGACGCTGAGCCGGTTCCCCTGGCAGAAGCGGCACACCGGATTCGTTATCACGCACGCCGGGCTCCTGGTGCTGCTGGCAGGCTCGTTCCTGACGCTGCTGGCCGGCATCGATGGCCAGATGGCGCTGCGGGAGGGCGAGGCCGGGGATGAGGTGATCTTGCTGGACCAGGAGGTGTTGCGGCTCCAGTGGGCTTCGGTCATGGGCGATGCGGCCCATGGCGGGGTCGCTCAGGAGATCGAGATCCCGCTGCGGCTCGGCGGACTGGCCTGGCCAGATGGCACGGTCGTGCCGATCGAGACCGGCCGCGACGATATCCAGGTGCAGTTGACCGGGTTCTACCCGAGAAGCAAGACGGAGGTGGTCTTTGTCGAGGACCCGCAAGGTGCGCCTTATGTCCGGCTGCTTATGCACGGCCACATTCACCCGCCCGGTACGCCGCCACACCGCGACGAAGAGGAAAGCGGCGGAATGAACGTGCACCAGGAAGCGGGGCTCTACGTGGCGAACGGCTACCTTCTGGAAAGTGCCGCTGAACTGGCCCCGGCCTTCACGACGGTTCGTCGCCTACGCTTCGCCAGCGAAGTAAGCGACTTCCTAGAGCCCCCTCAGGCGGAAGGCAAGGGGGTGCTACGAGTGCATCATGACGGCGGCGTGCTGACTCTTCCCGTAACCGAGTACCTGAACAAGGCGGTACAGGTACCGGAGACCGACTGGAAGGTCAAGATCATCGACTATACGGCCCATATCGGTGATGAGGCGGAGGGGGGTGAACGGGACCTGGCGCGGCCGGTCGTTCGCGTCCTGTTGTATCAGGGCGACGACGAAGACAGTGCCCTGCAGCACGTCGTGTTCGCTGGCTGGGACGAGTATCCCACGGACGTCCGGATCTGGCGCGACGCCCTTGGCTGGCTGTTGGACCAGCAGCAAAAGGGGCATTCCGTGTCGTTCGGTGAGGCGTTTGCGCGCTATCGCCTCTGGCCGCCCGTGGAACCGTTCAAACTGAGCTACTATCACCCGGAGGTTGACCCGACGGCAATCCCGCGCGGCAGCATGGCGCGGCTGGATATCGGCCTGGCCCCGGATCGGCAGGTTTACTACCGCCTCCGCACCAACAGCGGCCTCCGGGCAGCCGGCCGCTGGGACGTGGGTGACGACATCGACGCGTGGATGGGCCTGAAACTGCGACTGGTGGCCGTCGACTGGCAGGTTGTGCCGCAGCGGCGGTTCCACCTGGTACCGAAATGGGAGAACGAGAACGCACCCCCGGCGATACGCGTTCGCATCGGGATCGGCGAAGGAAGCAACCGGATTGAGGACGAGTTCTGGCTGCAGCGGTTCGAAACCCGGACGGTGTCTCTGGGTGCGGCCGATCCGCACCACGTCCTGCGCGTCAGCTATGACACCCGCTCACTGCGGCTGCCGTTCACGATCAAGCTGATTGACTTCGCCATCGGATACGATCCCGGCACAGGGCGCCCGGCTAGCTACACGAGCGTTGTGCAGTTGATCGATAAGGAAAAGGGCATTGACGAGCAGCGGATCATCACGATGAACGCCCCGCTGAAGCACCGCGGCTTGAAGTTCTACCAGAGCAGCTACTTTCAGAACCCTGACGGGTCCATGTCCTCTGTCTTCGCCGTGGGCCGGGACCCGGGCTACCCGTTGAAGGCCATTGGGTCGCTGATGATCGTGCTCGGGATCGTGGTGATGTTCTACATGAAAACCTACTTCTTCGCGCCGCGTAGCGAATGGAAGAAGCAGTTTGGTCGGGCGCGTACGGCGCGCGAAGCGCTTGCGGCTCGAAAACGCTGAGCGCGCCGCATCGATTCCTGCCACCACCGCGGGCCTGCCCCGCTGGAGTGCTTGCTATGAAGCGGCTTCTGACCCTCCTGATCGCATGGCTGATCCTGCCTGCCGCTGCGACGGCTGTCCAGGCAGCTGACCCGCTGAAACCGTGGCGACACCTGCCGGTGCTACACGGCGGCAGAGTGAAGCCGTTCGACACCTACGCCCGTGAGACCGTGCGCATCATGACCGGGCGCGAATCGTACCGTCCCGATGCGCCCGACGTTGCGCAACGGATCAACCACCGGTGGGATCCGGTCGCCCTCGCCCTGGATCTGATCTTCACCTGGCCAGGTTGGGATCAGGAACGGCTCGCTCGGATCCAGTGGATGGACCTGCACGCAGACTACTGGGCTAGCCACGAACCGGATGATTGGGACAAGGCACCGGTGCTGCTGATCCAACATAACCAACTGAAGCGGATGCTTGGCTTCGCTGACGAGGTGGAACGGGTCAGCGCGGTGGCCCTTTATCGCGCGAAGGTAACGCCGCCGAGCGCACCACGAGCAGCGGAGGGGAAGAAACAGAGCGGGCCGATCACGTTCTTTGACTGGGGCCGCCAACTGCGCGATCGACTGGCTCAGGAGGAAAAGCTCACCACGGTCGAGCAAAAGGCCTGGGAGCTATGGAACCGTTACATGACATTCATCACGCTGCGCATGGGCACCGAGATCGGGCTGATGGCAACGGCTCCGCCACCGGACCCGAGCCGTGAGAGGTGGCTGCCGCTGGCCGTGTTGCTGGCTGCCGATCCGGAAGCCATCGCGTCTCGCCTGGAGGACGCCTACAGTGACGAGGCACTCCAGCAGATCCGGCACGCGTTCTTTCAGGCACGTGCTGCGTACCTGAAAGAGGGTATCGCATCCGAGCGCTTCGCCGAGGCCAGCTGGCGGTTCGTGAACGCGTTACGCGATCTGGGCCTGAAGGTAAACGAGGTGCGTAAGCGCGAGCGGGCCGCTCAGGGCACGGTCGTCTTCTCCCAGCGGGACACCGCCGCCTATCCAGCCAGCACCCGGGTGCTGGACATTGAGGTCCAGTACAACCTGGTGGATCCGTTCGGCAAAGCGACCGTGCTGTACGTGTTGGCCACGGTGCTCTTTGCGCTCGGCCTCCTGCTGAAGAAGCCCCGCTGGGCATACTGGAGCGGCATGGCCGTCGCGGCTGCCGCCACAGCCGTGGCCACCTACGGCTTTGTGCTCCGTAGTATCGTGGCCGGACACGCCATGGGCGCCAGCTGGCGGGGGCCGGTTACCAACCTGTACGAGACCGTCGTCTGGGTGGCGTTCTCCGGCGCCCTGTTCGGTCTCGGCTACGAGCTGTACTACCGGCGTTGGTGGTTTGCCACCGCGGCAGCGGCCGTCGCGGCCGTCTCCATGCTCATCGCCACAAATACTCCCTCGGTGCTCGACCCCACGATTTCGCCCATCGAGCCGGTGCTGCGCACGAATCTTTACCTCGTCGTGCACGTGCTGACGATCGTCTCCAGCTACGCCGCCGGTGCTCTGGCATGGGCCATCAGCCTCGGGGGCCTTGCCCTCTACTTGTTCACCCGCCCCACCCCCGAACGCCGCGCACTGGCGCGCGACCTGGCACAGGCTACCTACCGCTGTATCCAGGCAGCCGTCGTACTGCTGGCCGCCGGTACCATCCTGGGCGGCGTCTGGGCATACGACTCGTGGGGCCGCTTCTGGGGCTGGGACCCGAAGGAAGTCTGGGCGCTGATTTCGCTACTGTGCTACATGATCGTGCTCCACGGGCGGTACACAGGAATGTGGAACGTGTTTGGCCTGCTGCTGGGCGGCCACCTCTGCTTCCTGTCGATCCTGATGTCCTGGTACGGCGTCAACTTCGTGCTGCCGCTTTTTAACGAAGGTCGACCCGTGGGGTTGCACGGTTATGCGCTTGGCCGCGGTGGGCTGGGGGTGGTCAGTGCCAGCGTAGCCGCGGACCTGCTGTTCGCAGCGCTGGCTTCCTGGCGGTACGCCCGCGTTTGGCTTGCCGCAGGCGAGCACCAGCAAGAGCCCGAAGAACTCGAACTGCCCACCGGAGCAGCCACAGGCGCCTGAAGCCCCCCGCGCTCGCAGCGGCCCCCGCGCCTAGCGGTCGCCACCAAAGGCGATCCGCCACTGGCAGAATAGGCCAGATTCGGCGACGCGGAAGCAAGGAGGCGGCCGCACGTCCGATAGGGCCGGCCTAGGAGTACTCCGCATTGAACCGCACGTAGGCCTCCGTCAGGTCACACGTCCAGAACGTGCACCGCTGAGACCCACCGCCCAAGTGCACCTGCAGCGTAATCTCCTTCGACTGACGCATCGCTTCCGACAGCGCGCGGCGGTCAAAAGGCACGGGGCGGCCACGGTCATAGACGACAACGCCGTTGATCCTCACGGAAACAAGCTCTGGCTGGAAACTCGCCCCTGAGTAGCCCGCCGCGGAAACAATCCGGCCCCAGTTCGGGTCACATCCGTAGATTGCCGTCTTAACCAGAAGGCTCTCGGCGATCGCGCGAGCAGCAAGCAGTGCGTCCCGGGAACTGTCCGCCCCCTCGACGCAGACGGTCACAAGCTTCGTTGCCCCCTCACCGTCGGCGACGATCTGACGCGCCAGCTCGGTGCACACGGTCAACAGCCCGCAGCTCAACGCTTCGGCATCGACTTCCTGCTCCGACGCACCCGTTGCCAGCAGCAGTACCGTGTCGTTCGTACTCGTGTGGCCGTCGACGGTGATGCAGTTGAACGTTTCCGAAACCACCGCCTGCAGCACCTTCTGGAGCCGTTCCGGATCGCGCACGCGGGCATCAGTAAAGAGGAACGCAAGCATCGTGGCCATTCGGGGCGCAATCATGCCGGCTCCCTTGGCCAGGCCAAACACACGAGGGCCCTCGCCCCCGGAGGCAGCAACCTTTGTCGTCGTATCGGTGGTCAGGATCGCGCGGGCCGCATCACGCCAGGATTGCACGGAATCGTCGAGCTGTCGCGCAGCCTCATCGATGCCCCGCTCAATGGCCTGCATGGGCAACGGTACCCCGATGAGGCCGGTCGAGCAGACCAGAACTTGCTCCGGGGCACAGCCAATGCGCGCGGCTGTCATCCGCGCCATGGCCTCAGCGTCCTTCATACCCTGTTCGCCCGTGCACGCGTTTGCATTGCCAGAATTCACCACCACCGCGCGCGCAGCGTCCGTCGGCACCAGAGCACGCGTACGAACCACAGGTGCCGCCACAACGCGATTCGTCGTGAACGTGCCGACGGCAACCGCCGGCCCATCGGAAACGAACAACGCCAGATCCCTGGCCTGCGTCGCGGCCTTCACGCCACAATGCACACCGGCAACCCTCACCCCACGCGGCAGCCACTCCGGTCGGATTTCCCGTTCTCTGGCACCCATCTCCGTCTCTCCAGCTCTTGCCAGGCCACGCCCCAATCCTATCGCAACGTCCACGCCAGCCGTGCCAGTCTTCGGCTCACCATGCGCTGGGACGGCACGAACCTAGATGAACCGACACTCGGCGTGCCCCTCTTCGAAGCGGATCGACCGCACCCAGCAGCCCTCGCGCCGTCACAGCTCACGCACTTGGTTCGACCCGAGTGGCCGTCCGATCCCCGCAGCACTGCTCCCAAATCAGATGAAAAGCGGCTAGCGACGCGGGCGCCGAGTGGCGCAACGATCAGGCCGCCCACGTGAGAGGGCACGGCGAGCGGGAAGTGCCAGACGCTGGTCGCTGAAGAACTGACTTGACGGAAGCGGCTCAGAAAACCTCGCCCACAACCTGCGCCTCTAGCACAGCCATGCGTCCTGCCCAGCCACGGGTGTGTCACCGCAAGCATGAGGCCCAGCACGTGTACGGGCAAGGGCAAGCTTATGTGGCGAAGTGATTCCCCGCCTGCCTGTGGGCCATTGTCGTGCTTGTGTCCTGGCTCCTGCCCACGCGGCGGTTGCTCAGCTGCGCAAGGGCGATCCAAGCGCCGCTGCTGCCGAGCAGGCTGCTCGGGTGGTAACCGCTGCCGCAGGGCTGATAGCAATGGCAGCCCAGGGATGGATTCCCTCACTGTTGGCGAAAGCCACGCTGCGGCGACTGACCCGAGAGGACAAGGAAGTACTGGCAGGACAGGATCAGCCCGGCTCGCCGGCGGCAGGGGACGCGGGGCCGCTGCATGAAGTGCTGGTGTCGCCCGGCTGGCTGGAGGTTCCAGCGCCTTACTGCCTGGAGGACGACACGACTGGCTGTTCGACCGTTAGCACTGGCAGGCAGCCATAGTCGGCAAATTGGTTGTGCTCGCTGTGGACGAGCGCAAATCGAGCACGTCGGTGGCCGCATCCGGTGGGATGCCCGTCGGCCCACCGCGTGTCCGTTCCGCGGGAGCGCATTCGGACACAGCAGAAACGCTTTCGTGTCGAAGACCCTTCTAGAATGAACGGCACAGCCGCGGAGGCGCACCAGTGCTTCTAGACGCGATCTATCTTCTGGTTGGCATTGCCCTGTTGGTCTTCGGCGGCGACACGCTTGTGCGCGGTGCTGCCGGACTGGCCCGTGCCCTAGGCGTTTCGACGCTCGTCGTAGGCCTCACCGTGGTGGCGTTCGGAACCAGTGCCCCTGAGCTCGCCGTCAACGTCCTCGCCGCAGTGCGTGGGCAGGGGGAGATCAGCTTCGGCAACATTATCGGCTCGAACATCGCCAACATCGGACTGATCCTGGGCACTGCTGCGCTGATCCGGCCCGTCGACGTGAAGCTCAAGGTCATCACGCGCGAGATCCCGTTCATGCTCCTGGCCACGCTTGCCGCTATTAACCTCGCCTGTGACGGGCTCTGGGACGGTGCCACCTGGAGCTTCTCGCGTAACGACGGTATCACGCTGCTGCTGTTTTTCAGCATCTTCCTTTATTACTCGTTCGTCGCCGCCCAGGAAGATCGGGCAGAGCTGCTGGAGCGCGTCGGAGAGATCCCGGCCAGCGATCGCAGTATCGGCATCCTGTTGCTGATCACGCTGGCGGGTATCGTCATGGTCGGGCTTGGGGGGGAAGCCACGGTGCGCGGTGCGGTCGGCGTTGCCGAGGCGCTGGGGGTCAGCAAGGCGGTCATCGGTCTGACGGTGATCGCGTTCGGCACCAGTCTGCCGGAACTGGCCACGTCGCTGGTTGCAGCGTACCGTCAACACGAGGACATCGCTCTGGGCAATATCGTGGGCTCTAACGTCTTCAACCTTCTGTTCATCCTTGGGGTCACGTCGACGATCGGAACGGTGCCGGTCCCGCGCAGTGGCGGCCTGGACATGGCCGTGATGTTCGGGTTATCGGCAGTGCTCTTCCCGCTTGCGATGACCAATCGACGGCGAATCACTCGCTGGGAGGGACTGGCACTGTTGGTTGCCTATGCGGGTTACATCTACTACCGTGCCGTCCATCTAGGTACGCTGCCGACCGGATAACTCTCACCCGGCGCCGGCGTGGCACGGTCGGCCGCCTGAGCGGCTCATCCGATTGCATGTGGCCCGCGGCCTTGATAGGATCGAACTGCGGGGTCACCGTACGCACGTCTGCCCGGGCCGACCAAGCTTCTCGGGAGAGATTTCATGTTTCGTGCCGCTGCCGGATTATGGTTCCTAGCTGCCTCGACTGGCCTGCTTGCCCAACAGCAACCCGCGCCCGAGCAGCCTGAGACGCCAGGAACCGGTGTTGGCGAGTCGCACGTGATCCTTGTTCCGTTCCAGCGGCTTGACCAACTTGGCATTGCACGCGACGGTCAGGTCATCCTGCCTGCTGGCGAGTACCGCAAGCTGGTCGAGCGAGCTCAGCTGGTTGACGTGCTGCTGCGTGCGCTGCCGACGCGCAAGGCCGTGCTGCGGCGTGCCCGCTACCGCGGCCGTGTCGAAGGGAACCGCTTGCTGGTGGACGCCGAACTGGAGCTTGAAGCCCTCGGTGCCGGTTGGGCCGCGTTGGAATGGAACCTTCTCAGAGGAGCCATTGCGTCCGTGCGCGGTGTTTCGCCGAATCGGACGCTGGTCCGTGCGCTTGGTCCCACACGCTATCAATTGCTCGTGGCTGGTCCGGGAACCGTGTCGCTGCAGCTGGAGTTGCTCTCCCCGGTGCGCACCGAGCCCGGGGCCCGTCACTTCACCCTCTTCCTTCCGCCCGCGGGTGTCGCCACTCTGGAGGTAGAACTGCCCGGGACCGACCTAACGGTCAAGCTCACGCCGGAACTGGTGTTTGGCATGCGCGAAGCGGACGGCCATACGACTGTGCGGGTCAATCTTGGTGGTCAGCAACGTCTGACGGTGTCCTGGTACCCGAAGGCGGCCGGCATCGAAGGCACGAGCCTCTTGACGGCTGACGTTGAGGCGAAGGCCCAGGTGCAGTCCGCTGTGCTTGAGACAGACTCATTGATCCGTTTCCGTGTGCTGCGGGGCGCCGTCGAACAACTCCAGCTCGTCGTGCCCGAAGGTCACCGGATCCTGTCGGTCGAGTCCGAAGAGCTGCGTCGCTGGACCGTGCACGCGATGGCCGGCTCACGCCGCTTACAGCTGGAGCTGTATCGGCCCGTCAGCGAGGACTTCACGGTCCAGGTTCGAACGGACCGGCCACTGCAGGGAGAGCAGACTACCATTGAGCTTCCGTTACCGCAGGGTGTGGCGCGGGTCGCGGGCGCCCTTGCCGTGGACGTTTCCGACGATCTGCTCGTGGTGCCGGGCACGGCCGAGGGGGTCGTGCAGGTGCACCGCGCGGAAATGCCCGATCGCCTGCGCGACGCGGATCTGTATTTCCGCTTCTACACCGCGGAGATGCGACTTCCGGTCACCATCGAGCCGCTGCAACCGTGGCTGCGCAGCCACTCATGGACCGATCTCTCATTCCGCCGCGGCGACCTCCACCTGCGCATGACCGCGTCGCTCGAAGTGCAGCGCGCGGGCATCTTCGCACTGAGCGTCCGCTTGCCATCCTCGTTCGTGGTCGAGTCGGTCCGCTGCCCCAACATGGACCGCTACGACGTGCGTGACCTCGACCAGGGCCGCCAACTGCGAATCACATTCCGCAAGCGGCAGCTTGGCAAGTTCGCGCTGGAGCTCGTCGGCGTCGTACCGCTGGGACTGGTCCCGGCGCCAAGACCGCAACGCGCCCTGATTGAACTGCCCCAGATCGAAGAGGTTGACCGCGAAGACACCATCGTGCGCGTCACGCTGCCGGAATCACTGACAGCGGTCTTCGTGTCCGACGCATCTAAGGGGGTGGTTCCGGTCACGCTGGGCGAGCTTGCGCAACAGCAGCCCGAGCCGCCCTCGGCACGGACGACCGCTCTGTTCCGGGTCGTAGCGCATCCTGCACGGATCGCGTTGGAGTTGAGTCGTCGCCCGGCTCGCGTGCTGGCGGACGTGGCAACGGTGCTGGTCGTCCATGAGTCGACAGCAACGGTACGAACGACGATCCATTACCGTATCGACTACTCCGGGATCAGTCGGCTCGAGTTCCTCGCTCCGCAAAGCGTCGTCGAGAGACTGCACCTGCAGGCTGTCTCGGACCCGCCGGTGCGCCAGTGGCGGCATGAACCGTATCCGAAGCAAGAGGGCTGGCACCGTGTCACGGTCGATCTGCAGCAGCTAGCCCTTGGTCACTACAGCCTGATGCTCGAATACGAACTCCCGCTACGCCAGCAGGAGGGAGCCGAAGCCAGCACGGCCCGGTGGCAGCCGGTGCAATTGCTGAACGTGGCCCGTCAGGAGGGGGAAGTAGGCATCAGCCGCGACGAGGGTCTGTCGGTAACGGCGCGGGCCGACGGCGCCGAGGAGATCGACCCGCGCGAACTGCGCCGGGTCAGCCCTGGTGAGGGCGCTCGTCTGGCGTACCGTTACGTGCGGCACCCGGTCACCATTACGCTGTCCGTTACTCGGCCCCCCGTGCATCGGGTTGCCGAGACGCTCGTCCGCCGTACGCTCACCGAGTGCCTCATCCCCAGCGAAGGGCAGCTCACCTGCCGCACCGTCTACCTGATGAAGACCACCGAGCGGCAGCGCCTGCGGCTATCCCTGCACCGCGACGCACGTATCCTTGCCGTCAGCGTCGCCGGCCGGGCGGTGCTGCCCGAGGTGGCCGATGCCGAGTCGGACGCCGCCGGCAGGTTGACTTACTACGTGCCGGTCACACGGGAATCCGACGTTGATGACGAGTTTGCCCTGGTAGTGCAGTACCAGCTCCGTGGCAGCGTCCAGCTCAGCACTCTCGGGGCACTGTCCCTGTACATGCCGGTGCTCGGCGGCGACGTGGCTCAGGACGAACAGCTCCTGCTGTGTTGGCTGCCGAGACGCTGGTATGCCGTCACGGCCAGCGGCATGGAGGACATTAGCAGCTGGTCCGAAGTGCTCGGCTTCATACCGGCACGCCCGGCGGGGTTGCCACCAGAGTTGGCAGAAATTGAGAGCGAACTGAACGGATGGCTCGCCGCGGGGCCGTCCACACAGCGCTACGCGCTGTACCGGTCGCACAAGTATCGCGACCAGGTCACGGTACGCTACGTCAGTTGGCCGGTGGCCGTAGCCGTCTGTTCCGGCGCGCTGTTTCTGCTAGCAGTTGTACTGCTGCCGGTGCGGTTCGAATGGCGCGCGACCGCGACTGGCCTGGCCCTCCTCAGCCTGCTGGCGGTGAGCTTTGCGCGGTCTGAGTACGCGTTCCTGCTTGCTCAAGCGTCGCTACCCGGGGCCCTCCTCGGCCTCCTCCTCTGGACGACCGTAGGGGGAGTACGCATCCTGCGCCACGTGGCGAACCGCCCGAGAACCTCACCGCAGACAGCCACGGCCGACGCAGCAAACGACCACACAGCACCCGAAGCCGGCGATAGCAAGGCGAAACCAGACGTGGCGCAGCCCGACGCCGAGTAGGCAGCTGTTGCGCAGGCGCTCTGTCACAGCACGCCGACTCCGGTGGCCTCCTCGGGAGGAACGCACGATGACGAGGCGCATCGCTTGCCTGATCCTGGCCGCGTTGCTGGCTACCGAGGCCCGTCCCGATCAGCCAGCAGACGGCACCAGCAACCGCCCCCTCCAGCTGCGCTACCTTTACGTCCCCCATGAGCAGTTCGCCGCCGTGCTGAAAGCTCACCCCGGAGGCCGATTCGTTGCTCGAAAGGAATTGCTCAAGGCCCTGCACGGCCTGCAACAGCGTTTGAGGGCCCCATTTGACTTGAGCGCTTCGATCGTGCTCGATGCAGAGTACCACGGCTCGATCGTCGGCAACGACGTGCTGGTACTGTCCGGCGATCTGGAACTTGCCAAGCTCTCGGCCGGCTGGTCGCTGATTCGATTGCCCCTGCAGGGTGTTGCACTCAGCCGCGCTGAGCTAGACGGGCAGCCGTGGCCCATGTACCTGGACGGAGACAATGCGGTACTGCCGCTGAAGGAGATCGGCACCCATCGTTTGCGGCTCGAAGGGAGCGTTCGGTTCGAGCAGCAGGAAGGCAATCCGGTGGCCCGCTTTCGCCTGCCTACCGGGGCCGCCACCAAACTGGCTCTGGCCGATCTCGGCCAGCGGCGGATCCTCCTGAACGGTGCCCTGATCGAACCCTCGCCTCAGCAACCGCTGCTCGTCTTGTCCCTGCAACCAGCCGTGCCTGCCGTGCTGACGCTACTGCCTTCGGAACACGAGTCACGCCGGCAGGCCGTGCTGGTGGCACGCCACCGTGTCGACTACCTGGCGCGACCTGATGGGTTCGACTTTCAGCTCAGGACCGACCTAACCGTCTACGGCGCCGGCATCCGGACAGTGACTTATTCGATTCCGGCTGAGGCAGAGATCGCCGCGGTGGACGCCCCTCAGCTTGAGCGTTGGACGCTGGCGGGCGCTTCCGAGCCCCGGCGGAAACAGCTGACGCTTTCGTTCCGCGAGCCGCTCCGTGGGCGGTTCACACTCAGCCTCCGCGGTCTGATCCGCTTGCCGCTGCTGGAACCATCCGTCGTGCTGCCGCATTTCCGGCTGGTTGGAGCGGCTGCGGAAACCGGCGTCCTAGTTCTGCGCAGCGCTGCTGGGCTTCGAGTGGATGTGGTCAGCGCAGAACATGCCCGAACGCTCTCTGCACAGGAGCGCAAGGAACTGGGACTCTCCGACGAGCCGGACACCCTCGCCTACGCCTTCTGGCAAGAGCAGCCCAGCCTGAGGCTGCACGCGCGGGTAGTGACCGCAGAGCTGTTCGCCGGGATCGCCGCCCTGCTGGAGATCGTGCCCCGGCACGCCACGCTCAGAACCTCGCTCACGGTTGTCCCGCGCGGAGCGCCGCTGCGACAGCTCACGCTGCGGCTACCGACAGGCTGGCAGATCGACTCCGTTCAACTTGTCGATCGCCCGGGTCGGCTCTCCTGGACGGTACACCGCGGGAACGAAGGCGAGCCGACCCAGCAGGTCACCGCAACGTTGCCGGATGACGTCTCCCCCGGAGAGGCGGTTCTGTTGAGCGTCATCGCAAGGCGACCGTTGGAATCGGCCCAGCGCACCGCGTCGTTCCAGCTGCCCGCAATCCAACTGGACCCTGGCGTGGTTGCGTTCGAGGGCACGCTGACGGTGTTGGCCCATCCTGATCTGTCCGTGCACGTTGTCGACGTCTCCGGACTGGAGCCCGTGCCGGTTCGAAGCGTGCACCAGACGATCGAGCACCAGAACCTGCTCCAACCGATTCAGTCGTTCCGGTACCGCGGTGGCTACGCCGGGCGGGTTGAGCTGACGCGACGCAGCTCGAGGGTGGCTGCCGAGATCGACGTCGTCCTGCGCCCCGAACCGGACTACATATCGGTTGACGGCGTCCTGGTGGTGACGAATCGGCAGGCCCCCCTGGACCGGCTAACGCTACTGGTGCCCACCGGCCTGCGCCCTCAGTTCTACATGGAGCCGCTGACGCCAACGCACCGCATCGCCGAGCAGCGCTGGACGGAGGCCGAGAACGGGTACCCACAACTGACACTTACCTTTGAGTCCCCCCTGCGTGGTACAGCCAGGTTCCTGTTTCGCGCTGCCGTTCGGCCCAAGCGCGCGGACAACGGCCGGCGACTTGCGACCGTTCCGCTACTCTCTGTGCCGAGCGCCGAGCGCCAGCGGCTACTGGTTGCCGTGGCCGGGCATCCAGAGTTGAGCGTCTCGGCAAGTGCCGACGGACTCGTTCCGGCCCCTCTGGCCGGCGTGACGCTTCCGGCCGAGCTGCAGGGAAAGGACCATCTGATTGCCGCTTTCCGCGGATCCGGCTCCGGCAAGAGCGTGCAGCTGAGGCTTACGTCTCACCGCTCCGTGCCGCTCGCCGGCGCGGTCTGCCGCAAGCTCTCGGTTCGCACCGCGATCGCAGCCGACGGCTCGGCCCAGCATCACGCCGTGCTGCGAGTGATCGCACCCGGCCGGCAGTTCCTGACCGTGACGCTACCGGACGAAACGAGGTTGATAGCCGTCCAGGTCAATGGTCAGGCCGTCGTGGTGCGCCGGCTCAGTTCGGCCGGTCTCGCCGTGCCTCTGGAAGGTTCTCGCCCGGAGAACCGCTGTGCGGTTGAACTGTTCTACAAGACGCCGCCCCGGAAAACCCGCCTCGGCCTCGTGGCAGACATCGACCTCGCGGCACCAGAGCTCGACATCCCCGTTGAGCGGGTCACCTGGCAGGTGGCCTACGCACCTGAGTACGAACCGGTGGCTGCCACAGGAGACCTACGCCTTCGTACGCCGCTGCCGGCCCCGTCTTTGCTTGATCGCTTAGTTACTGGTCACCAGGATTGGCTGCCAGCTCTGGTGGTGCTCTACGGAATTGCCCTGGTAGCCGGGCCGCTCGCGGCCGGCCTCCGTCAGATGGTGCGTGGGAAGCAACCGGCGGCCGTGGTGGGCCTGCTGGCAGTTGTGGCCATCACCCTGGTACTGGTGTTTGCAATCTGCCTGCTGCCGGCCACGGTGGCGGTAAAGCGAGTCGGCTCGCGCTCGTGCCGGCCAATGCTGCGACAGCTCGCCGCGGCGTTGCAAGCGTACCATGATCAGTACGGTCGCTATCCGCCGGCGGCTATCGGCCCACACAACGTGCCGCTGAACCGCCAGTTCTCCTGGGTCGTCGCCCTGTTGCCGTTCCTGGAGCGTGAGGAGCTCTACGAGAAGCTTCGCCTGGACCTACCCGTTGACCACCCGATCAATGAGCTGGCGTTGCGCGACCGCGCGTTGAGCGTGCTTATCTGTCCTGAGGATCCGGTCACGACAGCGACCAGTTTCCTGGCGGTGCTGGGCAGCGGGCTGTCCGATAGCCCGAGCGCGTCGGGGGTGTTCGGCTGGCAACAAAGCCTGTCCAAGAGCGAAATCACCGATCCACTGGGTACCACGGCGCTGCTTATCGAAGCGCGCGGCAGCGGTCCGTGGTATGTGGCCACGGAAGCGGCCATCCTTCTCCCGGCGTCGCCCGAGGCGCTCGGGCTGCAGAGCGCACACCACCGCGTCCTGTTCGCCGACGGCCAGATTCGCCAGCTGGCCCCTAGCGACGACACGTTCTGGCAGCGCCTGGCGACCGCCCGTCGCGGGGATGGACCGAGCCTGGAGGAGCTCCGCGAGCATCTCCTTGACACGGATGCCCTTCTGAGCGACCAACGGACACGCGCGGCCGTCGCGCTCGAAGCGCAAGCCGAGCCTGCATCGGTTGCCGCCGCGGAGGCTCCTGAAACAGCAGCCGGAGCGGAGCAAGTCAGCCAGCAGGGGCCACGGCAGCCGGCTGAGCTCTACGAGCAACGTCAGCAACAGGCAGCCGTACAGCGTCCGCCTTCGGTATCGCCGCAGGCAGGACGCCGCCACGCCCACGCGCAGCGCGGCGGCGCTCGGCTATCGCTGCGACCGACCGTGCGTTGGCCCGATTGGCCGAGTGTGGTCTTTGGCGGCGTCGCGCAGCCGCAGAAGATCACCCTCGCGCTACGCAACCGCCACATGAGTATGCTGCTGATCGCATGCCTGACAGTGGCCATTTCGCTGCTCGGCTGGCTCTGGCCTCACCGCGCACTTGGCCGCATGCTACTCGCCGGTGCCGTGTTGTTAGCAGCCGGCGCGGCAATGAGCGAGCTGTTGCCGGCAACCCTGACACCCCTGTCCGATGGTCTGGCACTTGGTGGCGTGGCGCTGCTGGTCAGCTGCCTTGCCCGGCGCCTGGTCATCGCGCTGCGAGGCCTAGCCCGCCACGGTGCCACCGGCACGAGCGCTGGTGCCGCAGCGGTGATCGCTGTGGCATCCGCTCTGCTGCTCCGCCCGAACGTGTGCGCGGGCGAAGAGGGTAAAGAACCCGCAACTACTGCTTCCCTCCAGGATCGGGCCCTTGTCGTCTACGTGCCCTACGATCCGGCAAACGGACTGCCGTCCACGAAGCCCGAGGTGGTCTACGTTCCCGAGGCAGCGCTTCGGCTACTGGGGCTGACAGCAGATTCAGACCTCCCGCCTCCTCCGGTGCCGCTGGCGACGGTGACCGCGATGGATGTATCAGCTACCGTCGCCGGCACGCGAGCCGAGGTGATGCTCGACGTAACGGTGGTGTCGTTGGTGGATCGCCCCGCATTGGCGATCCTTCCCGTGGGCACACTGCCGCTCGAACAAGCGCGCGGTGATGATGATCGGCCAGCCCGTCTGGTACGGATCACCGCCGAGGACGACGCGCGCGACGGCGGGGAACGAACCGCGCTGGTGGTGACGGAGCGAGGCACTCATCGCTTCAGGCTCCGGGCCGTGCTACCGGTTCAAGGGGACGAGACCGCGGGCGAGCTGCTGATTCCCGTGGCGTCAGTTCCCGCCGGCACGCTAACGCTGACCCTGCCCGGCGCGGGCCGCGAGGTTACGGTGCATGGGCTGAAGGGGGGCTTTCGGGCCGAGCCGTCCGATGGCCAAACGCGCGTGACGGCCGCTCTTGGTCGGGCCGATTCGGTGCGCGTCCGCTGGCGCCCCCGCCTGCGCACTACGGCTCGCGTCGCGGTTGCCCTCCGGCGCCACCTGCTCGTCGACATACACGACAGTGGCGCCCACCTGTACGAGCGGCTTGAGTACGAGGTGCATAACGGCACGACCGATCAGGTCCGGCTTCAAGTGCCCACGGGGCTCGTCGTGCTGGAGGTTGCCGGGCAGGACGTCGCAGGGTGGCGTCTGAGCGGGGACGACAGAACGCTACAAGTTCGCCTGAAACGACCGGTTGCGGACCGTACGGCGATCGAGCTCCATGCCCTGGACCCAACCGCGCCAGCCCGGGGCCGGTTCATGCTCACGCTGCTCCAGGACCCGCAGGCGCAGCGTCAGGATGGTACGATTCTGATCGGCTGTGCGGACCAGTTCAGGGTCGACGTCATCGAGCATCGCGGCCTGACCCAGATCGCACGAGAGGCGGCGGTCGTGCCCGGGCCGGGACCTCACCCCGGCTGTGCCGCCTTAGGCGCCTACCATTTCGCCGGCAGCGATTGGTCCCTGATGCTGTCGATCGAACGGTACCGGAGCGAGCGGACGGTCCGCGCAGAGACAGAAGTGGTCGTCAGCCGCTACCGCATCGACTTGACGGCCTACTACGAGCTGCACGTCGAGCGCGCGCCGGTTGAGCAGCTGCGGGTGCGCCTGCCCAGGGGAATGGCTGTGCTGTCGGTGGACATCGACCAGGACGGGGCACGGTGGAGCTTTGACAGTGCGACTCGCATCCTCCGCCTGCGGTTTGCCCAGCCACTCGTCGGCCGCATCCTCTGGTCGCTGCGCGGCACGATGGCCGTCCCATCCAACGCCCAAGCGGTTCAGTTGGTCCTTCCGGAGGTGGAGGCAGAGCACCGATCCGGCACGGTGCTGATCCGGCACACGCGTGACTGTCGGCTCCAAGTGCAGCTGCCCGAGAGCATGGTCCCCCTGAGCGGTGACGGACCTGCAAGGACTCTAGCACGACGCAAGAGCCTCGTGCCCGGGGCGATCGTCGTGCTTGCGGCACGCTACCGCGGCGTTCCTGATCCGATCGAGCTAACGGTCCTGGATGCAAGGCCGCGGGTGACGGCCCGGGCGGTAACCGTTGCCGACATCGCCGAGCGATGGCTGGAGTTTGCGTCGGCGATCGAGCTGTCGATTACCACCGGCACGGTCTGGCAACTGCAGTTCGAAGTGCCAGCAGCGCTGGGTGAGGACATCGACATTCAGGGACCAGAGATTGCTGAAGCTGTCATCGCGCGCCGCAGCGAATCGAGCACGACGTGGTCCGTGCGGCTGCGTCGCGGCATCACCGGCCGGTACCGTTTCACCGTCTGGCAACGGCTCGAACTACCCGCGCGCCAGCAGCGACAGCCGACCCCCGTGCCCTGGATCCGGCTCCTTGGCACCGACAGCGTGAAGCACACCGTGGTCGTGCTGCCCGGACGAAACCTGCGGCTCAACCTGGTTCGCACCCGCGGCGTGCAACGAACGCAGGCGACCGGGCTGGAAGGATTGGTCTCGGCTGACGTCCTGCGCCGGGCCGCCTGGCTGTTCCGCGTCGTTGCACCCAGATACGAGCTGCTCGTTGCGCGCGAGGTCCTGACACCAGCAGCCGTGCCAGACATCGAAGTGTTCCTGCTTCACCTGCTCACGCAGCTGGACGTTAGCGGAACCTACCGCACCGAGATGCGGTTGCTGGCCCGTAACGAAGCGCGCCAACACCTGTGGATCCAGCTCCCGATCGGGACACGCCTGTGGGGGGCATACGTCGACGGACGTCCGGTGCCGGTGGTCCGGCCGGCCGATGGAACCGGCCTGCTGGTGCCTCTGCCACGCGCCGGCCTGCAGCAGTCGCTACAGTACGTCCAGGTCGTCTACGAAGGCAGACTCAGCGAGAGGCTAGGCTTTGGAGCCCAGATCGCCCTCCCCCCGCCGCAATTAGCCGACGATGTCCCCATCCGGCGCACGCTCTGGACTGTGTTCCTGCCCGACGGATATATGGCCCGACCCAGCCGTGCCGCCAGCAACATGGAACCGGCCGACGAGTACCAGGCCGAACTGTCCACGGCTCTGGCGCGGCTCGAAGCGCTGCGTCGAGCGCTGCTGGTAGCCCGCCAGAGCGGAGCGGTCAGCCGGCAGACAGTTCTACGCTGGCAACGCGAACTGTCGGAGCTCCGGGACTGGCAGCAGGCAACCTTGGTCCGACTTGCCCCGTCGAAGCTGGCCCGGGACCACCCGATGCTGTTTCGGATGGTGCAGGAGTACCAGATGGGCACGGTGCGTGTGGAAAAGCTGTTAGAAGAAGTCGGCAAAGGGGCGACGAGCGCCACGCGGGCTGGCAGTGCGCGAGCCGATCGTTATTTCAGTCACATGAGGCCGAGCCGAACCGCGATGCGCGGTGCCGAACACGGGACGCAACCTCGGGTCGGGATCCCAGAGGACGAGGTTGGCAAGCTGCAGCGAAAAGCAGCGGCGGCGCTGGATAGCCTGGCTCGCCAGAAGTGGGAGCCTGCCGCGAAGCAGGCTCGACCTGGCACGCAGCAGCGGGGCCGCGCAGCCGAGGAGCATCTCGCAGAGCAGCTAGCACAGCGTGCCGCACCAGCAGAGCAGCGCACTGCGCGGCTGGGTATCGGCCCGCCTTTGGCCACGCTACCGCAACGGCTGCGGTTCAGCAAGGAATCCGGTGGGCCGAAGCTGACACTGGTCGTCGTGGACCGCCGGCTGGTATCGCGTTGGGCCTGGTCGGTGACCCGCGCCGTGGTAACAGCGTTGTTGGCGGTGCTGGTGGGGATCATCGTGAGACGCTGGACACGCAGCTCGTCCAAAGAGCCGTGGCTGGGGGGCGCGGTACTGGCGTGCGCCGCCTGCACGATGCTGATCGGCGACCTGGCCCCGCCACTTGCCCTGGTGCTGCTGGTCTGCGGAGCGGTTCTGCTCGCAGCCATGACCTACCTCACCGCCGTCAGGCCACGCCCAAGCTCGACACGCTGAGCGGGGTACCAGAGCGCGCCCGCAACAGCATTCGCTATAGTGTTCCTTCCGCCTACTCCGTTTCACGCCACGGCGCAGGCGCCCCTCCGGTCGATCGGTGTCAGCAGGGTCGCCTGCATGAAACCGAGACGGTTGACATCTGGATTCCGCTGCCATGCTTCGCTACCTGGACGTGATAGGCATCGCGCTTCTACACGTAGCGCTCGCGTCGAGCGCGGCTGTGGCAGAAGAGGCGACCCCGATAGCCGGCGCCGTCAGCGTGCGGCAGTTCGGAGCCCGTGGTGATGGCCGGCATGACGACACGGACGCAATCCAACAGGCGTGTCGGACCGAAGCGCAGGCCGTGTGCTTCCCTGCTGGCCGCTACCGGATCACGCGGACCGTGGTCGTGGACCTTCAGCAGCATGGCTACAAGGCCCTTGTCGGGCTGGCAAACGCTCGGCTGATCATGGCCGGCCCCGGACCGGCGTTGCTGCTACGCGGCAGCCACAACGGCACGGCCGACCCGCCGACGGTCAAGCCCCAGGTGTGGGACCGCGAGCGAATGCCACTGGTGCGCGGTTTAGAAATTGTCGGCGAACATCCCGAGGCAGACGGCATCGCGTTGGAAGGAACCATGCAAGCGGTGATCAGCCAGGTGCTCATCCGGCGGGTCCGCCACGGCATCCATCTGGTCCGACGAAATCGCAACGTGATCATCGAAAGCTGCCACATCTACGAGAACTCCGGCGTGGGCATCTACTACGACGATGTCAACCTCCATCAGTCCAACATCGTCGGCTGCCACATTAGCTACAACCGGGGCGGTGGCATCGTTTCGCGCGGGGGTAACGTCCGTAACATCCACATTAGCGCGTGCGACATCGAAGCGAACATGGCCGAAGGTGGTCCTGTGACGGCAAACATCCTGCTCGATTCCACCGGCGGATCGGTAGGTGAGGTGGCCATCACCGGCTGCACGATCCAGCATCACCCGAAAGGGCGTCTGTCGGCCAATGTCCGCATCGTGGGCATGGGTACCGACCCCGGACTTCGCCGGCGCACCGGGTCGGCTCGTACGCAGGAAGGTCATGTCACGATTGTGGGCAACGTCTTCAGCGACGTGCAGATCAATGTGCATGTGCAGGCAGCTCGTGGCGTCGTGATCACCGGGAATACATTCTGGCAGGCGTACACGGCAGACCTGCTCGTTGAGGACTCAAGCCATGTCGTCGTTGGCCCGAACAACTTCGACCAGAATCCACGCTACGACTACTGGCGCGGGCCGGCTCGCGGGGGAATCCTCCTGCGGAACAGCCGCTACTGTACACTGAGCGGCGTGCAGATCGCACGGGTTCGCAACCAGCCTGCGGCGCTGGTGATACGCAATTGCCACTGGATCCATCTGTCTGGCTGCACGGTCTTCGCGAAAGGGATGCCCGCCGTGCTGATCGAAGGTAGCAGCAACTGCCGGATTAGCGGCCTGTACCACGCCGAGGACCGCGACGCCGTCGTGATCCGCGATAGTCGGGCAATCCACATCGAGGGCACGGAAGACCGCGCGCGGCCGCAGTAAGCGGCATGGCCCGTGGCAACTGAGCGTCCGATTCTCAGGTTCCGTGGTGGGTCACTACAAGGCGGGGCGTGGTAATCGTCACGCGGCCACCTGCCGGCGGGACGGGCCGTTTGGTTCCTGCGTGTGCCGCCGTGATGGATCAGTGGCCAGGGGATTCTTTCCCCTTGGACGTCACGTTGACTGAATCGCGGCCTCGGTCACGCAGTGTCTTTTTTTCCCTCGCCCGACGCGGTCCGCGCCGCCGCGGGGGCGGCGTCCGGTGCCACGCCCGGCCACCTGGTGTGTACGTGCCCCGACAGAGGGCTGGCCGTCCCGCTGCCGGGCGCGCAAAGCTCCACGCCGCCGTCTCTGCCGCGCATCCCACCGCATGAAACCTCTCTGACCGCTCCCCACGAGGCGCAACGCCGGGGCCAACAACGCGCACAACGGCGGCAGCGCCCTTGACCCGCCTGACATCTCTCCACCGCCAACACCACAAGAGCTGACCTAGGCCCGGCGGCCGAGCAGGCCGTGACCATCGCCGTGCCGGAACTCTCGGCGTGCTTAGCCGTTCTGTCCCCCTGATCCCGGAGCCACTTCTGTAGCCGCGGTTCGGCACGCAGCCAGGATCGAACGGGCGAACTCTGAGCAGACCTCGTAGTCTTTGCGGTTGTACAGCTCGGCGGGTGGTCGCCACCGGTACCGCGCCTGCGGATAGCGGGCCTTGAGGTAGTGCCAGTCCAGGGCGCGAGCGGCAGGTCGAACCGATCGCAGCCCCGGACGGCGGCGGGCGGCATGGCGGAGGAGATCGGCAAGGGAGTGATGTTCGAGCAGGTCGGTTCGGCCAAGGTGAATCAGCAAAGCCTTCAGCGCAGCCTCAGCTGCTTGGTGGCAGCAGAAACACGCCCAGTGGTACAGGGCAGCGCCTGCCAGTGTGTCGGCTGCCGCTAGCGCTGACTCCGCATGCTGCCACCAACTGTGCGCGGGCAAGGGATCCTGGCGGCGTGGTCGGCAACGCGCAGCCATCACCGCTACGCCCCCGCCAGCTCTACCGGCCCGGCCATCATCGGACCGCCATCCCTCTGCTCAGGCAGCACCCCCATGCTCCGCTTCTTAACCAGGATCCGCCGCCAGCATCGCGGTGTCCACCAGGCGATAAAGGCGACTGCCAGCACTAGCAACGCAAGCCGCACGACGACGAAAACCGACAGGTGCATCCACGGTATGTCGCCCGCATCGGTCCACCTCAACGCGTCGAACAGGACGGCGAAGAAAAGCGGGAGGGACATGCCGGTAAGCGTATTCCAATCGTGCGGCGCGTCGGTGATGTAGCCATGCAATACGAACTCCACACCTAGGCCTACCACCAGGAATGCCACCTCACACAGTACGATGGTGGCCACAGCGACGCGTCCGAATGCGAGCGATACGGCGTGCGCAACTGCTCCGTAAGCCACCAACGACAAGAAGCCTGTAATGGCTGCCACCTCGTACATCTGCCGGTAAACTGCCGGCCATTGCGGATTCGCCACCAGAAACAGGATACTTGCCCATGCGACGATGAACGCATACACGGTCAGCGCCATCCATCCGGGGCTGCGATCCGCGTAAAGGTACCGAAGGATGCTCGTTTCCTTCTCAGAGTCACGCCAGATCCATCGCTTGTAGCCATCCCTGTCGGGAACCGAAAGCAGGAAAACGATCAATACCATTGCGGACAGCCCCAGGGGATAGACGCAGGAGCTTTCCAGGGTGGTCGGTATTCCCGGGGACCGCACCAGCGCAGCGTAGGCGATGCTCAGTACGACGGCGATCAGGTATCCTACGACCCGGTGAATCGGTGGCCGCTCGTCTTGTCTGAGGAGGCGCGCGGCCATGGTCGCCGCCAACAGCCCGAGCAGCACCTGAGCAAATGGTGTCACGAAGTCGATGATGACCTGGACGGACCCAAACAGTGCAATTGATCGTGAAAACAAATCGCCCAGCCACAGCTCGACGACAAAGGGCAGCGGCAGGACCAGGCCCACGAGAAATCCGATCATGCCATCAGCCTGTGCTGCAACCACGACGGGTAACAGGAACCAGCCGAAGCCGAACAGCAAGCCGGCCACAGGACTCCACCCCTTGCCGCTCTTCTCCACCGATCGCACCGGAATGATCGTCGCCATGCAGGCCATGCAGAAGGTCGTCGTCAGACTCAGCAGCACCGCCATCAGCTTGTACCGCAATGGATAGCCCCCCAGCAGCGTGGTGATCACCAGGATGGGGAAGGTGGCGAAGATCACCAGGTAGGCAACGATCGGTTCCCCGACGGCCTTCCCGAGCACAATCTGGCGAACGGTGAGCGTGGTGAGCCGTTGGAATTCCAGTGTGCCGCTGACCACCTCCTGCACCATCCCCTGGGATGCCGCGGTTACGGCCAGGATCAGCACGGTGCCCATGACGGCGGTCAGATAGATCGCGTCGAAGGTCTGCATGTAATACGCGAAGTTGCTGTGGAGCTCACCGAAGCGGCGGGCCAACTCGAAGGTTGCGCCGATACCGAGCAGTCCGAGAAGGACGAGAAGCACGGGCAGTAAGTAGATCTTTCCGCCGTGCCGTCGGGCGCGGAGCGCTTTGATGAGGAACGGATTGTCGATGAACATCAGGTGCAGCGTTCGCACGATTGCCTCCGCACGCCCCGGTCAACTGATCTCTGTCGAAGCCAACCTCAAGTAGATGCTCTCCAGGTCGCGCTCCACGAGCTCGACCCTGATGAGCGGCACATCCTCCTGGGCAAGCAGCTTTACGAGTGATGGAATCTCCTCCTTAGGTCCGTTGAAGAGTATCTCGATGTCGGCACCGTTGGCCGTCACATTCCGAACGGCCGGGTGCGTGCGAGCGATCCTGGCCGCCTGTTCGTGTCGTCCCAGCAGGCCGACACGGACGACAATGCCACCGTGAAGCTGCTGGAACACCTCCTCCAACGGCCCTGAAACCAGTAGCTCGCCTTTCTCCAGGATGCCGATGTGGCTGCAGAAGTCGGTCATTTCGGTCAGGATGTGTGAGGAGATGAGAATGGTGTGTCCCATGGATTGGAGCGTCTTCAACAGCTCCCGGAACTCAAGACGGCCGGCCGGGTCGATGCCGCTGGCCGGCTCGTCGAGGATGAGCACCTTGGGCTGGTGCAGCAGCGTGCGCGCAAAGCACAGTCTCTGGCGCATGCCGCGTGATAGTGAACTGACCAGACTGTCCCGCCTTGGCGTCAGCCCGACCAGCTCCAGCGATTCGTCGATAAGCCGACGCCGCTGCCGAGGGGCAATGCCATAGCAGCGGGCAAAGTGGTCCAGGTATTCCCAGACAAGCAAGTCCTCGTACAGGCTGAACCGATCGGACATGAAACCAATGTACGGATGCACGCGCTCCGGCTCTTCCAGTGCGTCAACCCCGGCGATCTCGACCCGCCCGTAGGTGGGCTCTAGTAGCGTGGCCAGGATGCGCAGCAGCGTTGTTTTGCCAGCGCCGTTGGGCCCGATCAGTCCGTAGATGGCCCCCTCCTCGATGTCGAGCGACAGGTTCTTCAGCGCGACCGTGTCCTCGTCATACTCTTTTCGCAGATTCCGCACCGAGATCATGCTCACTGGTGCTCCGCTTCTCATCGACCACGTAGCGTCTCAGTGCCGCTACGCCCCCTTTGAAGCTGTACGCCCGGTAGCCCGCACGCTGCATCGCTTCTGCCAGGGCAGCACTCTGTAGGCCCCACGTGCAGTACAGAACGTATTCGTTCTCGCGCGGCAGTTGCTTGTAGTTCAGTAGCAGGTCTTCTACATCGCGTCGCAGCGCACCCGGGTAATGCCACTGCTCGTAAAGTGGCTCCGGGCGGCAGTCGATCACAACCGCCCCTTCGGGGATCCGGTCCAGAAAGACGTACGACAGCGCCAAGTCGGCCTGGTCCACGGCCAGCACGTCGATCGTGCGTCGGTCGCGGAAGATCTCTTCCAGTATCGCCAGGTCCAGCTCCTGCTCGGCAACGTCCGCAGCATGGGGCGTGGCCGCCGTGACCGGGTGCTTGGGGACCAGTGCGCAGTATTCCTGGACCACGGCCGAAAGCGCGTAGGTGCCGATCTGCTGGGCCAGCTGTGTGATCTCCTCTTTGTTGTAGCCGATCACCGGCCTGAGGACCGGGTAGTTTGCCACCGCGTCAATGGCGCGCAGGTTTGCCAGCGTCTGCGACGACACCTGACCTACGGATTCGCCCGTGACAACCGCGTGGGCGCCGGCCAGTTCAGCCACTCGACAGGCAACGCGGTACATGAGCCGCTTCAACACGACCTGCAGATACTGCTGCTTCACCTTGGCGCGCAAGGCCGGAACCAGCCGCTCGAAATCGAGCACAAAGAGCCGCGGCCGGCTGCCGTAGCTCCACGCTTCGGCCAGGAGCTTTACCACGGCCAGCACCTGCCGCTCATACGCGGTGCCACCGAGGTTGCATAGCACGTAATCCAGTTCGACCCCCCGCTTGAGCATCAACCAGGCCGATACGGCCGAATCGAACCCGCCCGAGATCAAGCACACGGCCTTGCCCTCAACCCCCACCGGCAGCCCCCCATAGCCCGGGATGACCCGCGTAAACAGGTAAGCGGCATCATGGCGGACCTCGACGTGCACGGTCACCTGGGGGTTGTCCAGGTTCACGCTGCCGTACGGATTCAGCGCTGCGCCGAGTTGAACGTTGACATCCTGGGCAGAGAAGCGGTGCTTTCCGGCACGCCGTGCCCGCACCGCATAGCTCTTGCCGCGAACCACGTCGCGGTAGGTCTCCTCGCCTACGCGCACGATCTCGTCCAGCTCAGGGGCGCAGGTCCGATCGATCGGCGACACAGAAGCGATACCGAAGACGCGGCGCAGCACGTCGCAGGCCGAGTCCACATCGGCCGCCTCGACAAAGACGCGGCTCCACTCGTTCCGTAGGCGAGCTTGAACGCCGACCGCCTCAAGCGCCGCCCGCATGTTGTCGAGAAGCTTCTGGGTGAAGCGACGGCGTACTCGGGCCGACTTCGTGCTCACCTCGCCGCTAAGGCGTACTAGAACCATTCCTTCCGTCATGCTTGGATCCTGCTGAGACTTGCTCATAGTGGCCTGAACCAAGGGATTGTACCGCAGCGGCCCGAGCCGTCAGGTCCGATCGCCGTAACTAGCGGCTGTTACCTTTCTCGTCCGGTGGCGCGGCACCAAGCTCATGTAGCGCCGCCGCGATGCCACGCAACACACGCTGCTCCACGTCCTTTGCCCAGATGCTGTGCCAGCCCCAGGACTGCATCGATCCGATCGGCTCGTAGCCCCCCTCTTCCAGCATTCTTGCGGTCGGGATATACGCGAAGACGTCGTTGGCGTATGCGATCACCCATACCGGCTGCTGCTGCGTGCCGTAGCGGCGCTTCGTGTTGAGAGCATACTCCACCACGACCTCGCCTGCCAGGGCCACCATGACCAGGTCCTCGTCAAACCGCCACGCCTGGATCGTGTACGGGTATTCCTTGGGCAGTTGGCCGCCATGACGGCGGGCGACTTCCAGGATCCAGCGGGCGTGCCGCGTGGCGTAGCGGGCCGGATCGCCCTGGGCTCGCCGGCGGAACTCCTCCAGCGACGGGCCGGGCGCGAAACGCAGCGGCACCGTGCGTCGCACGGCTCGCAGCGGGCCACGCACCGGCTTCAGTCGCCTGCTGAGCGTCGCCTCGACGGCCCGGGCCAGGGACGCGCCGTGCTGCTTGGCCAGCGCCAGATTCCCGCGCGGGTAAGGATTCGCATCACCGCCACAGCCGGTGACGAACAGTGCCGTGACGCCGGGAAAGCGCTCTTCAAGCGTCTCAGCGGCATAGCCGGCAAAATCGCCCGAGATCTCGAACGACTCCCCGGTCAGCGTCGTGCAGTGGCACGCATACCCGAAGACCACCGCAAGCGGTTGGCCCGCTCCGTCCCGCACCCACAGCACCGGCACGCTGCGATCCACCGGACCCTTGCGGTTCACCCCGAGCACGACCCGTCCATCCCGGCGCGCACGCCGGTTCATCGCAAAGCCAGCCGTACTCTCGCCATAGGCGAGCGACACCGGCTCCGTCTCCCCAAGCGCCTTGCCAATTGCCGTCATTACCCGGTCGAAGACGCGGTCCAAATACCGGCGTATCGCCTGAAGCTGTGCCTCGGTGGCACCCAGCAGATAAGCAAACCGATCGTAGACAGCCGGTCCCGTGTGCGTGTGGCTACAGACCACCATGAACCGCTCAGTCGGCACCCCGTATCGCTGCGCACACGCTTCAGCCAACCGCTGTCCAAAGGCGCGCGGGATGCCGACCAGATCCAGCGTCACGAGCACGGCCGGTTCGCCAGAACCGTCCCGGAGGACCAGCGCGCGCGCAAACAACGGCTGAGCCACCCGTTGGAACGGACGGTTCCCCCTGCTCCGATACCCGGCCATCGGCAACGGCTCGTCAGGCGTGATGTCCACACGGGCCGCACCGGCCTGCCAGGCCCCCTCATCCGCCGACAACGTGCCGACCGCGATCAGCCCAAAGCCCAGTGCCACGGCGGTGACAAGGATGGCAACTCGCTTCCTCATGGTGCGTATCCCCGTACCGGTACGCCTGCCATAGCGACAGCACGCTTGGAGAGAAAGGTCCTCAGGCCTCACCTAGTTTGTCTGGTCGCTGCCGCTTTACATTATGATCCAGCCGCCGCCGGTCACCTGCCAGGGCAGCGGCCACTTAGCGGGCCGTCGCCCCTTCGGCACGCCAGAGGTTAGCCGTGAAGGCGAACACGCGGTGCAGCTCCTCGGTGAGTTGTTCGGGCCCATAGCCCATTCGGGAGGCAAGGTAGCGGTACTCCGGGTCGTCCTGAGGGGGCAGGTTCAGGTCGCGCGCATTGCCCCGAACCACGCGAAGCGCATCGATCAACTTCCGCAAGAACCGGTAGCTATCCGCCAGCCGGCCGGCGAAGTCCGGCTCGAGCCATCCCCCAGCCACCAACCGCTCGATCGCCTCCAGGGTCCCGGTGACACGCACGGACCGGTCCGTCGCTCCAGCCTCGATCTGACGCGCCTGCGTGTAGTACTCAACGTCCACCAGCCCACCCCAGCTGTACTTCGCGTTCCGCACCCCCTTTTGCGTCAGCTCCTGAACCTGCTTCTCACGCAGATGCAGGATGTTGTCCCGGTCGATCGGCTGACCACTGTAGACGAACCGGTCGCGCAGCCGGCAGACTGCTG
>JALXBF010000012.1 GCA_026991575.1 Planctomycetota bacterium | reverse complement strand
GGGGCCGGCAGCCGACATGCTGCCGCCAGTTACGCTGTTCACAGACCCCGACCGACTCACGTTCAACGCCATCGAACTCTGACATGGATCCTACCGGTTTGTTGTGAGGATGTGCGGGAAGTCGGTCATGTAGGCTTGACTCAGCAGAACCGGAGCCCAGCCCGACGGCAGTCGGGCTGGGACCCCGGTCGGCTTTCCCACTAATAACTTGTGCCACGCAGCGCGTCCTTCATCGCTGCGACCGCACTGGCTCAGTACCTCAGGTCTCGGATCGCTGCCAGCTCACGCAAAACACCTCCCTTGCGACAGACCACCTGGTGGACGACATCCTGCCGAATTCCCAGTGCGCTGGCAATCGTCTTGGCCATCCCACGCTCCGGCCCGAATCCGGCGATCTGTGGCGGCGGGAAGTTCGTTACCCCCGCCTGCTGGCACCATCGGTGCCAGACCATTTGAGGCACCTTCCGGTGCAGTCCCATGTAGGCCACGACGATGAGCCGGTCACGTGCCGGCTGGATGGCTTCGAGTTTCTTCAGGTCCGGGTCGGGGAAAGGTTGTTGGAACCAGTTTCCCCAGGTTTCTCTCGAATCGGGAACGAGTTCTTCGAGAGCATCTTCGTCGTCGGGGCCAGGACGCACCTGCTCGCGTCTGCGAAGCCGGTCGAAGAACTCGTGCCGGATGACGGTCCAGGCCCACCCTAGCAGCGATCCGCTACGGTCGTTGGTCGAGTACTTTGTCTCGTCAAGAAGTTTGCAGATCGTAGTTTGTACGACGTCCTCCAATGTATGGCTGTCGAATGAACCGTTGAAGTCGGCGATGTTCACACGCCAAGCAATTCGTTGGAGCACGACCGTAATCTGTTCCGCAGCGTGGTTCCGCGTAGCGTTGGGTAGTTGCTGGTTTCTGCAGTCGGCAACCAGCCTGTTTAGCCGGCGGCGTCGGGCGCCGCGCGAGACGTTCTTTGGCATGTATGTCGTTCCTGGCACGCTAATGTCTCCTTATCTAGCCGTTCACCCATGCGCAGAGCGTTCCCGTGGAGAAGCCCACTTGGACACTCGCGGCGCTGCGTGCGCGCGAGTCAGACCGGCCCATCGCGCATACCCCAAGCGGGCTACGCGTGCCATCGTCGAACGAAACGGCTCATAGGGTCTTGCGCCTCCCCGGGCACCAGCCATCACGTCGAAGTGTGGCCGCTGCCCCACGACACGTTGCCCCATACCACAACTGCACCTTTTGCCGTGTCCCCGCGGCACGATTGCCTGGCTGACCAAGCCGGGCGACGGACCGAGGAGACATTACCAACGTATGCCGGATTCTGGGCTGGGTGAAGGCCTCGGCAAGCACGCCCCAGAGCGCGGGCGAACGTAGCAGTCGCCCCCCCGCCCGGTGCGAGCGGCTTGCCGCCACCGAGTGTGTCCGAATGGCTCGCCATTTTCCGGGCCAGCCATCACGCATGGCACTTCACCCGTCGGAGATTCGTCCGTTGGATCTCTGGTTGCCGTAGTCGGGGTGGCGCCGGTTAGGGCCGAAGAGGCCCGCCGCAAGAGCAGCGGACTTGCCCTGAGAAGTCGTCGTACGCCGGCCGCCTTCCGCCTAGGTCTGGAACGATCCGGCTAAGCTAGCGTACGCTTCTTTGACACCGTGACTCCGGAGAAGTTCCCGGACATGGCTGGCCAAAGCTTGCCCCGGCGAGTTTCAGCCGCAGTAAGCCATGAGGATCACCGGCCGCTTCTTGACTGAGCGGCTAACCTATCACCGCGTCTACCTGATCGACGGACAGGATTGCCGCTGACCGTGGCTCGCCAGCGAACAGCCGCTCCCTTCCACGCTGTCACATCTGCCGTGCTGTCGAGTGCCGACGGACCATGCCACGGCCTGCCGGGACCGCGAAGACGCGTCGATGTCTGTACCCGATCCGCCCGGACTAGCGACCGGCACCGTCCGCTAGCGGCGCATCCACGCTGACGCCGGGCTGCTGACTGCGGTCAGCAAGCGGTCTCTCCACACGGCAGCTTGCTGATCGGGCAGGCGACGGTAGCACACATCAGGACGCTGCCGCCGCGGATGACGACAAAGCACGTGCGCTGGCCGACTAGCTGGGGAAGGTGGCGCGCCGAGATCGCCAGAGGGCAACAGATGGCCGCGCCACGTCTGCTGCGTTGGAAGCGGAACTCATCGATCGGTTGCGCCCGCAATTGTTGAAACTCACCGCCGGGGGACCACAAGTGGCTTGGTCCGGGATCGGAGAACGCGTCCGGAGTTCTCGCGGGCGCTGGATCGGCAACTCGGCGAGCGGTTTCTCATCATGCAGCTGACGGATCGCGCGCTTGCACAGCTTGCCGCTCAGCACGGGTCAAGAAGGAACATCAAGAAGGAACACCACCGGCAGGAGCGGCGCGAATCCGAACGCCGACAGCAGGCCGCAAGCAGGGCAACCGGCTGGTTCTAGTGGTGTCCCCGGTGGACAGGTATCGCGCGCTGGCCTGTTGCAGCGAGCGCGTTTGGGTCGCAACCGGCATCAACGGTGCCAGTTGCGTTGTTCAACCGCTGCTCCGACGCGAACCCCTCGGCGCGGGTTCGCTTCGCCTACGTTTGGGCGATGGTCTCGCCTGCGCTGCCGGGTTGGTTTCGGCTACGTTGGCCGCTGGTTTCGCCGGCATCGGAGCACCGTTCAACTCGCCAGCTGCCGTGAACTCACGGGAGGGGGGCTTCATGCTCCCTCCCGCTCTGTTGATGGGTAGCACGGGCAATACCAGTTTTTTCTCACCTTGCCATTTGCAGGCCCGCCGACGCCGCGGACCCCGTCCGCGGCGTCGGGCGCTCTAGGGGCTCTATGACACGCGCGACGTGGCGTGGGCAGCGAGAGCAGCGTCCGGATCGCCCGGGGGGCAATGGCGGGCCGTAACGCCGGACGCAGCGGAACGCGCACGGCATCGGGTAAAGGAAGAAGCGGCGGACAAGACGCCTTCGTGGCGGCTATTCGATGAAGCGGGCGCCCGGGAAGTCCCCCTCACCGGCCCGCCGAATCCGCGCAAGCGCAGTGGGCGTCGGGCCGGCCCCTGGGGAAACTCCCTCCCGGCTGCCGCCGCCTCCTTGCTCTCGAGCCGTCCGCCTCGCCGTCAGTTTGCACGGCTTCGTGGCACCCGGCTCATGCAACGCTGTTGCAGCTAGGGCCAACGTGGGTCAGAGTGGGACAGAGTGTGCCGCAGGGCGCGCGGAACCGGGCGCTCGGCGGACCAAGCCATTCCAACGGGCCGCAGGCTGCGCGAAGTTGGGGAACGCCGCAAAGGCAAGCTCCATTAACGACTTTTAATCCCGCGGCCGCCTTGGTCCGCGCGGCTTGGAGGCTCTTGGCACGCAGCTTGCACACACATCACGGCGTGGGAGGGTTGGCGGAAGCCGACCGCAGACAGGCGACCCACCACCGCGAGCCTGAGGACGCGCACGACCGGACGGACCGCCTGCCTTCCCCGCCCCTCTGCGTTGAGTGAGTCGCGCCCGGAGGAGCCAAGGTGACGTGTGGCACGGCGGGCAGCACGAAGTGGTGTCACCTTGGCTCCTTTTTTGCGCGCCGGTCTGCGACCGTTCTGGGCCGCCCGCGGCCCACTCAGGCCTACGCGCACGAGCCGCAAGCCTGGCTGCGGCCGACCGCGGCTGCCCGTCACTGCGTCTGACAATTCCCTCTAGGCGAGACCGACCGCAGGCGTCGTGATGCGCCGCGAGCATGCCCGGTCCGCTCAAGACGAGCCTGGCCGGCTGCTGGCGGCGCAGGCTGCAGCTTGCTACCGCAGAGCCGCAGCCTGACGGCACCACGCGGCGATCGCGGGGCGATCGGCCGTCAGAACCGACCGAGCGTGGGCAAATGAGCTGCAGTTCCGGCGGGAGTGCTACTCGACCGGCTCTGGTCCCCCGGTCAGCTCTGCTCCTTCCGCTTCGGTCAGTCGCTGCCAGCGCTGGCGTTGAAACGCCCACCAGGCGATTGCTGCGCGGACCGTGATGTCGGCACACATACCAGCCCATGCTCCCACGAGGCCGCGCCCCAGGAGCACTCCCCCGGTGTAAGCCAGCGGCAGCCGCAGGCCGAGCACTCCGGTCGTTGTGATTGCCAGCGGAACCTTCGTTTGGCCGCCGCCGCGGAGGCAACCGATGTAGACGATCGCAGCCACGAGCAACGGCTGGAACCAGGCCAGCATCCGGAATGCCGGTATACCGACTTCCCAGACCAGAGGGTCGCGATGCATAAGCCGGTACAGAGGTTCGGCGAACAGGAAGTAACCGATGCCACAGAATGTCCCGAGGGTGGCCCCCTGCAGTGCGGCCAGGTTACCGGCCTGTCGGGCACGATGCACGCTGCCTGCCCCGAGGAATTGCCCGACCAGGGTGGCACCGGCTGCGCCCCAGGCGACCGCAGGCAAGTAGGTAAGCGATTCAACCCGGATGCCAACGACGTGGGCCGCGAAGTACGCTTCTCCAAGTGCTCCTTCCGCCAGGTGGCCGATCACGGTCAAGAACGCGAACTGGCCGGCCCACATCACGATGCCATCGCCCGCTGCGGGCAAGCCGATGCGAAGCACTGTCCGTACCAGGCGACTCTCCCACCGCCACCCGCTCCAGAGCACCCGCAATCGCAGCACCCCGGAACTCATCAGCACCGTCAGCACGGTCCAGCCGCTGATCCGGGCCGCCAGCGTGCCCACCGCGATCCCTGCCACGCCGATGCCCGGGACGTACCCGGCCAGCCCGAAGGTCAGCAACCAACTGGCCACAACGTTGATCAGGTTAACCAGTGCATTGACCGCCAGGGGCGTCTTCATGTCACCGGCGCCGCGCAGTGCGGCAACGGCAACCAGGAGCGTGGACGTGAACGGTAGCGCGAATGACGTGATTCTTAGGTACTGCACGGTGATCTCGTATGCGTCGCCCTCCAAGCCCTGCAGCCACGCGAACCAGGGGGCCATCGTGTAGAAGGTTACCGTCAGCAGGATTCCCGCCACGGCGGCCAGCGGCAGCGAATGGTTGAGAACGCGGTTTGCCTGGGCCTCCTCGGCGGCCCCCCAGTGTCGTGCCACCAGCGCGAGCGTGCCAGCCGTGACCAGGTTGCTCAACAGCATGCCGAACCAGTTAACGTAGCTGGCCAGGCCGACGGCGATCGTCGCCGCTCGACTCAATCTGCCCGCGATGAACGTATCCACCAGCCCGACAAACGACGTCAGCAGTTGCTCGCTCAGGACCGGCAGTGCGAGATAGAGAATGGTCGCGCCCATGGCGCGTTCAGCATGGGCAACCAGCTGGGAACGTCGGGGGCGCACTGCTTGGGCAACCGGCTCGTCAGCCATCGGGCTCCAAGTCTGACTGGACGCGTCACCGGCGGCGGGAGCTTGCACAACACATAGCATTCTTAGGATCGCCCCGGACGATCCTGGCAAGCACCGCTGCCCCCCTGGGGTGGAGCAACCTCCGTGAGCGACCGGCCATGTCGCAGCGTTTCTTCCACGGTGACCTGACCGAAGACGAGTTCGAGCTCACCGCCGACGAGGCCCATCATCTGCGGGTGAGCCGTGTGGCGGTGGGCGACGTGGTGACGGTCTTTGACGGCAGGGGCCTGGAAGCACGCTGTCGTGTCGTGGCCCTAGAGCGACGGCGTGCCCGGCTCCGTGTCGAGCAGCGCTGCCCGGTGAACCGTGAGCTACGTGGCACGGTGTGGCTGTTCGTGCCTGCCCCGCAGGGCGATCGGCAGCGCTGGCTGGTGGAGAAGGCCACGGAACTGGGCGTGCACACGCTTCAGCTGATCGTCACCCGCTATGCCGACCGGCACAGCCGCGCGGTCCGCATCGAACGCTTCAGGCGCTGGGTCATCGAGGCATCGAAACAGTGTGGCCGCAATCGCCTCATGGCGGTGCGCGAGCCGATCGCTTGGTCGGAGGCCTGCGCCGCGCCGGCCCCGGCGACCACTGCCCGGTTCGTATGCCATCCGGAGGGCCGCCCGCTGCAGGAGCTGGTCCGGGAGATGGCGTACGATGAAGCGTGGCTGGCGGTCGGGCCTGAGGGGGGATGGGCAGACGAGGAACTGACGGCGGCCCTGGCAGCGGGCTGGTGGCCAGCATCGCTTGGCCCGACGACGTTACGTACCGAAACGGCCGCGCTGGCTGCCGTAACGCTGGTGCGGACCCGGTTGATCTGAGGAGGCCGATGGCGGGTAAAGCGAGGATCGGACTGATCGGTGCCGGTTGGTGGGCCACCGCAAACCACCTGCCGATTCTGGCCGCTCGCTCGGACGTCGAGCTCGTTGGGGTGTGCCGTCTGGGCAAGGCGGAGCTGCGCGCAGTTGCGGAGCGGTTCGGGTTCCGGTTCGCGACCGAGGACTACCTGGAGCTACTCGACCGCGTTGAGCTGGACGGGGTGATCGTCGCCTCACCCCACGCACTGCACTACGAGCATGCGCGCGCGGCCCTAGAGCGTGGCATCCATGTCATGGTGGAAAAGCCGATGGCACTTCGGGCCGAGCATGCCCGCGAACTCGTGCGGCTAGCTGCCCAGAAGCAGCGCCACCTGCTTGTGCCCTATGGCTGGCACTACAAGCCGTTCATCCAGTTCGCGTGGGAGCAGATGCGCACTCGCGGTGTCGGAACCGTCGAATACGTCCTGTGCCACATGGCGTCACCGATCCGCACGATGCTCACCGGACGGCCACGCACCCGCTCCGACGCCGACGGGGGAGCTGCTGGAACGGCCTTATTCAAACCCGATCCGCGCACCTGGTCCGACCCTGCCGTGGCCGGTGGTGGCTACGGTCATGCCCAGCTAACGCACGCCACTGCCCTGCTCTTCCTGCTGACAGACCTACGTCCCGAAGAGGTCTTCTGCTGGATGACTGCCCCTGGGGCCCGCGTCGACCTGCACGATGCGATGACCGTCAAGTTCGGCGGCGGTGCCCTTGGTACCGTCTCCGGCTCGGCCGGCGTCCCGGAGAACCAGAAGCGATTCCAGGTTGACATCCGGGTCTACGGTACCGAAGGCATGCTGCTGGTCGACTGCGAACGGGCACGGGCCGAGCTCCATCGGGCGGACGGCTCCCATACGATGCCCGTTGCGCCGGACGCCGGCGCCTACGAATGCTCCGGCCCCGTACACAACTTCATCGATCTAATCCTGGGCAGGACCGAGCGTAACTGGTCACCAGGCACGGTCGCATGCCGCAGCGTCGAGTTGCTGGATGCCGCGTACCGCTCGGCTCAATCCGGCCGTCCCGAACACGTCTCGTCCAGTCGCTGACAAACCACAACCAAACCGGTCAGTCACCGAGCGGGCGGTTTTCGGACTCGTCGTGCTGCCGCAAACAGAGCCCAACCCCGGCCGATGCTCCACCAGTGGCCTGGTAAAAGGCCCGTCGATACCTGACTGCCTGGCTGCCCTCAGTGGGTGTCTGCCTGGTTAGATTCGCGCCAGAGCGCACTCAACCAGGGACGTGTCTGCTCCAGGAGTGTCCACAGGCGAGCCCATCGCTGATCCGCGGGTTCACCGGCAAGCGGCTGCCATCCGACGACGATTTCACCGGGCACCGGTGCGATCGCCTGCAGCGTTGCCAGCGACTCACGGCACCACTGCACAGCGCGTGCAAGATCCCTGGTCAATGCCAGGTGCCAGACGACGGCATCTCGTCGCTTGTTGCGCGACCCGATAGCCACGATGCCGGCTGCAACCGGCGCACGCCGCGCTGAAGCAAGTGGCTCCAGCGCAAGCTCCCCTGGATCGCTGCGCGCGGTGATCTTCCCGGCCAGCTGCGTCAGCCGCAGCGCGCTGAGAAGGCAGCGGCGCAGGCGTGCCGCAGCGGTGCCCGGGCACAGCTCCTGGGCCAGTTCATCAAAGAGACAACTCACTCGCGGTTCACACAGCAGCGTCCGCACGTCGGGGTAACCTTGAGCCAGCAGCCGGCCGGCAGCAAGGTCGGCGGCCATTGCCGGCACGTCCGCCAGGTCGTCCAGCAGCTCCTCTAGCGGCAGTGCTCGCCCCATGGCCTCACTCAGCAGGACGCTGTTCCAATCGAACGGACGACCGGGCAGCATTGCGTGGCGGCAGCGCTCGAGGAACACCGCATTATGCACCGGGTCGGTCAGGCAACGTTCCACGCTGCTATCGCGCACCAGTTCGCCGAGCATCTCACGCACACGGCATTTTGCCTCCAGCAGCGGCCGTCTCGATACGGCGCAGCGGCGTCGCTGGACGGGCATGACTGCCTCCTCGGGACCTTCCAGCGGGTCTCCGCGGCGAACCGCCCGGACCCGGCGCTCCGCATGGGCTGCGTAGTTGGCCGACAGTTCGATGCCGACCCAACGGCGGCCCAGTTTCTTGGCGACGGCAAGCGTGGTACCGCTTCCGGCGAACGGATCCAGCACGACGTGGCCTTCGTCCGTACAAGCCAGGATGGCTCGGGCAACGAGCCGTTCGGGAAGCTGGCAACCGTGGAACCGCGCACGTTCGGAAAAGGTGCCTGCAACCCTCGGTACGTACCAGGTGTCTTCATCGGGTCGGAACGCGTGTGGAATCTGTTGTGGCCGGAGGATCCAGGTATTGTCAGGGACCCGGCCTTTTGGGTCGGCGCGGAGGTCGTGGTAGATGAGCCGCCGGGCGGATGGAACGCGTACGGCGTCTGCGTGGAAGATGGCCCGGTCGGGGTTCTTGACCAGGTGCAGAAGGTGGGTGTGCGATCGGGTGAACTTGCTCTGACAGTGCACTCCGAAGGTGTAGTACCAGACTACCCAGTTGCGCAGCACGAGGCCGATTTCGCGGGTAGCGATCCACTTGACCTCGGCGGCGTACTCGTCACCGATCGCGATCCAGAATGAGCCATGTTCGGCCAGCAGCGCCGTGCACCGGCTGATCCACTGCCTGAGCCAGGTGAGGTACTCCTCGTCGGGCCGTGCGTCGTTGTAGATGTCGTAGCTGTAACCGATGTTGTAGGGGGGGTCGGCGAAGATCATAT
>JALXBF010000011.1 GCA_026991575.1 Planctomycetota bacterium | reverse complement strand
TGAGGCTGAACGGGGAGGTGATGCAGGACTCAAACACGCGCGAGTTCATTTTCAAGGTGGAGGAGCTAGTCGCGTACATCTCACAGGTGTTTACGCTGGAGCCGGGCGACCTCATCTTCACGGGGACGCCGCCCGGGGTAGGGTTCGCGCGGAAGCCGCCCGTGTTCCTGAAGCCGGGCGATCGCTGCGAGGTTGAGATCGAGGGGATCGGTGTGTTGAGTAATCCGGTCGTGGCCGGCACGGCGGAGTATCGTTCCCTGTGATGCCATGACGGGGGCGATACGTAGCTAGACCGTCGTGTCAGCCGACCAGTTTGCCCGGCTTGCGCCAGCGGCATCGTCGCCAGATGTGGCAAAACGAACGAGTTCGCGGCGGGCATGCGCGTGGACGGGTGCCGGTGTGTGACCTACATTTGGTCGGACGATGACCACGCGCGCACTCGGTGTTGTCGGAGACGAGCCGATGAGACGTCTACTGTGGGTGCTAGCCGCGGTGTCCTGTTCTTTGCTGGCTGGTTGTGCCTGTGTGGGCAATCTGGCCAGTTCCGTACACTCCACGCTGCACAGCCTCAAGCATCCGTTTTCGGCCGGTGCCTGCTGTGCGCCGGGGGCGCCTGCGGGTGTTCCGGGCGAGCCTGCACCGTTTAGCCCACCTGAGGTGTATGAGGGGGACTCTGGCCAGTCCAACGCGCCCGCACCACTGCCCGTACAGTAACGCGGCTGCTGCTCAGTAGTGCTACTCTGCTGCAGTTGGGCGGGAGCCGGGTAGCAGTTCGTGCAGCTCGGGTCGGCCCTCGTAGATTCTCAGCCACCGGTCCAGCGGGACATCCGTGAAGCTTTGCTCGCGGCCGGAGGGCCAGCGGATCGAGAGCCGGACGATCCGCTGCGCGCTGCCTAGCCCGATAAGCAGCTCGGTGGCGTCGTTGGACAGGTAGCTTCCCCCGCCGACGATTTCGCGCAGCAACGTGTTGGGGCCTGTTGGATTATCCAGCTCCACGAGGACCCGTGCTCCGATGCCGCTCCGTGGCGACTGGATCCCTACGAGCTGCAGCCCAAGAAAATGGTACGACGCGTCGGTCTCGTTCCGTAGCACGCTGGCAGGGACGTGGTGATGCAGGACGGCAAGGTCGACGCGGCCGTCGCGGTCAAAGTCCCCGGCGGCTGAGCTGCGACCGACATAGCTGCGCTGGAAGTACGGCCCCGCCTGGTTACTGACTTCCACGAACCGCACCGTTGTCCCCCCGAGGTTGTGCATCAGCTGCGGCCGCATAGCGTACGGGATGACCGGGACGCCGTCATCGTTGATGTGGCCGCTGGTGATGAAGATGTCCAGCCAGCCATCGTTGTCGTAGTCGATGAACTGCGTGCCCCAACTCAGCTGCTGCAGGGTTGGGACGCTGAGCCCAACCGGTTTCGTCACGTCCAGGAAGTAGTCATTGGACTCGTTCCGCCACAGCGTGTCGTGTTCCATGAAGTAGTGGGTGACGTACAGGTCGAGGTCCAGGTCGTTGTCAAAGTCGCCGCACGCAATCCCCATGTTCGCCTCGCGGACCCCTTCGGCATTGACCGCCGCGCCCAGCTCGAACGCTTTCTCTTCGAACCGCAGTGCACGCCAGGGCCCGTCCGAGCCGGTGACGGGCTCACGCTTGCCGGTCAGGTTCACGAAAAGGAAGTTGGGCTGCAGGTCGTTGGCGACAAAGATCTCGGGCCAGCCATCGTTTCCGATCAGATCGGCGATCACGACGCCCAATCCTTTCCCTTTCTTGGGCACGACGACGCCGGCCGGTTCCACCATGTTCCAGAATATGCCACGGCCGTCGTTGACCAGTAGCAGGTCTTGTTCGCCGTCGTAGTAGTCCGGGCCGCAGTACTTGCCGCGGCCTGTGGGCGTGGCGCACTGGATGTAGGGTACGAACTGAATGTAGGTTGCTGCGTACAGGTCCAGGTCGCCATCTCGGTCCAGGTCTGCGGTTGCCGCACTGGAGGTCCATCCTGGCGAGCCGATGCCGACGCCGGTCCGGAGGCTGAAGGTACCGTCGCCGTTGTTGACGTAGAGCGAATCGACGCCGTAGTTGCCAACGAACACGTCGGGGAAGCCGTCGTTGTCAAAATCCCCCACAGCCACTCCCATGCCGTAGCCCGGGTCGGATGGGGCCGCCCACTGCGGAACCCGCTGCCACGGTCTGCCCTCCACGTTTCGGTACAGCACGTCGACATGCGTACCACTGCGGTCGACCGGCAACTGACAGCCTTGTGTGAAGAACAAATCCAGTCTGCCATCACCGTCGTAGTCCAGCCAGGCGACTCCCCCACCCTGCGCTTCCGGCAGCCAGTACTCGCCCGTTTCGCCCCGGAAATAGACGAAGTGCACCTTCAACTCTTCGGTCACTTCCCGAAAAGCCGGTTGACTCCGGCTGCTGCGTTGGCTGCCCCCGAGCAGCGAGCGCAGGTCAATGCTTGCTTCGGGGCGCCGGCTTGCCGGGACGGAAGGTGCTTCCGCGGTTGTTGCCTGCGCGAGTGCATCCACCGAGGGGAGCTCAGCTGCGTGGTCCGGGCCCGGTTCGCCGGCTTCGGGCGGGGCAACCGGACCGGAGATGAGCCAGCCGGTTGCCAGCCCGGCCAGAGTTAAGAACACCAACGCGCATGCCGCACGCAACTTAGTCACCGCGCTTCCCCCGATCTACGCGTTGCGTCACGTTCTGCTGGGCCCGTGATGAGGGGCTTGCTGAGCCGGTGCTGGTTGCCGTGTGCACCACCCCTGCCAGCGGGCGCCCCATCTTGCGGCTCGCCCGGAATGCGGCTTCTTCCCGCCAGGCGGCCGCCTGTTCCGCTCGGCCCATTTCCTCCCAGCACCGTGCGAATTCGAGGCAAACTTCAGGGAGCGGGTCGTTCTGAATCGCGCGCGTCCGCTGGAAGAGTTGCCCGAGTCGTTCGCGCGCGTCGTCGATGGCCACCGCCTTCTGGGCGTGGCGGTCCGCCTCGTCGGCCCGGCCCTGGCGGCGCAGCAGTTGAGCCAGCTGGTAGCGCAGCTTGCGGTCAAACGGTGCCAGCTGGATCCCCTTCAGGTACTGTGCCAGCGCCTCCTGCTGACGGCCTTGGGTTTCCAGCCACATGCCGTGGTAGCGCAGGAAGCGGGCATCCTGCCAAGCTGCCGCCGGCACAACCTGCCACAACTTGCCCACGCGACCGAATTCGCCCTGCTCGTACAGTGCCCACACCAGAAAGAACCACGTGTCGAGGTCGTCCGGGTTGAGTTGGAGCGCTTCGTTCAATAGGTCAATTCCTTCTGAGACTCGCCCCAGCATGATGTAGTTGCGGCCGATAAGGCGAAGGACGTAATAGTTTGCCGGATCATGCAGGCGGACCGGTTCCAGCATCCGGATCGCTTCGCCGGGGGCAATCCGTTCGTGTTCCTGCCGCACGATCTCCAGCAACCACAGCACGCGATCGTGCGGTTCCGGCTCGATCCGGAACTGCTGCAGCGCAAACTCGGCCGCCTCTTTGAGCCGTTCTTCGACGAAATACATTTCGATCAGATACCAGCCGACCTCGGGCAACTTAGGATCAAGCTGCAGGGCTTTCTTCCAGAGTTGCTCCGCCAGCGACCAGCGGTGCAGACGGTGGTAGATCTGACCCTGGCGAAACCGCGCCTCGGCGGCCAGCGGGCTGTGATCCGGGACCGCTGCCAGGCGGCGGAGCGCTTCGTTGTAACGTCGCTGCTCCACCAGCCGGCGCACCTGTCGGAAGTAACGGTACTCGTCGGCCTCTGAAACGAGGGCAGGGGACTGGGTCGGTGCACGCAGTTGCATTCCCACGTACATCGCGGCGCCGAAGACCAGCGCCGCGCAGAACGTCCACGCCAGTGCCTTGGCACGACCGGTACTGGGCTGGGTGCCTTCGGTCATCGCAGATCTCAGAACCTGTGCGTTCGGCCCGCGGGACGCTGCTCCGGCAGCCGCTGCCTTTCATACGCAGCTGAAGGCCGCGGGGATGGTGCGGGCGGAAAATAATCCGGCCTTGCTGCGCATCCTATCGTACGGACGGACAGGCGACTGCGGCTCGGTGGCCGAGCCCGCGCGGAGGCTCAACTCAGAGACGAGCGTGAACCGGTGGGAGACGACAACCGACTGGACGCTGCCAGCGTCGAGGAGCTCTATCGGCAGCACGCATCGGACCTGTTGCGTTTCCTGCGCGGCGTGCTCCGCAACGAGCAGGCGGCGCTGGATGTCCTCCAGACTACGTTCCTGCGGCTCACCGAGCGGGGCGCGGAGGTGGCACCGTCGGCTCTGCGAAGCTGGCTCTTTCAGGTTGCGTACCGCGAAGCGGTTGCGCTGCGGCGCCGCGAGGGCGTGGCCGAGCGGTTCCGACGGTCACGGCGCACCGCTGCGTCGCCGGAGCTTGCCCCCGATGACGCCCTGCTGCAACGCGAGCGGGCCGATCGGCTGCGGCGCCTGATCGAACGATTGCCCGAGCCACAGCGGATGGTCGTGCAGGAGCGGATCTATCGTGACAAGACGTTTGCCCAGATTGCTGCCGAGCAGGGCGTACCGCTCGGTACGGTCCTGACCCGCATGAGGCTGGCGCTGCGCAAGCTGCGGGACGCTCTGCGTCCTCCGGACGAAGCCGACACGCTATGAGGGACATTGAGGCCGATGGACCACAACAGCGCGAAACAAACCGATCTCTGGTGGACGGCTGTCTGCTACGTGCTTGATGAGCTGCCGCTCGAGCAACGCCTGGCGTTCGAAGAGCTGCTTGGCCATAGTCAGCCGGCGCGCGAAGCGGTGGCCGAGGCCGTGGCGCTAGTGGACGCAATCAGGGCAAGTCGGTCCCAGCCAGTGGACGCGCACTCGACTCCCATTCGCACGCTGCCCACGAGTTCCAGTGCCACGCTGGCTGGGACCCTTGCCGTTCTTTCTACGGTCCTGCTGCTGGCCCTGTTGGCCCTCTGGGCAGTCGGTCAAAAGAAGCCGGTCGCCGATCGGGCACTGGCACCAGTAGCCGCACTGTGGGCCGATCTGGCCAGCGAGGACGAGCAGCAGCCGGCGGAACTGGACTGGCTTGAGGCGGACAGCATGCTGGAGCCCGCGGACGAGATGACCGTGCCCGAATGGCTGCTGGCTGGCGTTGAGGAGGCACACTGGCGATGAACCGGCTGATACGGGGAATTGGTGCAGGAGTCGGTCTTGTCCTGGTGTTGTTGTCGTTCGCCGTGCTGGCCGGTGACGGCGGGAAGCGGCGCGACGGGCGGCCGACGCGGGGCCGGGCGGTGACGGCGCAGATGGAGCAGGAGGCGTTGACGTTTGCCCGCCAGCACTACGCCGAGCTCGCGCGTGTGCTGGACGCGCTCCGCCGAACGCGACCGCAACAGTACCGGGTCGCGTTGCGCGAGCTGACACGCACCGTGCGGCAGCTGAAGGCGCTGCAGAAGCGCGACCCACGCCGCTACGAACTGGAGCTTGCCGTCTGGAAGGCGAGCATGAAGGTCAAGCTGCTTGCCGCCCGCCTGGGTATGGGCGACGATCCAGCTCTGGAAACGGAGCTGCGTGCGGCGATCCGCGAGCAGCTCCGTGCTCGCATCGCACTGCAGAAGTTTCTCCGCGACCGACTGAAGCAGCGGCTTGAAGAGCTCGAGGAGAACCTGCGCCGCTCGGAGGCGAATCTGGACCGGGAAGTCGAGCAGCGGTTGAAGCGGCTGAAGGGAACGGTCCGCACCGCGCGTCACAAACTCAAGCAGCGGCTGAAAGGGCTCGAAGAGAGCCTGCGCCGTTCGGAGGCGAATCTACGCCGGGAAGTCGGGCGGTTGAAGCGGCAGAAGGAAGCCGAGCACGCCACCGCACGCCAGAGACGCCGCCAGATGCGTGGCGATGCGAGCGTAACGGGCCCCAAGCGCAGCCGGCAGGTGCGGCCGGCGGCTGAGCCGGACGGTGCAGACAAGAACTCTCGGGAGGAGCGGTAGCGTGAGCAGGCGAGTTCTTCCTCTCATCATGGGCCTTGCCGTCTACTGGGCCGGCGCCTCGGGCAGTCGCGGCGCCGAGGGCGGCCTTGCCCCCGTCAGCGCACGCTTTGCGGATGCAACCACCGACGAAGTCCCCGACTTCCAACGCCACGTGGCGCCTCTGCTGGGCAGACTCGGTTGTAACGGCAGAGCCTGCCACGGGTCGTTCCAGGGGCAGGGGGGATTTCGGCTGTCCTTGTTCGGCTACGACTTCCAAGCGGATTACCGTGCGCTGGTGCGCGAGTCGGATCAACGCGTGCGTGTCGATGACCCCGAAGCAAGCCTGATCCTGGAAAAACCAACCATGCTCCAACCCCACAAGGGGGGCAAACGCATGGAGGTAGACGGCTGGGAGTATAACCTGCTGCTGCGCTGGATCGAAGCCGGGGCACCGGGGCCGAAGCAGCCGCCGCACCAATTGGTCCGGCTTGCCGTCGAACCCAGCGAAATCGTGTTCGGGAGGGTCAACGAACGGGTCCAGCTCCGGGTGCTTGCCCATTGGGCAGATGGGACGGTGGAGGACGTCACGCCCCTGTGCCGCTACGAGGTCAAGGACGACGCGGTAGCACAGGTCAACCAGGATGGGATCGTGGTGGCTACCGGTGGCGGTGATACGCACGTGGTTGTCTATTACGACAATGGCGTTGCCCCGGTGCCGGTGCTGCTGCCGGTTACCGATCTCACCGGTGACCGTTATCCCGACGTGCCCACCCCCACGGAGATTGACCGGCTGGTGGTTGCGAAGCTGCGCAAGTTGGGCATTGTGCCGTCAAAGCTGTGCAGTGATGCTGAATTCCTCCGGCGCGTGCGGCTCGATCTGACCGGAACGCTTCCCTCCGAGGCCGAGGTCCTGGAATTCCTCTCCGATACCAGGCCCGACAAGCGGGCCCGCAAGATCGATGAGTTGCTCGACAGCGACGAGTACGCAGCCTGGTGGGCCACGAAGCTGTGCGACATCACGGGCAATAACGCGGCCGTGATGGGCGAGCCTGCCATCCGCCGCCAGCAGGCAGAGATGTGGTGGTATTGGATGTACCACCGAGTGAGAACGAACATGCCGTACGACAAGATCGTGGAAGGAATCGTGCTGGCGACGGGCAAGCAGCCCGGGCAGAGCTACCGCGAGTACTGCGCGGAGATGACCGGCTACCTGCGGCCGGAGAAGCTGCCCGAATTCGGCCGGCGGCCCACGCTGCCGCATTTCTGGGCGCGCACCAACATGCGGCAGCCGGCAGACCGTGCCATCTGGGTCGCGTACGCATTTCTTGGCATGCGCATCGAGTGCGCGCAGTGTCACAAGCATCCATTCGACCGCTGGAGTAAGCGAGACTTCGAACAATTCGCCGCGCTGTTTGCCCCGATCTCGTACAACTACGCGCCGGAGAGTCGCCCTGAGCTGCGCGCTCTCCTACGCGAACTCGGGCTCGAAGGCCAACGGGGCGGACAGCTCCGGCGGCGCGTCCTTCAGCTGGCGCGGCAGGGCAAGACCGTGCCGTGGCGTGAGGTGTTTGTCAACCGTAGCCTCCTCCGCCGTGGGCGTGGTCGCGGTCGCCAGCGTGCTGTGCAGCCGAAGCTGCTCGGCGGTGACGTGGTTGACGTGACTCGCTACAGCGACCCGCGGGAAGCATTCATGGAGTGGCTGCGGCAGGAAGATAACCCGTACTTTGCTGCCGCGTTCGTCAATCGCGTCTGGGCTCACTACTTCGGTGTCGGCATCGTCAACCCACCTGACGAGCTCAGCGCCGGAAACCCCCCGAGCAACAAGCCGCTGCTGGACTACCTGGTGCGCGGCTTCATCCGTAGCGGCTACGACATGAAATGGCTGCACCGCACGATCCTCAACAGCAGAACCTACCAGCTTAGCGCCGAGCCCAATGAGACCAACGTCCACGACCAACGGAACTTCAGCCGCTACCTGATCCGACGGCTTCCGGCCGAAGTCCTCTATGACGCCCTGCAACTTGCCACGGCCGGCCCGGAACTGGAGCAGAGGCTTCGCAATGACCCGATCGACCGAGCCATCGGACTGGCCGGCGGCCAAGGTGTCGACTTCCGCCGGAGCAGAGGCACCCAGTACCTGCTTGCCGCCTTCGGCAAACCGGCGCGGAGCACCAATTGCGATTGTGAACGCTCCAATGAGCCAAACCTGTTGCAGACGCTGCTGCTGCAGAACGACAGCGAGGTGCTCGGCATGATCAGCCGCTCAGACGGCTGGGCGGCGGCCGTGGCCAGAGCCGAACAGCCAGCTCCGGCCGCAAACCAAGACCGGCTCAGACCGCCTAGCGAGCGTGAACGGCAGCGGCTGGAACGGGCAGTTCGGCTGCTGGAGAAGCGCGTTCGGCAACTCCAGCGCCAGCGGCGCAGCCGACAAGCTCGACTCCTCCGCCTGCGGATCGCTCAGATTCGCCAAAAGCTGCAGGTTCTCTCCGATCGCGGCTCGGCAAACAGCGGCCGGGAGCAACAGCGTCGTGCGGCAAAGAAGCCGCCTACCGGCCAGTTGCGCAAGCTGGTCCGATCCGCGTTCCTGCGGACGCTGAGTCGCGAGCCAGATCAGCAGGAGATGACCCGGTCGATAGCCTATCTGCGCGAAGCGGACTCCTTGCGCAGGGGCCTGGAAGATCTACTTTGGGCACTGGTCAACACGAAGGAGTTCGGCACGAACCACTAGGGCAGTAACCACGCCGGCTGACGCCGAAACGACGGCAAAGGAGCGGACCATGGCTGTGAACTGGTACTGCGACGGTGTTCCGCGACGAGACTTCCTGAAGGTCGGGACTCTCACCGGACTCGGCGTGAGCCTGAGCCAATACTTGCAGCTGACGGCGCTCGGAGCGGTGCGGCGGGCGGGCACTACGGCGGAGAGCGCCATCCTGGTCTACCTCCAGGGCGGCCCGTCTCACATGGACACGTTTGACATGAAGCCAGAGGCGCCCGAGCAGTACCGCGGTGAGTTCCGACCGATCCAGACAAAGGTTCCGGGTATCCAGATCTGCGAGCACTTGCCGAGGCTGGCAGCGG
>JALXBF010000010.1 GCA_026991575.1 Planctomycetota bacterium | reverse complement strand
CGCGACACGCAGCAGTACTATCGTCTGCGTGGCAACCCGATCGTCACCGGCCATTACGTGCTGCTCTATCACCTGGTGGGCCGGTTGCTGGAAGACCAGAAGCGAACCTTCGCCATTGCATCCATCGGCTGTCTGCTCATGCTGACCACCGCATTCCGTAGCATCCGGCTCGGCATGCTCGCCATGTTGCCAAACATCACGCCGATTGCCATGGTCGTCGGCGCCATGGGATGGTTTGGGTTGCCGCTGAACGTGGCTACCGCCATGCTAGCTGCCGTGTCGATTGGTATGGCCGTCGATTCGTCAATCCACTACGTGTACCGCTTCCGACTGCTGCGTCTTGGCGGCCTCAGCTTTGAGGAGGCCATCGAACGCACCCATCACTCGGTTGGCCTTGCCCTGCTATTTGCCAACACGGCCATCGTCGTCGGTTTTTCGGCGTTGGTCCTGTCGAATTTCATCCCCACCATCCACTTCGGTATCCTCATCTCGATTGCCTTGCTCGGTGGTCTGGCCGGCAATCTGTTCCTGCTACCGATGCTGCTTCGTCTGCGGGTGCTCAATCCGCTACACTAACCCTGCCTCTGCGGCTTGGCTGAAACGCTTGCCTGTCGCTGACCGAACGCCTGCATGGCATGAATCGCTGAACAGAGCTCTGCCCTGGCAGCGGTCGGTGCGGCTACCGCAGCTTATGGCCACGGTAGGGGGGCGCAGCGATAGGCGAAGCGGTCGGGCGGCAGGGCGAAGCGGCGCGAGGGCGGCTCAACGCCTACGGGAGCATACCGGATGAGCAAAGAGCTACGCGATCCGTACGCGCTGGATCCCTCCGAGATACGTCAGCCCCCGGCCTCGTTACGGGAGGCCTTGCGAGAAATCGGTCCGGGAATCATCCTGGCCGGATCCATTGTTGGCACGGGCGAACTGATCGCGACCACGGACCTCGGCGCCAAAGTCGGTTTCGTGCTGCTGTGGCTCGTCATCTTCAGCTGCTTCATCAAGGTCTTCGTGCAAATCGAACTCGGGCGGTACGCGATCGCCAGTGGGAAGACAACGCTGGAAGCGTTCCACTCAGTGCCGACCGTTGGCAAGCTGCTGGTCATCTGGTGGCTGGTCATGATGCTGATGACGCTCTTCCAGCTCGGTGCAATGGTTGACGGCGTGGCCCAGGCGTTCGGCCAGCTGACCCCGGCGGTAACCGAGCGCCTGGGAGGGTTCGTGCAGCAGTCCGGCCTGTTTGTGGACGATGCGACACGGGCCCAGACCCTGCCTTGGGCTGTCGTCACAACGGTGCTGGCAATTGCCCTGCTGGTGACCGGTAGTTACCGCATTGTCCAGAACGTCAGCTTGGTCCTGGTGTGCTTCTTTACGTTCATGACCATTACGTGCGTCGTGGCGCTGCCGTGGGCCCATGAGGGGTTTTCCTTCGCGCGCCTGTTGGAAGGGTTCACCTTCCGGATCACCTCTGACAGTTGGCGTGAAGCGATGACCATGTTCGGCATCACCGGTGTTGGAGCCAGTGAACTGATCAGCTATCCGTACTGGTGTATCGAGAAAGGCTACGCACGCTGGACCGGGCCACCAGATGGGAGCGCTGGGTGGTTCGAGCGGGCGCGGGGGTGGCTGAGGGTGATGCGGCTGGATGCGTGGGGCAGCATGGTCATCTACACGACGGCAACCGTGGCGTTCTACGTTCTCGGTGCAGGTGTGCTGTTCGATGTGTTCGGCGGCCAGGGACTCGGCGAAGGCAGCCGGCTAGTACCCTCGCTAATTGCCATGTACACGCCGGTGCTCGGGGAGTTCTGGGCCAGAGTGCTTTTCGTCGTCGGCGCGATCGCCGTGCTGTTCTCAACGCTATTCGTCTCCTCGGCGGCAAACGCGCGGCTAACGACCGACTTCCTGTACGTCATGGGCGTCTATCCCCGTTCGGACCACCGTCACCGGCTGATGCTTATCCGCGCCTTCTGTTTCGTGTTCCCGGCGATTGCGTTCCTGCTGTACGTGCTCGTGGGCAAGCCCGTGTTCATGGTTCAGTTGGGGGGGCTGGCACAGAGCGTAACCCTTCCGATGATCGCCGCGGTGGCCGTCTATTTCCGGCTCCGTCGTGTGCCCTCCGGTCTGCGGCCCACCCGGCTGTGGGACGTGGGACTTGTGGCCAGCGCGCTGGCATTGGGGGCGGCCGGTGCGTTCACGGGCTGGAAGCTCCTCTTCGGCTAACCACGCCGGCAACCGGTCTGCCAATGGCCTAATCCAAGCGGTTAGGGGAAAGACCGGCAGCGTCGTTCGGTGACCAGCACGGACTGGTTCAAGTGGGCTTGACGCTGAACAAATGTTCACATATCCTTGCGCCGGTAGCTCAAGCAGGGAGGAACAGCCATGCTGGCAGAGCTCCGTGTACAGAACCTGGCGATCTTTGAGCACGTTGCGCTTGAGCTGGGCAACGGCCTGGTGGTGTTCACGGGCGAGACCGGAGCGGGCAAGTCGCTGTTGGTTGAAGCGATGGAGTTGCTGATGGGAGCTCGTGCCGATGGCAGCATCGTCCGCGCCGGGTCGCGTGCGGCGATGGTTGAGGGACGTTTCCTGATCCGTGGCGCGTGGGCCGAGACGTTGCGCAAGATGCTCGCGGCCGAAGAGCTGCTGGACAGCGACGAAGAGCTGATCGTGGCCCGAGAAGTGCGTGCTGACGGGCGAAGCGTCGCGCGG
>JALXBF010000009.1 GCA_026991575.1 Planctomycetota bacterium | reverse complement strand
GTGTCGGTCGAGTCAGTCAAGTACTACGACGCGACCGACACACTGCAAACTCTCGACAGCAGCTACTACCGCACCATCACACACAAGGATCCTGGCTGGATAGAGTGGGTGCAAGGCAAGTCACTGCCGGCCTTGTACAGGCGCAGCGACGCTGTGCAAGTGGAGTATAAGGCTGGCTACAGCGCGTGCCCGTGGGATCTGCGACAGGCTGTGCTGGCGCTAGCGGCGCACTGGTACGAGCACCGCGAGGCCGTCGGTGAGCGCCAGCTCTACGAGACTCCGGCTGCGGTAGACGCTGTCGTTCGTGCGTATCGCGTGTACGAGTTCGTCTGATGGAATCCGGTCGCCTGCGAGAGGTAATAAAGCTGTACCGCCCGGTCCGCACGCGGGACGCTGTCGGCCAGGCCCGCGTGACGTACCAGTACGTGCGCGACGACCGCGCCCATGTTGCCCCCATCCGGGCACGCGAGTACGTGCAGGGGGGCGATCTGCACAGTCGCACCACGGTCTATCGCGTGTGGATGCGGTACCAGGGCGACATCGACAGCGGCTGGCGCATTGAGTGGCGAGGAAAGGTACTGGATATCAGCCGTGTCATCAACGTCGACGCGCGGAACAGGAGCGTCGAGATCTTAGCGCATGAGACAGAGCCGAGCTAATGGGGAGCCGCAAGAAGAATCCAGGTGTTACGCAGCGGTTTGAGATCGAGGGCGTCGAGCGGTTCCTGCGCATCCTTGCGAAGTGGAAGCGCGGCGTGAGAAACCGCGTGCTTCGCAAGGCGATCACGAAGGCAGGACGGCCGCTTCGAAAGGCTGTAAAGCGTGCTGCTCCGAAGGAAACTGGTGCCCTAAGGGGATCGATAAGCCTTGTTGTTAGGGTCACGCACAAGGCCAAGGGAGGAATTGTAACCGGTATTATCGGGCCCAAGAAAGGCTACACACGGCCTGACCCAAAGGGCAAGGGAAAACGTGGAGTACGCGTGCCCACGCGGTACGCGCACCTGGTCGAGCGCGGATCGAAAATGGGGCAGCGTCCGCAGCCGTTCCTGAACCCTACTATAAGAGCGATGATGGGAACATATAAGGCTATCTTCACTCGCGAACTCATCGCTGGGATGAAGCAGGAGGTGCGGCGTGCTCGTGCGTAGTGCCGAGGAGTACTTGCTGGAGTTGCTGCGCACCAACGCTGACGTGGTGTACCACGTCCGCGACCGTGTCTACGCCGTGCCCGCGCCACCGGACGTGGCACTGCCGTGTCTTGTCTGTGAGCGGATCGATACCGACGACGTGCAGTATCAGGGGGGGCGGACAGGGCTAGTCCAGGCTACCTGCCAGGTTACGGTGTGGAGCTATAGCTACAGCGAGGCGATGCAAGTAGCAGCAGCCGTTAGGCGTTGCTTAGCTGGCCGGCACATCGTGCTTGGCAAGGCCGTCGCTATCGTCGTGGACGGCCCAGCCATCGAAGTCCAGGTGCCGGACGGAAGCGACGTCGCTCTTTACTCAGCGTCGGTAACTGCTCGCACCTGGTATGTGGAGGATTAGCCATGGCGATGGTTGGTCTTGGCGCAACGGTTAGCGGTCCTGGCTTTACTGGTGAGCTAGTGTCGGTGGACGTCTCTGGGCTTTCGGCGAACGCAGTAGACGTCACCCACCAGGGCTCAACGGACGGTTATAGAGAGTTCCTCGCCGGCGCTAAGGACCCTGGCGAGGTGGAAACAGAGGTGCTAATGAACGGTGCCGGTCCTCTACCCGGACAGAAAGGTACCCTTACCATCACGTTTCCTGTGCCTGATGGCGGTACATCCGGGCCATCCTTCTCCTGCGAAGCCATCCTGACCGAAGTGTCGGTCGGATGCCCACTTGACGACCGAGTGACCATGACCCTGCGCTGGAAGCTAACGGGTAAACCGACATGGGCCTAGAGCCGCTGACGCGTGACGCAATCCTGAGCCGCAGGCTACGCACCGAGCGTGTGGATGTGCCTGAGTGGGGTGGGTACGTCTACGTCAGAGAGCTGACGATTGCCGAGGTTGACGCCCTAGGCCGAGAGATAAAGGGTGGCGAGGTGCCCCTGGACATGCGTGCCCGCATCGTGCGCATGGCGGTTGTTGATGAAGGTGGAAACCCAGTGTTTCAGCCAGGCGACGAAGCACACCTGGCAAGAGCTGGGGCGTCAGCGCTAATCCGAATCAGCAACGCGATTCTTTCCGTGTCCGGTCTGCTGGACGGGGGGATCGACGAGGAAAAAAAAGGCTCCTGACCGACGCAGAATACCGGATGCGGTTCAGGCTGGCGTCACTGTTGCGACGCGGTGTGCGTGAGCTCGAATGCTCCATTGGATATGGAGAGTACCTTGCATGGATGGCTTACTACGAGCTCGAGCCATGGGACGACTGGTTGCGCGCTGCTCTTATAGCGACGGTTATCGCTAACACGCACTCGAGCCGAAGGTATAAGCTGACTGACTTTCTGCCGCGTGGATGGAAAGTAAGGTCGCAGACGGTGCAGGACGCGATAGCCCTGTTGGATCTGCTGGTGAGGACCTATGGCGACCAAGATAGGCACGTTCAGCGCGGTCCTGACCGCAAACACGATCCAGTTTGAGCGCGCGCTGAACAGGGCCGGTGCGCAGGTACGCGGCTTCGTCAAGCGGATGGCAATTCTCGGGGGGGCTCTTCTTGGGGTTCGCGAAGCGTTCGAAGCAGTGTCTCGCTCGATCCAGCTCGCAGCCGACCTTGAGCAGACTACCGTAGCCTTTGAGACACTCCTGGGGTCTGCTGACGCAGCACGCAAGATGATCGAGGACTTGCGCGCATTCGCCGCAACGACACCATTCCAGTTCGAGGGGCTCGCGGCTTCGGCGCGTCAGATGCTGGCCTTCGGGTTCGCGGCCAAGGACGTCATGCCAATGATACGTGCCGTTGGCGATGCAGTCGCAGCCCTTGGTGGTGGTCAGGCTGAGATCGAGCGTGTTATAAGAGCCCTTGGCCAGATGCGCGCTAAGGGTAAGGTTTCCGCTGAGGAAATGTTGCAACTTGCCGAGCTTGGCATCCCGGCATGGGAAATGCTGGCCAAGGCAATTGGTGTTGACATACCGACTGCGATGAAGATGGCCCAACAGGGGGCCATCGATGCAGCCACCGGCATCAATGCAATCCTGGTTGGTATGCAGGAGCGTTTTGCCGGTGCAATGGAAAAGCAGTCCCAAACGCTCGCTGGCGTGTGGTCCACATTCAAGGACAACATGGCCCAGCTGCTAACCACAATCGGCCAAGGCATCGCAAAGGCGTTCGACCTCACCGCCGTGGTTCGGTGGTTTACCAGCGTGGTGCAGTGGACTGGCACACTGATCGAGAACTGGCGGTTGACCTGGGAAATCATCAAGACGTCAGCAGCCATGCAGCTTCTCGCAATGTGGGACCGCATCAAGTGGCTTGGCCAGGCGATTGTCGACACCCTACTGTGGGTTGGCCGCAATTGGCGCACGATTTTCAAGGACGTTGCAAACGCGGTGATCACGATCTTTCTCAACCTCGCCAAGAACGTGCGCGAGATCTTCTCGGAGATCTGGGATTACGTCACGTCGCTTGGTAAGGACGCAATCGACATCCAGCTTACCCCACTACTGGAAGGTTTCAAGGCTCAGACAGAGAAGCTGCAGCTACCTGAGTTTGTGGAGTCAGAGGCCGTAGGCCAACTTCGGGAAAGGCTGGGGGAGCTTACACAACAGCTGGCTGAGCTGCACGCGCAGCGACTAAAGGGAGTCGAAGCTGCCAAGATCGAAGCAGCGCAACTCAAAAAGGTCGATCCCGCGAAAGCCGTAAAGGAGGTTCAGCAACAGGCAGCAAAGGAAACATCGAAGGGAGAGAAGAAAGCTAAAGAGTCCGGTGCAGAGAAGGTCCAGCGGGAGATGCTGAGCCTGCCACAGCGGCTGGCCAAGACGGCAATGCTTGGCACTGCTGAAGCCGTGCGTGCAGCGTTCGGCAAGCGGCGAGAGCAGGTGCAGGTCCAGATCGCCAAGAACACCAACGAAATGGCAGACGGGATCAAGCGTATCGCTGAGATACTTGCCTCTGACAGGCAGACCATAAAGCTGGACGTGATGAGCATCCCTGTGTAAGCGCCAGGTGGTTCGATGGAAGTATACGAGATCCTCGCACGCACACTGGAACGCTCGAACGAGGGTGTTGAGCTAACCCGCCGCTGGCGGGTCAAGGCAGCTGCAGGCACGTCTATTTCTCAGATCGAACAGGCCCCTGGCATACCGAGACCTGGAACTGCTCACCCTGACTACCGCGGTGCACTGCTTGCAGAGCTATCCGTTCGCCAGATTGAGGGGGAACCAGAGCTATGGGAAGTCGAGGCGCGATACTCGACGGATGCTGGCAAGCAGCTGTATGACCATCCTGCCCTGAAACCGCCGGAAGTGTCGATCACATTTTCTAGATCGACGCGCGCGATTGCTTACGACATTACCGGTAAGCCGATTTCCAACTCGGCCGGCGATCCTTTCAGCGATCCGGTAGAGATCGACGATTCAAGGCCGTCCATTGTGATTCGGCGCAACTTTCTGTACTTCAACTTTCCACTTGCTCTGCAGTATAAGGACGCAGTTAACAGCGACGGCTTCCTTGGCTTTGCGCCAGGTGAGCTCAAGATCATGCGGATCTCCGCGCAAAAGCGGCGGGACGAAGACAAGGGCTATGAGTGGTGGGAGGTGGAGGTTGAAATGGAAGGCCGGCCTACGCCGTCCGGCCTTAACATAGCTCCGGGGGACCCTCAGCCTGAAGGATGGGACGTGATCGTCGTGGACCAGGGTCGCTACAGGCTCTCAGGCGGCTCGAAAGTGCCAATTGTCGATGCACACGGAAAGCCGGTACAGCACGATGTGCGCCTAAACGGGTCGGGCGATGCCCTGCCCGATAACGCGCCGCCTAGCGCAACAGTGTGGCGTGTCTTCCGGGTATACCGCAGATTGCCATTCAGCGGGCTAGGTTTACTGTGAGGTACAACGATGCCTGATATCAGCATTCTGCTTCAGGTTGAGCACTCAAAAAACGGCACTTACGGCGTCTTTCCTGATCGTGCAGTTACGAAGCTGGATATCACCCAGGCCGGCGACAAGCGTACCGAGACAGTCTTGGAGGTTTCCAATACGGCCTGGACAGCCCTGCCGCTGGGCGACATAGCTGCTTCTAACCAGGGGGTGGTAGCCCTGAAAAACCTGGACAGCACGAACTACGTCGAAGTAGGCTACGACGCTGGAGGCGGCACCGTCTACACGTTCGCGAGGCTGAACCCGCTCGAGGTGTGCATCTTCAGGGCAGAGCCCGGTGCTTCGCTTGCGCTGCGTTCTAACAATGCCCCGTGTAAGGTATGGGCGTTCGTCCTGGAGGCGTGATATGGCGGTTGTCTTCGACAAGGAGTCAGCTAAGTCGATTGCAAAGGCAGTCGTCAGGGTACTCAAGACAGGCGGCGAGAGTGGGCAAGGAGCTGCCAGGTCATTTGCAGATACGCTGATCCTTGCGCAGCTCAAGGCTGACCTTTCGGCCTATGCGACCACACCTGTCGACGCTGAGGTTCTAGACACGCAAGGAGGAAGCGTGACAGCCGTCGGTAGCATCGTCAAGGTAGTAGATCATCTTGGCTGGGACATAGCAAACGGAAAACGTGTGGTGTTAGCACCAAGCCACAGGGATGACCAGGGGAATGCCATTTACTTTCCGATAGCTGCGGAGTGCTGATGGGCAGGTATGGGCCGTGTGACAGCTGCTGCAGGAAACCACCACCACAGATCGTGTCGTTCGTTGCAAACTTTCGTGCTGCGAAATGTGTCGCGAGATATTGCAAGGGTGGTCCCAATCCATTCGAGGGCGACTGCAAACACCCTTGCTTTGGGGACTACGACGAAAAAGGCAAGATTCTTGGCTACGACGACGTTACATACCTCGCAGAGTGGTGGAGTACTGCTTCGCAGAACGCGAATGCGGCCTATTCTGAGTGGTTTGGCCCGCCAGGTTCCGAGCAGTACCTCGAAGTCGTACCTGGCGGGCGCGGTGATGCACAGTGGGGCATGAGCCGCCTCGCATACTCAGAGCTTCCTTGTGGTGCATGTCTGTCTTCAGGTGCTCTCTTCGGTTTCCCACCACTGTCTGAAGACTGCGTAAGCGGTAACATCAACCCGATTCGGTACGCAGTCGCAGGTTACACGATCAAGAACGGGACTGGTAAGCGGTATGTCGATCGTGTTAAGTACTACGTCATCGGCGTCGCAGACGTCGATCTAGACCTGCCTGCAGGAATCTCTGACATCGGTTACCCAGCTGATGCTTACTGGACCAGCTTTGCAGGCACCTTTCCAGACATCTACTACCATTTCTGGGGCGCGTGGCGTTGGGATGACTTTCGCGAACGCTTTAACTTCGAGTTTTGCCACATTTTCACAAATGCTTCTATCAACTTCGGAATGGGCGCGATTGGAACGGCGTGGTACGTTGGCGCTGGCAATTCCCTTTGGGACTTTGGTGCCAGAAAGATCGTCGTGCGCTTTGCCAAACGCTGGCTGAAAGAAGAAACGTTCAGGTATCCAGGACCGTGGCATGTTGAGTTTCAAAACCCACTGATTGGTGAAACATGGACGCCACGGACATGCTACCAGCTCGACGAAGACGGTTTTGGGGTGCTTACCAACCAATGCCACGACGGAGCCCCTGTGTCGTGCCGCTGCTGGGGGTTCGAGTCGGTTTGGTACGGCAAGTGTCACGAGAGGTCAAGGCTGTTTCAAGCATCGGTTGACACGTATGTTGAGGCAGCATCAGAAATCCCGTCACAAATGACGCAAGACATCGATGTAATCCTTCTCGCAGCGTACATACCTAGCAACGAGATCGACCTCCCGGCGAAGTGGCATAAGCGGTTCGTTGACTCTCTTCGCACGGACTGGGATTACTACCGACTGACCACGTTCGGGCCAAGCCAATGGTGGAACGGACGAACACCACCAAACTCTTACATTGAGTGGTCGACAACTGATACTGCAGCACTGCAGTGGAAGCCAGCAAACCAAAACAAAAATGCAATCGCCGTGTTGTTCATACCGCGCCTGATGCTTGAGTATCAAGGGGGGCCGGTTCCGACGACGTCACCCATCACAGGTGACGAAGGGCGTGTGTACTTCCGCCACCACGCCAATGCTCGGCTTGGTCCACCGCTTGCTTGCTGGATCGAGGGCAGCAGTGGGGGAGCTATAACGTGACGGATTGTGTTTACCTCGGAGATCTGATAGGTTTCGCTCAATGTGGGTCGTGCAAAGGGCGCGTTCGGCTGAAAGTCTTTCAGTGCGACATCCACGGCTCTTGCACGCTTGCCAAACCTGTCCCCGGCATACGCTGCTGCGCGGAATGCCCAGACTACGCCAGGGCAGAGGGGGCGCGTCGTGTCATCCGAAGCCAGCGGCGTGTTGGCCGCGCTTACGTGTGGCCAAAGCCTGGGCCATGCGACGTGCTGTTTGTTCTGCCAGCAACTAGCGGAAGCCACTGGGCGCACAGATACGGGCCTACCGCATGTGCTGTCGTGGCCCGGGCTGGAGTCCGTGCTCGGTATGTCCAGGGCGTGCGACGCCTATCCGATCTAGACCCCGTGCTGACGCTATGCATGCCACGCGTTGTAGTAAACCACGCAGCCGTTCTAGGCGCAGACACCGTTAGGGACCTTTCCAATCGTGGCATCGTCGTAGTGACGCTTATACACAGCTGCCTTGCCGACATTGCAACGAACGCGTCGCTTATGAATCGCCTTGCTGCGTACGAGGAGCACTCTGTTTGTGCGACACCGAGTGCCAGAATTGCGGATTGCATGGGGTGGCTTCACATACCAAACCCGATTCCAGGGTTGCGCGCGCGTGAGAAGTGGAACAAGCAAACGCCGATGAAAGTCGGCGTTCTGTGCCGAAGCGCGGTTGTCAAAAACATGCTGCGACAGTGCCTCGCTGTTGCAGCGGCTGGACACGTACCAGTGGTGCTGGAGTCGTGTGCTCACGTGGCAAGGTACCTTAGCGCACGCGGCGTACGAGTAGAAACGTGGCCTGCAATGCCATGGCACAGGTTTGTAAGGCGCATTCGGACTGAGCTTGACGCTGTTATGCAGGTTTCTCTCGAAGAGAGCTTCGGCTACGTCGCTATAGAGGCTGCATTGCAGGGCATCCCAAGTATCGTGTCTGACTGCATGGAGCTTAGCGCATTTACTGCCCCCCCACACTCTGTTGAGGACATGGCCGCTGCGCTCCGAACAATCGACGCGCGATACGACGTCGCGTGCGACGTGTCGCGTCAGTCAGCTGAAAGGCTTATGCGGCGCAACAACAGTGAGTTTGCTCGCGTGATCGGGTCTCTGATCAACCCTGTGGAGCCTGCCGATGGCGAAGCTGCCGCGACAGCACAAACCCCCCCGGGTACCAGCGCGTAAGCAGCATCGCGGCGCCCCCCAGCGTCCAAGCGCCCATCGCAGGGGGTACGGCCGTAGGTGGTGGAGACTGCGTGCTGTCGTGTTAGCTCAGCGACCGTTCTGCGAGCTGTGCGGGGCGCCAGCCAAGGACGTACATCACAGGGTTCCGCTCAGAGAGGGCGGGGAGAACACGCTCGAGAACCTGCAGGCTCTATGCCACTCGTGCCACTCTCGGATCACGGCCAGGGGGGGCTGATGCGCGCACGAAAAACCCCCGCCCGGCGGTGTCTCCGGGCGGGGGCCAGTGAGGAGGATCCCAGCGCTACGTCCTATGAGTCTTCCTCGTCCTTTCTGTCCACTGCGGACGCCCACACGTACGCAGTGCGACCACCTTTCGATTCGACGGGCACTATTACCCCCTCGGCTAGCGCATCGGCTAGCCATCGTCGCATGGTGAACCTGTATCTGAACGTCCACCTCTTGGCCCTGACACCATCCAGCCACGTGGCTGGCGTCTCAGGGCGCCTGCCGGCCAAGTACTCGTCGGTGGCGTAATCGAGGTAGTACTCTGCAATTGGACATCGGCGCATCAGACTCCCCCCTAAACTGCGTCTGGACAGTCCGGGTCGTCGCAACCAGGGCACTCGACGTCATCTACAGCGTAGTGCAGCTCCTGCCAGACCCAGCGCTCAAATTCGCTGGGCTGGTAGCCGGTTGGGGGTAGTCCGTCGTAACGTCCATGGACCACCCGAATCTCGAGCCCGCGCTCTTCCTCGAGACGGCGAGCCGCCGCCTCGTAAGCACGCGCGAAGGCAGCTACACACTCGTCGCACGTGCACTTGCCCGCCTCGTAGAGGTCTCGGCGGGCGTCCAGTAGGACCGTGACCCTAGTCTCCAGCGCCACGTAACTGGTACCGTCCACGAGTACCCAGTGCGCACCTGGATCGTCGGTCCAGCAGCGCTCCAGCAGCTCCTGGTCGGGCTCGGAGTAGCCGGCCACGTGGCCGGCGGCCCAGGCGGTGTCCCAGAGGTGCTCCGGCAGGCCGTCTCCGTCGGCCAGGGCCTTACGGACGGCCTCCTCCGGGGTCGCGGCCTCGTAGTACCCGTACCAGCGGGTACCGTGCAGCTCGTCGTGGCGGAAAACAGCGTACTCGCGCATCGCTCGTCCTCCTCACTGGGCCACCCACTTCGGCCTCGGCGGCTGGCCTTGGTCCGCCTGGGCACTGCATCGCTTCGCGTCGCCCATATGCTATTGCAAACCGCGTGCCACAAACACCAAAATCCGCAACATGTGTCCGCGGCGCGACTTATGAAAAGCGCCCGGCTTCGTGGATCACGACAGAGTGTTGCAGAATGCAACACTGTTGTTGCATTCTGCAACACTGTGCGGTATCGCACGCGCCAACGCAAAGAGAAGCGTACCGCTGTCTGTACTATTGGCGGCAGCGATGCAGCCGTATTTCCACTTTGGCACGGATGTTGCAGCCCGCAACCAACCGTAGGACCGGAGGTGAACGATGAGCTGGCGAGACGACCTGAGACGGCTAGTGGCCTCCCACGGTGGGGGCCAACTGGCCAAAATCATCGGGGTGCACCGAACCACGCTGTGGCGCTGGCTGCACGGCCGCGCCACGCCGAACGCCGCGACACAGGCCCTGCTCAGGTTGCTCCGTCAGAACCTGGGCGGGGAAAGCGTTAGACACGTAGAACGAGAACACAATGCAGCAGAGGAGGAGCCATGAGCAAGCTGCACACACACACTTACACAGACGTGCACCTAGCGGCATTCCGCCGCGCCTACCGGTTCTTGCAGTCGAGTCCTAACCCTGAGCTGCTTTTTATCCCCCCCGTCGAGGCTCCCTGGATTCATGTTCTCAGCACTTCCAGGGGTGCCTCAGAATACGCATCTAGGGTCGAGAGGACGTGGCACCAGCTGCGTCTCCAGGCCCCCCCGCCATGTCTGCCGCTGATCTCCTTTCCGGCCGGCCGCTCGTGGTACTACACGCCAGTATCGGTGGTGTTCCTGCCGGCTGGCACTGATCTACCACAGTCCACTGCGTACGAGGTGCTGGTAGCCGGGGCCACCGTGCGTACACGGCAGCACTGCCAGCTGGACACGGTGGAGTTTTCGCGAGACGACGTCTGCATGGCCCAGCTCCCCGTATTAGACCCAGAGCCTTTCGTCGATGCGGTCGCCGACGCCCTGGGCGTATCAGCGCACCGGCTCGTGCGCTGGTCCACATGCTGGGTTGTCGAGCCGATGCCAGTCGACTTTTGCCTGCAGTGTGGCCGGCCGATATGGCCCGACCCATGGGGCGCGCTATGCCGCTGCGCCGTCCGCACGCCGCGCGACGTGGCCCAGGTCGTAGCTAGAGCACCTGCGGAGCAGAGGGCACTCATCTGCGCAGACAGCTGGATTAACACCTCCCTGATCGGCCCGATATCAGACGGTGACGAGGACGCGATAGCCGATGCGCTCGAGAAGTTGGCCGACCAACGCTGGAAGGAGACAGCGATGTTAGTTCGGCGCATGTTGGCTGTTATCTCAAGGGATAGCGACCTTGTGTCCGTGCTAATGTGCCTGGCACAGAACATCAGAGATAACCATCAGTACCACGTGGTCACATCCGTAGCACAGCAATTCCGGCCGGACATTACCGAGGACACGGTCCGCCACGCAGTTGATCTTGCTGCAGAGGGCCGCGTTGGCGATGCGATCAAACTTTGCAACGTTGTACTAAGCTGCGACGAATTCAGGCAGTTCCTGATCAGATTGCAGGAGGAGCTGGCATGACTCTGAGGTTGCCACTGCTCGACTCACACATACTCCAGGTGGACGCTTTGCTAAGCGTCTTTCCAGCCAGTATTAGGGGCGGGGAGCTTGTGTTGCAACTCCCCCGCGGCACGGTGCGATGGAAAGCAGCTAGAGACCTGACGTGTTATGAAACGCCGGACGGCCACCAGTTCCAGGTGTGGCCCGAAGGATGGCACTGGTTTCCACCACTTGCGGAGGAGGTGCGCCCATGATAAGAGTCTACTGGATGTCGCGTCACCCACACCTGCCGGCGCAGGAAGCGGCACTCGAAAAGCTGGCCGGCGAACCGGTCGAGATTATCCACGACCCGCGTCCGTTCGCGTCTGCAGATGACCTGGTCGAACGCTTTCGGCGATCCGGCTGCGACGACCTAGTCGTAGTTGCCCCCCTCAGTGTTATCGCCGTGCTGTGTCAGCGTGGGCTGCGCCCCCTGTGGGCACAGATGGAGCTGGTCGACGAGTATAAGGAAGACGGCGCCCACGTCATCCAGCACGGACGGATTTACCGGTTCGAAAGGTTTCGGCGGATCGAGCGTGTCGTAGTTGAGTACAGTGACGACGTGCGACTCGGAGATGTAAGCCGTGAGTAACACCGCCTTATACCCGCAGCAGTGCATCAGGATAGCCGATTGGGAACTACCGCGCGTGCCAGACGACCTCGCAGATTACCTTTCTCATCCGGTAGAGGTACCTCACGCTCCGACCGGCGGCTCCGGCCTAATCTGGACGTGGATCGAGCCTCGCCACGGCGTGCAAATCTGGCTGCTAGGTTGGGAGCAGGACCTGGTTGAAGATCCTTCCTGGCGCGAAGGACTAGGATGGGACTGGTACGCGCTGGTGAAGGACGAGGAAATCGTTCTGTGCACCTTATACCGCTGCTACTATGCTTGGCGCTACCGACCAGCCGGTAACCTAAGACGCAGGCTGGAGTCGGAAGCGCCTGAGCACATCCGACGGGCCATTGATCAGCTTAAGTCAGGCAATATACCAGAGGGGCGATCACTCTAGTCTAGCCAGTGGCGTGCTGCCGCACGGACGCATGCAGCACGCCATTTCTGTAACACATGGCTAGCTAGCCACATCTGGTCCGGTATCACGCGTGCACGGGTGGTACGAAACACTATCGGCATACTCGCTGCCCAGGTGACGGCCTAACACCTCGTGCAGTGCTCCTACCACGTCCCAGGATAATACGCTTAGGTCAGGCTTTTCAGTGCCGTCGATGATCTCGTGCCAGCCAAGTGCGATAAGGCAAACAAGCTTCGACACGAGAGTGGTAGCAACAGCCTGTGCAAATAAACATGCCTCATGCTCATCCATGCCGTGCTCTTCTGCGAGCAGATCGCATCTCTGAGCTATCTTCATTGATATCTCGTTAGTGAGGCTTGACGCAACCATCTTGACCAGGGGTCCACGTCCCATCAAAACGGCACCTCCAAGTGCAATCGTACTGCGTCAGGTGAAAGGTCACGAACGTTCTCAAGTACCTCCTTAGCGCGGGCGTCGCTCAGCGTGCGAACGTCCGGCGTGCCACAGTAAATCTTTGCAAGCCCCCTGCACAACTCCTGAAGTTTCTTCTTGTCGCCCTTCACCTCTGGGTAGGCCTTTTCCACGACTCTTACAATTTCGTCAGCCAACTGCTTTTGAGGCGTTGGCTTCTTACCTCTCCGTTTACCCATGTCGCTATCATCCTTGCTGTTCGCGGCAGGCTGCACCGTGACGACATCTACCATCTCCTCTGCCGGCGTCGGTTCATATCCAGCAAGGGCCATTACCCAGGAGTACACCAAGCGGAACGCCTTGCTGGTTGCCCTGGTGACAGCCATCGACCGCACCGCATACTCCGGCCGGTCCCTCCACTGAGGTTCATCGCGCGCGCAGATGGCGGACGCTCTGGATAGAACACGTCCGTCAGCCACGCGCACGACCTCCACGACAGCCTCGTACCCCTGGGGGGTTTCAGTACGCCGGACTTCGACTTCGCGCGGCATCAACCCCATGAGCGCCCCGAGTGCTGTCCACCCCTCGCAGCGGACGTAGTCCCGCCCCTGGATCCGCACCGCTAGTTTCTGCTGCCGGATCACGTCGCGGATGAGCTCAGCGACCTGTTTGGCCGTGGCAAAGCTGGTCCCCACATCACCAGCAGCAGGTTCGGATGGGGCAATGTCACCAGATTCATTCTGGCGCGCTGGCAAGGTCATCGCAGGTACCCCTTTCTCTCGAGAGATTCAACAACAGCATCCATGATGCGACGTGCTCTGTCCTGATCAGCGAGAAAGTCACACAGCCGAACTCTGTGGCTGTGGTATCGCCGGTATTGCCGCCACATGTCAACGAGTTCGTGCGGCGGTATGCGCAAGCGAAAGCTCCACCGTAGCCATAGTGGGTTGCTTATCAGACCTTTCACTCTGGCAGCCTCCTGACTATAAGGGTCCCGCCGCGTACGTACCACTGACGTCCAAGGACCTGGACGCCACCAGGTTGCGCAGCAAGAACGAGTATGCTCCGAGCTAGCAAGGTAAGCCAACCACTGTCGCCAGAGGCTCCGACAGCGCACGCACCGGTCAAGCCGCGCCACGCTTCGCGAAGGTGCTCGACCCATTCGGCTGGTGGTTTACCAACCTCGGCGAGTATAAGACGTGCGAGTGCCTCGGTCGCAATCGCGACGCGTTCTATGCGCTCACGGTCCATTGGCCACCTCGCTCGGGCAGCGACGAGGCTACGTGTAGTTGGCTAGTCGCTGTCCTTGCCCTGCCGGTCTACCCTGCGATCGATGAAGTCCCGGAGGTCGTCAGGGCGCACACGAAGACAGCGTTCGGAGACACGTACGACGGGTAGCTCTCCGTCTCGGATGTAGTGGCGCACCATTAGCTCACTAATCCCGAGTACTACGGCAACCTCCGTCACGCTGAGCAATCGCTCAACCGGCTGCTGACGGGTTGTGGCCGCTGCGGCAACAGCATCTGAGTGCGCGTTGCGCATGGTGCTCCCCCGCAAATAGAGGCCAAAGGGGGGCACATCGTGCCCCCCCTGCTAGTGGCCCCCCGGACACCCGGAGTACCAAGCCGCTGGGCAGATGGCGCCGCGATTCTACCGCACGGCACCCGGCGTGTCAACCACCTGTTGCGGCGCCGCCTGGACGCGCGGTACAATGGGTCGCCCGGCACCCGGCGGGCGGGTGCCGGCTGAGTGGAGCAGCAACTGTCGGAGGTCGTGCCATGGTCGAATTGCGCGAGCTGGAGTGCTGGCTTACCGCTGGCCAGACCGCACGAGAGCTAGAGTGCAGTGTGCAGTGGGTCCGAGCCCTGCTCGAGGCTGGCCGCCTACGCGGCTGTCGCACGCGGCTCGGATGGTTGGTAGACCCACAGTCACTGGAACTGTACCGCAGAGAAAGGGGAGGACGCCATGCCCTGGATCAAGGTGGATACAACAACACCAAGTAAGCCAGAGATCGTGAAAATCGCCGCTGCAACGGGTCTGCACCCAGACCACGTGCTAGGCACGCTAGTCAGGTTCTGGTGCTGGTGCGATTCGCAGACAGACGACGGGACGCTGCGCGGGGTTGACTTGGACACCCTCTGCGCCCTGTTCAAAACGCCGCCTGAGTTCTGGCGCGCGGTGGAAAAAGTTGGATGGATTTCGATCAAAAAGCGATTTATTCGGATTCCGAACTTTGCGCGCCACATGGGGCAAAATTCTCGAAATCGGGAGCGAGTTCGTCGACACAGAGAGCGTAAGGCAAAGGCACGCAAAGGAGTTACGGAACAGGCGTGTAACGCTGATGTAACGTTACATCCGCGTTACCGTAACGTTACCGTAACGTTACCGAAACGTTACCGTAACGCCCTAGAGGAGAGGAGAGGAGAGGAGAGGAGAAGAGAAAGCGCACTACGTGCGCTTCCTGCATCCTGCAGGATGCAGGATGCAGGACGCTCGGACGCGGCTTGCGCCGCGTCGCCGCTTCGCGGCGAGGCGCCTCGCGCGCCTGCAAAAAACTCTCCCACCCAGAAACCGCGCAGCGAGCCCCCAGAATCCCCGGAGGCGATCCGGCAGCGCAGCGAGCTCGTCAAGGCGCTGCGTGACGTCGCGCCCCTGGACGACTCTGCCAGGTCCTGGAAGCGCTACCACCGAGTGGCCAGCGAATTGCTTGCTGCCAACCCGCCATACACGGCCACCGAGGTGCGTCAGTTTCCAGAGCTGCTGGAGCGGCTGGGCTGGGAGATCGTCGTCACGCCGGAGTGCGTGGCCAAGCACATACACCTGGTTCGGAAGCCTCCCCCGAAGGCAAAGAGCGAGATGGACGAACTGCGCGAGATGCTTGCGCGCTGGGTGTCCAAGGGGGGCGGGAACGGAGAGCTGCGCACCTGCGACGCGAATGGGAGGTCGACATGAACCGCCGCGAGACTGCTCAGTGGATCGAGCACCACTCGACGCTGTTCCCACCGTTTCGCAAATACGCTCGCGAGGGGGGTGATGCGCTCACGGACCGGCTCACTGCGCTGTTCGCAGCCATCGAGCTCGAAGATGCTCTCAGGGCGTCCGACGAACTATACCGACGTGCGGACCGGCTCAGACTGCGCACGGACCAACATCCAGCGGCTGTCGCCAGGATGGCACGCGAGTACGCTGCGGCACGAGGTGAGCCGGTACCACGCCGCTGCACTGAGTACGATCGCTGCTCGTGGGGACGCTGCCAAATGCCAGGCGTTTGTTCCCCCACCGTTGGTGGCAGTGGCCCCACATACTGCCGCTTTCACTGGTGGTGCCACCTTCGCGGACTCGAGCCGACCAGCGAACACCTCGCAGAATGGCGCGAGATAGCGTCGGCGCGCGGGGGTAAAGTACTAGAGCTGGAGCTATCCGAGCAAGCACACCTGATGTGCATAAGCGGTCAAAGTAATATCCGGTATTAGTCCAGAGGATGACCCATGTTATCACGAGTTGCCAAGGGAAAATGGGTGAAGTTCCGCGACGCAGACAAACAACGTATCGGCCAAGTGCTACTGGTGTACAGTAGGCTGTACCCTGGATGGCACAGCGGCAAGTGGAGCACGCTGCCGAGGACGAAACACTTCGTCCTCGTGTTGACCCCAGAGGGCGAGCGGCTGTGCGTGCGTCTTGAGAACGTCATAGCCGTCGCAGACGACCCTGCTGCGTTACAAATTCGCCCGGATTGCGACGATTCTTCCACTGGCGACTCGTAAGCCGCCTGGCGGCCGAACGCGATCCTGGGCCACTTTGTAAAGCGTGGTGACATATCCACGGAGGTTGATGCGTGGGCAAGAGAGAGCGAGAAAAGGGGCGCCGCCGTGAGCAGGAGCTGGTGCGTCTGCTGAAGCGCTTCGGCCTTCGAGCGTCCCGAGTGCCACTGAGTGGCGCAGCTAACACCGCAAAGTGTGACGTTGTCGTCGAGTCAGAGAAAGCACGCCTGTGCGTAGAACTAAAAGCAAGAAAAGACGGCTGGAAACAGTTGCATAGGTGGCTAACCACTGGAGATGTGGACATGCTCGTGCTTTGGGCAGACAGAAAACAGCCGCTAGTTGTGGTGGACCTCGATCTCTTTGCTTACCTGCTCCAGAAGTAGCCTGCCACGTTGCCAGATGCACCGCGCGTCCCCTATACTCGTGTGGCATAACCACGGTCTCACCAAGGGGTGTGCGCGGTGCACGTTGTGCTGGTTCACGGAATGGGGACAACCAGACCGTATGGCTGGTGGATCCCATGGTTGAGACACATCACCTTAGCCATTGGGCACCGAGCTACCGTGACGCCGTACACCTGGGATTGTTCCGCCAAGCCGCGGAGGTTGTGGCAGCGCGTCACGACGTGGCTGGAAGACCTGGGACACATCGTTGCATCGGTGGACGCACAGCGCCTTGCAAATCTCTGCGACGAAAAAGCGCCAAGCCTTATCATCTCGCACAGCCTCGGGACAGTGATCGCGTATAAGGCATGCAAGTACTTTGCAAGGCGCACTCACAGGATGGTTACGCTTGGGTCGCCTCTTGTCTACGCAGAACGCGGACTCGTGCCGCTATCCCTGCCTCCAATTGCAAGGCCGTCAACCGTTGCAAGGTGGGCGAACGTCTGGGGAGTACTGGACCTTATCAGCCACCCGCCAGTAAAATCAGGCAGGCTGAAAGCAGCGCACCGCAACTGGCACGTATGGACGTGCCACGATGCGGTCGGTTACCTGAAGCGACAGCAAACTCAGGAGGCCATTCGATGGGCCGCTGCATGACTCGTCTCGCAGTCTCATCGGTGTGCGTCCTCCTCCTCTGCGCGGCATCGGCAGCAGCGGCCCTGGCCTCCGTTGACCCGGCCCGTATTTGTGTGGTGCGCGCTGACTACGGTAGGGGGCTAAGCGTAGGTACCGGATACTTCGTCGACTCACATCACGTCCTGACTGCAGCCCACGTCGTGAGAGGTGCCAGGTCTCTCGTGGTGGCGCACAGGCACTGCATCGCCAGGGCTACGCTGTGCTCATCTGACTGGCAGGCAGACTACGCGTACCTCCATGTGGCGCCTCCCCACAACTTTCGACGCCTCCGCGTGTGCCGGCCCGCAGCCGGCCAGCGAGTGGACGTCGCTGTGCTATACCGGGTGGGGGTACCGGATACCCCCGCCCGGTATGCGGGCCGACTGGTCGAACGCACCTGCCTCCGCCTGTTCTGGCTGCGCGGGCGGATTCGTCACGGTGATAGCGGCGCTGCGGTCATTGGCCCGGGAGGTGAAATACTCGGCGTAGCCTGGGGAGTTAGCGGTAGCGTTACAGCGGCGGCACCCATTGGGCCTCCCACCTGACCCCCCGCCACGAACCCTCCGCGTGGCGGGGGTATTTCGAAAAACCGTGGCGACAACGCACCACCCGACGCGCCCTGGCGCCCCCTGGACAGGGATAAGCCAGGGGGTGCTGACAAGAAGCGGCTTGATGTCTTAGAGCGAGAAGTGGCAGCGCTAAGGCGCGAAGTAATGGCCCTGAGGCAGTCGTGGGAAACATTGAGAAAGTCACTTAGAGGTGACGTTACAATCAACGTGGTGCCAGAGATAAGTGGAGGTGACCATGGCCGAGATCGGTGAAGACGTCCGCAAAGGCTTGGAGCTGGTTGCCCTTTCGCAGGCCCAGAGCCACGCGTTCCTGATGGAGCGGTCGAAGATTGTCCACCTGGACGGCGTGATGACGCAGCGAGAGGGAATCACGCACCGCATCATCGCCGAATCCGGTGGCGGCCAGGCACGCGCTCAGCTACCTGGTGGAATGGGCGGCGTACCGACCGTCGTTCCGAAGAGCTAGTGACGCGTGACAGTACTGGAGCTCGTCAGGCGGCACCTGTGGCGTATGTTGCTTCAGCGACAGGTACTGGTGGGGGGTACACGCGATGAGCTTGTGGCGCGCTATCAGGAAGTACTTGGGCCACCCCCTCCAGACGCCAAAGCAGGAAGCAGCGGAGCAGGTGCTCAAGCAGCGCAACCGCCTGGACACGCTGCAGCAGGCACTGACGGTCCAGGGATGGGCAGAGATGCAGGCGATGGAAAACGCACGCCAGGCAGCGTGGTACGACAGGGTGCTGTTCGACGGGCAGCCGGTGACGCAGCGAGCAGTCAGTGAGATGGGCGACCTCGTCGTCGCCGACCATTACACGCGCGCAAACATCCAACCGCCACCTGTGCTGCCATGGTTGGTGGCGTTGCTTGCGGCGGCTGCTGCAGTCGCGGCTGGAGTGTTGGCGTGGAGTAAAAATACCACGCCTACGGAGCCTGTAACAGAAGCTGCGCACCCGCATAATAGCGGCGCGGTGAAAGTCGAAAGCCAGCCGCTTAAACTGCGCGTCCGGTGGTGGGTCGACGAGAAAGGACAGGTGAGGTACGAGGTAACTGACCATGGCAAGTAAGCTCCTCGCGCATCACTGCGCAGCATGGCTGACGGCAGCTGTGGTGGTGTGCGCGGTGGAGCTGGCAGCAATTCGCGAGGATCCGCAGGAGACAGGGCAGTGCGTCACAGCAGTAATCACTCGAGTCATCGACGGGGACACCTACGTTGGCCAGGTTGATTTACCCCTTGGGGTATCACTTCGCGAAGAGCACATCCGCCTCTACGGTGTCGATACTCCGGAGCTCTCGTCACATGACGAGCTACAGCAGCAGCTAGCTGAGGCAGCACGTCGATGGGCGGAGCAACATGTCCAATGGCAGCGGGTCACGCTTGAAGTCCACGGCAGAGATTCGTTTGGGCGAGTCTTAGCGCGTGTGTTTCTGAACGGCAATGACGTTGGAAAGATGCTGCTCGAAAAGGGGCTAGCAAAGGAATGGACCCCCTGACCATTGGTCAATTGGTCGGTTCTGTTGGATTCCCAGCAGCAATGTGCATCTGGTTTGCCTGGTACGTGTCGAAGCAATGGGCAGCGCTTGTGGAACGTGTCGAGTCGTGCATGCGCGCGCACACTGAGGCTGTTCATGAACTACGCGAAACAGTAAGGCTGCTTGCACACGAACTCGGTGCAATCAACGCTTTCAACAACGGCACAAGGCAACAGTGAGCTGTCGCTGTGGCTGCGTTCAGGCCTGGCGATAAGGTCCAGATCATGGTCGTCGACCCACCATGGCAGTGCCCGTTCGTCAGGCGAAAGAAACATCAAGTAGGCAAGACTGGCCCGTCGTACCACACCTGGCCAATGGACGCTGTCTTTGCGTTCTTTGATCGTGTGCTAATACCAGCCTTAGCTTGCTCGGCTCACATCTTCGTGTGGTGCATTGACAGGAACATGTGGCAGGTCGAAAGCTTTCTGAGAGAAAGGTTGCGTTTCCACTGCAGGCTAGTGTGGTGCAAGCGTAACGCCTTCCCGCTGTTCGGCAGCGTGAAGCGCAATCACGAGTACGTGCTCTGGTTCTGGAAAGGAAAGTTCATTCGGCCGGCTGGTGTAAGCTTTGGAAGGAGCTGCTTTCACGGACAGCCGCACGCTAGGCTGCACTCTGCAAAGCCAGAAGCATTCTACGATATGCTGGACGAGGCCTTCCAGGGCCTGGTAAAGGCGGACGTGTTTGCTCGGCGTAAGCGAGAAGGTTGGTACTGCTGGCCAGTGGAGTAAAAGACACAGAGGTAAGCCATGCCCCAAATTGACCAACCCAACGCAGTCCGGTTCTCCAACGAACGCATCCGCGTGGCCGCGGACATTCTCTGCCGTGGCCGAGCCGCTGCCGCAGCCATCTTGGCTGAGTGGCAGGCCAAGGACATGGCGTCGCTGTTCCCAGACGACGCCACGTACGTGGTGGCCGACGGCTCGCCTGCGGACGGAAGGCAGCAGATCACCGGCGCCGATGTGAACCGAATCATCGAGGCGCTGCAGGCATTGGTGGCTGCGCTCGACAGCGTCGCAAGCAATGGCAAGGCACACTACGAGAACGCACTGCGCGTCGCAGTGAACCCGACGCCTCGGATGAGCGTGGAGCTGTAGCTGGATGGCGTGGCCTGTAGTGCGGCTCAACAACCAGACCGGGAGCGACACGCAAGCTAGTGGTGCTGGGCCGGATCCAGCCATATTTGGCTCAAGTGCCTCGACTAGCTCTGACGGGCTTACTGTTGATCTGAGCGCGGACAACCCAGATTTGACCAATGTGGCGACTGATGGCAGCCATGTGATCTGGGTCAGCGGGACAGGCGGGCGTGAGTACGCTCAGATCGTTGGCAAAGATAACGCTGCGAAAACGATTACAGTCCACAGCCAGACGCCGTTCCCGGCGAATCTATCAGGCAAGACGTGGGCGATTGGCGGCAAGCGTGCCACGATAGATGGGTCACTGCAACTCTTCAAGGACCCGTATGGTCCGTGGCGGATCGAGCTTGAGTACACCGGAATTGAGTACGAGCACTCAGCGGACTGGCAGCTAGACAGCACGTCCGGTAGCGGCAGTGGTCTCGAACCGGACCGCCACGAATGGCCCGTCATTATCGGGGTTGGCGGGCGCCCCGTGGTTCGTGCAGCGAGTGGTAACTGGATAAAAGGCCGCATTCGTCTGGAGAATCTTGAGCTCGTTGGTCCGGTGCCCGGAAGAATCGGACGTTGCTTCTATGGGTACTGGGATGACATATGGGTGAAGAATTGCGTGATCCATGGTTTCCAGACAGGCGTGCAGTGGGAGCGGTCGACGAAGATCATCGTTGAACAGTGTGAGATCTACGACTGTGATTACGCGCTGTACACTCAGTCAAATGATACCGTTTTTGGGTTAGTCTTTGGCTGCCACATCCGCGATTGCACCTATGGCTTCTCCGGTGCAAACCATAACGTCGTGACGATTGCCGGTTGCATCTTTCGCGGCTGCACCAACGGGCTCTTCATCAACAAGAGTGGATCCATCCACGTCATCGACTCGCTCATCGTTGAGAGCACCAATGATGGCGTGTTCGCCGACGTGAACGAGTACTGGCGTGGTGCGGATCGGGTACTCCTCAAGAACGTGCTCATTGCCCACTGCGGTGGCTACGGTATTAACCGGAACAGCAGTGAAGGTTTGTTCAACCCGATCATCGAGAAAGTCGGGTTCCATGCCAACACTGCCGGCGCCACCAATGGTGTCGTGAACATGATTGACCCGGTGTATTCGCCGGACAGCTCGAAGGAAATCTTTGTTGACCGGGCCAATGGTGACTATTCCTTGAACGATTTCGGCAAGCAGGTGTTCGGCGATATAGGTATCCCACAAACGTGGCCCGGCCTGCCGAACACGACGAGCTACCCAGACATCGGCGCCGTGGAGAGCCAGGCGGGCTCTGGCGGTGGTGGCGCATCAGGTGTCCCCCTCGCTCGCGTCTTCGCGGGGATGTGAGCCATGCGAATTGTCAAGCAAAACGACACGACCAAGAAGCTGCTGTTCGTGATGTACGACAGCACCGACCACGTCACCCCGAAGACCGGGCTCACGCCGAGCGTGCAGATCAGCAAAAACGGCGCTGCATTCGCCAACGGAGGTGGAACAGTAAGCGAGCTTGGAAGCGGCTGGTACGTTTACACGTTCGCAGCCGCCGATGTGGACACGCTCGGGCCTCTCGCTGTGAAGATCACCGCCACCGGTGCCGACCCCGTGAACGTGGTGTACTGGGTCGTTGCCTACGACCCGTACAGCTCAGTCAACCTCGGCCTGTCGAACCTCGACACGAACGTCGCGAGCCGCTCCAGCCACTCGGCCGCCGACGTGTGGGCGGTCGCGACGCGGACGATTACGGGCGGCACGGTGGATAACGTTGCAAATCCAGTTACCATCGACATGGAACAGCCACTTCCGACAACGCCCGTCGCAGGAACAACGGGCCAGGCCCTGCGTGATGCAGACGACTACCTTGATGCAACAGTAAGTTCCAGAAGCACTTTCAACCCAGCAACCGACCATGTAATAGTCGGCACCAACAACGATAAGACTGGTTACACTCTCACGTCTGCTGAGAAAGGCAGCATTGCAGACGCAGTGTGGGACGAATTGCAAGCTGACCACACAGCCGCCGGTTCGTTCGGCGCGCTGCTCGATGTGTCGGTCTCTTCCAGAGCTACCGCAGCCGATGTGTGGGCCTACGCCACCCGCGGCCTCACAGAACCCGTACAGATCGATATGGGCCAGGTCCTGCCGGCGACTCCAGCACCTGGCACCACAGGTGCAGCGCTAAAGGACGCTGACGATTATCTCGACGTGGCCGTGTCGACTAGGAGCACCTTTGATGCAGCGAGTGAGCAGGTAACGGTAGCGACGAACAACGACAAGACAGGCTACCAGCTGGCAGCAACGGAGCACGATGCGATTGCAGACGCAACCTTGAAACGCGGCGTGTCGTCTGTCGAAGCAAGCGCTCCGGAACACAGCCTGTGCACTGTCGTGCTAGCGATGCTCGAGTCAGAGCGGTCTGGCACCAGCTGGACGATTTATCGCACCGACGGAGCAACGGTCCACGTGTCAAAGACGTTGCAAACGGACGCCAATGCTGAGCCTGTGGTGAAAGTAGAATGATCTGGTGGCTTATCCCATGCTGGGGTTACAGCAGAAAGCTCGCAACGCCAGAGACAGGGGTGACGATTACAGTTGTAGTCAGGTCAGATGGCCAGGCGGTCGGCGCAGGATCTGACGGTATTGTTGCTGTTGTTAGACGGGATCAGACGCTGTGACCACGCTGCAGCTGGTTCGCACAGACCACGGCACAAAGATCAGCGTTACCGTGACGGACCAGACTGGACAGCCAGTAGACCTAACCGGCTGGACTCCAGTGTTTCGTTGGCGCATTGGGTCCGGGGCAGTGCAAGAGAAACAGATGGCTGTCGAGGATGCCAAGGCTGGCCGATGCTACGTGACGATGGCACCGGGTGACCTCTCAGAGGATGGCCCTATGTGGTGTGAGGTGCGGTTGACTAGTGCGAACGCTCAGTTGACCAGCGAACTTATACGTGGAGTTGTAAGGTCGGAGGTAAGATAGCAAAGGGTAGGGGGTGAGTCAGAGCGGGCACGCGAGAACGCAGACCGAGCCGGGGGCCTTTTCGCGATTTTGCGGCCCCAGGAAGGTCGGGAGGGCCGCATTGGCTGGGAAAAAGGGGAGATCTGGGCGAAAGGCGAAGCCGCAAGGGGTAAAGGCAGACGAGGTCGCCAGGCGGCGGGAGCGTGCGGAAGCCGGCGGCTGGCTGCCGCCACGCGGCATCACGCCGCTGCAGCGTGCGTTCTGGGAGCGGCTTCGTGACTACGTTGTCGCCGATGACAACTTTCATCCAGCACATCGCTACCTGGTAGATGAGGCTGTCACGTTATTTGGAGAGCTTATAAGGATCCGTGACAGCCTTCAGTCACTGTCTCCATCCGACCAGGAGTACGGCAAGTGTGCAACGAGCTATGCTAAGCTCATGGCATGTCTGATGCAGCAACTAAGAGCGCTAAGAGTGGTCGGGAAGGAAAGGCCGAAAGGAAAGGTTGCATCTCCGACGGAAAGTGACCCGATTGAAGCGTTCTTGAGGGGGGCCTGATGGCGCGGTGGCATTTCGATAAGTCGAAGGCCAAGCGTGCCCTGCAATTCATATCGCGCTTGCGGCAGCACATTGGACCGTGGGCAGGGCAACCTCTGAAGTTGTTGCCCTGGCAGCGGCGCATCATTTCCGACGTGTTTGGATGGGTCGACGAACACGGCCTGCGCCGCTATCGCACCGTGTGGATCGAGGTGCCACGCAAAAACGGAAAGACGACACTGGCGGCTGCGATAGCCTTATACCTGCTTTACGCTGACGACGAAGACGGTGCAGAGATTTACTCGGCGGCGGCTGATCGTGAGCAGGCTGCGATCGTCTTCGAAGCAGCGCGTGCGATGGTAGAACAAGCTCCAGCGCTGGCCGACCACTCGATGATCTACCGGCGCGAGATCCACTTTCCACGGCGCAGAAATCGGTGGAAAGTGCTCTCAAGTGATGCGTCCACGAAGCACGGCCTGAACGTGCATGGAGCCGTCATCGACGAGGTCCACGCGCACCAGGGTCGCGAGCTGTGGGATGTGCTGACTACTGGTACTGGTGCACGCCGCCAGCCTTTGGTCGTGGCTATTACCACGGCCGGTGTTGCTGAGGACGGTAACGTTGCATGGGAGATGCACAGGTACGCAGAAGGGGTTGCAAGTGGAGCCATCAGGGATGAGAGGTTTTACCCAGTGCTGTATAAGTACGACGGAGAAGACTGGGATAAGCCGCGTGCATGGAGGAAAGCCAACCCAAGCTACGGGCACACGGTAACGCGCGAGTATCTGGAGGCCGCAGCCAGGGCGGCGCGTAGATCTCCGGCTGCTACGGAGGCGTTCCGCCAGCTCCACCTGAACGTGTGGCGGTCGCAGCACTATGCGACATGGCTAAACCTGTCAGATTGGGATGCGTGCCGGCGGGACATCGACTGGTCCGAGTACCGCGGCCGGGAGTGTTACGCAGGCCTCGACCTTTCCGCAGTGCGTGACCTTACTGCCCTGTGTCTCCTCTTCCCGGAGGAGTGCGGCGGATACACGGCGCGGTGGATTTACTGGTGTCCTGCCGAGACGGTGTACCAGCGTGCAAAGACGGACAGGGTGCCGTACGACCAATGGGCTGCGGAAGGATGGCTAAGGCTGACTCCGGGCAACTGCGTCGACTACGACCGCGTGCGGGCCGACGTGTTAGAGTTCGCTCGCGAGTATCGCATCGTAGAACTGGCCCTGGATCGATACTTCCAGGGGCTCCAGCTGGCTGGACAGTTGGTTGACGACGGGCTCGATGTTGTGTCGTTTGGACAGGGTTTTCTGTCGATGTCAGGGCCGAGTAAGGAACTTGAAAGGCTTATACTTGGTGGACATATAAGGCACGAGGGCGACCCAGTGACTCGGTGGGCTGTGCAACACTGCGTTGCAGAGAGTGACCCGGCCGGTAACATCAAGCCGTCGAAACGTCGGTCACGTGAGAAGATCGACGGGATTGTAGCGTGTGTCATGGCCTTAGGACGGGCCATGCTACGCGACCGTGGTGGCGGTGGAAGCTCTGTGTACGAGGACAGGGGGCTGTTGGTTATCTGATGGAGAACAGATGACCGGACTGCTAAGGCGTGTTACAAGGTGGCTGACGCAGGCCCGGTCGTTTACGTACCAGGACCTGGTCGACGACGTATCAGCTGTATCTGACGCTGGCATTGCCGTTTCACCGGAGGCGGCAATCCGGTGCACGGCCGTTTTCGCAGCCGTGCGTGTGATAGCAGAGACGATCGCGTCGATCCCGCTTCGTGTGTATGAGCGCATGCCTGACGGTGCGAAGCGCCCTGCGCGTGAGCACCGCTTATACAGGCTTTTGCATGACCGGCCACACCCTGCTTATACATCGTTCCAATTCCGTGAACTGCTGACATCGCACGTGTTGCTTTACGGCAACGGCTTCGCGATTGTTGAGCGCGATGGGTCCGGCCGGGTAACACAGATCGTGCCAGTGCTTCCTCATCAGTTCGAGGAAGTGGAGCTGCGGTGGGACCGGGAGGCTGGTGCGTGGGTCAAGTGGTACACGTTCCGGCTGCCGCGCCCGGGCGGAACTGAGGTAGTCCGACGGTACCACCAGGACGAGGTGCTGCATGTGGTCGGACTTGGTTACGATGGCCTGGTGGGTTACTCTCCGATTCGCGTGGCGCGGAACGCTGTTGGCATTGCTCTCGTCGCTGAGCAGTACGGAGCGAAGTTCTTCGGCCAGGGGGCGCTGCCAGGTGGCGTGCTTGAGTTTCCCGGTCGGCTGTCACCTGAGGCACGCGAGCGTCTTCGTGTGTCCTGGCAGCAGATTTATGGCGGCCCCCGGGGGGCATTTAAGACGGCAATCCTGGAAGACGGCCTGACGTATAAGCCACTTACCATCCCGCCGGACGACGCACAATTCATCGAGACGCGTAAGTTTCAAGTTGAGGAAATAGCACGCTTATACAGGGTGCCTCCACACTTACTTGCCCACCTTGAAAGGGCCACTTACTCCAATGTCGAGCAGCAATCGATCGAATTCGTCGTACATACCATCAGGCCATGGTGCGTTCGATGGGAGAGTGAGCTGAACACGAAGCTGTTCAGCCTGACGCGCGAATCGCGGTATTTCGCGGAGTTTTCCCTGGACGGTTTGCTTCGCGGTGACATCGAGAGCCGGTACCGCGCATACGCTGTCGGGCGTCAATGGGGCTGGCTTAGTGCTAACGATATCCGTCGGTTGGAGAACCTGAACCCGATTGATGGGGGAGACACCTATCTGGTGCCGCTGAACATGGCACCAGCTGAGCAACAGGGGCAGGGTGAGACAAAGCAGCAAGCCGCTCCTCCGCCCGCTAGTGGCGACAGCCGCGAGATGGCACGTGTCATCTCGCGGCTATGTCGCCACGCGGTGGCCAAGTTCCGCCAGGCGACTCTTGCTGCAACGAAGACAGGAAAGCTCGATGGAATCACTCGCGCTGGAGATAAGCTGGCACTTAGCATCTCAGAGCTCGGCGCCAAACTGCAAGATGCAAAGTCAACTGCACAGTCACTCCTAGAAGAGATGCCACGTGATCGCGAAGCACTGGGTGCATGGTGGCAGGAACATGAGGACCGCGTCTACAGAATGCTTCGGGCAATGTGCCCTGGGGGACGGGACGATGACGATTGAGCTGGAACGCAGGTGTGTTCCGTCCGGTATGCTTTCGCTGCGGTCGGGCGGCGATGCCGCGGTAGTGGAAGGCTACGCAGCCGTCTACGACAGCGAGACCTCTATCGGCGGTTCATTTCGAGAGGTGATCCGCCGGGGGGCCTTCGATCGGGCCTTGGCCGGCGACACGGACGTAGTCGCTCTCTGGAACCACGACCCGAATTACGTGCTGGGCAGGCGGTCAGCGGGTAATCTCGAGCTTCGCTCGGATGAGCGTGGCTTGTGGTTTCGCGTTTCCCTCCCGGACACGCAGTACGCACGCGACGTAGCTGAGTTGTTGCGTCGGGGTGACGTGACGGGGGCCTCGTTTGGTTTCCGAGTCCGGCGTGACAGGTGGGCCCAAGCCGAAGACGACGATACACCACTGCGTGAGCTTCTGGACGTCGACTTATATGACGTTTCGGTTGTGACGTTCCCTGCGTATAAGGCAACATCTGTGTCCCTTGCAAGCTATTTTGAAAGCGAGTTGAGGGCGGTGGTGCCTTACGAAGGAACGCCCGCTTTCAATGCCACAAGCTGGGACGCCGACGCGGCTGTGCAACGGGTCAGGAGATGGGCAACGAAGGCGGATGGTGAGATTGACTGGGTGAAGTACCGTCGCGCGTTCGCATGGTATGACGCGGACGCACCTGACCAGTTCGGGAGCTATAAGCTGCCACACCATGACGTGGTGGATGGCAAATTGGTGACGCACCGGAGAGGTGTCATTGCAGCAATGCAAGCGCTGCTCGGAGCCAGGGGCGGTGTGGCTATTCCAGATGCTGATAAGCGTCGGGTGTACGCACACCTGGCACGCCACTACCGTCAGTTCGAAATGGACCCACCCGAGTTCAAGCTGCGTTCGGTGGACTTGACTCCGTTCATCCTCAGGCTTGACTTGCGTCGTAAGCTGTTCTTATCATGAAAGCGATGGCCACTGCAACGCGGGTGTAAGGGCAGCGACTATGCCAAACCGCCGCAGCGTGCAGGAGCCGCGACGCATGGTAGTGTTGTGCCGCGGCTGTTGTGCGCTGCGGCGGTTCGCTTTTTGGAGGTGAACTCATGGCAACCACGGTGACCGCGCTCAACGAGCTCAGAGAACGCCGTCAGGCCTTGGCAAAAGAGGCCGACGCCTTACTCAAGGCTGCAATAGTAGAAGACCGCAACCTTACCGCAGAGGAACGAGAGAAGTACCACCGCATTATGTCTGATATCGACGGCCTGACGGAGCGTATTAATTTGCTCGAACGTCATCTGGACGTGCAGCGGGAAACCAACGAGAGTGTGATCGTCACCAGCCGGCTCGACGAACCGGCTGATGAAGACGCTGCTGATGGTGATGACCTGGCAGAGCGCGCGTTCGAGAAGTGGGTCCGCTTTGGCGCTCAGGCCCTGGAGCCGGAAGAAGCACGTGCGCTGCGTGAGCTGCGTGCACTAGGCACCGGCACCGGAGCGTCAGGCGGGTATCTGGTTCCGAAGCGCATCGCCAGCGCGATCGAGACGGCGATGTCGCGGTATAACCAGATCCTGCCCTACGTTACCGTTCTTCGGACTTCTAGCGGCGAGCCCTTCGGAATTCCGACGCTGGATGAGACCAGCGTAAAGGGTGAGCTGGTTGCTGAGGGATCTGCTACCACGCAACAGGACCCGACGTTCGGGCAGAAGGAGCTGAAAGGGTACCTCTTCTCTAGTAAGCTCGTTCCTGCATCCTTGCAGCTATTGCAGGATTCTGCAATCGACCTTGCAAGCTACCTAGGGAACATTCTCGGCCAGCGTGTTGGCAGGATTCTGAACCAGTACCTGACGACCGGCACTGGCAGCAATGAGCCAGAAGGATTACAGACCGGCGCTCCTGTAGGAAAGCAAGGGGCCACCGGTCAGACGACCAGCGTGACTTATGAGGACCTGGTCGACCTTATTGCCTCGGTGGACCAGGCTTATCATCCGAATGCAAGGTGGATGTTCAACGCTAATACCTGGGCTGCGGTCAAGAAGCTCAAGGACGGTAATGGGCGTCCGCTCTGGGTACCCGATATCGCGACTGGAAGCGGAACGCTGCTTGGCTTCCCGTATGTGATCAACCCAGACATGCCAGACATGGCAGCGTCCGAGAAGTCGATCATCTTCGGCGACTTCAAGGCTGCTTACACTGCACGCCTGGTTAACGGTATCCAGCTGCGCCGGTCTGAGGAACGCTATCTGGAGTACTTCCAGGTTGCGTTCGTTGCATTCCAGCGCGCTGACGGTGCGGTGGTCGATACCCAGGCCGCTAAGTGCTACCAGAACTCGGCGTCGTAATGAAAGTCCGCTTTCTTACTTCGATTGCGAGTGCTGACTGGTCGTACGGACCGGGAGACGTCGCGGAGCTGGACGACCGCCTGGCAGAGGCCTGGATGGGGGCAGGCATTTGTGAGCCTGCCCCCACGGCCGGGCCAGAGTCAGCGACAGACGACGACTACGATACAGCGGCGAGGGTAACACGTGCCCGACGCTCTGATCGCTCGCGGAAACGCGCCGGTAAACGTGGGTGACCTCCGAGAGCACCTGCGCCTGGTGCACACTGCCGACGATGCGTACCTCGCTGCGCTCATTAGGGCTGCTGTCGACCACCTGGAGCAGGCGACGATACGCGGCCTAGCCGTAAACACCTATCGCCACACACGTGCTAGCTGGCCAGCCGATAGGCTTGTGTTGCCGTGGTCTCCACTGGTGTCGGTCGAGTCAGTCAAGTACTACGACGCGACCGACACACTGCAAACTCTCGACAGCAGCTACTACCGCACCATCACACACAAGGATCCTGGCTGGATAGAGTGGGTGCAAGGCAAGTCACTGC
>JALXBF010000008.1 GCA_026991575.1 Planctomycetota bacterium | reverse complement strand
GGGGAGGTCCAGGTGGCTACGTTCCGGCGCGAAGGGCCGTATTCGGACGGTAGGCATCCGGACCGGATCGAATACTGCTCCATGCAGCAGGACGCGCTGCGCCGCGATTTCACGATCAATGGCATGTTCTACGACCCGCTGGCATGCCGGCTGTACGACTTCGTCGGCGGACGTGAGGACCTGAAACGCGGAATCCTCCGCGCAATCGGGGATCCGCGGGAGCGGTTTACGGAGGACAAACTGCGGTTGATTCGCACGGTGCGGTTCGCCGCCCGCTTCGCCTTCCAGATCGAGCCGGCGACGCTGGCAGCCGTCCGCGAAATGGCCGAGCAGATCACGCAGGTCAGCGCGGAGCGGATCCTGCGCGAACTGCAGCTATTGCTGCAGCACCCTAGCCGCGCCCGTGCCCTGGCGATGCTGGCGGAAGTCGGATTGTTGCGACCGCTGCTGCCGGAGTTGGATGAGCTGCGCGGCAAGAGCGGAACCGACGATCCGTTGCACGCACGATGCACGGATCTGTGGCAGCACACGCTCGCGGTGTGTGCGCGGTTGGACGAGGGCTGGCGGCAAGCTGTTGCGTTGGCCGAGAAACGACAGGCCGCCGGGCATCGCCTCGGATTGCCTGAGCCGAGTTCCGAGCTGCCGCTGGCCCTGGCGTTCGCGGCGTCGTTCCACCTGTTGGCCGAGCCGCCTGAGGAGGCGATTCCGATGGAGCGGCTGCTCAGGTGGAAAAGACGCACGGTGATTCGAGCTCTGGCGGCACGGCTGCGCATGTCCAACGACCTGCGCGATGCCGTCGAGTGGTTGACGATGAATTACCGCGTGATCCTGGAGTTCTCGCGTCGCGCGCCGCACGAGTGGAAGCCGCTGCTGGCCGACTCGCTCGCCGCGGCCCTCTTGGCGCTGGGCTGGTGTGAAGCCGAAGAGCTTGGTGCCTGGTTCCGCCAGCAATGGCAGCTCGCGGCAAGGCAGTACCAGGACACCCCCGACGACCAGCTCAGTCCGCCACCCCTGGTGAGAGGTGATGAATTGATCCAGCTCGGCGTGCCCCGCGGACCGCAGATCGGCGAGATGCTGCGCGCGATTCGAGCAGCACAGTTGGACGGTCAGATCCAGAATCGTGACCAGGCGTTAGCCTGGTTGACACAGACCTTGAAACGATCGGATGGTTCAGCGGCGATGGACGACGCATAGAGCAGAGAGCGCGGTGCCGGCTTCTCCAGCCGGGTGAGCCCCCTTGCTGCCTCAACCGCCGCTGGGCCTTGCGGCAGACTGGCAGGCAACTACGCCGATCTGGTCACCTCCGAATCCCGTCGGCGCGACAGCCATCGCCATTACAACCTGACCGACGAAGCCAGCAACGCACCCATCGGTCTGGAGTTTGTCGCCAGGAGACACCTTTCACAAAAGACGCTTCCGTGCCACTAGGTGCAGGAAAAAGCAGCCAAGAGCACGAAGACAACCAATGCCAAGAGACGAGCGGAGGTTTTCGGATGCCTATTGCGCCGAATTGTGGCGGTTCGCGGCCGAGCACAAGGCCGTCGTGATGTCGGAGCCCCGGAAGAAGGGGTACCTGGGCGAGGATCCCGAGCGATCGTTCTGGGCGTTCTGCCGGTACATCCTTCGTGACGATCCACCGTCGCGGGGGTACATGCCAGGGCGTCCGTGACGGGGGCAACTTCGGGAACGCACCTACTCACCGACCAGGTACGCATTAGCTGCACAAGGGGTGCGTGCGGACTCCGGGTGCACGAAGGGGGCTGTGGTGCGCCGGTGTCGCTCACGCTGCGAGAGTGTCCCCTTCGGTACCCGCGCGTACGGAGCACGCCCCGTCTACACGCTAGCATACCGATGAGCAGTGTCTCGCGTGTACCCGCTCCCCGCCTCGGCAGGCCAAGGTTGCTGCTGGCGCACACGTCAGCGATAGGATCCAACTTGGAAAGACTTGCCAACAAAGTCCGCTTGCGCACGGGCACGAATGTGCTGCTCTGGCGCGTGCCCGTAACGTTACCCGCGACCGGCTCACTGGTGAGCCGCTTCCGTGTGACCCGCTACGGCATCCCGACACCAGACCGGCCGGCGCCGGACGGTGAAGTGGAGGATCACCTCATTGAGGTCGGCCCAACGCGAGGATCCGGCGCGGTTCGCGTGTCGGTGGTCGGTGGGGAGCTGATCGTTCGAGGTGACTCCGCCGACAACTTCGTCGTCATAACCGTTCAACCCAACGGCACACTAGTCGTCCAGGGCAACGGCACCACCGTCGGTGGGCGTGCCCGGCAGGTGCAGATCAACCAACCGGTCAGCAGGGTCCGCGTTGCTCTGGGCGGGGGAGCGGACGTGCTCATCGTATCGGCTGCAACCGGGCAACGGTCGGCGCTTCCGCCTGCGACGATCAGCTTGGGTACCGGCGCTGATTTCGTGTCGGTGGCTGACGTATCTGTTGCCGGGACGTTGTCGATAGATCCCGGCCTGGGTCCCGACTGCACGCTGGTAAGTAACACGGTCGTACGTGGCGGGTTGGAATTGGTCGAACCGCGGCGGGATCGGCAGCCGGACCGCCTGGTGCTCACGCGTGTGCACCAGCGGCGAGGGGGTGGTGCGCGCCCGGACCCGGTAACCGTGCAGCTTGGTGGTGGTGCCAGTGAACTGGCCGTTGCGACTGCTCGGCTGCTTGGTCCGGTGCAGCTGCGGATGGCGGACGGCGCCGACATGATTCGACTGATCGATACCGTGCTCGCATCACAACTGGAGCTGCTTACCTTCGGCGGTTCGGACCGGATCCTCTTCGACCGCGTCACGCTCCACGGCCGCTCGTTGCTGGCACTGGGCGAAGACGACGACGAACTGACAATCGATGACACGCGTGCCCTGGCGGAGCTGGCCGTTGCAGCCGGTGGCGGCAGCGACCAGGTTCAGATCGAACGTCGCGTGAGCCGACCGCGGCGGTCGCGATTCGAGGACCGCGTGACCGTGTCGTTGGATGAGGGGGACGACGAACTGCTGATCGGCCAAGCGGGCGTGTTCGGAGCCAGTGCGGACTTTTTGGCTGAGCTGGTGGCCGACGGAGGACCGGGGACCGATCGCTACGACGGTCCTCGTGCCGCCGGGACTGACTCGAACGGCAACACGGCTGTCCGGCCGCCGCAGGTTGCCAACTTTGAGCTGTAACGGTCGCAACAGGGCGCGGTTCCGCGTCGGCTGCGGGCCGAGTCTCCACGGCCACTCACCGGGACGATGATGCCATGAGGGACCCGCCGAGGGGAGCTGGAGGCGTCAGGGAAGACCGCACGAGCTTTCTGACCAGAGCAGGAGCGGCTGGCGCGCGGGGAGGGGTGGCGGAGAGCCGGCGGGGATCGGCCAGGCTGGTCGGGTGGGCGCGTGGCCTGGCGCCGTGAGAGAGTGCAGGGAGGGAAAAGGCGGCAATTTCCGAAACATCCCACTTTAGCCAGATTAACCCACCCGTACGGAGCGAAATCATCGGACCCGACGGGGCACGGGCGGGTTGTCGGTCGTTTAGAACGGTTCAGGACGTGCCGATAGAGACTGTAGCCAGGAGCTCACACAGGCGTGCGCCTGGCTCCAAGCCGTGGTGAGTCTAGCTGCCCGGGCTGCGGATGGCCCGGCGCTACGGTTTTGGGCCCGGCCACTTGACTCCTCCTCTGCTAGCCGGGCCGTTGCCTGGTACCAGTGGCAGAATCAAGAAGGAGATGTGTCCCAATGAAGCGGATCTTTACGTTGCTCGGTCTTGCCGCTGTTGCTTTCTACTGTAGCACGGCGGTCGCCGGTGAGGGTGGCAAGAAGCTGGAGGCCAAAGAGGGTGCGGCAGCTGAGGCGGGATGCTGCGGCTCCCACGGGCTGCTGCACAAGGTGTTCCACCGGGGTTGCTGCAAGAAGCTGTCGCTCGAGATCCCCCTGCCATCGATCACACTACCGTCGCTGCCCTGCTTCCGTGTCGATGCTTGCTGCGGCAACCCGCTGACACACATGATTGACAAGATCAAGTCGCTCCGCCCCTGCTGCATGCCCAAGCTGTCGCTGCCTTGTGGGCACTGCGGGCTGAGTGGGTTGCGGTGCAAGCTGCATGGCCTGTTCCGGCGTGGTTGCAGCAGCTGCGGGGACGCCGGGGAGAAGGCCGAACCGGCACCAGCTCCGGCCCCGGCACCTGCGCCCAAGCCGGCCGCCCCGGCCAAGCCGGACAACGCCCGCCGCGACGGGCTGTTGATCCTGACACCCGCCGGCTAAGCACTCCTCCTGAACTACCTGGACCTCCGGATACTCCCCCCGGCGCACCGGCCGGGGGGTGCTTTGCGCGCCGATCGCAAGATCGGTCACTGCGGCTCAGCCTGCCCTTGACATCTCGCGCGCGAAGCCGTTCAATCCCGCCGTCACAGGACACGTCACTAAGTTTTGGCCAGGCAAAGCGTCGATCTATGACAAAGAAGGGATTGGACCGGTACCGGTGCAGTTTGCGCCGCGCGAGCCGGTCGGTCCACGATCACGTCCGCGGAGCGGAAGGGTGAGTTCTGCCCCGAGGCGACAACTTGCTGTGGCGCTCGCCGCGTCTGCCATAGCGGCGGTTGCAATGGCGCTAACCTGCAGCCTCCGCTCGGCGCGGTTCCAACGCTACCGCCAGCTCGATCAGCGCGTCGCTGCTCTGCTGGAAGCCGCCCAGTTCCAACGGGCCAATCGACTGGTTCAGCAGGCGCTGAACAGCTATCGGGACGCCGACCGGATACCGCCGGCCGTCTACGCTGCCGCCGCGCTCGTGTTAGCCCAGCGGGCGGACAGCCAACGGCTTGACCGAGCGCTTGCCTGCTTGGACGCCGCATTCGACACCGGCTTCAGCCCAGCGGAGCGGCCGGACCTGAGGCTGCTCTATGCCCAGATCCTCGCACGGCAGAGGCGGTTCGATCGGCTCGTTGCCGTGCTTGCCGAGTTTCCCGTCGAGCAGCTCCTGCCTGCAGAGCAGGAGCTCTTGGTTTCTGCACTCTGCGAGCTGGAGCTCTGGCAGCAAGCCTACGAGACCGTCCTGATGGCGCTGGCAGCCGGTACGGAGCAGGCGGCTACCGGCGCACGCCTGTGGCGGCGCCGCGGTCAGCTGGCACGTCGGCTCCACGGGGTGGATTGGTGGTCGGAGCTCGGCGCCGCGTCGCAACAGACCCGCCGTTGGCTTCCGCTCATTGCCGATGCGGAGTACGCGCTGCTCGTCTCAGCTGGCCCGTCCGCTCGCCGTGCCCTACGCCAGCTGGCCTACGGCCGCTCGGTGCCCGAGCGTGTACGGGGCGCGGCGCGCCATCGGCTGGCGGAGCTACTGGCACGCGATGGCCAGGTGAGTCAGGCAGCCGGACTGATGGCCAGAACGGCACCGGGGCGGCATACAGCCCGTGTCTGGCTCCAGATTCTCAAGCAGGCCTTAGCCGGCAACCACGCTCAGCTTGCCCAACTGGCGCGCTGGTATGCGGTGCTCTGTCGGCAGAAAACCGCAGGGAGACTGCGGCGCGAAGTGATGTCATTGGGCGAGACCTTGCTGCGGCGGTGCATCGAAGAGGACCGACCAGACCTGTTCGACGCCGTCGCGGCAGCGGCCGATCCAATCCTGCCACCTGCCGCGGCCGCCGGAATCTACATCCGATTGGCTGAAGTGGCGCGTGAGGCAGGCTGTCCCCGAGGAGTGACCGAACGTCTTGCCAATCGGCTCGGCATGCTGACGTCAGATCTAGAACCCGCTACTCGCCGCCGGTGCATCCTGGAGTCGGCTCGGCTTTCGGTGGCCACGGGGCGATATGACCGGGCGGCGGAAACGGTCTTGTCTGCGGTGGACCCGGAAGAGCTCGGACCGGGCGAGCTTGCCGAGTTAGTGCTTTGGCTGCGCCGGGCGGGGCGGCTACACGACCTCGAGGAGCTACAGCGTCTGATTGAGGACCGGGTCACCGACAGTTCCGTTCGCGTTTGGACGCGCCTTCAGCTTGCCTTGGCGCTACTGGGGGCCGGCAAGCTTGCTCGGGCCGAGTCGCTGTTGCGGAGGAACCTACAAGAGGGGCCGTCGCTGGCCACCGAAGACCGGCCGCTGCTGGAGCGTACCCGCCTGGCGCTTGCGGGCGTGCGGCTTGCGCGCGGAGCTGCATCGGAGGCGGTAGCTTTGCTGGCCGACGATGTGGGGAGCGTTCAGGGGGGGGAGCTGGCGGCGTGCCGGGACTTCCTCTACGGCATGGCGCTCTATGAGATGTTCTGTCACGCGAGACCGGGGCTCGGGGCGGGAACAGGCAGTCGTGCGCGTGGCCTGTACAGCGCGCGGCGCGCGGAGCTGTATGAAGAACTGCGTGTCGTGCTAGATCGGCTCCTGAACGACCAGGCGGATCAGCTCGATTCGGGGCTGCGGGCGCAGGCGGCGCTGGCGCTGGCACGGGCCCACTACGCGATGGGCCGCTACGGCGAGGCGCTGGCGGCGTTGGAGGCCGTGGAGGCGTCCGCGGCGCTGCGTGTCGAGCTGCTTCTGGAGCGGGCCAACTGCTACTGGAAGTTAGGCCAGCGGGCCAAGGCCGAGCACTGTCTGCGATTGATTGGCCAGGTTGGTCCAGAGCCGGCGGACGCGGCCTCCGAGCTGCGTCGGGGGCAGACGGTCTGGGTGGCTCGGGCTCTGGATCACTACCTCTGAGCGCGGTTGAACCAGGGCTAGAAGCGACGGAGGTTTTCGTTGTGACGGTCGGGATAGAGGACCTGACACGTTTGTCGCGCAATGACCTGCTGGCGGTTTTCCAGGCCGCGGGCAGGCAGATCGTCCTGCCTGCACTCTGGGGTATGGAGCGCCAGGTCCTGAACCAGATCCTGCGCACGCTGCCCGCAGCGGAGAGCCGCTCGCTGGTCGAAGCGCTGCGGTCGATGCCCACACCGGCATTGGACACCGTGCGCGTGGCACGTCTGCGACTGATCGACGTCCTGTCGCGACTCAGCCGGGAAGGACGGATCGCATTCGACTTACCTAAGGACCTGGTTGCCTGAGCGAGTTTGCTGCCGGCGGCGGGCCGGGCCGGTGATGACGGTTGGCGCGATCGTGCAGCCGCGCTGCGTGAGAACGGGGACAGAGGCTAAAGCATGGCTGCCGATGGCGCTAGAAGGGTGGTGCTATGCCCGGCGGTCTGGCGGTCGGCCGCGGGTCCGCTCAGCAGGGCTGCGGGCTGTTTTTCGTGTGTGGGAGGACGGACTCGACCATGGCTGCGACGGAGGAGACGCCCAAACAGGGACGGGGGGCCTCGATGAGGTTGACCAAGGATCAGCTCGACCAGCTTTGGCGTGAGTACAAGGAAAACCCAACCACGGAGCTGCGCAACCGGCTCATTGAGCATTACCTGCCGCTGGTGCGGTACTGCGCGGAGCGCATCCTGACCCGGTTGCCCGAAGGGGTCGATCTGGACGACCTCATTTCCGCCGGCGTGTTCGGGTTGATGGATGCGATTCAGTCGTTCGACCTGAGCCGCGGCGTGAAATTCGAGACGTACTGTGTGCCCCGTATCCGGGGCGCCATCCTCGACGAACTGCGCAACATGGACTGGGTGCCGCGGTTGGTACGGCATAAAGCAAGCCGACTGGCCGAAGCACGCCGAACGCTGGAGGCACGCTTGGGTAGGCCACCGACCGACGAGGAAATGGCCGCCCACCTGGGCCTGGACCTGGCAGCCTACTACAAGATGGCCCAAGAGGGCTCGGCAGCGAACCTGGTCAGCCTCGATAAGAAGTGGTACGAAACGGACAACTACAAGGACGTCCGCGAGATCGATATCCTGGAGGACAAGAAGGGCGAGGATCCGACCAAGAAGCTGCAGCGCAAGGATCTGATGCGGCTGGTTACCAAGGGCCTCAACCGCAACGAACGGCTCATCCTGATCCTGTACTACTACGAAGAGCTCACTATGAAAGAAATCGGCGCGACGCTGCAGTTGTCCGAGAGCCGCGTTAGCCAGATGCACTCGGCGATCATGCAGCGGTTGCAGGCCCAGCTGAAGAAGCGGCGTCCGGAGTTCTCCTGAACCCGAGGTCTTCTCCCTCCGTGGTCGGCGCCGGCCGCGACAGCAGCACGGCGCCGCGCGACCTGGATTGACCGTTCAGGCACCGCGGCGTAGAAAAACCTCAGAGCGGGCGGGTGAGCGATCGGTTCAGGAGTGCTCCATGCGGCTACGGCGCTCGATGCTAAAGTCGAAAATCCACCGTGCCGTGGTCACCCGAACCAACCTCAACTACGACGGGTCGATCACGCTGGATCCGCTGCTGATGCAGGCGGCGGACCTGGTGCCATTCGAGCGCGTCAGCGTGCTGAATATCAACAACGGTGCCCGCTTCGATACGTACGTGATCGAAGGCCAGGCGGGCACGGGCGCCGTGGAGCTCAACGGCGCGGCGGCCCGGCTGGCGCAACCTGGCGACCTGATCATCGTCCTCTCGTACGTCAGCGTAGAAGCGACGGCCGAGGAATTGGCCGCTTGGCAGCCGGTAATCGTCCACGTGGACGAGCGGAACCAGCCGGTTGCTCGGCTCGAAAGCCGTAGCGAACAGCCCGTGCGTGACGAAGCGGGCCCGCCCTCGGGTGGGCGGCAGCAGGTGACCGTGGCCGTCCGCGCATCTGCTGAACGGGGGGACGGTTGATTTTGGCACGGCCGGGCGCAAGAATGCTAACGGCACCGGCGACCGTGCTGGTGCGTTCCCGCCGGAACGTCAACTCACCCTGATTGCCGCACCGACCGGTCTGCTTCCGGAACGCACCCAGTGCCGGAGCGTCTCTCGGTCGTTGCCTCAGGGGGTTGCGGGACAGCGAGAGTGTAGTCGTGGCGAAAAAGGAAGAGGCAATCACAGTAGAAGGGCGCGTGGTCCAGGCCCTGGCAAATACCCAGTTCCGGGTTGAGATCGAAGGGGGCCGGGTCATCCTTGCCCACGTGTCGGGCAAGATGCGCAAGAACTTCATCCGTATTGTCCCGGGCGATCGGGTCGTCGTAGAGATCACGCCGTATGACCCGAACCGGGGACGGATTATCTGGCGGTACAAGTAGCTTCGAGCTGCCATCGGTTGGTACCGTTGTGAGCGGAGGACCGAGAAACGGGAGGCACGTGTGGTCAAGATAAAACTGCGGCCTGGTGAATCGTTGCAACAGGCAGTTAAGCGTTTTCGCCGGTTGTGTGAGCGGGCCGGGCTGCCGCGAGAGATCCGCCGCCGGGCATACTACCAGAAGCCCAGCGAGCTAAAGCGTCGTGCCCGGCTGCGCCAGCGGAAGAAGATGCTCAAGCAGCTCAAGAAGCGTCAGCAGCAGATGCTCCGCATCCTCTAGCTGACGGTTGCCGGGCGTGGGCCACTGCTGACCCGGTTACACTCGGTCCGGCCGCTCCGTGCTGTGACAACTGGAGCGGTTCGCTTTTTTTCGGGCTTGCTAGTGGTTCGGGCAGCCGAACCAGTTGCCACGACAGGGCCAGAACGCTGAGCCAGGCACGGTGGAGCGAGAGGCAAGATGGCAGAAGCAATCAAGATCGAAGTAGCACCGCGTTCGGTGAAGGGCAAGTGGGCAGTCCGTCGGCTGCGCCGCCAGGGCTGGGTGCCCGGCATCGTTTACGGCGGCGACAGCGAGCCGATTATGGTTCAGATTCCTGCCAGGGAGATCGAGCGGGTGGCACGCCAGCACGATCGGCTCGTGTCGCTAGTTGGGCTGGGCGAGCAGCCGATCACAAGCCTGGTCCGTGACGTCCAGAAGGACATCTTTGGTCGCGAAGTCATCCATGTGGATTTCCACCGCGTGGTTGCCGGCCAACGGGTGACGGTCGAGGTGCCCGTGGTGCTGCGCGGCGTGCCGAAAGGCGTCGAAGCAGGTGGCGTGCTTGAGCACGCAACGCATGAGGTGGAAATCGAGTGCCTGGCGACGGAGATCCCCGAGCAGCTCCGCGTCGATGTTTCCCACCTGGACCTGGACGATGTGCTCTACGCGTCGGACATTCCACTGCCGGAAGGGGTGACGCTCGTGACCGAGCCGGACGTGGTCATCGCGCTGGTGACCCGACCGGAGCCGGCCGAGGAAGAGGAGGAGGCTGCGGCTGAGGCCGCTCCCAGTGAGCCCGAAGTGATCGAAAAGGGCAAGAAGGAGCAGACAGAGGAAGAGTAGGAGGCGAGGGTTCGGCCAGCTGCCCGCTTCGATTGGTAGCCACCGGTGGTGCTTGCCATGCGGAAACTGATCGTCGGCCTAGGCAATCCCGGGCGGCGCTACCGGGGGACACGGCACAACCTGGGCTTCGACGTCCTGGACGTTCTGGCGCGGCGATGGCAGGTAGCGTCGGCCCGAGAGCGCTTTCACGGGCGGCTGGCAGAGGTTGCCTGGCCTGAGTTCGGGACCGTGCTGCTGCTCTGGCCCGAAACCTACATGAACCGTTCGGGGCTAGCCGTGGCCGAGGCAGTCCGTTGGTACGGGCTCGATCCGCAGCACGATCTGCTTGTCGTCTGTGATGACCTGAACCTGCCGCTCGGCACGATTCGCCTGCGACCGAAAGGCAGTGATGGTGGCCAGCGCGGCTTGCGCGACGTCATCGCGCAGCTGGGCACGGATCGGTTTGCCCGACTGCGGCTGGGTATCGGGCCACGGCCCACTGCGGTATCGGCGACCGATTTTGTCCTCGCGCGCTTTCTGCCCGAGGAGCAAGCGGCGGTCGGTGCGATGGTAGAGCGGGCGGCTGACTGCGCGGAATGCTGGCTCCGCGAAGGCATCGACCGGGCCATGGCCCGATACAATGCACACCCCAGCACGCACAACCGAGACGGTCCTGCCCAGTAGGCCGGTTCGTCTGGTGAGGTCCACGGTTTTGGAGGCTAGGTGGTGAGCAAGAACGTCTACGAGGGCATGTTCCTGCTGGACAGCAGCAAGTTGCATAGCAACTGGGATGCTGCCGCAGAGATCGTGCACCGGATCCTTGAGCGGTACGACTGCGAGATTCTCGTTAGCCGGCAGTGGGAGGAGCGGCGACTGGCCTATCCGATCAAGAAGCAGCGGAAGGGCATGTACTACCTGACCTACTTCCGCACCGAACCGGCCAACATCGCCAAGATCGAACATGACTGCCGGTTGACTCCGGAGATCCTGCGCCAATTGATCCTGAAGATCCATCCGAAGCTGGTCGAGCCCCTGATCGCGCAGGCTCAGGCATACACGGGCGTGACGGAGGAGGGGGCCGAGGGCGCCGGTTCGGTCGGAAGCGGTGGTGAGGGAGCGGTCGGCCAGCCTGAGCAGTCGGAGGCGGAGCCTGCGACTGCGGAGGAGACTGGCGGCGCCTAGCCGCGACGCCGATTGCCTGCCTGGGGGACTGTACCTCGGGCCGATTTCGGCCCATAATGCGTCGGGCAGATGCAGAGGGCCGGATCGGGGCCCCCGGCGGGAGGTTTCTGTGATGTACAACCGCATCATTCTCATCGGCCGGCTGACCAGGGATTTGGAACTGCGCTACACGCCTAGTGGCGCGGCGGTCACCACGATGCGGCTTGCCGTCGGCGAGCGGCGGCGTGACCGCAACGGCCAGCTTCAGACGGACACGTTGTTCATCGACGTGGTTGTTTGGGGCAACCAGGCTGAGGTGGTGACCCGCTACCTGCGCAAGGGCCGACTTGTGCTGGTGGAAGGGCAGCTCCGCATGGAAACCTGGCAGGACCGCGAAGGGAACAATCGGACGACGTATCGGGTCGTTGCTCGCCAGGTCCGTTTCCTGGACGGTTTCGGTGGTCAGGCGGGTGACCAGGAGGCTCGCGGCGTTCAGGAGCTGGCCGAAGAACCGGCCGTCTACGACGTGCCTCCGCCTCCGCCCGCGGACGAGGCTGGACCGGACGACATTCCGTTCTAGGCATTAAGGGGTGGAAGACGATGCCCAGACGACGCCCGGCTACGGCGTTACCGAAAGGCCCAAACGGTGGTATCCAGCTGCTGCTGACCAAGGATGTTCCCCATCTGGGGCGGGCCGGTGATCTGGTTGAGGTGCGGCCAGGTTACGCACGCAATTATCTGTTGCCTTATGGATTCGCCGCACCGGCGACACCCGACAACGTGCGTCGCGTTGAGAAGTACAAGCAGGAGCTGGCTCGTCGTGAGGAGCAGCGGCGCCGGCAACTGGAGGAGCTGGCCCGGCGATTGGAGAACATGGAGATTCATGTCGAGGCGGCTGCCAACGAGGTGGGCCATTTGTACGGTTCCGTCGGGCCGTCGGAGATCGTCGAGGCGTTGCGCGCGCACGACATCGAGATCGACGAGGACATGGTCAAGTTGGAGGGAGTGATCAAGCAGACGGGGCTCTACAGCGTCAAGATCCAGTTGACGGCAGACATTGCTGCCGAGATTTCGCTCTGGGTCGTCCCGCTCGGCGACATCGAAGGCTGATGGCCGGACCGTGCGGCGGCGTGGCGATGTGTCCGTGAGGGCTGTGCTGCTGACCGGTACGCACGACGCAGTGCGCAGCTAGCAACGCTCAGGAGTACCCCGTCGTGGTGGATGCGCCGCTCGATCGAATGCCCCCCCAGAACATCGAGGCTGAGCAGTGTGTGCTCGGCAGCCTGATGCTTTACGAGGACTGCGTGCACGACGTGGTCCAACTGCTCAGCCCCGACTGCTTTCTGCGTGACGCGCACCGTAAGCTCTTCGAAACGATCCTGGAGCTGTACAACGCGGGCAAGACGATCGATCCGGTCATCGTTCGTGATGAGCTCCAGCGGCGGGGCTACCTTCAAGAGCCCGGCACGGGGGGCCTAACCACAGAATACCTCGCCGAGCTACTTACGAAGGTGCCCACCGCTGCGCATGCCCTGCACTACGCTCAGATCGTGCGCGAGAAGGCGATCGCCCGTCGCCTGATCCAGGTCGGTACCGAGATCGTCCAGGAGGCTTACGACCCGGGTACCGATCCCGACGAGCTGCTCAGCGAGGCGGAACGGAAGATCTTTGACATCGCTCAGCACCGTCTGGTCGGCGAGACACAGCGGCTTTCCGACGTGCTTGCCCTGGCGTTCGACCGGATCGATGAGCGCGCCGGGCGCGGCGAGCACGTCATCAGCGGCCTGCCCACCGGTTTCTTCGACCTGGACGACCTAACCAGCGGCCTGCAGAACTCGGAACTGATCATCATCGCGGCACGGCCCAGCGTAGGCAAGACGGCGCTGGCGATGAACATCGCCGAGCATGTTGCGGTCGACGAGGGAAAGGCCGTGCTGTTCGTCAGCCTCGAGCAGTCGCGGATCGAACTGGTCGAGCGTCTCCTGTGTTCCCGGGCACGCATGGACAGCCACCGCCTTCGCTCGGGCCGAATCAGCAGCGACGACATCCGCCGTTTGCAGCAGGCGGCCGACCAGATGATGGGCGCCCCGTTGTTCATCGACGATACGCCGGGCCGGAACATGCTGCAGATCACTGCCACCGCCAGGCGGTTGAAACGCCAACATGATCTGCGGCTCGTCGTGATCGACTACCTGCAGCTCATTGAGCCGGACAACCTGCGCGACTCGCGGCAGGAGCAGATTGCCCGAATCAGCCGGCGTCTGAAGATGCTGGCACGAGACCTGCAAATCCCCGTCATCGCTCTCAGCCAGTTGAACCGTTCGCTGGAGCTGCGCGAAGGACACCGGCCCAGGTTGGCCGACCTGCGCGAAAGCGGATCGATCGAGCAGGACGCGGACGTCGTGCTACTGTTGCACCGGCCGGAGCTCTACGATCAGGAGGCTGAGCCGGGGCTGGCCGAAGTGATCGTTGCCAAACAGCGAAACGGTCCTACCGGCACCGTGAAGCTCAGCTTCCTGAAGCAGTATACCCGCTTCGAGAACTACCACCCGCTGCCGTCTCAGGCCGTGCCGGACGGTGTCGAGATGGACGGCTTTGACATTCCCCCTTTCTGATCAGGACAGCGGATGCTACGCGCACCGGTGCCGACGCGCGACTGGCCGCCACGCCGCGGGCTGAGCCTGCGATGGACAACGGTCTTACCACTTCTTGTACGGACGCGTCAGCCGGTCATAGAGCCAGTTGGGCAGATGGGCCAGGAGCCAGACGAGTGCGGCCATGGGCCACGGAAAGTTGTACACGCGGCGGCGACGCACAATCGCGTTAACGATCCTACGCGCTGCCGGTTCGGCATCCATCAGGAAGGGCATGTAGAACTTGTTCTTCGCCGTCATCGGCGTGCGGATGAAGCCCGGGCAGATGCACGTGACATGAATACCCCGCGGCCGCAACTCAACCCGGAGCCCCTCGAGCTGAACGCGAAGCGCTGCTTTCGTGGCGCAGTAGGTGCTTGCTCCAGGAAAGCCACGGTATCCGGCCAGGCTGCTCACACCGACCAGATGGCCCCGGCCCCGTTCCAACATGCCGGGCAGCACGGCCGCGATGGCGTGCACGGCTCCTAGCACGTTCACCTCGTACAGCATGCGCACCCGTTCCGGATCGAATTTCGTGGCGGAAATCGGATCGCCCACCCCGGCGTTTGCGACCAGTAAGTCGATGGGGCCCAGTTTCGCTTCAACGTGCCGCACCCCTCTGTTGACCTGTTGCCAGTCGCGCACGTCGGCCACGGCGATCGCTGCGCGCGCGTGCAGCTGCTCGACTTCCTGCGCAACCTCGCGTAGCAACTCCTCTCTGCGTGCCATCAATCCGACGTTGCACCCTCGGCGGGCAAGTTCAAGCGCCACGGCGCGGCCGATGCCGGTTGACGCACCGGTTACCAGCGCGACGCGGTACGGAAACTCCTTGGACGGGGGCGAGTCGCTGTGGCTCATTGATGACCTCACTTGCTCTCCAACACGCGGCCTGGGCTATTGCGCCTGGGAACTTCAGCAATCCTAGGCACCAGCTAGAACGACGGTCGCGTCAGGTCGGCTAGAATACGGCAGATGCCCTACACGACGAGGTTGACCATGTTCCGCTACCGGACGCTATGCTTGGCACTCTGTTCGTTGCTTCTGTCGCTTGACGCTGCGCTGGCTCAGGTAACGCCTTATGGGCCGCGTCGACCAGGGCTGGGCAATAGGCCTCAGACCTTTTCCATTCGAGGCGAGGTGGTGGCGGTGTCGCCACGTGGTTTTCAGGTCAAGCCGGAGCAGGTGCCCGGCGGGGCGCCATTGGGGGTGCTGGCTCCGCGGGTTCCGGGTACCGGGGGGGGCGGCGGCGGACAGCCCGGTGACCAGCAGCAGCCGGCACAACCGGTGGACCAAACCATTTTCGTGCCGCTGGTGCCGACTGCTCGGATCACGCTCGCTGCGCAGGTTGCCGATCCGGCATTGGTTCTCAAACGCGGGGCTCTTGTGGAACTGAGCGGTGAATTGGAAGGGCCACGCGGCCCGATCGCCACCGGTGGCCTGACCATTCTCGTGGGGCGTCCGGCCGTGCGGCGTGGCCAACACAATCCCCTGGCGCCAAACGCTCGCATCACCCCCGGTCAGCTTCCGACGGATCCGGCGTCGATCTGGTTGCGTGGCAGGGTCGTGTCGGTTAGCCCGGTCGTGGTCGTTGCTGCCGGCCGCTACCGCTTTCCGCTGCGGCTACCGGAGTCGCCACGGATCACGCTCAGAATCTACGGGCGCGGTGCCGTGGCGTTCGTCAAGCCCGAGACTACCGAGATCACCGTCTCGTTGGAGCAGGTACCCCGCAGGCTGCCGATGATTACCGCCATCAGCTTGTATCGCAGAGATCCACTTACGGCCGAGGAGATTCAGGGCGGTGCGCTGAAGAAGGCTGCCAGGGGCAAGGCCCGCAGCCGCCGCAGTCGCGCACGACCGCCAGCCAAGAAGGCCGACGCCAAGGAGGCTGTCGCCGAGGAGAAAGACGAGCCGAAGGAGAACGACCAACGGTAGCGGCGCGTGGCCGACGCGGTTGTTGCCGCAGGCAGGCGCGGTCGGCCGCACGCATGGGGGGGGCGGCCGGGATGCAGCGGCCTATCGGGCGGACTGTTCGAGCAGTTCTGCGGCGCCTTCTTCGAGCAGCCGCTGGGCGAGCCGTCTGCCCAGCTCCTCAGCGGGTCGCACTGGCCCCTCCAGTTCGGCCACGACGCTTCGACAGTCCGGGGCGAAGACGCCGCCGCGCAACATCAGCTTGTCACCGGCGACGGTTGCGATCGCTCCGACCGGCACATGACAGCCACCGCCCAGGCTGCGTAGCAGTGTGCGCTCGGCTTCGACCGCGGCGCGGGATGCAGGATCGTCCAGCGGGGCAAGCAACTGCTGGACGACCTTGTCGTCGGCGCGGCACTCAACGGCTAGCGCTCCCTGAGCCGGTGCGGGTAGCAGTTCGTGTGCGAGGAACACCTGGCTGATCTCGTGCACGAGGCCCAGGCGGGCCAGCCCGGCGTAGGCCAGGACAACGGCCGTTACACCGTCGCGGCCCTCAGCCAGCTTCCGCAGCCGTGTGTTGACGTTGCCCCTGAGATCGACGAACTTCAGGTCCGGCCGCAGCCTCGCCAGCTGGACACGGCGACGTACACTGCTGGTGCCAATGACCGCGCCGGCCGGCAGGTCGCGCAGGTTCAGGCCCCGTGGCCGCGAGATGAGCACGTCCCACGGCGTTGCTCTCGGCGGCACGGCGACTACGACCAGTCCGGGAACGGGGGCGGTTGGCAGGTCCTTGTAACTGTGCACAGCAAAATCGATACGCCCGTCCAGCAGGGCTTGTTGCAGTTCCTTGGCAAAGACCCCCTCACCGCCAATCTCCGTCAGCTTCCGCTCACCATGGACATCACCCGTTGTGGTGATTTCGATCAGCTCGAACTTCTGGTCGGGCCACAGCCGCCGGAGCATTTGCAGGACCGACTCGGTCTGGGTCTTGGCCAGCAGACTTGCTCGCGTGCCCACTCGAAAGACGCGCGTTTCTCTCACCGGTTTGCTCCTGCTGCTAACCACTTCCGCTTCGCGTCGCCGCTTCTCCACGGTGGCCGTCAGCGGGCTGAAGCCAGGGCGCAACACACCCCCTGTGACCACGAACCGGATCGCCTCGTCGACGGTCATGTTCAGGTCGACCACATCCGTCTTCGGCAATTCAATGGCGTACCCGGCAACAGACCATGGGGTGTAGGGGACGAACACCGTGACGAACTCCTGGCCGGTAGCCCGCTCCAGCTCACCGATGCCGTCGCCCGTGACCAACCCTAGCGACCAGATGCCCTTGCGAGGGTACTCGACGGCGACGACACGGTTATACTCGCGCGATCGTTCGCTCAGCAAGAACTCAACAAACTGTTTCACATGCGGGTAGACGGAACGTACCAGAGGCACGCCAAGGATGGCTCGTTCGGTCAGTCCCCACGTCCAGCTACCCACGACGGTCGCCAGGAAGCGACCGGCGAAATAGACGGCCACCAGGGCGACCAGGATGCCCACGAAGGAAAGGTGCAAGGGTACGTAGTACTGGTAATAGATGTACCGCTCGAAGAGCTGCGATACACTCAGCGGGAATTCACCCGATTCCAGTGCCCGCTGCAGCAATTGATCTCGTTCGCTCGGCTTCCGAGGCAGCGCCTCCAGGGGCTCGCGCCCTGCCACCACCCAGGCCACGTTGGCCGGCACCCAGACTTTGAGCGGTTCGATATAGCGGAACGGCCGCGTCGTGTCGGTCGGCTCCCGGTCATAGACCTCGGCGATACTCCAGGCCACAACATAGCGGAGAGCCGTGTTGACCGGCTCACCCACGTACGTGTTCAGCAGCAGCCAGACCTGGAGCAGGATCCAGACCGTGAGGACCGGCGGCAGGACGAGCACCAGCCCGCGCACGAAGAAGCGGCGGAAATCCTCGACAAAGCTAACCCGCTTGGCGTCGCTCACGCTCTACTTCCCTCCTGACTGCTCTCGGCCGGATCGCGCCATCAGAAGGGCACCTCCTGACTGCCGCCCGGTTCATCGAACAGGCTGCTGTTGTCTGATTCCGCCTTAGCAGTTCGTTTCTTGCGGCGGCGACGTCCGCGAGCGGGCTCAGCGGGACTTTCGGCAGGCGGATCTTCGAACTCCTCCGCACTGCTTGCCGAAACACTCTCCTCGGCAAACTCGGTCAGGATTGCGTTCCCCTCTTCGTCCTCGCCCACCAGCAGCCGGACACGCCGCTCGGCCCTGGTCAGGATCTGGCGACAATGCTTGATCAGCCGTACGCCCAGTTCGTAGCGCACGATCGCGTCGTCCAGCCCGATCCGGCCGCTCTCCAGTTCCTGCACGATCTCCTCAATCCGCCGCAACGCTTCCTCAAAGGTGAGCTCGTCCAGGGGGTCGTGTTGTTCGGAACGGTTCGCGTTTTCGCTCATGGTTCTCTAATCCGCACTGAGCTGCGTCAGGTGCCGCTGTCCTGGCTGGGCCGCCCGTCGCTTTGTTCGTTGGTCAGTTCCTGCAGGTTCTCCGCAATTGCGGTGACAGCACAACGGATGCTACCTTGGTGTAGTCGGGTTAGCACCTCCTGGCCCACCTGAAGCTGTTCGCTGGAGCGAATCACCGTGCGGCCGTCTAGCTTGGTCGTCAGGCTATAGCCGCGCGCCAGCACCCGCAACGGGCTCAATGCTTCCAGTCCACTGCACGCGCGGGCGAGCCGCTCCTGGCAGTGGTCCAGCCGCCAGGTGATCGCACGGTGCATGCGGTCCAAGAGCGCGACGACATTTGCGCGTTCCTGGCCGATGCGCGGCAATGGGTTCAAAGCTAGCAGCCTGGCCTGGAACCCGCCGAGCTGCTCGGTCGCGTGACGCACGCACCAGAGGACGGCGTTCTGAAGGCGTGTCCCCAAATTGTTGCACCGTTCGTGCTGTTGCCGGACGTAGTGCAGGGGGGTCAATGGGAGCAACCGAGCGCGCAGTGCGTCGAGCCGCTCGCTCACACGGGACAGAAGCCAACCCATGGCGTTCACGAGCCGTTCCTCGAGATCGTCGCACTGTTGCTCACGGGTACGAATCATCTCAACCGGGTCCCGCAGCACGGGCCGCTGCGTCAGGCCGTACAGCCGGGAGGCGGCCGTTTCCAGGCTCTTACGCAGCGCATTGGCGCAGCGGCGTGCCAGATGCTCCAGTTGACCGAGCACCTCAACACGATCGGGCACAACGAGCTCGCCGGCGTTGCTCGGCGTCGCCGCGCGTTGGTCGGCTACCAGGTCCGCGATGGTCCAGTCCACCTCGTGACCGACGGCGCTGACGATCGGAATGCTGGACTGGAAAATCGCCCGCGCCACGATCTCTTCGTTAAACGCCCACAGGTCCTCCTTGCTTCCCCCACCTCGTCCCACGATGAGGACATCGCAAAGCCGCATCCGATTGGCCCGGTCAATGGCGGCGGCAATCTCCTCGGCTGCTCCGTCACCCTGCACTCGTACCGGTACCACTACCAGCTCGGCAGCAGGCCAACGGCCGGTGATCACCCGAATCAGATCGCGGACAGCCGCCCCCGTGGGGCTAGTCACCAGGCCGATGCGGGCCGGGAACGGGGGCAAGGGCTTCTTGTGCCGTCTGTCAAACCAGCCCAGCTGTTCCAGGCGTCGGTGCAGTTGGCGGAGCCGCAGCTCCAGTTCGCCAATGCCCACCGGCCGCAGATCGGTCACGTACAGCTGGTAGCGGCCCTGGGGTTCGTAGACGCGGATTGCGCCGACGGCGACCACCTCCAGGCCATCCTCCGGTCTGAACCGCAGGCCCTGCACGTAGGGCCGCCACATCACGCAGCTGATAGCGGCACTCTGGTCTCTGAGCGTGAAGTACGCGTGACCGGAGCTGTGGCGCTTGTAGTTGGAGATCTGGCCGAGGACCAGGAAGGTGCGATTGAAGTGGCTTTCGATCAAATCCTTGATGCGAGCGGTCAACTCGCTGACCGTTAACGGCTGTTGCTCCTGGTCCCAGCTCCAGACAACGGCCTCAGACATGCTCGGTCTCCGTTGGTGGACGTCCGCGTTCGTAAGAAGGTTACGCGGCCGGGCGGCGTCTGAACAGAGCTTGGCGCTGGCAGCTGGGCTGGTGACCGCTCGATCCGCCTGCGCCTAAGATGCAATAGCGTTTGCAGCCGACAAGGTGACGTTGTTTTGGGCATTGGGAGTCAGGGCAAGGCTTTGCTGGCGACGGACCTCAACGAGTACGTTCGGCAGGCGGTCCGGGTCGTGGACCGCGCGCTGGATGAGTGGATGCCACGACCGCCGGAGGTTCCCGCACAGCTGGCCAGCGCGATGCGCCATGCCGTTTTTCCAGGGGGGAAGCGGCTGCGGCCCGTGCTGACGCTGATGAGCTGTGAGGCGTGTGGCGGTCGGGTTGAGGATGCGCTGCCGGCAGCCTGCGCCGTTGAGTTGATCCACTGCTACTCGCTCGTGCACGACGATCTGCCGGCCATGGATAACGCGGACCTGCGGCGTGGCCGGCCGACCGTTCATGTCGTATTCGATGAGGCAACTGCCGTTCTGGCCGGCGACGCGCTGCTAACATATGCCTTCGAGCTGCTGGCCCGCCACGTTCCGGACCAGGATGTGCTGCGGGAGAGCGTCCTGGAGCTGGCACAAGCCGCTGGTCCGGCCGGCATGGTCGGTGGTCAGATGGAGGACTGGCTGGGAACCGGCACGGACGGGGCTACGGAGGCACGCTTGCAACGGATCCACGAGCTCAAGACAGGCGCGTTGTTGCGGGCGGCGGTGCGTCTGGGAGCAATTGCCGCACGAGCGAACGCGACGCAGCGTAATGTCCTTGACCGGTACGCCGAATCGCTCGGCCTGGCGTTCCAGATCACCGACGACCTGCTGGACGTCGTCGGTGACCCCCAGCGGCTGGGGAAGCCGGTGCACCAGGACGAAAAGAAGCTGTCGTTTCCAGGCGTCCTGGGGATTGAAAAGGCGAGGCGGCGGGTCGAAGAGCTCGTCGCCGAGGCGTGCCGGTCGGCGGCAGCGCTGGGCCCGGCCGCCGGCCTTTTTCAACAGTTGGCACGGTACGTGGCAGAGAGAAACCGATGACCCGCAAGCTGCTCGCCGAACTCACTCTGCCGGACGACCTCAAGAAGCTTTCCCTGGAGGAACTCCGCCAGCTGGCAGCGGAGATCCGGCACGAACTGTGTACGATCGTCAGCCGACGCGCGGCGCACTTCGCCTCCAACCTGGGTGTTGTCGAACTGTGCCTGGCATTGCACCGAGTGTTCGACTTTCCCCGGGACCATCTCATCTGGGACACCGGTCATCAGATCTATCCGCACAAGATGGTCACCGGTCGATACCACCGCATGCACACGATCCGCACCCGCGGTGGTCTGATGGGATACCCGAACCCTCACGAGAGCCCGTATGACCTGTTTATGACGGGCCACGCCGGCTGTAGCGTCTCCTGCGCCCTTGGCCTGCGCATCGGCGACGATCTGCAGCAAAAGAAGTCACGGACGATCGCGGTCATCGGCGACGGTGCGTTGCCGAGCGGCATTGTGTTCGAGGCGCTGAACAACGCCGGAGAACTCCAGAAGAATCTTCTGGTCATCCTCAACGACAACAAGATGGCCATCTGCCCGCGGGTCGGAGCCCTGGCCCGCTACTTGGATCGCGCGCGGACCCACCGGGTCTACGGTGAGGTGAAGCAGCAGATTCAGCGGGCTCTGGCTCGGGTGCCCGTCGTCGGCGCCCAACTGGAGCGAGCGTTTGTGCAGGCGAAAGAAGGCATGAAAGCGTTCCTGCACGGTGGTATGCTCTTCGAAGAGCTCGGCTGGCGCTACCTCGGACCGGTCGACGGCCACGATCTGTCGGCCTTGATCGAGTACCTGGAGATGGTCAAGGAAGTGCCGGGCCCGAAGATCTTGCACGTCTTCACCGAGAAGGGCCGCGGCTTCCCGCCCGCGGAACGCGACCCGGTCAAGTTCCACACGCCGGCACCGTTCCAATGGCAGGCGGGCAAGGTTGTGCCGCTGAAGAAGAGTTCGGCTCCGACGTACACGAACGTGGCCAGCGAGGCGATCTATCGCGCGATGGAACGCGACAAGCGGGTTGTTGTGCTGACAGCCGCGATGTGCGAGGGGAACAAGTTGCAGAAGGTCCGATCCGACTTCCCCGATCGTTTCTTCGACACAGGGATCACCGAAGCACACGCCGTGGCTTGCGCGGCCGGGCTGGCCAAGTCCGGCATGCGGCCGATCGCGGCGATCTATTCCACGTTCCTGCAGCGGGCATACGATCAGTTGTTCCAGGAGGTGGCCCTGCAGAACCTGCCCGTCGTATTCTGCCTGGACCGCGCCGGTCTGACTGGACCGGACGGCCCAACCCACCACGGTGCCTTCGACATCGCGTACCTGCGGGCATTTCCCAACTTCGTGCTGATGGCTCCAGGTGATCGACTCGACCTGCCGCTGATGCTTGACTTCGCCCTGGCGCACGACGGCCCGATCGCGATGCGGTACCCGAAGGAGACGGCCGATGAGGTGTCTCGCCAGGTGGCTCCGATCGAATTGGGAAAGGCAGAGGTCATCCGCTGGGGAAGTGACGGAGTGATCGTTGCCTATGGCAACCTGCTCCGCCAGGCGGTCCAGGCAGCGGCTCTGGTCGCCGAGCACGGACTGAGTGTCGGCGTGGTGAACGCTCGCTTTGCCAAGCCAGTGGACCGGGAACTGCTGGAACGCGCCGTGCGTGAGACCGCGTTTATGGTGACAGTCGAGGAGGGTACGCTGTGCGGCGGTTTCGGAAGCGCGGTGCTGGAAGCACTCAACGAACGCGGCCTGCCGACGCATGCGGTACGTCGGCTGGGATTGCCCGACCGTTTCGTGGAGCACGGTGATCGGGCTGAGCTGCTTCATGACCTGGGGCTGGACGCGGAGGGAATTGCAGCGGCGGTGCTGGAATTGGCCGCTCGGGTCGGGCGCCGCCGCGCGCCGGTGTCAACCGAGCGAATTGCCGGATGAGTTCTACCGAGACGCAAGCCGACCGACGAGCCGAGCCGGCCCGTGGCAGCGGCAGGCTGCGCGTGATGATCCTGGGCAACAGTCGTCGGTTGCCGCTGCGGCCTACCGCCGAGCATGTCCGACGGGTTGTTGCAGAACTGGCGGAGGTCGTTGTCTTCGATCTGGAGCAAGCGCAGGACCTGTCGGGCGTTGCGGCAGACCTGGCCGTGGTGCTCGGCGGCGACGGTGCTATTCTCCGGGCTGCCCGCCAGATGGGACTGAATCAGCGGCCGGTGCTGGGGGTGAATCTGGGCAAGTTGGGGTTTCTGGCGGAGGTTTCGCCGGACGAGTTTGAGCCGTGTTTTCGCCAGATCGTTGCCGGCCAGTACGACGTCGTCGAGCACCTCATGTTCCGTTGCCGACTGGTCCGCGCCGATGGCTCCGTGGCTCAGGAGTGCCTCGGGCTCAACGAGGTGGTGGTCCAGACCGGGCCGCCCTTTCGCATGATCAATGTCAACCTGTACGTGGACCAGGAGCACGTCGCCACGTGCAGCGGTGACGGTCTGATCGTGGCCACGGCGGTCGGATCAACCGCACACAGTCTGGCCGCAGGCGGTCCGATTCTACGGCAGGATCTGGACGCGTTCGTCATCACGCCAATCTGCCCGCACGCCCTCACGATGCGGCCACTGGTCGATTCAGCCGATCACGTGTACCGGCTGCGGCTCGAGCAGCGGTCCGGGCAATCGGCGTCCGCCCATCTGGTCGTTGATGGACAGGTGGTGGCGGAGCTGGAGCAGGGGGCGGAAGTGACCGTCACGCGGGCACCGGTTCGGTTCCGGCTGGTTCGCCTGCCCGGCCGGACGTACTACCGGCGGCTCCGCGACAAACTCGGCTGGGGCGGGAGCCTCATTGCGCGGTGATCGTGCAGCGCTGTGCCCGTCGACGGCGCTTGAGCCCGGCAACGGACGGCACGTTCCATTGCGGCCGGCGCATGAAGAAGAGAGGAGCCCTGCCTGCAGGCAGGTCACTCCTCTCCCCACCACAATGGAGCCGGTGATCGCTTAGATATCCGCGTACAGGAAGAACTCGTACGGGTGCGGCCGCAGCCGGACCTCGTCCGCTTCCCTGGTCCGCTTGTACCAGATCCAGGTGCTGATCACGTCCGGCGTGAACACATCGCCACGCAACAAGAACTCGTGGTCCTTTTCCAGAGCGTCGAGGGCTTCTTCCAGCGAGCCTGGCGCCTTGGGCACACGTGCCAGCTCTTCCGGCTCCAGATCGTACAGATCCTTGTCGAACGGCTCGCCGGGATCGATCCGGTTCTGGATCCCGTCGATGGCGGCCATGAGCATGGCGGAGAATGCCAGGTACGGGTTGCACGAGCTGTCCGGACAACGGAACTCGATCCGCTTTTGCTTGGGGCTGGGAGAGTAGACCGGGATCCGGATCGCTGCCGACCGGTTCCGCTGGCTGTAGGCCAGATTCACCGGTGCCTCGTAACCGGGGACGAGTCGCTTGTAGCTGTTGGTGGTCGGTGCGCAGAAGGCCAGCAAGGCGCCGGCGTGCTTGAGGATGCCGCCAATGGCATACAGGGCCGTTTCGCTGAGACCGGCATAGCCGGAGCCGGCAAACAGCGGTTTGCCCTCCTTCCAGATCGAGAAGTGCGTGTGCATGCCTGAGCCGTTGTCGCCGTAGAGCGGCTTGGGCATGAAACAGGCAACCTTCCCGTGTTTGCGGGCAACGTTCTTGACGATGTACTTGTACTTCAGCACGGCGTCGGCCATTTCGACCAGGGGCTTGTATTTCATGTCGATCTCGCACTGGCCGCCCGTGGCCACCTCGTGGTGGTGGCATTCGACATCGACACCGGCTTCCATCAGGTAGAGCATCATTTCGTTGCGGATGTTTAGCAGCGTGTCGGACGGGGGCACCGGGAAGTAGCCTTCCTTGTGGCGGAGCTTGTAGCCGAGGTTCGGGTTCTCTTCCCGGCCCGTGTTCCACTGGCCTTCGACCGAATCAACCACGTAAAAGGCACTGTGCGATGCGACGTCATAGCGGATGTCGTCGAAGACGAAGAACTCCAGCTCGGGTCCAAAGTAGGCGACGTCGCCGATTCCGGTACTGCGTAAGTAGTTCACCGCCTTGCGGGCGACATTGCGGGGATCGCGCGTGTAGTCCTCCTTGGTGATCGGATCCTGGATGTTGCAGATCATCACCAGGGTGGGGACTTCGGTGAACGGGTCGATGAAGGCTGTGTCCGGCTGGGGCAGGACCAGCATGTCGCTTTCGTTGATCGCCTGCCAGCCGCGGATACTGGATCCGTCGAAGCCGACACCTTCTTCGAACGTTTCCTCGGTCAACGCCTCGATCGGGATCGTGAAGTGCTGCCACAATCCCGGGAAGTCCATGAACCGCAGGTCCACGGCCTTCACGTCACGCTCACGACACAGTGCAAGAACTTCTCGTGGAGTCACCGGCTACCTCCTCCGGGTGGAACCGAAACACAACTATGGAGACACACCTCTACCGAGAGCAGCAGGCCACGACCATGGCTGCACAAGCCAACAGGGGGTAACGCGGATGCGTGCCCGGGCGGATGACACCCCGTTTGTGCGTGGCCGACGTTGGGTAGGCCTGTATGGCATTGCCGCTTTTGCAATCGCCGTGCCAAATCGGTTCGGTCGGAGTTGGGGACGCAACCGTCAGCTGAGGATGAGGTTACGCGCGCGATCCTGGTGCGTCGCGCGAACTGGCTCAACCATGCTGCTCAACGAGTCAGCGATTCGTGCACAAAAGATGGGCAGTGCGGCAGCCGCTTGCACTGACGCGTGCGACAGCAATCGGCCGAACGTGCGGGTCACGCCAGCCAGCGGGCCACGTCCAACGCATGGTAGGTCAGGATGAAGTCGGCACCCGCACGCCGAATGCTTGTGAGAATCTCCAGTACCACGCTGCGCTCGTCGATCCAGCCCTGCTGTGCGGCCGCCTTCACCATCGCGTACTCGCCCGAGACGTTGTACGCCGCCACGGGAACGCCAAACGCCTGTTTCACCCGGCGGATGACATCCAGGTACGCGAGGGCGGGCTTGACCATGACCACGTCCGCACCTTCCTGCAGATCCAACGCAACTTCGCGCACCGCCTCATCCGCGTTGGCAGGATCCATCTGATAGCTGCGTCGATCGCCGAACTGCGGCGCGGACTCGGCCGCTTCGCGGAACGGCCCGTAGAACGCCGATGCGTATTTGGCGGCATAACTAAGGATGGGCACGTGGCCAAAGCCCGCGTCGTCCAACGCCGTGCGAATCGCCTGCACCATTCCGTCCATCATGCCGCTGGGCGCAACGACGTCCGCACCAGCGTCAGCGAAGCTGACCGCCTGTCGCCCGAGCAACCGAAGCGTGGCGTCGTTATCCACGTCCATCCGGCCAGTGCGGTCCGTCAGCACCCCACAGTGGCCATGGCTGGTGTATTCACAGAAGCAGACATCCGCGATAACGACCAAACGATCGGCCAGCGCACGTTTGATTCGCCGGATCGCCTGTTGCACGATGCCGTCTTCGAGGTAGCTTTCCGACCCGATCTCGTCCTTCCTGCTTGGAATCCCGAACAGGATCACGGCAGGAATCCCCAGTTCGGCTGCTTCGGTGGCCTGTTTCTCTGCCATGTCGGGTGAAAGCTGAGCGTGACCGGGCAGGGCGCCGATGGGCTGCACGACGCCCGAGCCGGGGCGGACAAACAGTGGCAGCACAAGATGGTGCACGGATAGTTCGGTCTCGCGCACCAGCGCGCGCAACAGGGGCGTTGCTCGCATCCGCCGCATGCGCAGGGCTGGGAAGGCTCCAAACGCGCTGAGCCGTTCCATGTCGACACTTACTCCTGAGCTGCAGTTCGGGGCCAGCAGTGGCACTCGTGTTCACCGGAATCGAGGCCCCCTTTAAGAAGAGGCCGAACTGGGCCCCAGGGTATCTGCCAGCACTTCCGAGTCGGTTGCTTTGACCAGAGCCGCGATCCGTTTGAATTCTTCGGTTCCTGCCCGCTCCAACCACTCAAAGAGCACCGATTCTGTCGTGACCACCTGAATGCCTGCTTGCCGCAACCGGGCCAGCGCGACGTCGTGATCGTACTGCCGGCGTGCCGAGCATGCGTCGGCGACGACAAAAACGCCGGAGACGCTCCTCTGCTGGACCAGTTGGGCGGCCGTCTGTAGCACGCACACGTGCGTTTCGATTCCGGCCAGCACCCACTGGTCACGGTCGACTTCGGCCAGGGCCTCGGCGACGCTGGCTTCTTTGCAGCAACCGAACGCGAGCTTCTCGTATGGTGCGGGCAGAAGCGGGCGGAGCCCCGCTGTGGTGGGGCCCAGCCCGCGTGGATACTGCTCGGTCACAATGACAGGGATCCCTAGCAACCTGGCCGCACGCACAAGCCGCGCGATGTTCGCCTCGGTCCGTTCGCGCGCCTGGATGTGTGCAGCGAGCTTCTCCTGGAAATCGATTACCAGCAGCGCGCTCCGCTGGCGGCTGAGGACGATGTCCGCCATCGGTCGGCCCTCCGGCTGTTACTCCTCGTCCTCGCGCAGCTTGGCGAGCACGGAGAAGTCTTCGAGGGTGGTTGTGTCGCCTGGAGGGCGTCCGGCGGCGATGTCGCGGAGCAGTCGACGCATGATCTTGCCCGACCGCGTCTTGGGTAACGCTTCGGCAAAGCGGACATCGTCCGGCTGCGCGTGCGCGCCGATCTGCTGGCGTACGAACTGCCGCAATTCGGTGCGCAGCTCGTCGCTCGGCTGGTAGCCTTCCTTCAGCGTCACGAACGCGACGATTGCTTCGCCCTTGATCTCGTCCGGCCGGCCGACGACCGCCGCTTCTGCCACGGCAGGGTGCGCGACCAGCGCGCTTTCGATTTCCATTGTGGACAGCCGGTGTCCGGAGACGTTGAGCACGTCGTCCACGCGACCCATGATCCAGAAGTAGCCGTCTTCGTCTCGACGCGCCCCGTCGCCTGTGAAGTAGCAGTGGGGAACCTGGCTCCAGTATTGCTTCTGGTACCGTTCCGGGTCGCCGTAGATGCCGCGCAGCATCGATGGCCACGGCTTGCGGATCACGAGGTAGCCGCCCTCGTTGGGCCCGAGCGACTTTCCTTCCTTGTCCACGATGTCAGGCAGTACGCCCGGGAAGGGCAGAGTCGCCGAGCCCGGTTTGGTGGGCGTGGCACCCGGCAAAGGCGTGATCATGATCGCGCCGGTCTCGGTCTGCCACCAGGTGTCGACAATCGGGCAGCGCTGGCCGCCGACCACGGTGTGATACCAGATCCACGCCTCCGGGTTGATCGGCTCGCCGACCGTGCCCAGCAGCCTCAGGCTGGACAGGTCATACTTCTTGACCCATTCATCACCCCACTTCATGAAGGCGCGGATTGCGGTCGGGGCGGTGTAGAAGACCGAGACCCGGTACTTTTGGACGATGGACCAGAACCTGCCAGGGTCGGGATAGTTTGGAGCGCCTTCGTACATGACGACGGTGGCGCCGTTGGCCAGGGGACCGTACACGATGTAGCTGTGGCCGGTGATCCAGCCGATGTCCGCGGTGCACCAGTAGGTGTCGTCATCCTTGAGGTCAAACACCCACTTCGTGGTCAAGTACGTGCCAACCATGTAGCCGCCGGTCGTATGGATGATCCCTTTCGGCTTGCCGGTCGTTCCGGACGTGTACAGGAGAAACAGCATGTCCTCGCTGTCCATTTCTTCCGGTTCGCAGCGGTCGTCGGCTTCGGCCATCAGCTCGTGCCACCAGTAGTCGCGGCCCGGCTTCATGTCGACGTCCGTACCGGTCCGTTTGAGCACGATGCATTTCTCGATCGACGGGGACTTTTCCATGGCCGCATTCGCGTTTTCCTTCAGTGGGATGACCTTGCCGCGGCGGTAGCTGCCATCGGCGGTGATGAGCAGCTTCGCCTGTGCGTCGTTATTCCGGTCCGCGAGCGCTTCTGCGGAAAAGCCGCCGAAGACGACCGAGTGGACCGCTCCGATCCGCGCGCAGGCCAGGACCGCGATTGCCAGTTCGGGCACCATGCCCATGTAGATCGACACCCGGTCGCCTTTGCGGATGCCGAGTTTTTTCAGCACGTTCGCGAACCGGCAGACCTCGCGGTGCAGGTCGGCGTAGCGCAGGACGCGTTCATCGCCCGGTTCGCCTTCCCAGACGATGGCTGCCTTGTTACGGCGCCATGTCTGGAGGTGCCGGTCGACGCAGTTGTAGCAGATGTTGGTCTTGCCGCCGATGAACCATTTTGCGTAGGGCTCGTTCCATTCCAGGACTTTGTCCCACTTGCGGAACCAGTGCAGCTCTTCGGCGTAGCGACTCCAGAACGTTTCTGGCGAATCGATCGATTCCTGCCAGAGTTGCCTGTACTCGTCGAGCGATTTCACGTGGGCGGACGCGGCAAACTCCGCAGGCGGTGGAAAGACGCGTTGTTCTTTCAGCAGCGACGCGATCCGCTCCGAACTCTGGTTCGTCATCGCGACTCCTCTCGAGAATCCCGTACCGTGCTCTGCGGCCACATCTGACGACGCGACAGTTATACCGAACCGAGCCCGATTTTTCTAGCCGTGCCGCGCCACGGAGTGCAATTCGGGGCTTGCCCAGGTTCAGCATGTCCCGCTGTCTCGTTCGGAACTCACTTCTCTCGCGGATGTTCTCGACGGGGCGCGTCCCTGCTAGGGGGCCAGGCTAGACATGATGGGAAGCAGGGCGCGATGCGATGCAGTCTACGCCGAAGCGGAACTGGGGCGCCGGAGAGAAGCAACCCGTTGCTAATGGTGTGGCCTGCGACGGACATGTTGGGCGGGCGACGCGTGCGTTGCATGCCCACGGTGCGTCGAGCAATGGGGAGTTGATGCGGCTGGAGGCCCGGGCCTCCCGTCTACTTCGTCTGTGGGCAAGTGATCGCGTGCCGGAGTCGTACGTAAATCCGGTGACTGAGCGGAGCGGACCGCAGGTGCTGACATGCCTGCCCGAGCCGATCCGTGGCAGTCGACCGGACAGATTGGTCGAAGCCGTGGGCCACGCCGCCGGAGGAGCTGGGTCACGTGAAGGACCCCAGTGATCCCGCGGGCGTGCTGCGCGCTGGGTACATGGCGGTGCTGGCAACGGCCGTGGAGCATGGTCGTCTGACGCCGTTGGATCTGGCTTTGTTGGCGATGTATTCGGGTCGACGGGACAGCGAGAACCGGGAGATGATCGCGTTTGTGCTTGGCGTGCTGGAGTGGCTGACGGCGGCGGGCAAGGAGCCGTTGTTTCTGATGGACCGCGGGTTTGACCGGGTGGAGATTCTTCGGGCGTTGCTGGCGGCGGGGTGTCCGTTTGCGGTGCGTTCACGCGGGGACCGGCATGTGGTGCTGGCGAACGGGGAAGTGGTGAGGATTTCGGAACTTGCGA
>JALXBF010000007.1 GCA_026991575.1 Planctomycetota bacterium | reverse complement strand
AAGTGGTTCGAGAAAGTCTGCGATGACTCGACCCTGGCCCAGTGGAGCTTCAAAGGTGAGCTCTGGTGGCTCGCCCATAACGGTCGAGGCACAGGGATCGGCTTCTCCAAGCGGCCGAATCACAAGAGCTGCCGCGCCGGTGCCTGGGGTGCAGGTACGCACCTGATGGCCCCCAGCAGCCTGCATCCGGGCGGTGTCAACGTGCTGTTCGCCGACGGCCGCGTCCGGTTTATCACCGAGGATATCGATCAGGAAGTGTGGTTCGGCATCGGAACCCGGGACGGCCGCGAGCCCATCGACGAAGACTCCCTGAGCTACTAATGCGACCGGCCTACACGGGGTGGATGGCCGATTCGGCCATCCGCCCCGCTCCCCTTTGCCTCTGCAGCGAGAGGGACCAAACGATGTCGCCGATGCGCTGCCTACGGTGCCTACTTGCCCTTTGCTGTGCCACGCTAGCACTGACGCTTGTCGGTTGCTCAAGCGGTGGCCCTAACCCGGATACGGCCAACATGACCGAAGAAGAAATCGAAGCCAAGAGCATGGAGTCACTGGGCCAAGCCATGGAAGGTGAGGAACTGAACGACCCAGACGTTACGGAAGAGTACGAGATGGACACCCAGGATCTGCAGTAACCTCGCGCGGGCCGGGAGAAGATACTCACCCGCCTCGGCACAGCTGCAGCCACGCCGCTGTTGCGTCGGCAGATGTTGCCTACCGCCACGCGGCCCACAACTGTGGCCGCCAGCGCGTTCGGGTCATGGTCCTAGACGCTTGCGAACGCCAGCGTCCGTAGCCGCTTGGGGTCTGCTCTCCGTCGTTTTTGGCTGGCGCTGCGCGTTGGCAGTGGTAGTGCAGTCTGCCACCAGGGTGCGGTGCTACGCTATCGGGGCGCCCTTCGTTACCGAGTTACTCACCGCGGACGGCCCCGGTGAGAAACTCCAGGAAAGCCTCCTTGTGTCGCTCCAGCGTCCTCTCCGGACCAACGGCCTTAAAGAACGTCAGCTGCCCCGGGGTCTCCACAATTGCCGCCAGCATCCGGTAGTTCGGATTCCGCGCCTTCTGCCCCGGACGTAGCATCATGGGGCCGGGGCTGTACGTTCCCCGGATGTCAACGAACACGGCGCGGTACCCTGCCACTTCGATCTCACGTTCCTCGGCCCCCTCAGCCTTACCACGCTCCAGCCCGAACTGGCCATACCAGCGCACGAGGTTCTGCTCAACAGTCCCCCCTGCCTGGATCACGGTCAACTCCGCGTCCCCGTCCGGACCGGGAAGTCGAAACTGGCCAAGCCGCCGGACAAAGGACGTCGACTGAGGCTCCTCCATGATCCAGCTGTCCGGAACCCGAAAGCGGAGGTCCCCCACCCGAAAGACACCACCACGTTGGCCACCGCTCTTGGCAGTTTCAGCCTGCTTCCCCCCCGCCTCGTCGAGTGGACCACCGTTCTGACCGCCGCAACCGACCAGCACTGTGACAGCCAAGAGCACCACGAGCGTGCCCGTGACCGCTTGGCTCAGTTTCCTCCGGCTCATGCTCCGCCCTCCGCGTTGCCATGTCAGAATCCCGGTTCGTGTCATCGTACGCACAACAGGGGCCACGAGATTAGTCGCTTCGACGGTTCGCCCCCGTAGCTGGTGATGAACGGGCCACGGAGTGAACCTGGCCAGCGGCCACGGCGAAGCAATGTAGAGATGCTGCGGCGGCTGACTTGCCTTCGGCGCGCATGGCACGCTAAACTGACCAAGACGTTCCCGCCCCGTAACCGTTCACGCGTTGGCCAGAGGAGGTAGTGCGATGCGCCGAGTGTGTTTTGGTTTCGTGACGACCGCGCTTGTAGCGTTCGCGCTTGGATGCGGCGGCGGCACCCCGGAACCGGCAGGCGGTAACCCTGAAGCGGACGCCGCTAAGAGCGGTGCCCAGGCGGCTCCGCCAGGAGTGGATGCTGACCTGGCTCAGCAAGCAGCTCAGCAGTTCTACCAAACAGGCGAGGTTAGCCCCGAGGTGCGCAAGCAGTTTGAGCAGTCCTCGCAGAGCGTCTACGGGCAGCAGTATCCTGGCGCCGGCCGAAAGCCGCAATAAGCCAGCGACGGACCAGGTTCCAGGAACGCGGGGCTCATGGGTCCCGCGTTCCTTTCTTAGGTGCGTCGCCGCCATCCACCGCGTTAGACGGCCCCGACCGGTCTCACCGCAGCTCGTGACACCCTCGCCCCCCCAGCCACCGCAGAACGGGCCACACGGTTCGCGGTGCCCCCATGGGATGCTCTCCAAGGGGTCGTCTTCCGGCTGATGGCACCCAGTCCGTCAAGAGCGCCCCGGCAGGCCCGGCAAGCCGCCGATGCGAGCACGGCCAGACGGCCCGAGCTCGCCGCGGCACAGGCCATGGCCGCTGGGTTCAACCGCCTCGGTTCGAATCGACCGTGCCTCGTGGTCTCCATGCGTACGTCGGCTGTCCATCGGGCAGCAGCGCTGGGATCCCCGTGGCCCACGTGCCATCTTCGGTCCGTGTCGACGTGCCGGTCTGCCGCGTGATGACGTAGGCTCTACCGTGCCTTTGCGCCACCGCTGACGTGGTGCATCGGAGCTGTCTAAGGCAAGTTGCCGGTCGCTGCGAATCGGAACTGAGTGCGGGAGACAGGACTCGAACCTGCACGGGCCTAAGGCCCACCAGCCCCTCAAGCTGGCGCGTCTACCAGTTCCGCCACTCCCGCATGTCCT
>JALXBF010000006.1 GCA_026991575.1 Planctomycetota bacterium | reverse complement strand
TGGTAGGGGCCGTACACCGCAGTGGTGGGTGAAGCGCTACATGAAGCGCTGGGCAGCGGAGCAGTTGAATCGGGGGCTGAAGCAGCTGTTCGATTTGGAGAAGTTTCTGGTCCGCACGTGGGTGGCGATTGAGCGGCTGATCTGGCTGTGTGCGATGGTGTTGTTCTGGATCCGTTGGTTCGCGGCCGAGCACAAGGCGGTCGTGATGTCGGAGCTGCGGAAGAAGGGGTACCTGAGCGAGGAGCCTGAGTGGCTCTTCTACGCGTTCTGCCAGTCGATCCTGCGTGAGGATCGACCGTCGGCGGGGTACATGCCAGGGGGGCCCTGAGGGGGCTCCCGCGGGAACTCACCTCTGTCTACTCACGGCCCAGCCGCACACTGGCCGCACGGGGTGTGGTCGCGACGCACCGTGTGCACGACAGAGGGCTATCGCGCGCCGGTGTCGCCGACGGTGCGAGAGGCTCGCCTTCGGCAGCCGAGCCTGGGGAGCGCACCCCGTCTACGCGCTGGCGCCCCGATGAGCAGTGTCCCGCGCGTGCCCGCTCCGCGGTTCGCCCGGTCCACAGTCACTCCGCCGCCTGCGCCAGCGATTAACTCCAGCAGTCTTCGGGGCTTGACAGAGAGAGAGAGAGACTAGCATTAGGTCGAAGCTACATGGTGCCGGTGCTGGGGTGCACGTGTCCGTCGCCCGCACTTGGAGGCAATGCTATGCGGCGCCTCATCTCGATAGCCCCTGGCAGTTGTGCTCTGCTATGCGGACTGGCGTTCATACTCGCCTTTGGCGGCCTGATCCTTGCACAGCAGAACCCGCTTTGTTACCAGGAAACCTCGGCGAGTGCCGCGGCAATGGGCTGCCCGGTTCCCCCGACTGTCAATCCAATCTGCAAAGGGTGGCTAGAATGTGGCCCGGGCAATACCACCAATTGCCCTACTGGCAGCGGGTTCCACCGTCCTCGCCGGGTGCGAACGGGAACGTACATTTGGAACAGCGGCCTGAGCGCGATGACGGTCGGCGCGGATATATGCTACGACTGGGTGCCGTGCTACTGTGACACGGTCACTGGATTGTGCGTCGTCGACCTGAAGGCAAGTCGACCAGACCCCGCGAGCACATGGCAAGCCCAACACGCGACTGGCCTGCCGTGTCCGCCGTAGTCTGGCCACAGTGTTTACGACCGGCGCGGTAGTGGTGTGAAGGCCTTGCGGGAGCCACCGCATGTCGCGCAGCGACGGAGTGATGCGCCTTTGGGTATCACGGTGTGCTGCTGGGGTGCTGGGCCTTAGCCTGGGCCTGGGGGCCGCGCTTCTGTTCCTGGGGCACCGTTCCCGCGTGGTGCCCGCGCTGTTGGTGGATCCCCAGGTCTACGACTGGGGAGTCGTGGTAGATCCGAAACTGCTCCGTGCGGAATTCACAATTAGCAACTACGGCGAGCAGCCGGTGCGATTCAAGCGGGTCCGAATGGGCTGTAGATGCGGCGCGGTGAAGTTCAGTCGAGACGCGGTCCCGCCGGGTGGTTCAGTGAAGGTCGTGCTGGAAGCTGACCCTGGTGGTACCCACGGTGACTACTCGGTGTCTGCCGAGGTACACACCGACTCGCCTCAGATCCCAGTGGTGGTGCTCACCGCCGTCGGAACGATTGTACGGTCGAACATATCCGTGCCGTACCAGCTTGGGGTCGTACCGGCTAGGCGACCGCTTAAGAGAGAGGTTGTGGTTGCGCGGCGTGGTCCGTCCTCGCGTCTGCTAAGTGTGGACGTCGCATATCCGCCAGACCTTCAAGCCACCATCCTGCCGCCAACAGATGCCTACTTCCGCGTAGCTATAGCGGTAGACGACGTAGGTGAGGGCCCGCGCTGGGAAGGTGAGTTAGAGCTGGAAGCGACGGACAACTCTTGGAAGCACGCAAAGTTGATGTTGAGGGCGGTGGTGGAGCCCGTTTGGGACTTCCCTGCGGACCTCTTCCTGGGAGCCGTGAAGGCCGGAGACACACGACGCGTTCCCATCACCCTGCGTGAAGTTTTTCGCGGGGGGGCTGGGAACGTGCAACCCCGGGACTTCGGAGTGGTGCGCCAACCGGATTGGATTCGCGCGCGGTTTTCTCGTAGCCTTATGTGGGGGGCAGAGCTTGCGGTGGAGGTAACTCCCAAGGCTATGGAAATGGCCGGCCAGACTGTCGAAGGTGAGATAGTGGTCCGTACGCCGATTGTGTTTGGCAGGCGTGATCGCCTCCGGATCACCGTGCACGCGATTGTCCCGTCGAGGGCAGGCATTAGGGAGGCACCGTTGCCATGAAGACGATGGTCGTCGTGGTCTTGGGGGGGGTGCTCACTGCTTTGGCGCCGGGACTGCCTTCGGAGGATACCGGCCCGGTTGGCCAGGGCTGGCGGGAGGTCGATATCGCGACGCACTTCGATCGCATCGCTAGGGGTGAACGAAGGCTCAAGCAGGCGACCAGCGTGATTGCTTGCTGGTTGTACTTTAGGGTCGCTGATCTGCCAGATCGGCCGTTCGACCGCGATGAGCTACTGCGTACTGCCAAACCGTCGCGGCTGATACGTCGGGGAGATCGATTACGCGAGGATCTGCTCCGCAGTCGCCGGCGCCCCAGCCTCGATGGTAGCTTAAGTGCTGTTCTCGAAGACCTTTACCTGACCGGGATCTGCGCGGACGGACACTGTGCGGAGGTTACCTACCACGTCTCAGATGGACTGTTCGTATGGGTCCGGAAGCCGTGGAACGACCCAGTCTACAGGTCGATGCGCTACTCGGCGCTTCAGGGCCTAGACGCGGCTTTCCGACACCTTGGGCGCACGGTCACGGAGATGCTGCAGCTGCCAGGGGCCAGATTGTACGCACGACCGGACGGCCAGCCGGCGCTTGTCGAGGTCGTTCTTGACCACCTGCCACGTGGCCCGATTGATGTCCAGGTCTTCTTGGACCCCGATCGCGATTTTGCCATCACTAAGGCCCGGGGTGTCAGTAACTCGGATGGCATGCGCATAGAGCATGAAATGACCATTCGGCTTGGGCGAGCGTCCAACGGATCGTGGCGCCCTCTTTCCGTAGACTGCGTCGTGCGTAACTCGGCTCCTAAGCCTTGGCTCCAGGTCAAGCTCTGGGACTTTCGTTATGTTGACCTTCCCGTTACCGACGACCTGTTCACACCCGAGGGAGTGGAACGAGAAACGGGCCTGCGACTCGGCTCAGCCCTTGGACTGGACGAGGTCGTGCGTAGGGGCGGGAAGGTGATACGCGGGCCTTTACTCCCTCCGGGCGGCAGGAGCCCGAGTACCTCGTGGTATGCCCTGGCGGGGGTCGCGATGCTGTCCATTGCGAGTCTTCTGGTTCTGTACTGGTGCCGGTGTCGGGGCAATGCACCCAGCAGCGATCGTGAATGATTCCGCGATCTAGAATCGCAGTGACCGGCACGCAGCGGCGGGTCTGGCATGCCAGTCGGTCTGTACCGTGACCACTGACGGAGCGGTGCACGGAAAACCGCCGTGTTCACGGGACAACGGCTCAACCGCAGACTTGACCACGCCATGTGGCGGCTTGCGGAAACTGGCCTGGGTCGCGTTGCTCGTGCTGTGTCTAGTGGTACAACTCGGCCGCGTGTGGGCGTCGGCCATCCACGCCCCAACTGACCGAGAGCTCCACCACCTCGTCGCAGGGCTACGGTATTTGCAGTCTGGCGACGCGCTCGTCTATCCAGTGAACCCTCCTCTGGGCTCCGCATTGGTGGCGTTGCCTGCGTTTCTGATGGGAGCGCCACCGCCCCGTCCAGCAGCGACCGCGCAGGTGGACCGGCGCAAGCAGGCGATCACGGATGCTTACGCTGCACGGTGCCCCGAGGTTGCCGCCAGCGCCGTTAGAGCGGGAAGGTGGCTTGTGTTGCTTGCGGTGTGCGGCGCGACTGCGTTGCTTCTGACCGCTAGTCGCAAGCGGCGATCGGACGCACTCGCACTGGCGGCGGCACTCATTACGCTGGACCCACTTTATGGAACTGCGTCGATCGAGGCCGCGCCAGACGCCCTAGCCGGGCTTGCAGTTCTGGCTTGCTATCTCATCTGGTCCGACTGTTTGCGTGGCTCCGCCCGTGACGTCCATCCGGTTTGGACGGCTCTTCTGCTTGGCCTAGCCATCGGGCTGAAATTCACAGCCGCGCTCTATGTGCCCACGTTGCTGATAGTTGTCGCCGCGTCCGGCAAGCAAAGAGGCAAGCGGTGTCTTGTTCGGGTCCTTTTGTCCTCCTGCGCAGTCTATGGGCTGCTCTGGCTAACCTACGCGCCCTGGGTTATCCGTCGCTTCCTCGGGTTCGAGTCGATCTCACCATCGGCCGCGCTAGTGGAAGCCTTCCCGCCTTGCCCTAGGGGCGTCGGCCCGCTGTTAGCAACGTTGCCTGGGCCGATGGCGTTGGGAATCATCCGTCAGGCGAGTGACTTTGCCCACTTTCGTTTCTGTCTGCGGCTGCAGGGGTACAGCACGCTCGAGACTGTTTGCCTAGCCGCGCTCCAGCTGGTGGCACGCCTTCCATTGACAGGACTCCTCGCCATGACCACAGGGATTGGTGTCCTGGTACGTATGCGGCAGGCGCGAACGCCCGCAAGGGATTGGGATTTTGGCCTTGCTGCCGGGTTCCTGGGGACTGCCGGTGTGGCTGTCGCCTATTGTGCCTCAGGGGCCCTTGGCTACCAACGATATGCGGTAGTTGCCTTACCAACCCTCTGGACGTGTACCGCAGTGCTGGCGCAGCGCACACGACTATGGAGAGGCTACTGGTACGTCGTGTTGGTGATCGCTGCTCTGGATGCGGCGATATCGTGGGGCCATCCGGAACGTTACGTCAATGGAACGCAAGCACTTCAGGGTATGGGACTCACATTTCAATCGCCAGCAATTGACGAGGGGTGGGATGATGCACTGCTCGCCCGCTGGGCCGAACGCCACTTGCCGGAAGGCACGCCGGTGAACGTGACATGGCCGCTGACGTTGGCACGGCGCGCGGTTCTGCGGTACCGGCTTCGCATGGCCGTCGGTGCTAGCACCCTGCTGGGCGGAGACGTTTGTCCAGTGTGCGACCGGTTGTGGAGGCCCGGGTATTACGCCTTCCGTCCGCGCGACCTCCAGCGTCCTCTGGCTCGGCATCTAGTGGCGGAGCATGGCAGGATGATATGTGAATATCCTGGTGCAACCCTGCTTTGGTTGGCCGCGCCTGCCTGGTAGGCTGGCAGGATGCCGAGCCTGCGGCGTGAGCCGTATACGTCCCCCAGTGGGGCGGGCACCACGCGGGTCACGAAAGACTGACACCCTAGCAGCCCAACCTCTACCGGCCCGCCCGCTAGGGAGGGGGGCAGGCAAGCCGGCTACGTGTGAGGATATGGGCTTGGAGCAACGACTGGTCCGTCGCTGCCAATCAGCGTCGCGTCCCAACTCTGACGCTTCATCGACTGAAGAACCTCGCACCTATCGGCGCCTACGAGTTTCAGGGCCTGAAGCACCTCGACGAACAGGGCACAGGAAAAGCGCTTGCGGGGCTGCTGGGACTTCGTGGCCAAGAAGACGAACTGGCCGGAGACGAGCTTCGCACGTACTTTCTTGCGCCTGCGCTGGAGGCATTCCGACGGGAGGAGATCTCCCAGCGAAAACTCACGGAGTTGGCGGCGATGGTCGGGATGGGCGACCGCCACGTGGGATCGTTGCTACGCCGCTCAGGCCTTGACCCTTCAGAGGGAGCAGTGGATGTGTTGTTGTCGGAGGGATAGGTGGGAGGCCAGCCGACAGTCTTGGTCTTCGATACCAAAGGGATGATCGGCTTGTTGGGCCCGAAAAGAGGGGATCGGGGGTGCCGCGGCGTGGTTAGGGGCGTGTGATGCAAGGGGGCTCTAAGGTCGGAGTGGGCGTCAGGCTGCTTGCGGGCGGCGCGGCACGGCAGAATCGTGAGAATATTCCTGCAGGGCCTGCAGAGAACGAGGCAGGCGTTCTTCCGGAAGACGTCCGCTGCAGGTTGGCCCCTCGACAGACGGAAAGCGATGCCACGTTTTGTCGTATTGGAACATCACTGGAACGGTGTCCACTGGGACTTCATGCTCGAGTCGGCCGATGCCCTGAAGACCTGGGCTCTGGAGCAGACGCCGGATCAGCCCGGTCCGATTCGTGCCCGGCAGTTGCCGGACCATCGCACCATGTACCTGGATTACGAAGGACCGATCAGCGGTAACCGGGGCCATGTGATCCGGTGGGATCGTGGCCATTACCACGGCACAATCGGCACGGAATCAGTCGTGGTCGAGCTGGAGGGCGATCGGATCCGCGGCACCGCTTACTTGAGGAGAGTAGACGGCGATGTCTGGGAGTTCAGCCTGTCGGCCAGCTTCGCCCGGTCCGGTTCAGAAGGAGGCGACTGAACGGCCTGGCGACGTCGGCCCGACCGACGGCCTGCGATCAACAGCTTACCGTCTTCGATCCGCACATCCAGCAGTTCGAAAGAGCGGTCATTCTCGTCGGTAACCTTTGCCAGCAGGACGAGGGCTCCTTCGTGATTGCGCAGCTCGATGTCGTAATCGGCCTCCCGTAACTTTTGCACGAGCTGTTCGATGACAAGCCGGGTTGGCAACGGAGCCGCCCCGGCATGCACGTGATCCACCTGTATCGCCAGTCGGCCGTCAGAGGCAAGCCACAGTGAGCCGTCGAAGCTGAGGACGGTCCGGCCGCTGCCAAGCTCAGTGGCAATGCCGAAGCGGAACCGCGATCCTTCCAGCAGAACCCGCGGCGCTTCGCTCAGCTCCGGCACCAGGCTACGAACTCGCTCCATCAAATCACGTTGTAGCCACGCGTTGATCTCCTCACTTGTCAGCTCGATCGAGAACGGCTCGGAGGATGCCTGCATCGCGTTGGCAGCCCGCGACCAGCGGCGCATGACCGAGTCGGCCAGCGCGTTCAGCCGCTCCGGGTCGCGGATTGTCGCCTGGGCGTAGAACTCCGGTTCTCGTCTGGCCAGCCAGGCAAACAGCACGGCGACGAGGAGCAGCAGAATCGATGTGCCGATCACGAACGACGCGACGCGTGCTGCGATTTTGCGTGCCAGGGGCCGCCCTGGATCATCGGCTGCGACCATGATGGTCTGCCTCGGCGCAACGCATTCGCTGGGAACCGGTTGGCGGATCTCCGGCTTGGTACGCCCCTTATAGCGGGACGCGGCCCCTGCCGTCAAGGCAGCTTCGGTTCCCCGGTCCCTTGCCCGGTACGAGCGTGGCGTTTACGATTGGCACACACCCGCCGTAGCGCACCACTGGAGCGAACGCGTTCAACTCAGGGAGAGACGGCCATGACTGTGATGCGGACGCTGCTTGCCACAACGGTGATTGCGCTGGTCAGCAGTCTGACGGCGCTTGGCCAGCAGGCGCCACAGAGTGGCGAGCAAACCGAGTCGAACGCGGTTCTCCGCCTGGGGGACTGCCAGATCTTCGTGAGCCCCTCGCGCCGCACGTTCATCGCACGGCGGGCCGATGGGACTTTGTATTACGGCACGCTGATGCTGGTCGTCGAAGCCCGACAGGCGGAAAAGACCGGCTATCTGCCCGACGGGCGGCTCGGCCTGGCCTTCCGCACAGTGCGTCGGGGTGATGTTGAAGGGCTCATTGTGCGCTGCGGCGAACGTTCGATCCTGTATTCGGAAATGGCCGAATCGGCCTGGGAGCAGCTTCCCAAGGGCAAGGACACACGGGTACCGGTCTGCCCCGCCGCTGGCCCCAAGGTGTGCCGACAGCGGCCGGACGATCCGTGCACCCTGGAGCTTGGCACCGCACCCCAGGTTCCTGAGTTGGCCGTAACCGCGGTTGAGGGAGAAGTCGTTCCCGAGGATGCAGTACATGTCGTGCTCCATTCAAAGCTGGTCGAAGAGGGGCGGGCATATCAGCTGATGAGCCAGCTCCCTCAGAACATCCAGCAGGTCCGCAGCAACATCAACGGCTACATTGCCGGTTATTTCATCGAAGCAGCCCAGGTTGATGGCCGATGGCAGTTCACCGGTCCAACCAAGGCGTTCCGTACCACTCGGTTGGGCGGCATCAGCGTCTGGCCGCCGATTATCTACCCCGACTCGCGCCGCGAGGCGCTGCGGCGGGCTCGCTCTCCGAAGCCGGTCCGGCCGTCTGGCCAGACGGAACTGGCACGCAACCTACGGATCTACGTGTACCCGATTGCCGTCGGCCACGATGGCAAGGCGTACATCACCGAGCCGGGCATCCTGGCCTTCTTCATTGATCCGAAGACCGGCAAGCGGATGACCGTGTTCTACTTCCGTGGCAAGGCCTACGGTGCGGTCAGCCCGCTGCCGCTGCGCGTGGTTTCGGACATCTACGTTCACGAGGTCAAGCGGGTCTCTGCCGGGCCGCTGGGCATCGCGGTGGCCTATACGCCGGTGGTGTTCTACAGCCGCCAGATCCAGGTGATGCACCAGCCGTTCCCGGAGGATTCGGCTTTCTACGAGCTGCTTGGGCAGGTTCTCGCCAGCAAGCAACTCACCGTGGACGTGGCCCTGTTTGAGCGTATTGCGCGGGAGATGAGCCGTTACACCGGGGGTGTGATCGAGTAGGTGTGCGAGCGAACGCTACGGGTTGCCACAGTTTAGACCACCGCGGAGTTGACCAGGACAGTGACTGTCGGATTGCCGGAAGCTTTCGTCCGATCGCTGACCCGTGTCTGCTTCAAGCCCACCCGACTGTATCGCCAGGCCGTGGCCAAACTGGTGCAGGCGGCCGGGGGGCCGAGCGACACGGAGAGATTCCTTCATTTTGTGCGCCGCGTCGACAGCAGCGGTGTCGGTATCTGGCGGCTGGCCAGCCAGTTGCGCAAGGATCCGGAACGGGCACTTGAGCTCCCCCCACGCTTCCGGGCCGTTCCGCCCGATTTTCGCCGTCTGCTTACTGCCTACTGCCGCTCACCGTGGTATGCCCGGTTGCTGCGCCGTTGGGTGGTGCCGGTTTACTGCGGGGCTGTTTCCGCTCTGGTCGGCTACGCCGTGCTTGTGTCCTGCCGCCACGCGTACCGCAAGGGGGTACATTCCGATTGGAACTGGCTGGCGTTTGCGTTCAGTCGCTGTGTGCTGCTACTTGGTCAGATGGACGAATTGCTGCGCGCCTGGATGGCCGAAACGGAGATGGCTCAGGAGCTGCGATCTGCCCTTCACCGTATGATCATCGCTTCCGGCCACGTCACAGCCCGCTTGCGTCATGCCAGCGCCCTGTGCCGCCAGGTGCTAAACCAGACCACTTACGCCACCGATCCGCTGCTTGCCCAGCGCAGCCTGCTTCGGACCGGAGTGCTGGGAGGTGACTTCCTGTTTGCCGTCTCAGCCATGCTGTCGTTCCTGGCGGCCGGCGGTGCCGAATCGACGCCGGAGCGCGATCTGCCGGAGGGGCTCGGCCGGTTTCCGGTGCTGTATCCGCGGCTGCACGAGGCGTTGGCCCGCTGGTACGCGCCGCCCTCACTCGGATCTCGGCCCCAGACCCCTGCCATCTATCTGCCCACCCGAGGCCGGACGCCGTCCTGGGAGCACCCCAGTCTGGAGCGAGCCCTGGACAGCGGCCAGTCGCTGCTAGCGGAGTTGCCCGAACGGCTCCGGGGCCTGCAAGCCTTGGTGTTGAACGACATCGACCTGGAGGCAATCGGGCGGCGCATTTCGGAGACGAGCACCAAGACGTCCTTCGAGACGCTTACGGAGGGTTCCACCGAGCTGCTGGCGTTCGGCCATGCGGTCTGGCGAATGCAGAACCTTTCCAGGCAGATGGGCCGCGTGGTGTACGGCGACGAAGACGAGCAGCCGATTGAGTTGATGGACCGGGCTCGGGCCATTGAACTACTCTGGCAGGAAAATCCCGACGGGGACGTGGACACCGATACGCTGATCCTAGCTGCGCTCAGCGTGTTGTCGCTAGCGCCGCCGCGGGACGGCGAGCTCGAGACGATCTGGCAGATGGTCGAGCGGCCCGGGATCAGCGCAGCGCAACGGTGGGCAGCCTTCGTTACCTTCGCCCGCCTCGTCCGCTTGCGTTTCGACTACTGATTCTCATCGGATTGCTGGCCGGCACTGGTCTCCCCGTCCGACGTCGCCTGCTTACTCTTGGGCCCCTTGATCAGCGGCACAAAGCGGACATCGGGCAGCGCGATCTTGCGTTCGACGGAACCGTCCGCGTGCTTGATCACCAGCACTAGGTGCTGCAGGAAACCGTCGCCGACCGGCATGACCAGCCGTCCGTTAGGAGCCAACTGTTCGATGAGAGCCGGGGGAACTTCTGAGGCCGCCGCGGCAACGACGATGCCATCGAAGGGGGCCATCTCAGGCCAGCCAAGCCATCCATCTCCGACCCGGAAGTAGATGTTCTTGTAGCCCAGCCGGGTCAGCGTCTGGCGGGCACGTGCTGCGAGGACCGGGTTAATCTCGATCGTATAGACCTCACGCACGATCTCGGCCAGCACTGCGGCCTGGTAGCCGCTGCCGGTGCCCACGTCGAGCACGCGGTCCTGAGGCGACGGGTCGATTGCTTCGGTCATGAACGCGACGATGTAGGGTTGGGAAATCGTTTGCCCTTCACCGATTGGCAGGGCCCAATCGCCATAGGCGCTGTCGCGCCAATCTGGTGGGACGAATTCGTGTCGGGGGACCCGCCGCATGGCTGCCAACACAAGCGGGTTGCGGATGCCTCTGGCCTCGATCTGCCGGGCTACCATCTGCTCGCGTAGGGTTGCGTACCTGTCTGCTTCGGTTCGACCCAGGCTCTGGTCGGCCCGAGCCGCCGGCTCCTGCTGCTGCCTGGGGTGTTCATCCCCCGTGTTGGCCGACTGTTGCATGGGCGCTTCCCTCGATTGGCAGCCTAGGACCATGGCCAGAGCGGCCAGCCACGCGGCGAAACGGCCTCTGGGTTCCCTTGGCATTGCACACCCTCGGCCGCGGTCGGACCTGCTGCGCACTCGTAGAATGAACCGCATGCGCACGCTTTGACGCTTCGTCGGGCGCGGAGCTCACGCTCACTGATGACACGGCCCACAGTATCGTACGCAATCGAATGCGCCGGACTGGTCAAGGTCTACGAGGGTGACCCACCGGTGCAGGCCGTGCGCGGCATCGACCTACGCGTGCCGGCGGGCATCTGTTTTGGCCTGCTGGGACCGAACGGCGCCGGCAAGACAACGACGCTGGAAATTCTGGAAGGACTGCTTGAGCCGACGGAAGGTTCGGTCCGCGTGCTCGGCTGCAGCTGGGAGGACGGCGATAGTGGGCTACGCAGGCGTATCGGTGTCTCGTTACAGGAGACCAGGCTGTCGGAGCGGCTGACGCCACGTGAGACACTGCGGCTGTTCCGCAGCTTCTACGGCTGCGGACCGTCTGCCGAGGAATTGCTTGCACTGGTCGGCCTGCAGGAAAAGGCCGACAGCTACGTCCGGCATCTCTCTGGTGGCCAGAAACAACGTCTAGCCGTTGCATGCGCACTGGTCGGCGATCCGGAGCTGGTCTTCTTGGATGAGCCCACCACAGGACTGGACCCCCACTCACGCCGCCAGGTGTGGGGCATCATTGCGTCGCTCCGGCGGCAGGGGCGTACTGTCGTGCTGAGCACGCATTACATGGAGGAGGCCGAGCGGCTCTGTGATCGCATCGCGATCATCGACCGGGGTCGGGTGATTGCCGAGGGGGCACCGAGCGAGCTGATCGCGCAACTGGGCGGCGAGCACGTGATTGAGATTGCTGCGGCCGATTCACTGCCCGACCACCTCGACGACCTCGAGCAGCTGGCCAGCGTGCGGCGTGTGCGCCGGTTCCAGAACATGGTCCAGTTGACCGTCTCCGAGCCGCAGGAGGCGTTGGAAGAGTTGCTTTGCTACTTGAGACAGCGAGGCATTGAGCTCCAGACGCTGCGCGCGCGGCACGCGAGCCTGGAGGATGTCTTCCTGTCGCTAACAGGACGCACGCTGGTGGAAGCGGACGCGTAACGGGCACAGCGGTGCGCCGCACCGCGGGCGGACGCGGCCGATACGGTCAAGCAGTGTGACGACGGAGCAGGAAGCGATGCCTGGCTGGCAAAGCTGGCTTCAGCAGCTGCGCGAACACCCCCTGTACCAACTCACCATAACCCGCCTCGTCGAGTTCTATCGCGAGCCGGAAGCGGTCTTCTGGGTGTACGTTTTTCCGCTACTGATGACGGTCGGATTGGGCATCGCCTTTCGCAACGAACCGGTCGTTCGCGTGGTGGTCGATGTGGTGGAACGGCCCGGTGCCGAACAGCTCGTGCAACGACTGCTCGGAGCTGGCGGCGGAGGTAGCGGCCGTGTTGCCGGGTTCCACTTCCGAGTGGAACGGGTGCCGGAGGCTGAAGCACGACGCAGGCTTCGGGTGGGTAAGACCCAGCTGGTGCTGCTGCCTGAGCGGGAGGTTGGCCAGGGCGAGCCGTCGGCCCGTTTGCTCTACGATCCAACCCGCCAGGACAGCGTGCTGGCCCGGCTGGCCGTCTCCGAGGCTTTGCGCCACGGCATCCGCCGGAAGGCAACACATGGCGTCCGCGAAGAAGCGGTGACGCAACCCGGCGGTCGATACATCGACTTCCTCATCCCCGGTCTGGTCGGCATGAACCTGCTGGCCGGCGGCCTGTGGGGCATCGGCTACGTGGCCGTGGAGCTCCGGGTACGCAACCTGCTGAAACGCTTTCTTGCGACCCCCATGCGACGGTCCCACTTCCTGCTGGCTCTGATGCTTAGCCGCTTCTTCTTCACGGCAACAGAAGTGGTGTTGCTGCTGATTTTCGCGTACTGGGCGTTCGACCTGGTCATTTACGGTAGTCTCTGGCAGGTGGCAGTGCTGTTGGTGCTGGGCGCATGGTCCTTCAGCGGTCTCGGTCTGCTGACCGCTTCGCGAGCCCGCACCCTGGAGGCCATCTCCGGCCTGATCAACCTGGTCACGCTACCGATGTGGTTGCTGTCGGGGGTGTTCTTCTCCTATGAGCGGTTTCCCCAAGCGGCTCACCCGTTCATCCGGCTTCTACCGTTGACCTCGTTCAACGATGCGCTTCGCGGGGTGATGCTGGAGGGGAGGGCGCTCAGCGAGCAGCCGTTCGAGATGGCGAATCTGATGCTCTGGGGCGTGGTCTGCTTTGCGCTGGCGCTGAAGTGGTTTCGGTGGCGGTGAGCGCGGGCACGAGTGGGTGAACCGCTATGCTCAAGCGGCCCGCCGGGCCGACAGCTCGGCAGCGGCCAGCTCGTTGAGTTCGGCCACGATTTCCTGCGTCATGATCTCTTCCAGCCGGATGAGGGCCCGGCCGATCTGCGCACCGTCGGTGACACGGTGGTCGTAGATGATGCGCACCCGAACCCGCCCGTCAGCCTGCACGGGTCCGAAGGTCAGCAGGCTGGTCAGCGGACAGAGCGGTCGTAGCTGTTCGGCGCCCAGTTGTCCATAGCTCGACACGCCACAGGTACCCAGACGCTTGGCCCGCTTGTGCCCGGAGCAATTAAGCGTCGACCACCACAGTAAGCGGCGGAGCGGGCGCGGCAGTGCGGACATGGTGACGACGCGGCGGAAGTAGCCGATGGACTCGGGGGGAGCGTCCTTTAGACGCCGGAGGTACCGGGTGATGGCCATCAACGACTGGTTTTCGGGGGCTCTTACCAGTCCTGCCAGCACGGCATGCTCGCCCTGAAACTCCCGCTCCACCGCAACGGCGCAGATCGTGTACGGGTGCTCGTAGATGCGCGTGTACGGGAAGGTGAGCCACGCACGGCGCAGCTCTGCAAACTCGCGCGCCGTCATGCCATAGGCCTTCACGAACAGCGCCGTCCAGGTCGGACGCTGACGCCCCACGCGCAGACGGGCCGCCATGGTCTCGGCCAAATTCATCACCCGCTCCACCGGGACAGACGGGACCCTGCACGCAAAGTGCAACATGTCCGCGATGAACCGCCGGTAGGGGGACACCTTGAGCGTGCGGCCAGCGTCTGATCCCATGGTCTCCTCGAACCATGTCCCGTTCAACAGCCGCGACCGGTACACACCAGCCACGGCACCCGCCGTCGCCGAGGCCGTTATAGGTCAAAGCTCCGAGCCGGTCAACGGCGGGCCAAAACCGTCTCCGCCTGGGCCCCCGTACGCCCATGTGCTCCGATCCGACGAACCCGCCCGATCTCGACGATCCCGGCTATGGAGTTCTTACCCGAAATCCTCACACCTACGTGCACCGGCTTCTCCAGAGTCGATCGACAACCCGCCGCGCCGTCGGCCCAGTCCCCGCGACACCCAAACCGCACTGACCATCACGTTGGCCGCTATCGTGGCGCACTCGATGCACTACACCTCAACACCCAGCAACAACCGCCACCATGGCTGCGACCGTTGACGGCCGAGGGGGTCCGACTCTATGCTGAATACGTCCCAGTGAACATCTGTACAACTTGGGTGGCGGGAGCGATCGCTGTGGCAAAGAAGGCTCGGCAACGAAGCCTGTTCGACGCGGCGGAGCAGGAGCCGTTGAGGAGGCTCTACGATGGTCCCCCCGAGGCGCTTATCGGACCGATTCGCAAGCTCTTAGCCGATCTGGCCCAAGAGTCTCCGCTTCGACCGGTCCTTGTATTCACGCCAACCTCGCTGGCGCGTCACTACCTGCAACGGACGCTAGCGCTCGCCGGCATCGCCACCGTCAACATTCACTTCACCACGCTGGATGGCTTCGTCGAACGACTGTACCCGCAGCTGGCGTGCCGGCCGTTACGGCCCTTACCCCCAGGCGCCGAACGGCTGCTGCTGGCCGCCATCGCGCCTGAGACCCTCGGCCAAGGCTATTTCGCGCAGGTGCGGGATCGGTCCGGCTTCCAGCTTGCGTTGCTGGCAACGATCAACGACCTCCGCGAAGCGTGCCTTACGCGCGAGGAGCTGACGACCGTTCTGGGCCGGGGGCAGCCCCCCGAAGAGCTGCGCGAGCTGCCCGAGAAGCTGTCGTCACTGGTGGCGCTCTGGGACCGTTACGACGAACTACGTCGCCAGCTTGGTTACGTGGACCTGCTGGACATGTACGAGGAGGTCATTGCCCGTCTGGACCACTGGCCAATGCTGAGGCAGAAGCCGACGTGTGTCTTCTACGGCTTCTACGACTTCAAAGGCATCCAGTTCCGCCTCCTTTGTGGCTTAGCCGAGCGTTGCCCCGTTGTCGTCTTCATGCCGTACGAAGAGTCGGAAGCCTATCACTATGCCAGAAGGACGCACGATGCGCTGGCTCAGGAGCTGAGCACCAGCTGGTGCTCCTTGACTGTTCGCCCGGGCAAAGCTGCTCTGCATCAGGTCCAGCGGCATCTGTTTACCGATAACACGCCCGAGGCTGTTCCGAATGACGGCTCGGTCCGGATTCTCTGCTTGCCGACTAGCGGTTCGGAACCCGACTTTGTGGTCCGCGTGGTTGCAGAGGAGTTGGCCAACGGGGTCTGTTCCGACAGGATCGCCGTGCTCACGCGCGACCCTGAGCTGGCCACGCGGCTGCGACGTGCTTGTGCTGATCACCACATCACTTACGTCGACCTGGACCACGACGGGCTTCAGACCACGCCGTTCGGCCAACTGGTTTCGGGGCTATTGGAGCTGGCTGCGGAGCAGGACGAGTTGCAACAGTTTAACCGCGAGGATGTCCTGCATGTGCTCGAACTGGCCGAAACACTCAAGGATACACGCCGCGACCAGTCCCCGTTCGGCTGCGATCTGGCTAGCCTTTGGGACTCGCTCACACGCCAGGCAGGTATCGTCAGCGGCCGCGGTGAGTGGGAGCAGCGGCTCAACAGACTGGCTGCTCCCCCGGCGCAGCAAACGCACGGGGCCGAGGCAACGGAAACGGCAGAGGAGGACCGGATGAAAGCGGCCCGGACGCTACGGCGGCTGACCGTCCGGCTCTTCGACGGCTGCGAGCGGCTGCGCGGGGCAACGAGCTGGTCGGATCGGGTAGGTGCAATTCGCGACCTGTGCGAGCTTCTGTTGGGCAGCGACTTCCTGCCGGGCGAGGTGCCCACACCGGTTGCCGAACAGCGCAAGGAATTCTTTGCCGTTCTCGAGCAGCTCACCCCACTTGCAACCGAAGTGGTCAGCTACGAGCTGTTTGCCGACGTCGTGCGGTCCCTGTTGGCTGCCATCCCGGTGCGCCGCGACCACGAGGGCCGGTACATGGAAGGCGGCGTCGTGATCGGCGATCTCATGCGGGCGCGCGCTACGCAGTTCGATGTGGTGATCGTACCTGGCATGGCCAGCCGGACGTATCCGCCCCCGGTACGGCAGGACCCGATTCTACTGGACCCCGAGCGGCGCTGGCTGAACCGCCAGTTGAACCGCGACTGCCCACTGTACGAGTTGCCGCTGCGGCAGTTCCGGGCCGATGAAGAGCGGATGCTGTTCCGGCTCGCCGTGGGCCTGGCGACACGGCGCCTGGTGCTGTGCTATGCCCGGCATGAGTCCGGGCGTAGCCGGCTGGTGCTGCCTTCGGCATATCTGCTGGATGTGTTCCGTGCTCTGGGCCGTCCAAAGTCGTTCCGGGAACTGTCTACGGCGTCTGGGCAGCGGAGCTCGGAGTTCGAATGGCTCTCCGTCAATCCGGCCCAACGGGAGGAGCGCTGGTGTTTCCGCGGCAGGGACTATCTCCGGCGCGAGGTGCTCAGAGCGGCTGGAAGCTCCAGGGTTGACCCTGCTCCCTGGGCAGCGGTGAGCGCGGTAACGAAGCAGCTGGTAGCAGCGCTGCGCGGCGAGCACTGCCGATGGGCGCGGCCAGAGTGGACGGAATTCGACGGTAAGCTGGACGGCGGCCGGGCCCGAGAACTTCTGAGACTGGTCGCTCCGGGCGGGCACTTCACCGTTTCGCATATCGATGACTTTACCCAGTGCGGCTACTACTTCCTGCTGGCGCACGGCCTTCAGCTGGAACCGGACGAAGATCCGACGAGAAGTTATCGGGCAGACCCGTTGCTCATCGGGAAACTGGCACATAAGGTGTTGGAGCGGGTGTTCGCGGAGCTGAGCCGACACTGGCACGGGGCCAATGCCCCCTCTGAACAGCTCGTGCGCAACATTGCGGCCAGGATGCTGCAGGAGGTATTCGACGCGGTCTCTGACCGGGCCGTGGGGTTCCCGCTGATCTGGCAACTGGAACGGGAGCTACTGGCGCACCAGCTCGAAACGGTGATCCTGGAGGAATGCAAACGGCTCCGCAAGCAGGGCCGATGGCCGCACTGCGTCGAACACTCGTTCGGCCAGCACGACGAACCGGGAGTCGACCTGGAGATCGCCGGCCAGGTGCGGCTCACGATCCGCGGACGAATCGACCGGATCGACCGAGACACGGAAGACCAGTGGTACGTCATCGACTACAAGCGACGCGAGGCGAAGGGAGCAAGCAAGGACGCTCCTGGTATCCAACTACCGGCCTACGCCATGGCCGCGGCTAAGCACGCCAAGCTCGACGAACATACATTTGCCGGACTCGAGTACGTCTACTACCAATCCCAGCGGCGTCACGTGGTTCAGCTTCCGGACTTCTCCGATTTCGAGTCGGTCCGGCAGTATGTGTACGAGACTGCGGCCAGGGCCGTCAGCGGATTGGAAGCCGGATGCTTCTTCCAGCAGCATGGCGATGTCTGCAAGGGCTGCCACTTCGCCGACGTCTGCCTTGGCTTGCAGCAGTACCTGCCCGAGTACAAGCAAGGCCAGACGGACGCGGATTCCGCGGGCAACAGCAGTTAGTGGGGGGAATTGATGCCGTTGACTCAAACGGAACAACTGCCCGATCAGCAGGCCAGAGACAGAGCAGTGAGCTGCTTTGACCGGCCGGTCATGGTCGAAGCGGCTGCTGGCACTGGAAAGACAACCCTTCTGGTCGACCGCATCATTGCCGCTCTCCTGGACGACCCGAGAAAGCCGTCTATCCGCGAGATTGCGGCGATCACGTTTACCGAAAAAGCTGCAGCCGAGATGAAGGAACGGCTCCGTGAGCGGCTGCACGAGCTGCTGGGGACGCCCACGGACGGCGTCCCGGCGCGACGAAGCCAACCGCTGACCGACGCGCAGAGGACAACGCTCCAGCAGGCGCTTCGCGAACTGGACACCGCACCAATCAGTACCATACACGCTTTCTGCATGAACTTGCTTCGGGAACGTCCGGTCGAAGCGGGTCTGGACCCAGACGCCCGGGTAGCGGACCCGGTCGAACAGGAACTGCTATTCGAGGAAGCTTGGCAGAAGTGGTTCGAACGTGCACTGGCGCATGAAGGGCCACCAACGGAGCACCCGATTGGCAAGGCTTTCCTGGTCGATGCACAAGCGGCAACCAATCCCGGTTCGATCGCGACGCGACTTCGCCGTGCTGCACGTCGGTTGGTCGAGAACCGTGACATGTCACCCGACAGAGCGGTTGGTTCGGTTGCCCCTTTAACCGAGCGCCTTGCCACGCTGCTTAGCGAACACCGCACGGCCCTGCAGGAAATGGCCCGTGCGACGTCGCGTGGTAAACAGCTGAAGGTGGCGACCTTTGCGCAGGAGGTGCTGCACTTGGAAACACTAGCAGGCGAGCTATCGGAAGCAGAGCTCCAAAAGCGTATAGAGCAGCTCAGTAGCTGGAAGAAGTTCGATGGCGGTAACAGTACCCGGGCTGAGACCAGGAAACACTATGAACGGGCAAACCAGGTGCTCGCTGACTTGACCGAGCTGGCCTGCGCGAAAACGGTTGGTGAGTTGTTGAAGGAGTTCGTGAAGTTCATTGACCTCTACGAACACCTCAAGCAACAACGCAAACTGCTCGACTTCCTCGACCTGCTCCTCAAGGTGCACCGCCTTTTTACAGACCACCCGCACGTCTGTCGCTACTTTGCCCGCCAGTACAAGCATCTGCTGATCGATGAGTTCCAGGACACGGACCCAATTCAGGTGGCGATTGCACGGGCTCTGGTGGAAGGAGTCCAGGATCGCGGCCCTTCGCTCTTCGTGGTCGGTGACCCGAAGCAATCGATTTACCGGTTCCGCCGTGCCGACATCGAGACCTACGAGACGGCGCTGGAGAAGTTTCAGAAGAGAGGGGGCGAGAAGCTTCTGTTGACATGCAACTTCCGGTCCGTACCAAGAATCCTGGAGTTCGTTAATAGGGTTTTTGAGCCGCTTATCAAGAGGCCCGGCGACGGCAAGTACCAGCCCGACTACGTCCGGCTCGATCCGGCACCTGGAAAACGAGGAACGAAACACAGTGGCGTCTACTTGCTGCCGCCACCGAAGGAAGTGCTTGCTGGTGACTGGCGCATCTCGGAACTTCGACAGATCGAAGGCTACGTGATCGGGCGATTCATCTGCCAGGCAGTAGCAGAAGGCTGGGAGCTGCATGGCACTGAGGGCAGGAAGATTTCGTACGGAGACGTGGCTATTCTTCTAGAGCGCATGACGGACCTTGACAAGTTCGAGGAGGGCTTCATGGCGGCCGGGCTGCCGTACCGCATTCTGGGCGCAAAGCAGTTCTATCGGCGGATCGAGCTGAAGACCGTGCTGAATGTGCTTCGTGCCCTGGACCGCCCGACCAGCCCATTGCGCGTCGTGGCAGCGGTCCGCAGCCCGCTGTTCGGTATCAGCGATGACGACTTGGTGCGGCATCGCTTGAAGGGGTACCCGTTCGATTTCCTACGCTGCTGCCAGGAGGACACGCCGCTGAGCGGTGTATTTCGGTTGCTGCGAGATTGGTACAGCCTGCGGAACAGGCTACCAGTGCACCGGTTCCTGGAGCGGTTCCTGACAGAGAGTGCGGCTATCGAGTTTTTCGCGGCATTACCGCGCGGTGCCGATCGGGTCGCGGCTCTGCTGCATCTGTGCGAGGAAGCGGAGCGACTGGCGAACGCGGGCATTACGTTCAAGCGATTCGTGGGCTGGCTCGAGCAGCGGGTAGTCGCCACCGAAGAGGAAACGGAACTTCCCGAACCTGAGTCTGACGAGGGTGCCGTTCAGGTGCTGACGATCCACTCGGCCAAGGGCTTAGAGTTCCCCATGGTGGTCCTGGCCGGTTTCTGCAGCAGGTACGCGCTGAAGGTCGATCCACCGCTACGGGACGAGAATGGCGGGTTTCAGTTTGCGTTCAGTTCTCGGTTGAGAACGCAAGGTTGGCGTGCTGCCGAGGAGCTCGAGCTAAGACGACTGAATGCCGAGAGGATCCGCTTGTTATACGTGGCCTGTACACGAGCAAAGGACTTCTTGGTCCTGCCCGTGAACTGGCCGTATAAGAAAGGGAACGGCAAGCCGATGCAGGAGTACTTGCCAGAAAAATGGCGCGAGCTACTGAAGGGTGACATCCACGCCGCAGCCCGGCAGATGCGGGCCACGGTCGTCGACACGAGCGCATGGGGCAGGCCACCGCGTGTGCAGCGGCATCCGCGTGTTCGTCCGGAGGACCTGTGCCGGGAGGAGGTCAGCGAAGGGGCCCGGCGACTGCAGGCCCGTGCATCGGAGCTGGAAACGCGTGCGGAACAGGTGACCGAGAAGTCGCGCTCTGGCCTGCGGATCATTCGGCCGTCCGAACTGGTTGAGGCGAGCGCGGTCCCGGAGGGGCCACCTTCAGTGCGCCCCCACGGGGCAGGAGACGGTGCCTCGGCAATCGCTGTCGGTGCCCTTGTGCACGAACTGTTGCAGTTGGCGGTCGGTCAAGGCGTCTCTGCAGCTGATCTGGCGGGCCGGTTGGGGCAGTGGGTGGAGGCAAGGGCCGAGGCCCGGGGGTTGACCGCCGAGCGGGCGGAGCGAGCCTTGGAACTTGCCAGGAATGTCCTTGCCAACCAACGGCTCGAGCAGTGGCTTGCTAACGGCACGGCTCACACCGAAGTGCCCGTAGCGGCAAGCCGCCGTTGCGATGGTGCTGGTAATGGCCAGGAGTTGATCGAAGGTACTATCGACCTACTTATCGAGTTGCCTGAAGGCGTCGTTATCTTGATCGACTACAAGACCGACGCTGTCCGGCCGGGTGCCGAGCACGAGTTGCTGGATCGATACCGGCCTCAGCTGCTAGCTTATGTCGAGGCGGTGCGCAAGGCGCTTCCCGGACGCCGCATCGAGCCCTACCTGGCGGTGGCTGAGACGGGCCACTTGTTGTCGGTTGATGGCCTTTGACTTGCGCTGCCGACTAGCTTCCGGTGCAGGCCGACAGGGCAGGGCGTGCCGGCAGGGGGGGCTGGTTGAGGGCGCTACCGTGCGCGCACGGCTCGGTGCTTTCGTTGTATTGCAGCCTCAGGCTGAGCTGGTAGGGCAACATCCTGTGCGTGTGGTCGTTGATGGGACCTGAGGCTGCGCACCGACATGGGACGGCAGAGATTGCAGGGATCAATTGCGGGCAACGTAGCCTGCGCGGCCCGAGGATAAGTGGTGCCGGCACCGAGACGGCCGAGCTCGTCTAGCGCTGGCTCTCGGGTGGGACGAACTTGTAGCCTGCGCCCCGGATGGACAGGAAATACCGCGGGTTGGACGGGTCCGGCTCGAAGTGCTTCCGCAACCGGGCCACGAAATTGTCCACCGTGCGCGTGCTGGGGTACGCTTCTTCGCCCCAGACGTTGCGCAGCAGTTCGTCCCGGCTGAGCACGCGGCCCGGGTTGTCGAGGAAGTATTTCAGCAGCCGCAGTTCCAGTGCCGTCAGCTTGCGCGGCTCTCCGGCGACCGTGACTTCGAAGGTGTCGAAATTGACATCGGCATTGCCAAATCGATACCTGCCGCGCAGCACAGGCGGCGACGCCGGCGGAATGACCGCGTGGGCACGCCGCAGTTGGGCACGGACGACGGCGAGCAGTTCGTCCAGTTCGAAGGGCTTCACAAGATAGGCGTCAGCGCCGCTGTCGTAGCCTCGGATCCGGTCATCCTTGAGCGACCGTGCTGTCAGCATGATGATGGGACGGTCGAAGCCATCGGCTCGCAGCCGCTGGCACAGCGTGTAGCCGTCCATGCCGGGCAGCATGATGTCCAGCACGACCAGGTCCGCGCGAAAACCCTCGTCCTGTACGAGTGCCAGGGCCTCCTCAGCGGACGCGACGGCACGTACGTCGTAGCCTTCGGCGGCCAGGTTCAGCGTGAGCAGTCGTCGCAACGAGCGTTCGTCTTCGACGATGAGGATTCGCGCGCGCTCCGCCATCCACGCAACTCCACGTAGAATGTTGCCCCTGGGCCATCAGTGTTGTTGTAGTGGCCAAGACGGCCCTTCATGGCACGCATCAGGCTCCAGACAACGTAAAGGCCCAGCCCGGTGCCTGGCCGCTTGCTGTCGCTTGTTCGCTCCCCCCGCACGAATCTGCGGTAGATTTGCTTGCCCAGGTAAGCTGGCACGCCACGGCCCCTGTCCTTGACCTCCACCCGGACCGTGCCCGGAGCCGTCTCACGCACTCGCACGGTAATCTCCGGGGAGCCGTCGGAGTACTTCACCGCATTCTGCAACAGGTTGTCCAGGACCGAACGCAACGCGGCCTCCCAGCCTTCCACCACCACCGGCTCCGCATCGACCTGAATCGCATCCTCAGGCAGCCGGTACCGGGCATAGCACCGTGCCACGCAGTCGGCCAGCACAGGGGTTACGGCGATCGGCCGGCGCGCCCCGCGCCAGCGACCTGACCCGGCACGGGCTGCGTCCAAGAGCTGCTCGGTCAGCTCGTCCAGCCGGTCGATCTCTTCGAGCATTGCACCGAAGAATTCCTGCTGCTCTTGCTCGCTCAGCGGCCGCCGCAGCAGCGTCTCCACGTACAGACGTAGCGATGCGAGCGGTGTCTTCAACTCGTGCGTTACGGCGTCCAAGAAGCGCGACTGCCTCAAATGCAGGTTCCACGCCTTCAAGCTCAACACCATGTAGGTCACGATGCCGGCGGAAACCACCAGGAAGAACGCGATGCCAACGGTGATCGGACCCCAAACCGGAAAACGGTCAAAAAGCGATGGCCGCACGTGACCGACCAGCCACGCGATGGCAACGCCAAGCGTCAGTAACAACAGGGCCGTGCCCAGTGCGATCGGAATGGCAATCAGCCAGCTCCGCGTCATGATCTCCTTGTCCTGTCCGCTCCCATGGGACCGCCAGGCTGTAGGACCGTTCCGTAGAATCTCTTCACCGAGTGGTTCGTTCCTTGTGGCATCGGCGACAGTGGAGGAGCCCCGTGCGCTGCCGAGTAGAGATGCCGCTTCGTCTGGGTGCCTGGCTCGTTTTCATTCTAGTAGCCTCTGTTGGAGCACCGTCTAGCCACGGCGACGAGGGCATGTGGCCGTTCAACCGTCTCCCTAACGACTACCTCTATCAGAAATACGGCATCCGCATCTCGAAGCAGTGGGCTGAGCATGTCATGAAGGCGTCCGTCCGGTTCTCCTCCGGCGGAAGCGGCTCGTTCGTGTCGCCAGACGGGCTGGTGTTGACCAACCACCACGTGGCCGCCGACACGCTGCAGAAGCTGTCGACGCCTGAGCGGGATCTGCTGAGGGACGGGTTCCTGGCAAGGAGCCGGGAAGAGGAGCTACGGGCACCGGACCTGGAGCTACTGCAGTTGGTCAAGATCACCGACGTTACCGATCAGGTCCAATCGGCCGTTCGGCCGGGGATGTCACCGGCCGAAGCGTTCCGGGCGCGTCAGGCGGTCATCGCCCGCATTGAGCAAGAGGCTACCCGTGACAGCGGGCTGTTCAGCCAGGTGGTTACTCTGTACCGGGGCAAGGAGTACCACCTCTACCAGTATCACCGCTACACCGATGTCCGCCTGGTGTTTGCCCCGGAGAAGGACGCTGCCTTCTTCGGAGGCGACCCGGACAACTTCGAATACCCACGCTACTGCCTGGACATGGCGCTGTTCCGAGTGTACAAGGACGGCAAACCGTACCGTCCCGAGCACTACCTCCGCTGGTCACCGCGTCCGCCCCATGAAGGAGAGCTGGTCTTTGTCTCCGGCAATCCCGGCCGCACGAGCCGACAACTGACACTCGATGCGCTGGCTTTCCTGCGCGACCACCGCCATCCATTCGTTCTGAATCTGCTCCGCCGCTGGGAGATCCTGCTGCAGCAGTACAGCTACGAGGGGATCGAACAAGAACGACGGGCGCGGGACGAGCTGTTCGGCATTCAGAACGCACGCAAGGCATATACCGGTATGCTCGCTGCCCTGCAGGATCCTGCCATTCTCAAGCGGAAGGCCGAGCAGGAGGAGAGGCTGCTGTCAGAGATCCGGCGGCGCACCGAGCTGGCTGCCGCACTCGATGCTTACCGCCAGATCCGCCAGGCTCAAGAGGTCCATCGGCAGATCATGGTGGACTATCTGCTACTTGAGCGCGGCTATGCGTTTCGTTCCCGGCTGTTCCGTATCGCACGCATCCTGGTGCGTATGGCTGCCGAGGATCAGAAACCGAACGAAGAGCGGCTCCGCGAATACCGTGACACCCAGCGGCCGCGCCTGGAGCAGGAGCTGTACTCGCCGGCTCCAATCTACGCGGATCTCGAGCAGACCAAGCTGGCCGACGGGCTGTCTCTGCTGGCCGAGTCCTACGGCATGGATGACCCGTTTGTGGTGCAGGTGCTACAGGGCAAGAGCCCACGGCAGCGAGCCTATGAACTGGTCCACGGCACGCGGCTGGCTGACGTTCAGTACCGCAAGAAGCTGGCTGCGGGCGGCCTGAAGGCGATCCAGCAATCGGACGATCCGATGATTCGGCTTGCTCTGATCGTTGATCCCCGTGCCCGTGCCGTGCGGCAGCGGTACGAGACGGAGGTGGAGGAGCCCGAACGCGAGGCATACGCGCGCATCGCAGACGCCCGGTTTGCCATCTACGGTACCAACGTCTACCCGGATGCCACGTTCACTCTTCGGCTCTCCTTTGGGGTGATCGCCGGCTATGAAGAAGCCGGCAAGCGGATTGCGCCGTGGACAACGTTTGCGGGTGCGTTCCGCCACGAGCAACGGCACGGAAGGCGCGAACCGTGGCTGTTGCCAGAAAGCTGGCACCGGGCTCGCGATCGGCTCAACTTGGAGACGCCACTGAACTTCGTTTCCACGGCTGACATCATCGGCGGCAATTCTGGTAGCCCTGTGGTCAACCGTGACGCGCAGCTCGTGGGGCTGATTTTCGACGGCAACATCTACAGCCTATCGTTCGACTATGCGTACACCGACCAGCGCGCGCGAGCCATCGCAGTGCATGCTCACGGCATGCTGGAAGCGCTCCGGACGATCTATCACGCGGATTCTCTGGTCGCGGAACTAACGGGGCGGTAGCCGAGGCTGTCTGCTCCTGGCGACCCCGCGTGGTGACCTCAGCACGGCCGGTTGTCTCTATCAGCGGTTCGCATGACCCGGCGTGCGTTCGATGCTCATGATCGGCCAGGATGGCGGATCGGGATAATGAGGCGAAGCGGGTTCTTGGGGGGTTGAGCTTATTGCGCGTGCGATCCGGGCCGCTGCTGGCCTATTCGTAGCAGTGCTCGGGGCCGGGGAACAGTCCCTGTTTTACCTCGTCCACGTACCGGCGCGCTGCCTCACGGATGACATCGCGCAGTGATGCATAGTGCTTGAGGTAACGGGCGGTGAAGCCGGTTAGACCGAGCATGTCCGGAGTGACCAGCACCTGGCCGTCGCAATCCGGGCCCGCGCCGATGCCGATCGTAGGAATCTGAAGCTGTTCGGTGATTTCGGCTGCCAACCGACGCGGGATCGCCTCGAGCACAATCGCAAAGCAGCCTGCCTCCTCCAGGGCCTTGGCCGCTTCCTTCAGTCGCATCGCGGACTCGGGGTCTTTGCCCTGAACGCGGAAGCCCCCGAAGCGGTGCACTGCCTGCGGCGTCAGACCGATGTGCCCCATCACTGGGATGCCGGCGCGCAGGATTCGCTTAATGACCGGCACCATAGCGCGTCCTCCTTCGAGCTTAACCGCATGGGCTTTGCCATCCTGGATCAGACGGCCGGCGTTTTCCACGGCGGTCTCGATCGTGAGCTGGTAGGTGAGAAACGGCATGTCGGCTACGACCATGGCCCGCCGCGCAGCGCGCGACACAATCTCGGCGTGATACACGATATGTTGCAGTCGCACTCCGAGCGTGGTCTCGTGACCAGCAAATGCCATGCCGACCGTGTCGCCCACCAGGAGCACGTCGACCCCGGCTTCATCCAGCAGACGGGCCGTGTAGTAGTCGTACGCCGTGAGCATGGCGATCTTCTTGCCCGCTTCCTTCATGCTGCGGAGTGCGTGAACGGTGACTCGTTGGCTCTTGGGCATTTGCGTCCTCGCGGGCACAAGGTCGAACGTGGCTGGGGCGAACTTTCGGTAATCATCGTAGCCGGCCTGCGCGCCCGTTTCCACAGTCGCAGGCGATCATGCCAGATCATTCGGCGCCCCTGCCGCTCACGCCGCGTACCGCTGCGGGTGATGGCACGGTACCTGCGCATTCGCGGATCCCCTGTAGCTGGAACGGGCTTTGCATGCCGGGACCATGCCAGGGGGGCCAGCGTTGCAGTCGGCCGTGACTAGAATCTAAACGAGTCCTGCCTGCCAGATTGCTTGCTCGTGCGCAGGAGTCGCGCATGGCTGTCATTGTCCGAGCCGAAGAGTTGGAGCTGTTTGCCCGCCGGCTGCTTGAAGCGGCCGACGTGCCGCACGATCAGGCGGTGACCGTGGCCCGCTCCCTGGTGGAGGCCAACCTCCGCGGGCTCGATTCGCACGGTGTGATGCGGATCCCCTACTACGTGGAGGCGATCGAGCAGGAGCGGATCCGGCTCGACGCACCGCTGCAGATCGTTCGTCGCGGTCAGTGCCACATGGTCGTTGATGCCGGCTGGGGCCTGGGCCAGGTGCAGATGCACCGGCTCCTGGAGAAGCTGATGGCAGTGGCGGTGCGGGAGGGCATCGCGGCGGCTGCCGCCCAGCGACTCGGTCACATCGGCCGGGTCGGGGAGTATGCGGAGCAGGCGGCGGCCGAGGGACTGGTTTCGCTGTTCTTTGTCAACACCCACGGCGCCGCCCAGCGCGTTGCCCCGTTCGGCGGTCGAGAAGCCAGGCTGGGTACCAATCCGATCTGTATCGGCGTGCCGACGGACCGGGACCCGATCATCCTGGACTTCTGCACGGCGGCAACAGCAGAGGGGAAGATGCGGGTGAGCTGGATCGCAGGCAAACGCGTGCCACCCGGGTTGCTGATCGACGCCACGGGCCGGCCCACCACAGACCCGAGCGTGCTGTACCGTGAACCGCGCGGCGCGATCCTGCCGTTCGGCGGGCCTCAGGGATACAAGGGGTTCGGCCTTGGGCTAGTCGTGGACATCCTCGCCGGCGCCCTCTCGGGCGGCCTGACCGCACACCCCAACCCTGAACCACCACTGGGCAACGATGTCTTTGCACTCTTGATCGAACCGGACCGGTTTGCCGGGCGCGAGCACTTCGTCGCTCAGGTCAAACAGCTCCTCGAGTACGTCCGCTCGTGTCCCCCGGCCGAGCCGGGCGGTGAAATCCTGCTGCCCGGTGAGCCTGAGCGCAGGGTTTTCTGGCAACGGAAGCAGCACGGCATCCCGATCGATTCCGGCAACTGGCAGGCATTGACTAGACTGGCCGAGCGACTGGGAGTCCGACTGCCAGAGGTCTCCGAAGCGCAGGGAGCCACGTAACCAGGAGGCCGACAAGATGAACCAAACCGCCCCATGCCGCGGACAGTGGAAAAGATGGCTGGCGGTTGTAGCAGCGGCCGCGGTGCTGGTCGCCATACTGCTGGCCGGGGCACGTGGCCCGGTCATGGGACAGCGTACGGATCGTTCGCGACGGTTCAAGCCGGCGGCATTGTGGCACGAGCCGGACGGGAGCAGGCTGTATGTGGCCGGGGCAGGGACCGGTTCGGTCGCAGTGGTGGACCCAGCCGAAGGAAAGGTGTTGGCCGAGTACTCGCTGGGCAAGTCATTGACAGCGCTGTGTGGTACCGACTCGGGTGATCTGCTGGCGGCATGCGACGCGGTGGGCCAACGGCTGATAGTGTTTACCCCTGAAGGGAGTGTCGTGCGCACGGTTCCGCTGCCAGGCGGACCTCAGCGCTGCGTAGCTTTTGAAGATGACGACGCGTGGTTCGTGGTCGTGAGCCGGCGCTGGGCGCGGGGGGTGACGATTGTGGAGGGGCGAAGTGGCCGGCTGGCCGGATCGATCGATCTGGAGTTCTGCCCGGGTGAGTTGCTGTATCTGCCGCGCCGCGAACTGCTGGTCGTTGCGGATGCGTTCGGGGGCAAGATCGCGGTCTACCGGATCACGACCGCGTTGACGCCCCGAGGCGAGTGGCGCGTCTATGCCGATCGGGTGGTCTGCCGCGATGTGCCGGCGCACAACGTGCGCGGGTTGGCTGCTGATCCGTCGGAGCAGTACCTCGTCATTGGCCACATGTTATTGACCGAAACGGCGCCCACGACACGAGAGAACGTGCACTGGGGCATCACCATGACCAGCAACCTCCGCGTGCTCCCGCTCGATGCGTTCCTGGATCCGGAGGCCAATCCCTTCGGCGCGGGGCGCACCCACTTCGTGGGCGACGCAGGCCATGCTGCCGGTGACCCGGGCGCCGTGATCGTCGCGCGTGATGGCACCATCGTGCTCTGCCTCTCAGGCGTGCACGACATCGGCATGGTACCACTGAAGGAATTCGGTGTGCACCGGGTCGACGTGGGCAAACGGCCCGTGGCGCTGGCCCTCGCCCCGGAACATGACCGTGTGTACGTGGCAAACTATTTCGACGACAGTGTCGAGGTGGTGGAGTTGGCTGGGGCTCAATCGATTGGCCGGATCAGACTCCGGGCGCCGCAGCCGTTGTCTCTGGTCGAACTGGGAGAACAGCTCTTCTATGACGCTACCCTGTCGCTTGACGGCTGGTACAGCTGCAACAGCTGTCACACGGACGGCCACACCTGTGGTCTGAATGCCGACACCCTTGGTGACGGCTCCTACGGTGCCCCGAAGAACATCCCCACGCTGTACGGTACCGGCCAGACGGGGCCGTGGGGTTGGATAGGTGTTTTCGACAGTCTGCACGATCAGGTCGAAGCGTCGCTCCGCACCTCGATGCGTTCGCCCCGCGATCCGTCCCGCAAAACGGTGGCCGCTTTGGTAGCGTACTTGCGGTCGCTGCCGCGGCCGCCGCGGATCGCCTACCGGCAGCTTGATCCGGCTAAGGTCGAGCGGGGCCGCCAGCTGTTCGAACGCCTTCAGTGTGGCCGCTGTCACCGTCCGGTGGGCTACTTCACGTCAGAGGGCGTGGTGGACGTAGGGCTTGACGACGGCCCCGGGGGGAATCGAGCGTTTAACCCGCCGAGCCTGCTCGGGCTCGCGTACACGGCGCCCTACCTGCACGACGGCCGAGCAGCAACGTTGCGAGAGGTGTTCACGCGTTGGCGGCACAAGATCCCACGGCGCGTCACTGAGGAGCAGATCGACGATCTGATCGAGTACCTGCTCAGCCTCTAGCTCACGCTGTGGTCCGAACCGCTGATCCCAGCGGGGTTCCTTGGGGGGCCAGCGACAGTGCCGTACAATTGCATCGTGTTTTGGCCTCCTTCCTGACGGTGAATTCCCGCCATAGTCCACCGGGGGGTGATCCATGCCGGAGTTCGACCCACGCCATCGCAGCCGCGCGTTGCTGGACGGGATCACGCGCGCGCCGGCGCGCAGCATGCTGAAGGCCATCGGGTTCCGTGACGAGGACCTGCAGCGGCCGATCGTAGCAGTTGCCAACACATGGATCGAGACGATGCCATGCAACTATCACCTGCGCCGCCTGGCGGAGAAGGTCAAGGAAGGGATCCGCGCGGCAGGTGGCACGCCGATGGAATTCAACACGATCGCCATCAGCGACGGCGTGACGATGGGCACTGAGGGGATGAAAACTTCGCTGATCAGCCGCGAACTGGTGGCCGACAGCATCGAGCTGGTGCTTCGCGGTCACCTGTTCGATGCCGTCGTGGCCCTGTGCGGCTGCGACAAGACCATCCCCGGCTGTGCCATGGCGCTGGCTCGGGTCGACCTCCCGTCAGTACTGCTTTACGGTGGCTCAATCGCACCGGGCCACTATCGCGGTCGCGACGTGAGCATCCAAGATGTGTTCGAGGCGGTGGGCGCGTGTGCCGCCGGACGGATGACCGCAGAGGAGCTCAAAGCGCTGGAGGACGTCGCTTGTCCAGGGGCCGGTGCCTGCGGCGGCCAATTCACTGCCAACACAATGGCCACCTCCCTGGAGGTGCTCGGGCTGATCCCGATGGGCTTTGGTAGCGTGCCCGCACTGGACCCAAGAAAAGAGGACGTGGCTTTTCGCACCGGACAGCTCGTGATGGAGCTGTTACGACGGGGCATCACAGCGCGTCAGATCATCACGCGCCCGGCTATCGAGAATGCGATTGCCGCGGTGGCTGCCACCGGCGGTTCGACCAACGCCGTGCTGCATTACCTGGCGCTAGCTCACGAAGCTGGTGTGCCGCTGGAGATCGACGACTTTGACCGGATCAGCTCGCGGACTCCCTTGATCGCAGACATGAAGCCAGGGGGCCGGTACATGGCCGTGGACCTTTATCGTGCCGGTGGCATAGCGCTTGTGGCCCGGCGGCTGCTGGAGGCCGGACTGCTCCACGGCGATTGCCTGACGGCGACCGGCAGGACGCTTGCCGAAGAAGTGGCCGAAGCTCAGGAACGGCCCGGCCAGGATGTGGTTCGTACGGTGACCGAGCCGCTGAAGCCAACCGGTGGCCTTGTTATCCTGAAAGGAAACCTCGCGCCGGAAGGTGCGGTCCTGAAGGTGGCCGGTCAGAAGCGGCGGCGTCACCGAGGTCCGGCACGGGTTTTCGAGCGTGAAGAGGACGCGATGGCCGCGATCCAGCGGGGCTCGATTCGGCCGGGTGATGTCGTGGTCATCCGCAACGAAGGGCCTGCCGGTGGACCGGGCATGCGCGAAATGCTTGGCGTAACCGGAGCGATCGTTGGCGCAGGCCTTGCGGATGAGGTGGCCCTCATCACCGACGGCCGCTTCTCGGGCGCGACGCACGGAATGATGGTCGGACACGTGGCACCCGAGGCGGTTCGTGGCGGCCCAATCGGCGTCGTGCGCGACGGGGACACGATTGTGATCGATGTCGACAAGCGATTGTTGGCGGTGGAACTGCCGGATGAGGAGCTGGCGGCACGGGCTGCGGCGTACCGCCCTCCTGAACCGGCGTACCGTACGGGCGTGATGGCTAAGTATGCTCGGCTCGTTTCCTCTGCTGCCCGAGGCGCTGTGACAACGGCAGACTCCGGAACTTAGCACGGGCGACCATGGACGCGATCGAGCAAGCGGTTCATGACACGTGGCGGCAGCTTCTAGCGCAACTGCCCGTGTTTCTTGACGCCTGCATCGTACTGACCATGGCCGGGGCGCTGGGGGGGATCCTCGGGCTGGAGCGCCAGGTGCATGGGCGTTGGGTGGGGTTCCGGACGCACATGAGTGTGGCCATGGGCGCGGCGATGTTCATGCTCGTTGCGCTCGTTGCGGCAAAGGAATTCCTCCCCGACGCCACGCGCGCCGTGCAGGGCATCGCCACCGGTATCGGCTTCATCGGCGCGGGAACCATCCTGAAGCTAGCCGACCGGCTTGAGGTCAAGGGCCTGACCACGGCCAGTTCCGTCTGGCTGTCTGCCGCCGTGGGTACGGCGTGCGGCATGAAGCAGTTTGGCGTCGCTGTTGCAGGTACCCTGCTTGCCGTAGTCGTTCTGGCCATCCTTCGGCCAGTGGAAAAATGGATGACGTCACGCTACGGTGACAGCGACTGAGCAGAGCCACGGTGCCGCCGCTGCTGACCCTCGATCTGCAACAACGGGAGAGACAGCTATGAGATCCTTCCCGGTCGCTCTGTTCGCCATCGCTTGCGGTGCGTTGCCGTTGATCTTGGCTGCGGGTCCGAAGACTCAACAAGCCAAGCCTCGGCGCTGTATCCAGCTCTTCGACGGAAAGACGCTCAACGGCTGGGAGGGCAACCGCAAGTACTGGTCCGTACGGGATGGCATGATCGTCGGCCGCCACGACGGCATTCGCCATAACGAGTTCCTGTGCACGGAGCGATCGTTTGCCGATTTTGAGCTGAAGTTGGAGTTCCGGCTGGTCGGTGGCAGGGGCAACAGTGGCATTCAGTTCCGGTCGAAACGCGTGCCGAATTCGACGGAGGTCTCCGGTTATCAGGCCGATATCGGCCCGGGCTGGTGGGGGGCACTCTATGACGAGTCCCGCCGGAACCGCCTGCTGGCCAGGCCCGAAGGCGACGTGCGCAAACGCATGCTCAAGGCCCTGAAGCCGGACGGCTGGAACCGGTACGTGATCCGTGCTGAGGGGCGACACATCACGCTGGTGCTTAACGGAGTCAAGACGGTCGACTACAACGAGTCGGACCCGAAGATCCCACAAACCGGTGTGATCGGGCTGCAGATCCACGGAGGGCCGCCGATGGAGATCCACTTCAGGAACATTGTGCTCTGTGAGCTGTGATTGCACTCTGTGAGCTGTGAGTGGCCGACTGGGGCCATGGCCGACTTCGAGGCCGTGCTTTTCGATCTCGGCAACGTGCTTGTGCACTTCAGCCACCAGAGGATGGTCCAGCAGGTGGCTGACTGTCTGGGGTGTGCGCCGACAGCTCTTCAGCAGTTGTTCTTCCGCGACGGGCTGCTGTGGCAGTATGAACGGGGCCTAATCGGTACAGAGACGCTGCATCACGCGTTGTGCCGATGGGCGGGCCGCTCGGTACCGCTGCAGGAGCTCATCCGTGCAGCCAGCGACATTTTCTGGCCCAATCCGCCCATGGAACAGCTGGCTATGACGCTTCTTGACAGGGGAGTTCCAGTAGTGATCGTCTCGAACACCTGTCCGATCCACGTTCACTGGATCGAACAGCACTTTCCGTTCTTCCGCCGGCTGACCCAACGGGTGCTGTCGTACGAGGTGGGTGCGGCGAAGCCGGAACAGGCGATGTTCGAGGCGGCACTGGCCTGTGTGCCCGGGCTACCGGCCGGGCGCGTCGTGTACTTCGACGACACACTCGCACACGTTAAAGCTGCGGGCCAACTCGGTATCCGAGCAGTCCATTACCAGGACGCCGAGCAGGCACGGGCCATCTTGGCCCGTGCCGGGCTGGTGCCGTGACCCAGCTGCTCTGGCGGTCGGCCGCGCTGCGGGCCTGAGCGGCGCTAGCTGCCGCGAACCCCCAGCAATAGCTCGATCACCAGCTGGTCGAGCCGCTCGTAACCCAGGCCCCGGGTGGCCCGATCGGCGACGTCGCTGTAACCGAATTGGTCTCGGAGGTAGGTGGCGTTCGCGCGTGAGTACTGTGCCATGCGCGTCTCGAGCGGTTCGTCGCCAGCGTTGAGTTCCCGTAGGATGGCCTGGATCTCTTCGTCCTCGTGGAACTGGCGGACCTTTTCCTTGAGGATCTTGTACGTACGCATGCAGCCCAGGCAGAAGTCGCGCACGCCGTCGAGGTCTTCTGTGCGATAGGCGTGCGCGTCAAAGTGTCGCATGCCAGGCCAGTTGTAGTCCTCCAGCAGCTTCACCAGGAAAAAGGCCCCCTTGAGGTCCTCAGAACCGAATCTCAGGTCCTGGTCGAAACGGCACAGTTTCTGGGCGTTGAGGTCGATGTGAAACAGCTTACCTGCCTCCAGCGCCTGCGCCACTGCGTGGCTGAAGTTCAGGCCGGCCATGTGTTCGTGGGCTACCTCCGGGTTCAGCCCGACCATGTCGGGGTGGTCTAACGTGTAGATGAATGCGAGCATGGCGCCGGTGGTTGCCAGGAAGATGTCGCCGCGTGGCTCGTTCGGCTTTGCTTCCAGCGCGAACTTGATCTGATAACCGTTGTCGATACAGTACTCGCACAGGAAGTTGATGCATTCCCGGTAGCGCTTCAATGCCGTGACCGGGTCCTTGCTGGCGTCCACTTCGGTGCCTTCCCGGCCCCCCCAGAAGACGTACACCTGGGCGCCCAACTCGACGCCCAGATCGATGGCGCGCATGGTCTTGTGCAGTGCAAACGCTCGGACCTTCGGGTCGTTCGACGTGAATGCTCCGTCCTTGAAGATCGGATGGCTGAACAGGTTGGTTGTGGCCATCGGAACCTTGAGGCCCGTGTCCTTCAGTGCCTTCTTGAACTCGGCAACAATCCGATCCCGTTCGGCGGCGGAGGCATCGAACGGAACCAGGTCGTTGTCATGAAGATTGACCCCGTACGCTCCGATCTCGGCCAGGATGCCCAGCCATCGTTTGATCGACTCCAGATTCGGCAACGGCCGCACTGGGTCACCGAACGGATCCCGTCCCGGATTGCCGAAGGTCCAGAGGCCGAAGGTGAAGTGGTCTTCGGGTACGGGTTGGAACCTGTCGCCGGTAGACATCGCACACCTCCAGCGGACGAGTTAGCTTAGCAATGCGTTCCGGATCTCGGCGCAGAAGACTGGCAGATCTTCCGGCTTGCGGCTGGTGATGATGTTTCCGTCGCGGACCACCGGACGATCGACCCAGGTGGCGCCAGCGTTGATGACGTCGTGGCGAATGGCAAAGAAGCTGGTTGCGGTCTTGCCCTTCAGGCCGTTCGTCGAGCAGAGCATCCAGACTCCGTGGCAGATGGCGCCGATCACCCGATCGGTGTCGACGGCCTCCTGCACGAACCGGATCATCTCGTCGTGCCGTCGCATGAAGTCGGGGGCAAAGCCGCCGGGTATGACGATGGCCTCGAAGTCGGTGGCCTTCACCTCGGTCACCGCCCGGTCCGACCGGGCCGGATAGCCTTCCTTGCTGGGGTACTCCTTTTCCGCTTCGGGCGCAACCAGCGTCACGTGGGCGCCGTCCTCGACGAAGCGGAGCAAGGGGAACCAGACTTCGAGCACCTGATACTGGCGTTCGAGCAAGATCGCGATCCGCTTGCCTTCCAGGATGCCTGCCATCTCCGATTCCTCCGACGTCGGCAGTGCGGCTGAGCCTCTTCAGGCTGCCTGTTCCAGGGGGGGGACGAGCCCCTGTTCCTTGAACCAGGTCATGGTGATCTTCATGCCTTCCTCGAACGAGTAGGGCGGCTTGTAGCCGAGCTCCCGCTTGGCTTTCTCGCAGGAGAAGTCCAGGTTCAGTCCGAGGAACTTCACGCGGGCCTTGTTGACGATCGGCGGTTTGGTTGAGCCTTTTCGCCGGGCGCGCCATTCCAGCACGCTGGCCAACAGCTTCGCAAGCCAGAGCGGGATGCTTTTCTGCGGTTCCGGATAACCAGCCAGACGAGCGATGGTGCCGACGAAGCGTCGCTTGGAGATCGGCTCATCGTCGGTCAGGTTGTAGACCTGTCCGACGGCATTGTCCTTTTCCAGTGCCAGCACCACGGCTTCGACCAGGTTGCCCACAAAAATCGCGTTCAGCGCCTGGTTGCCCGAGCCGAAGTAGCGGAACCGGCCCGTGCGGATCGCCTCCAGCAGCCGAGGCAGGACAGTCCGGTCGCGTGGGCCGTAGACGAAGCCGGGGCGAAGCACGACGACGGGCAAGCCGCGCTCGCGGTGGTACTGCAGCGCAAGCTCCTCGCTTTCCACCTTCGTCTGCGTGTAACCGTCGATATGCTGGCGCGGCGGCGGCACGGACTCGTCCGTGCCATAGTGGTCGCGTGCCTCGTAGACGCCCAGCGAGCTGACGTGCACGAAACGCCGCACCCCCTGCTCAGCGGCCGCGTCCAGCAGGTGTCGCATCCCTTCCACGTTCACCTTGCGGTACTGCTCGACCGGTCCCCAATCCCCCACCATGGCCGCGCAGTGCACGACGACGTCACAGCCCTGGACTGCTTCCTGAATCGAGCGTGCGTCGGTCAGGTCTCCCACTACCTTCTCGACACCAAGGCTGTCCACGAACTCGGTCTGGCTGCTCGGACGTACCAGCGTGCGCACGTGCCAGCCGTCGCGGACCAGCCGCTCTGCCACATGGCTTCCGATGAATCCCGTTGCCCCGGTTACCAGAGCCCTGGCCATGCGTTCTACACCTCCTGACTCGTCGTTACCGCGTCAGCTCCTGCGGTTGCCGGCTGTGTCTCGGGGATTGTACCCGTCGTGCGCGGCCATTGCGACCGGGCGGCAGCCGGCTTCGGCGACTAGAATTGGGCACGATGTAAAGGAACGAGTCTCTTGGTTGCAGGGGGCCTCCGACGTCAGCATGGCAAGCTTGTCGTGGACGAATCTCTGGGCACTGGTTCTGACCCTTCTGGAGCTAGGTTCCCTTGCGCTGATCCCTTACGTGGTCTTCAAGAAACGCCAGCCGGTCTCGGCCACTGCCTGGATCCTCTTCATCCTGCTCGTGCCCATCGTCGGCGCGTTCTTTTTCCTGGTATTTGGCGTGAACCGGATCGAGAAGCGGAAGGGCAAACGGCGGGAGGCTGCCCGGCACGTGTCCGAGCGGCTTTCGTTCCTGGCTCATCCGGAGGTCGAATCGCTGGACGTAGCTGCCGGCTGTGCCGGCGACCATGCGTTGCGGTTCCTGAGAGCGCTGAACGAGTTCCCGGCGACGCGCGGCAACGAGGTCCAGCTGTACTCGGACGTCAACACCGCGTACCGCATGATGCTCGATGCCATTGACCAGGCCAGGCACCACGTTCACCTGGAGTACTACATCTACCAGCCGGATGGCACCGGTGCCGAGCTGCGCGACCTCCTGGCGCGCAAGGCACGGGAGGGCGTGCAGGTGCGGCTCATCTACGACGCTGTCGGCTCCTTGCATCTGAACCGTCGCTTTCTCCAGCCGCTGCTTGACGCAGGTGGCCGGGTGTCGGTGTTTCATCCGGTGCTCCCCTGGAAGCGACGCTGGGCCGTGAACTTCCGCACGCACCGCAAGATCACCGTGGTCGACGGCCGGATTGCTTTCACCGGGGGGGCAAACATTGGCGACGAATACCGCAGCCGGGTCCGCCATTTCGGCCAATGGCGGGACACGATGATGGTCGTGCGCGGCCCAGCGGTTCGGCAGCTTCAGCATGTGTTTGCCCAGGACTGGCTGTTCTCCACTGGTGAGGAGCTCACGGCCACCGCCCTCTTCCCCGACCCAGGCATGCCCGGCAACACCCTGGTTGATGTCGTCCCCACCGGGCCGGACCAGGAGCAGGAGGTGCTGCATGAGCTGCTCTTGGCGGTGCTCGCGGCGGCGCACTCAGAAATCCTCGTTGAAACCTGCTACTTCGTCCCGCCTGAATCACTTCTGGTGGCGCTGAAGGCGGCGGCCCACCGAGGCGTCCGCGTCATGCTTGCGCTGCCGTCGATCAGCGCCCACCGGGTGCCGCTTCTGGCGGCTCAGTCGTACTACGAGGAGCTGGCCGACTGTGGCGTCGCGATCGGCCTCTATCGCCCCGGCCTGTTGCATTCGAAGCTGGTCGTGGTAGACGATAGCTTCGCCCTGGTCGGCAGCCCCAACTTGGACTACCGCAGCCTGCTCTTGAACTTCGAGATTAGCGTGGTGTTCTATGATCGACCGACGATTCAGCGGGTTCGCAACATGTTCCATCAGGACTGGGCCAAGTGTACCCCGCTGGAACTGGAAAGCTGGCGGCGCAGGCCAATGTACCGCAAGTTCCTGGAGAGCGTCTGCCGGCTTGCCGCGCCGGTTCTCTGAGCACGTTGGCCGCAAACGGGGAGCTCGAACATGATCGTGGGCGTACCTAGAGAGATCAAGCAGGATGAGTACCGGGTTGCTCTGCTGCCCGTCGGTGCAGAAGAGCTCAAGCGCGCCGGACACGAGGTGCTGATCCAGAGTGGCGCAGGCCTCGGGTCCGGGATTCCTGACTCCCGCTACAGCGTCTGCGGAGCGGAGATCTGTGAGTCGGCCGAGGAGGTCTACCGGCGTGCCGATCTGATCGTGAAGGTCAAGGAGCCACAGCCCAGTGAATGGCCACTACTCCGGGCCGGCCAGACCGTGTTCTGCTACTTTCACTTTGCGGCCGACGAACGCCTGACCCGTGCCATCATCGACTCAGGGATCACCGCCGTTGCCTACGAGACGATCCGCGACGCGCGCGGTGGCCACCCGCTGCTGACGCCCATGAGCGAGGTGGCCGGGCGGATGAGCATCCAGGAGGGGGCAAAGTACCTGGAACGGCCGCAACTGGGGCGGGGTATCCTCCTGGCCGGAGTTCCCGGCGTGATGCCCGCCAATGTGGTGATCATCGGGGGGGGCGTTGTGGGTGCCAACGCGGCGAAGATCGCCGCCGGCCTGGGCGCTAACGTCTTCCTGCTGGACATCAACATCGACCGGCTCCGCTACCTGGACGACATCATGCCCAAGAACGTCACGACGCTGTACAGCGATCGGCACACGATCCTGGAGCTGCTTGAGCTTGCGGACCTACTGATCGGCGCGGTGCTCGTGGAGGGGGCCCGGACGCCGGTACTGGTCCGCCGCGAAGATCTGAAACGGATGAAGAGCGGAGCGGTCATCGTCGACGTGGCCATCGACCAGGGCGGCTGCTGCGAAACCAGCCGGCCTACCACTCATTCCGACCCGACCTATCTCGTCGATGACGTCGTGCACTACTGTGTCACGAACATGCCTGGTGCCGTCGGCCGCACCAGCTCGTACGCGCTCTGCAACGCCACGCTGCCCTACGTGCTCAAGCTGGCCAATGAGGGTGTCTTTCAGGCCGCGGCACAAGACCCGGGCATTGCCCACGGCATTAACATTCATGCCGGCCAGGTAACGAACCGGGCCGTGGCCGAGACGTTTGGTTTGCCCTACGTGGAGCTGTTTCCGGAGAGATCGCCGTGAGCATTCCGGTGCGAATCATCGTTGGTAGCGACAGCGACTGGCAGACGATCGAACCGGCATGCCGGCTGCTGGAACGCTTCGGTGTAGCCTTCGACGTCCGCGTCATTAGCGCTCATCGTTCGCCCGATCTGTTGGCCGACTACGTCCGCTCGGCCGAGAACGACGGGGCCCGTGTGTTCATCGCAGCCGCCGGCGGAGCGGCACACCTGCCCGGCGTGATCGCTGCCCTGACGACGCTGCCGGTCATCGGCGTGCCGGTTCAGACCGGTCTGGCCGGCGGCCTTGATTCGCTGCTGTCGATCTGCCAGATGCCAGGGGGAGTTCCGGTAGCGACCATGGCTGTCGGTCGTGCCGGGGCGACGAATGCTGCTGTCTTCGCATTGCGCTGCCTGGCACTGGCTGACGAGCAGCTGGCCGACCGGCTCCGCAGCTATCAGAGTGAGCTGATCGACCAGGTGCGCCAGAAGGACGAACGCCTGCAGCGGCTGCGACGGGGAGAGGAGTCGTGAGCGACGCCGCGAGCCGGAGCCGGCTGCTGGAGAACCCGCCGGTACGCAGCATCCGCTGGGTTGGTGATGAGTTCGGCTGCCCGGAGATCATCGACCAGACCCAGCTGCCGGACCAGCTGGTGCGGCTGCGGATAGAGTCTGCCGAACAGATGTGGCAGGCGATCCGGTCGCTACGCATCCGGGGCGCGCCGGCCATCGGGATTGCGGCGGCCATGGGGCTGGTTGCCGAATTACGCTCGAGGCACGACGCCCCGCTGGAGCACTATCTGTACCACCTGCAGGCAACGATCGACTACCTGGCCACGGCCCGACCTACGGCGGTGAATCTTTTCTGGGCGCTGGACCGGATGCGCGCCGTGGCTCGGTCTCGGTCCTGGGACAGCAGCACTGCCCTGCACCGGGCTCTGCACGCCGAGGCCTTAGCGCTGCGTGACGAGGACGCCGCCCTGTGCCACCGGATCGCACAGCACGGGGCAGAGCTTCTGCCGAAACGCGGCGGCGTGCTCACGCACTGCAACACCGGCGGTCTGGCCACTGCCGAACTCGGCACTGCTCTGGGTGTGATCGTTGCGGCCTGGTGCCGCGGCCACGAGCTGCACGTGTACGTCGACGAGACCAGGCCGTTACTTCAGGGCGCCCGGCTCACAACCTGGGAGCTTGCCCAATGGGGCACCCCTCACACCCTGCTCTGCGACAACGCAGCGGGCCAGCTGATGCGCGAAGGGAAGGTCCAGGCGGTGATCGTGGGGGCGGACCGGATCGCGGCCAACGGCGACACGGCCAATAAGATCGGCACCTACTCACTTGCTGTGCTGGCCCGCCACCATGCTATTCCCTTCTACGTTGCGGCGCCCTACAGTACGTTTGACCTCCAGCTCCGTAGCGGTCGGGAGATCCCGATAGAGCAGCGGCCCGCTACGGAAGTCACCGAACCGCGTGGGGTTCGGTTCGCACCGGCCGGCACCGAAGCGTACAACCCTGCCTTCGATGTCACCCCGGCGGAGCTGATCACCGCCATCGTCACCGACCGGGGTGTCATCAGACCCGTGACCGCCGAGGCGATTGCCCGAACGCTGGGCGAAGCCGGTCACCGTTGACAGAACTTTTACACAGCTTCCACGTCGCTGCAGCACTTCCGCTCCGGCCCAAACCTACCATTGCTTGCCTGGCATGAGTGACATGGTCGGACGGTGGTCCAGACAGTTGGAGGATCGACGTGAGTAGTGCAGCACTGGAGCAGCCCAGAGCGGCTGTGCCCGCAAACATCGAACAGTCGGAACGACGGCCCGAGCCGCGCCGTACGCGGCGACCACGACGCTACCGATGGCTCGGTGCGGTGCCTTTCCTGGGACTACACCTGGCCGTGGTCAGCGTCTTCTTCGTGCCGGTGACCGGGACGGCACTGACGCTGTTCTTTGCCACATGGGTGCTCCGCACCTTTGGATTGACCGGGGGCTATCACCGCTACTTCGCGCACCGGGCGTTCAAGGTCAACCGGGTAATGCAGTTCGTGCTTGCCTGGCTGGGCTGTAGTGCCCTGCAGAAGGGCCCGATCTGGTGGGCTGCCCATCACCGCAAGCACCACCGCGAGTCGGATCAGCCCGATGACGTCCACTCGCCTATCCAGGAAGGCTTCTGGTGGTCGCACATCGGGTGGATCCTGGACGAAAGCAGCGAGAAGGCGCCGGTGGAGCTGGTTAAGGACCTGACGCGCTACCCGGAACTCCGCTGGCTAGATCGGCACTACTGGGTGCCGGGCCTCGTGCTGGCCGTTGTGTGTTGGCTTATCGGCGGCTGGAGTGGCCTGGTGTGGGGCTTCGTGGTTAGCACCGTCTTCCTGTACCACACGACCTTCATGGTCAACTCTGTGTGCCACCTGCTCGGTTCGCGCCGGTTTGAGACCACCGACTACAGCCGCAACAACCTGTTCGTGGCATTGCTGACGATGGGCGAAGGCTGGCACAACAACCATCATTACTACCAGAGCTCTGCCAACCAGGGCTTCTACTGGTGGGAGATCGACGTTACGTACTACATCCTCAAGGCGTTGAGCTGGGTGGGGCTGGTCCGAGATCTCAGGTTGCCGCCCAAGAGGGTGCTGGAGCTGGGCCTGAAGCTGGATCGCCAGCGTCGTGATGGCCTGGCGCCGGTCGACGCAGAAGCTCGCCGGCAATTGCTGGAAGCGACCCGAACGGCGGTGGCGGACCAGGAGGCGGCTGCGGCGTCCGCGAACTGAACACGCCCTTTGGCTCGAGCGCAATCTACCCCCCTGGGAGCTACCGTCTCCAGGGGTTTTTTTTGCGCAATGGACTAGGCCTGCGTACCGGGTGCGAATGTCGGCGAGCTGTAACCGGTTATGCGGCCCGGCGCGGTGTGAGTACGATTCGTTCGACGCGAAACCGCTCGCCGTTACAGTCGTAGTAGTGGACCGTGCTTGTGGTCTGATCCCAGACCGCCAGCAGACGGATCAGCCTGGGGCCGTGTTGGATGAGCAGTTCGCCACAGCGCTGTTCGTCGCGGTGCATCGGGATCGTGACAAACGGATACTCACCCGGCTGCAGCTCCTGCCGGGCACAGAGGGTCTGGCGAACGTGTTCGCGCAGCTGGTCCGTATCGCTGCATTCGACGGTCGCAATCTTCATGATGCGTCCCTGCATCCGGTGCCGCGTTTCGTCAGAACGTCTGGCTCGGCGTGTGTTCGCTTTTGTTATCGGTTCAGTTGCGTGAGCGGATTCGTGCTTTTTGAGGGACGCGCGCAACACAGGGTTAGCCCTGAACTTGCTCGGCCGGACTGCCCTGCACGGCGCGCACCAGGTGGTTCAGCACGCGCATCACGTCGGCCTGTCGCTCCAAGTAGTAGGCCGCGGCCGACGGTCCTCGGCCGAGCCGACAGCACCAGCCACGTCCCTGCAGAGCCTGGAACATGTCCTCGTCGGTGGCGTCGTCACCGATGGCGAAGATGAAGTCGTCCCGCTCCCAGCGCTTCTCCAGGTGGCGTACCAGTGCCCCTTTGTTGGCACCCTGAGCGCGGACCTCAATGACCTTGTGACCGTGAATCACCTCGACTGGCAGGTTACTGACGACACTGGCCAGATGGAACGCCAGTTCGTTGGCTTGCCACTGACCAAAGTCCGGGTCGCAGCGGCGAAAATGCCATGCCAGCGCCGCGGACTTCTTCTCGACCAACGCCCCTGGAGTCATCTGGGCGTAACTTTCCATGATCGGCCGCACGGTCTCGAACCAGTCAGTGGACACGTGAACCAGGCGTTGCCACTCACGACTGCCGACGTCGCGGAACAGCACACCATGCTCGGCGCAAAGGCCAATGGGTAGATCGCCCAGCCAGCTTTCCAGCGTCTCCTGGTCCCGACCACTGACGACATACACATACGTGTTTGGCAGGGAGGCTAGGGCGTTCAGCAGCTCACGCACCTGAGGGGTGGGCACGGCCTCTTGGGGAGTCGGGGCAAACGGACGCAGGGTGCCGTCGTAGTCCAGCAGGAAGTACCGCTTCTCGGCCTGAACGCATGCCTGTGTTAGGTCTTCCAGCACGCGGAGCAAGTTGATCCGGTCGGGCACCGCCCGAACCTCCTCGGTATGCTTGCGGATGATGCCGAGGAATTTCTCTGCCCAGGCCTTGGAGCTGTTGCTGTAGATCTTCTCGCGCATCCTGGCCAGGCGGGCCTCCCGCTCCTCGATGGGCATCTCCAGTGCTTCCCGCAGCGCGTCGGCCATCTGGTCGACGTTCCATGGGTTGACGAGGATCGCGCCGTCAAGGATCTGGGCGGCGCCGGCAAACTCGCTGAGAACGAGCACCCCGTCCCCTTCAAGCTGGCTCACGACATACTCCTGCGAGACCAGGTTCATGCCGTCCCGGATGGAACTGACCCAGCAGACGTCGCCGAGCTGATACAGCGCGCTGAGCGTGGTGGGGGAGACGTTCTGGAAGAGGAAGTGCACCGGGGTGTGCTCCACGCTGCTGTACAGCCCGTTGACGTGCCCGACGAGCTCTTCCACTTCGCGCCGCAACTGCTTGTAACGCTGCACGCCCGTTCTGGATGGCACTGCCACTTGCAGGAACACACAGCGGTTACGCCATTCAGGATGTCGCTGCAGGAAGCGGGCGAACGCGCGCAGCTTGTGCGTTAGCCCCTTGCTGTAGTCCAGCCGGTCCACGCCCAGGATCACGCGACGCGAGCGAAACTGGCTGCGCAGCCGTTCGAGCCGCATCTGGGTGCGCGTGCTCCGGGCCAACTCAACAAACCGATCCGGATCGATCCCAATGGGGGCCACCACCAGCTGCACTGGCCGACCATCGGCATCGACCATGTCCGGCTTGGCGTCGTAGCCTAGCACCCGCATGCACGCACTGCGGAAGTGCCGCGCGTAGTCGTACGTGTGGAAGCCGACGACGTCGGCTCCGAGCAGGCCGGTCAGAATCTGACGCCGCACCGGCAGCAGCCGGTAAACCTCCGATGACGGGAACGGAATGTGCAAAAAGAAGCCGATTCGAGCATCGGGCAACCGTTCCCGGAGCAGTTGTGGCAGCAGCATTAGGTGGTAGTCGTGGATCCAGATTGTCGCATCCGGCGGCGCAACCTCTGCCACAGCATTGGCAAACAGCTCGTTTACCTCCTGGTAGTAGTTCCATCCGACGAGCTCGAAGTCGGTGTACTCAGGCAGGTAATGGAACAGCGGCCAGATGACCCCGTTGCAGAAGCGGTTGTAGAACTGCTCGACCTGCTCGTTGCTCAGAAACACCGGCATGCAGCGGTGCTCGCGGAGCAGGTCTTCCTCAATGTGCTTCTGAACCCCTTCCTCGACAACCGCTCCCGGCCAGCCGATCCAGAGAAAATTCGCTTCCTTCAGCCCGGAAAGCGCTGTTGCCAGTCCCCCTGCACTCGGCTTGTACGTGTAACCGCTTGGCGTTTCCGTTAAGGTGATTGGCAGTCGATTGGAAACGACAACCAAATCCGTGTCCGCATGTCGTTGCATCGCTCCTCACCGTTCGGTAGAGCTGCCTGCCATGCGAATATTCTAGATCATCTGGCGCGAAGGTCCAAGCAGAGGGGCTTTCGGTGTTCGCGGCGCGCGTGGGGGTCGAGCCGCCGCTCGGCCACGACCGCCGCCCATCGTTTGTCAGGAGCGCCGATCGCTTCCCGCGGCGAACACGCCCCAGTGGGCGACGAACACGCGTAGCGACTCATTGCGCGATCGAAGGCTCCCATGCTTGATCTCCGCGTGAATGGGGGACGAGCCCGCGCAACAGCGCTGCGTGCGCCTGGCTTATCGCTGGGAAGCGAACTCAGGGAAGAGAAGGGTCCGCTCGGTGGGATCATCGGTGCGCCTGGCATATCGGCGGGAAGCGAACCCCCGGGGCAGCGATCCGAACCCACCTGGCAGCAGCACACGCTACGTTCAGGAGTTCCATCGAACCCGAAAGCGACGCATGGCCTTGACGAGCACTACCTCGCCGCGTCAAACTTCACACACCTGACCCTGGTACCGTTGCGCCAGCGTCACAATCGTGTCCGGTTCGTCCGCGAGACTGGTATGACGGCAACAAAGCATTTGTTGGATCAGATCGGGCAACTCCCCTGGAGCCGACAGATCGAGGCGGACTTAGCCCGCGCGGCCACGGAACGGTGGATCAAACGGCTCTGGCAGCGGGATGCAACGCTGTGGACCGGTCGCGACGAGCACCGCTGGCTCGGTTGGCTCGATGCGCCGTCACGCTACCGGACGGACCTGCCCGCCTGGCTTCGGCTCCGTGACGAGGCACGGCAAGAGCAGATCCAGACGGTGTTGCTGGCGGGCATGGGGGGCTCGAGCCTATGCCCGTTGCTATGGCAACGCACCTTCTGCGAAGGCGACGAGCCGCGACTGCGGGTGGTCGATTCGACCGTGCCCGGCCAAATTCGGCGGCTAACGCGCGACGTGGACTGGTCCAGGACGTGGGTGATCATCTCGTCTAAGTCGGGCACGACGGCCGAGACCACGGCGTTGGCGTCGCTGTTTGAAGCCAGGCTGCGCGACGCATTGGGCGAAGGCAACGCCGTCTACCGGCGCATGATCGCCATCACAGACCCGGACACCGTTCTGGCCCGCCAAGCGGAGACGGAGCGATTCCGAGCGGTGCTGTTGGGCGACCCAGCCGTGGGCGGACGGTTCTCGGCATTCAGTCCGTTCGGCCTCGTCCCCGGTGCCCTCCACGGCGCACCGATGTCTGAACTGCTGGCAGGCGCGGTGGCTGCTGAGCAGGCGGACCAGTCCGATTCGCCCGAGACAAACATGGGGCTGGTCCTTGGTGCTATCTTGGGCCGTGCGACCCTGGAGGGCGCCGACAAACTGACGCTCGTAGCATCCCCGAGCGTGGCGGCGATCGAACTGTGGATCGAACAGCTCGTCGCCGAATCGACCGGCAAAGACGGTCGCGGGATCGTGCCCGTGGCGGGCGAGCCACTGGGACCGCCCGACGATTATGGCGACGACCGGCTGTTTGTGTATATCCGCGACCAGGCGCGCCCGGATCCGGAACAGGACGACGCGGTTGCGGCGCTGCGTGCCGCCGGTGCGCCGGCGGTCACCATTGAGCTACGTGGTCCGGCGGCACTGGCTGGCTGGATGTACCACTGGGAGGTTGCAACGGCGATCGCGAGTGTCCTGCTTGGCGTGCACCCGTTCGACCAACCGAACGTTGAGGCGACGAAGCAGAAGACGCGTGCCCTGCTGAGCGAGTATGCAGATCGCGGTGTACTCCCGCGACCGCAATGGCTTCGCCAGGGTGAGGACTTGCGCTGCTTTGTGCCCGACGCCGACTCTGCTGTAGGGCGCGCCCTGCGTGACGCCGGCCTGACGGCCGCCCTTCAGACGCTCATGCACACGGCCCGCACGCTGAAGGGCTTCGTGGCGGTGAATGCGTTCATCCCTGAAAACGGCGAAACGGCCGCCGAACTCCGCTGGATCCGCCGCATCATCCGATCTGCCGCTCGGTGTGCCGTGCCCTTGGGCTACGGCCCCCGGTACCTGCACTCGACCGGGCAGCTTCACAAAGGGGGGCCGCCCGAAGGGGTGTTCCTGTTTATTTCGGCAGAGGACCGCGAGGACATCCCGGTGCCGGGTACGAACTATTCGTTCGGGGTGCTCAAAGAGGCGCAGGCCTACGGCGATGTGCTCGCGCTGGCCGATGTCGGACGGCCGGTCCTGTGGCTGAACCTCGGTCCCGACGTGCAGGCCGGGCTAGTACGGCTGCGGATTGCCCTGGAGGAGGCTGCCGGAACGCAGGGGGACTGACGATGCGACCGCGCGCGGAACTGGCCGCCTCGATCCTGGCGGCCGACTTTTGGCAACTCGGCCAACAGATCGACGAGGCGCTTGCTGCGGGCGTGGGGGCGATCCACGTCGATGTCATGGACGGCCACTTTGTGCCCAACCTCACTATCGGCGTACCAATCGTCGCATCCGTACGTGCTCACACGCAGGTGCCAATCGAAGCCCATCTCATGGTCACCGAACCGGACGATCACCTGGAAGCATTCGCCCGTGCCGGAGCCACACGCATCATCGTGCACCAGGAAGTCTGCCGGCACCTGGATCGGACGTTGCGGCGGATCCGCGAGCTCGGTGCCCATCCCGGTGTTGCCATCAACCCAGCTACTCCGGCCGGTACGCTGAGCGAGGTCCTGGAGCTGATCGATCTGGTGCTCGTCATGACGGTCAATCCAGGCTTCGCCGGCCAGCCGTTCCTGCGCGGGCCGTTGCGCAAGGTCGAACAGCTGTGCCGCTGGCGTGAGCAGCGCCAGCTTGGCTACGCAATCGAAGTGGACGGTGGCATCAACGCCAAGACAATCACGGCGGCGCGTGCGGCCGGGGCCGACATCTTCGTCGCCGCCAGCGCGATCTTCTCTACCGATGCGCCCGTCGGCGACGCGGTCCGGTCGCTGGTCGAAAAACTGAGAGCATGATGCGGTGAGTGGACAACGAGATCTGCGGCTGTGGCAAGCTCTGGGAGCGGCGTTGAACCCGTTCGGGGCCTGGCGTGACGAGGAGCTGGACAACCTGTTGGTCCAGCGCTCCGGTATGCCACGACCGGCTCAGCTCCTCTATCGACCCCGCCCAATCGTGCAACTCAGCGGTCCCGAGGGCGTTGGCAAGACGTCCCTGTTGGTTGCAACCTGCAACTGGGCCCGGCAGCGCGGCTGGCGGGTACGCTATTGCTACGTTCCAGCCGGTCGACGCTTCAGCTGGCTGGTGCCCGTCGGTTACGATCTGATCTGCGTCGATGAAGCCGAGCGTCTAGCCCCCCCGCTGCTGAAGCTCCTCGCAGCTGCCATCCGCGGCGGATGTGTCCGCCGCCTGTTGCTGGGTACCCATCGCTCTGTCGAGCAGCAGCTTGGGGAGCAGGCCGACAGCGTTCAGCTTAACCCGTGGTCGGCCGAGGAGTTTGCTTGCGCGTACGAGCGTCGCCTGCGATGGGCCGGCCTCAATCCAGCTCGCTTCCCGCTGACGGCCGAGGCCTTGCAGCTCATCGAACGCCGGTCGAACGGTAGCTGCCGGTCGGCGTTCTCGCTCCTGTACGACGTCTTCCAGCTCCGCGTGCGGATCGTGCCGTCGGGCCTCAGCCCGGAGCTCGTGCATGAGGCATTGACCCGATGAGCAGGCACAAGGTCACGTCCCGCCGTTTCCACGCTCTGCCTCGCGCTGCGGCTGCCTGCCCGACGCGGACCACCTGAGCCGTCTGGCCCCGGGGACTCCGAGACTGTCGGTTCCGCCGCGGCGGTGGTCCGGACGGAGGGGCCGGAAGGAAGCTCGCCGGGTGCATGCGGGGCGACGGACTACGCGCGATGAGCTACCACGACTGCGTCACAGTCCCGCCTCGAACATGGCCCGATGGCCACGATGCGACGTGGGCCCAGTGCTGTCACGACCCATCCCGGGAGAGAGGGCATAGCAGTCCACCAGACGACTGCCCAAGGCACCGCTTCCGCGCAGAGCGGACAAGGAAAGCAGTGCCCGTCGAACGCCGCGCGCCGAAATCTCGTCCGGCCTCAGCGCACCGTCGGTCACCCAGCGCGGCATCTTGCAGGTCTTCCGGAAAGAGTTCTTCGCCCGGATCACGAACGCCTGCAAGGCTGGGGGGGGCGTTCATCGGTCGACGACACCGGGCGCGTGCGGCGAGAGTGGTTGTCGCGCAGGGAAGTGTGCTCCTCGGCGAACGTCCGGGGCTGGCATTGCGGACCCCCTGATTGAACGTAGCAAGCGATGCCTGGTTCCACCGAAGACGCCGATCTCATCCCTAGCCGAGCCGTACGCTCATCATGGCCGCTGCCGGGCCCAGTCGTCTGTGCGCCGTGGGCGAAAACTGGTGGCTCGTGGCGTGAGCCTGATCGCGCCGGCCGATGCCACCGCTGCGGCCACGGCATCGAGTCGGGAGGAGGGGGAGAAGAGGGAGCGCTAAAGTTGGGCGGGCGCCATTGAACCATGTGTTTGTTCGACAGGAAGAGCGCGCCCGCGGCCACAGTGTCTGCCAAGGCCGCGGAGGGAGAGCCTGCATCGGCCTGGTCCGAGCGGAAGTCATCCATCCGGCGGCTTCCCGTTCGGCCTCGCCGTGCCGCGTTGCTGGGTCGCGTCCGCAAGGGCTGGATTGCATCCAAGTCGGCGTTGACAGCGGGCGGTGACCGCGGAAACTGGGAATGCCACCGGTCAACGGTGTTACGGAGATTGGTCGTGGTTGTGCACGTGCCCAGAAACTGGTGCCTGGTCGCGACCGCGGTCGCGTTGCTGGTGCTGAGCGGATGCGCTGGCAGCGCGACCGAGCCTGGTCGTCGCCTGATCAGCGGCTCACTGCAGGCGGCTCAGTCCGAGGAGGTTACGGAAGTTCACGTCATCTGGAATGACGCGCTTCTGGAGTTGAACGGCAAGCCGCACCTGCGTGGGTTTGCGGCACGCGTGTATTTGTTCGGCCCGGCCAACGAGGAGCCTGTGGTCGCGGACGGAACGTTTACGTTCTTTGCGTGGGTGGCACCGGAGGATGTGACGAAAGCTAAGGTCAAGCCGGACCGCATCTGGGTGTTCTCACCGGAGGAGGCGCGCCACCGATTGAGGAAGGACGCTTTTGGGTGGGGCTACAGCTTCTGGCTGCCCTGGGGACCGGCCGACCAGCCTGAGCTGCGCTGCGACCTGCGGGCGAGTTTCCAGGCGGCCGGCCGCCCGGCCTTGCTTAGCGACGCAGCCACGGTCCTGTTGCCGGGCCCTGCCAAACGCCTGTCCGAGTACCGAACCCTTGAACGACTGAAGCAGGCTGGCGGGGGGGCGCGGCAGACCGGTCCGACGAGCGAAACGGTCGCTACGGAGGTTCCTGCGGCACTTCGGCGGCCCGCGCACCTTTCATTCGAGCACGATCGGTTCGGGGCCCCCGGTGCTCCGGCGGACCGCTCGCCACCAGGCGAACGCCTCGACCAGTCCCAGTAGCACAGCAACCGCGGTGAGTGCCGTCATCAGCAATACTTCGCTACGCCCGTAGCCTTCCACGGTCATGTACAGCGCAATGGCCCCCAACAGTGCCGCAACACGCATGTAGAACAGCGGTCGGATGGCCAGCAGCCATAGCAGGACTGGCACGCCGACGAGCAGCCAACGCACCGGTTGCGTCAGCCAGGGCGTTTGCGGGTGTTCGGACGCTGCGAGCCAGCTTGATGGAAGCCGGTTGGACTCCGGCCCTGCCGGTCCGACCAGCAGCCACTGTCGGTTGTTCTCGGAGGCGGCAAACGGGTCGCTTAGCGTGAGCGGCTCTATGGTCTGGGCGGTGCCTCTGCCGGCGGCGAGGGCGCCGAGGTCCAGGCCGAGCTGTCGTGCAAGCCGCTCGGCTGCGACACGGCGATCCTGCAACGCAGAGACGCTTGCTCGAATCGCGTCCACGTCGCCCACCGGGGCCAGTGACCAGAAGCCTTCCTCGCGGAGCCAGCGGAGCCGTGGTAGGGCGGCCAGGCAGCGCAGATGCACGGTCAAGAGCACCTGGGCCAGTGGCTGGCGGTGCACTTGCTGTTCCAGCGACGGGGCTGCGTCAGCAAACCGACTGGCCCACGCCAACAGCCGCGACACCTGCCATTGCTCGATCCGTTGCCAGGATGCGATGCGAATGCTGCCCGGAAGCCGCTTTGGGGCCGTCGGCACCTGCCACGCATACCCGGCCTTGATCGTATGCGGACCGACGCGCAGTTGCACGCTTACGGGCAGATCGGTCGTTCGCGACAAGGCGGCTTGTTGCAGGATCTCCACGCGCCGCACCGACCAGTCGGGCAGAAGCGCGAAGCGAAGCTGACCGTTCTGCACCTCGAAGCCGGCAGCCTGGCCGTCGATGAGCACTGCATCGACGTGCTCCAGGACGGGGCTGAGGAGCAGACAGTCGCCGCCGAACGGTGCCCAAAGCCACAGGCTAAGGTGATCGCGCACCGTCCGGCTGTCCGTTCGCGTCTTCCGCTCGGCGACCACGAGTGTGGGCCGAGCCCAAGCGGCACGCTCCAGCGCAAGGACCAACTCGGCAGGCGATTCTTGATTGAGCGTCAGCACGACCGCGTCCGGTTCCTCACGCACAGCGACGTCGCCGCTGCGTACCGAGAGCGTTGTGCCGGGGGGAAGAGCATTGCGGCTCACACGCACGACATGTTCGGCCGGAGGGATCCCGTTAATGAGTGGTTGCTCGAAACGCCACTGCCGGTGGTCCGGCACGCTGAGCCGCCAGCCGATCTCGAACGTCAGCCCACCGCGGACCGGCAGCGCGGAGCGCACTGCCCAACGTGAGCCCTGGCGGGCTGGGTCGGCAGCCAGCCGGCGTACCGCCAGTTGTGCCGTGGGCCGAAGCGGTCGAAGCTCCTCAAGCTGAGCCATTGGCGGTACCCAGAGCTGGAGCTGGCTACCTGCAGGCAGGTTGCCCCGCAGCTGGACCCGCGTTCTGGCCCGGATCCGGTTTGCTTCCCGTGCGATCGTTGTCTCGGCCCGCCAGTCCGTGATCGCCTCCTGGACCGTTGCTTTGACCCTCAGTTCCGGAGGTGGCCCCGATACCACAAACCGGCCCTCTGGCAATCGCTGGTTCGCCTGGTCCGTGGGCGGCTGATTGACGCGGAGTCGGCGCCACTGCGGAGCATGGACCTCGGCCAAGGCCACGTCTGCCGTGCGGTACAGTTCAACCTGCACCGTACGCACTGCTGTGTCCGGAAGCGCAAGCAACCGGTCGATACGCCACGCTGCCATCTGCGGCGGAGCGAACCGGTCGGCCATCAGTTCCACGCGCACCCGTTCACCTTCGGTGGCCGCCTCTGTACCGCTTGCTTCCGCGTGGAGCAGTAGGGCGGTGTTATCCTCGCTCAGGGACCACCGGGCGCCGCTGGCGCGCACGGATCGCAACTGCCACCCCGCTGGGATCCGAATCCTGACCCCGGTTGGCGGGAAGGTCTCAAACTGAAGTACCTCAATCAGCCTCACCCCCCAATGGTGCAGCGTCACGCCTGCGGTAAGCTCCACGCCACTCCGCTGCGCCGTCGGTTCGTTTGCCAACAAACGCAGTGCCGCCGTTTGTGACTCGAACGCGTACGCCGCGATCACACGCTCGGCCTGTAGTGGGCTGAGCAACGCAAGTAGTTGCTCGACGGCCGGCTGGTCTGCGGCCACGTTACGTAGCCTGTCGGACTCTAGCCGCGGTGCCGCGTTCGGCTCAGCCAGCACGAGAACATAGTTCGCGCGGAGCCGGGCATTCGGGGAGTTGATCGCATCGAGTAGTTCGACTGGGCCGGTTTCCGGACGGGCCCGAACCAGGTGGAGGATGGCTCTCCGCCTGCGCAGCCGGTCGATGGGAACAAGCAGTTCCGCACGCTGGCCGCGATCGATAAGCGTGCAGTTGGCGTTCACCGCGCGCCAGCCGTCAGGCAGGTGGAGCACGACGCGCACGAGAGGCTGGCTCGAGGGGGGCACCGTCAGGACCACATACTTTTCGATAATGCCCGGCCGGAGCACGATGACCTGGTCGTACTCGTACCGAGCCGGCCTGTCCGGCGGATCCAGGTTGCTGAACCAGTGCACCTCCAGCAGCTCGGTGGGGCCCAGGTGTCCGGTCAATTGCAGCCGGGCCCGACGCTCTGAGACGCGAACGAAACGGAGGCGTGCATTGCGCAGCCTCGGGGAAGTCATCAACAGGCCATCGGCAGCCGGTCCAACGACCGTTACCACGGTGTGGGCCACAGGAAGCCAGCGGATCCGGCAAACGCCCCGATTGCGGCCTGCGGCAGATTCCAACGGCGCAACAGCCGCAAACTCCAGCCGGTGACTGCCCGGCGTAACGCGCAGCACGGCTCTGCCGTCGCGCTCCATGACCAGGGGGGCCTGGCCATCCACTGCCAGTCGTCGATAGCTCCAGCCCTCGAGTGGCACGGGCACTTCCACCGCCGAATGCCCGGAAACGACCAGATCGATCCACCCCTCCGCGGCGACCTGCTCGCTGCTCATATCGATCGACAGCCGGCCACGCGGAAGATAGGCCACATCGGCCTGTCGAATCTGTTCGATGCGGGGCAACCAACGACCCGGCACGTAGAACGCTCCCGGCTCGTCGAGCGGGACGAAGATGGCAAGCGGTTGCTCCGCGGCCGCGGGTCGCGGTTCCGGTTCGGTCTGGGCGTGGCCCAGGCGAGCGGTGCCGGCTAGCAAGCTGCTGCAAAACAGGGCAACAGTGATGCTTGCCTGGACGGTCGGACCTGCCGGTACTGTGGTTGCTGTTTCCAACGTGGCCGGCTGCACCTGCCGGTGGGGGGCCCGCAGGCGGCCGATCAGTAGACCGATCAGGGCTGCCGCTACGGGCCAACCGGCCAGCGCCGCCAGCGGTAACGGGAGCGTGTTGCAAAGCCCTGCAAGCAGCAAGAGGACTGCCCCAACCACCACCAGCGGCCAGCGGGATGTCAGGCGACGTGCCAGCAAGATCGTTGCAACTAGCGCCAGCACCCCGCCGAGTAGACTCACGCCAACCAGCCGCTCGAACGGTAGGAACAGCAGCGTAAAACTGTCGGCTGGCTCCTCCAGTAGGAAGAACTGGCTCTGCCACAAAGGCGACACCGTGAGCTTCGCGCCCGGTAACGGTATTGGTACCCATTGATCGGCGCGGGCGAACCGGCCGCTGGCATCCGTACCGAATAGCAGCGCCTGTTCACACTGACGTTGCAGGACCGGATCTGTCAGCGGGGCGATGTCTGTCCGGTTGTCGGCGGGTAGAAACGGGCTCAGCCGCTCCTGGCGAATGGTGGCCAATTGGAACCGGTCAGCTTGCACCAGATGCAGTCCGAGCGCACGAACGAGGTCGATGGCAGTCGGTGGCTGCTTGCTTCCGGGAGGCACAATCAGTGGGCGGTCCGGTTGCAGATCGGCTGCAGCCAGTGCAAAGCGGTCCACAACGACAGTCGGCGTTAGCTGACGAAGCAGATCGCCAACGGTCCTGAGTTGCTCAGGCGCGACGCGCAGCGTCGGCTCCTGTTGGTGGTGCCGGTTGAGACGATGCGCTAGCCAAACATAGGGCACGGCGACAAACTGCCAGCCGGGAAGCCGCGGACCGGTACGTCGGCTACTGGTTAGCAGCACGGCACGCCAGCGTGCTGGTGTCAGCACACGGGCAATGATCGCTTCCGGCCTGGGCACGGGCTCTCCGTCAACTAACAGCACCGGCAGACGTACGGTGGCGGTTCGAAACGGACCAGCGGGCATCGACGCGATCACGCGGACGCGGTGCAGGCCCCCTTGGATTCTGCCGGACAGAACCGATGGCGTTCCGGTTTGTTCCAGCGGTAGTCCACCGGCTTCAGCCGCCAGCGGCTGGAATCCCGCCGGCAGGCGCACCGTAAGCCTGGCGGCTCTGGCGACGCTCAGGCCCAGATCCCACCACACGCGGCCTTGGTCACCGTGCATCGTGACCGTAACACCGCACGCCGTTAGCCGGGCGCTACTTCTTTCGCCCCGCTTGCGCACCACGCGCAACGCCAGCTGCCCAGCGGCGTACCGGTACGTGAGCGTTCGGCCGCCGTTGGGCATGCGGGCCGTTGTCTCGGGCGTCAGCCCTGTGGCGTCGAGGGCGACATCGGTGCTCAGCAGCTGAACGGTCACCGTAGCTTCGACCAGGTTCGCGTCCACCGGGGTGGGAAGCGGGATGGTGACCGAGTCGATGCCGGCCCAGCTGGCCGCGAGACGTACCAGTTCAGGATGGCTCGCTTCGGGCCTGGCCTCCGCGGTTGCCGACAGCCGTTGTCGCACCAGTAGGGTCTGGTCCTCTTGCAACTCCGCAGCCAGCTCGGTCGCAACGTGCGTAAGCGCGAGTCCTGGTACCGGAGCGCTCCAACGCAGCCGCAACGGCCTGTCCCACTTGGCGACTGCACCTTCTGGCCGCTCCACGACATAGGTGGCCCTCAGCGCATCGGCGTCGACTCGAATGACGGTGCGAAGCGTCACGTCCGGCCGGGGGGTGCGGATCACCGTCCGGAAGGTACCGCGGGACTGCTCGCCGTATGCGAGCCGCGTGATGCCCGGCAAAGCAGTCTGTTGCGACGTGGCGGCCGGCTCCAGGCCAAACGCTGTGACCAGCTCGACACGGTGGCCCGGGTCCGATTCCAGCTCCAGGCTGCACTGCTCGCGCAGCGGTGCCAGTGGCAGAACCAGCGGTAACGGATGCGGCCGATCACCCGCAATGTCGATCGGCTCCAGCACCACCTGAACGCAGGCACGGTCGCCAGGGCCCAGCGGCCGGGCAAGCCAAACGTCAAGCTGACCGCCTGACCGGGCCGCGTCAGTCCCCCCAGCCTTGCCGACGCATTCTCGATCGTTAACACGCCACGCCTCCACGACGGTCTCATCACAGGGGGTCACGGACACGGCCCGCCAGCCGCCGGGCAGGCATGCCCGGAGCAGTCGCACCTCCCGGTCGGCAGCCTGGTAGCGGAGTTCGCAGAGGGCTTGGGTCTGTTCGCCGGCATGCAGCCGGACGGTAGCACTAGCGCGCAGCGGGGCAGCGGTGCGGTACAGCCGCAGCACCGCTCGACCGTCGGGCGTGGTCCACGAGAGCCGAAGCTCCGGTGCTTCGTCAGCGGCGGGGGCGATCGAGGCTACAGGCCGGACACCCCGTGCCTCTTCCAGGGCAAAGACTGCATCTGGCGGGCCGTAACAGGCATGTTCTCGTGCCAGGACCAGCGCGCCGTCCAGACGTGCCAGCGGCAGGGCCAGGCGACTGTTGGAGATGCGTAGCGATCCGGTCAGTTCCAGCGTGCCTTGGTCCGTCTCCTGTGGCAGCAGTGCCACGATACCGGCGCCGTCGGCCGCCGCAGCTACCTTCAGCCTCTCCGCAGCCATCGAGCGTGCCACGAACGCTGGCGGCAAGGCGATCTGCACGGGCCGCAGCCGCTTCCGCTTACCGACCGGCGGGCGGGAAAGCACCACGCTCAGACGCACGCGCACCAGGTCAGGCGCGACGGCCGTGTGCTTGCCGACCAGTTTCGCAAACACCGGCGGGCTACTTGGCTGAGAAGGCGGTCCTGCCGCGCCGTCCTGCACGAGCAGCGACGCGGCCTTACCCGGCGCGAACCAAGCCTGCCAGGATCCATCGCGCTCTCGGCTGACCAAGCCGTCCTCTGCGATGACGCTCGTCAAGGTGGCGGGCAGCTGCCAGTGGACCGAGACGCCGGGCCAGTGCCACTGCAGCCAGGACCAGTCATCCGCTCTCGGGGGGGCCATATCCCACGCGACTGACACGGTAGCCGGTCCTGTTGCACGCACTAGGAACAAATCGGCGTCGGTCCGAGAGGCGAACGGGCGAAGGGGGGTATCATCCATCTCGACTCGGTGCAGACAGCCCGCCAGCGGTCGCGGAATGACCAGCAAACACGGGCTGCGGTTGGCGCGAAGCGTGATCCGAGCCGAGCCGGTGACCGTTTCGCCGAACTGATCGACCTGAACGTGCACGCTGTGCACGTTCGCCACGGGCAGGCTACCCGCAGCCTGCTCCAGCAGCTCCACAAGGGAGCGCCGATCGAGGCGGACCGCTGGGCCGAAGCGTTGGATGAATTCCGGCAACCAACCACGCTCGCCAAGGATCACGCGGGCCGGCACAGCGGCCGGTGCCGCGGCTGCGTTCGGCCTGCTTGCCGGCGCCAGATCCTGCGCAGCGCAGTGCGGATGCGGCAAGGCAGAAAGCACGGTCGTTACGCCTAGCAGCACCGAGACGTGCAACAGCTGGCGTCTGGCTCGACCCGAACCTGGCATCAGCGGACCTCCGAGGCCACTTCGGCCGCAGCGCGGCTGTCGCGTGCTACGGAGCTGCTTGGTGGCACGGCCGGCCGGAAGAGCTCACGTCGGACACGTTCAAGCTCTAGCCGGCGACGCACCAGGGCTGCTGCCACGGCAATGAGTCCGCCGACGATGCCATACTGGATGACCAGCACCGCCGTGGGCAGATCCCACCAGGCCAACAGCAGAAGGCCCGCCAGCGTAAGGGCACCGGTGGCTTGCGCGAGTTGTTTCGGCAGAAGGAACATAAGGGTGGTGATCAGGAACGCCGCTAGAGCGGCGACCAGTGCCAGTAACGCCAGTGCGACCACCGCCAGCCGCAGTGGGCCGCCGTTGGCGGGAGCGTACAGCACGGCCCTGGGAACCGGAGTTGGCGCCTTGGCAGCGTCTTGGTCGTGGCCTTGGCCGATCCATGCTGCGAGCTCATCGGGTCCCAGTGCGGCAGTAAACCAGCCCGGGGCTGCGCTGAGGCGAAACGTTACCAGCGGCACATAGTTGGTCCCGCCTAGCAGCGGATGCAGAAGCGGAGGCAGCCGCAACTCCCAGAGCGTCTCGCCCAAGATGCCAGAACCCGACAGGTTCGGGGGGGTGAGACTCAGGTTCCGTACCAGTCCCAGCGGCCTGTCCAACCGCTGCACCATGGCCACGCTGAGCAGACGGGCTGAGCCACGTGCTTGCGGGATTTGTACCCGATACTGGTTCTGTGCCACCGCTCCCCAGGCAGCCGGCTTACCGTCAACGGTCACTTCAACGACCGTGGCACCGGACGGCACTCGGAGTGTTACTTCGGAGGTGCGGAGGCGCGTGAACCGCCAGGAGCAGCGCCAGCGGAGGCCGTCAGGTGGCTCAAATGCCACACGATACAGCACACGATCGGCAAACCAACCGTACCCGAGGGCAGCACCGATGCGTTCGATGGTCAACTTCGCCTGTGTCGGCACGTTCTCCGGCCGGTACCACCGCCATCGGATCGTGGCCGCGTCGTCACGGGCTTCCAGTCCCGCTTCGTGCCAGCCGGCATCCGCCACCCGGAGTCGCAGAGAAGCCGGCAGCTCGGCAAGAAGCTCTGTCCACGTGACCGGTAAGTTGTCGGGAACGACCAGTGGCAAGCTCAGCGGGCCATCCTCAGGCACTGCCAGATCAAACTGCCAGCGGACCGATCCGGTTCCGGGTTGGTCGGATGCGACCGTTGGTTGCACCAGATAACGGCCGTTGCCGAGCGGCTGGACACGGAGCTGTTCAGGCCACCGGATGGAATGTTCCAGCGGGGCTGGCACGAGCAGTTCCAGGCCACGGAGCAGCACGTCGGGCGGGGTGTAGCGGAGCGCTTGCTCAACGCGCAGCCTGCCGTCGACCAGCGTGATATTCACCTGAGCGTCACCATGGTAGCTGAGGGCCGGCGAGCCCTTTTGGATCGTGAGCTGGGGCAGTCGGGGCGCGACCAGTTCGTAAGCGCGGACGATGACCCGGGCTTGCTGCTGAAGTAGAGCCAGCAGGGCAGTTGCCCCGTCAAAGTCGGCGTGCGTCTCCCTGGCCTCGGGGGCGACGAGCCAAGCTGGCGCATCCGTTGCGGCGATCAGCACGCGGACTCGCTCCGGCTGGGCGCCAAGCAGCGCCGGCAGGGGGACGGTGCGGGGGGCTGACGGTCCAGCGGTGACGTGCGGTACGCGATACGTCAGCGTGAACGAGAACGTGGTGCTGCTGCGGCGCGGCGAGCGGATCGTGACCCGCTCCGGGTAGTGGCCCGTTGTGTCCAGTTCCACCGGGGGCACGGCATGAACCATCTCTTGCGTCGCCAGCTGTAACCCGGCGACGTCCCGGGGCAGAGCTACTTCGACAGCTTCCAGTGGCTTGTTGGCACGCAGCGTGAAACGGGCGGCCACGGCCGTCGACGCCTCCTCGGCCAGCGCAGCCACGTCTACGGTTGCCCGTACTGGCCCGGCCACTGCGAACCGCTGCAGCTCTAATGCAAACGGTGCCCCACCAACCCGCCACACATACAGCGGTCCGTCCTGCGGCAGCTCTCCCGGATAGTCGGCCGGGTCGCGGGGCACGAGATGCTCGGTGGCCGTGACACCAAGCTGGCTGTCTACATCAAGTTGAAGTACGACCCACCCGGTGTGCTCGGCCGCGTCGGCGACGGTAACACCCACCACGCGGCTACGACCCTCACGGTCGAAGGGGAACTGAAGCTCAAGCCGGAGCTCCGCGTGACTGAACCGCGAGTCGATTGCTTCGAGTCGTAGCGTCGTCCGCCCTTTTTCCGTGTTGAGAATCCGGTCGAAACGGGCCTCCCCCACCGGTTCGGCCGATATGAACCGGGCCCCGGCCGGCAACTCGATCTGCCAGCTAGCGACCGGTTCGGCTGCCGTCAGCCTCAGCTCACTCTGCAACGTGACCGCCCGATCATTGGCCCAAACGCGACTCTGGCTGACCACGAACCGGGCCACGCGCGGGGACTGAGGGGGGCTGTCGGCCCAGCGGACCAGCAGCTCCCGGACGCTGCCGGCGGCGACAGTCAAACGAGCACCGCTGCCGTCTCGCTGCTCCAGTCGATGCGGGCGGTCCGGCAGGATCTGGACGAAGCTGGTCCCGGCTGGCAAGTCAAGCGCGATCCCTGTCACGGGCGCACCAGGTAGTGCCAGACGCAACGCACCACCCTGGTTCAGCCTTAGTGCCGGGAGGACTGCTTGGAGCTGGACCTGGTAACGGCCCGGACCTGGCAGTTCGAGCAGGTAACCGAGCTGTTCGTGCCACAGCACAGCAAGCCCCTGGCCAACGGCGGCGCGGGCTCCCTCCAGGACCGCGTTGCCGAGGCCGAGCACGCAGAGGGCGCCAGCCGGACCTGCGACCACGTCGACAGTGAACGTCAGCCGGACCACGGCGCCATCAACACGGCCTGTGGCGTGCACTTCTGCCGGCAGCACACGAGGCCGCCCGGGCAGGGCAGCCTGCGGCTCAGCATCCGCACGCGCAACCGGCTGAAGCGCACTGTCCAGGTCCTTGGCGATATAGAACACCGAAAGCCTGCGATAGGAAAGTAGCTCAGGCGGCAGCGGAGGCTGAGCTTGCTGAGCCGACGCATGCTCCAGCACCGCCGGCCACGGGCATACTGCCGCGCAAACCAGTAGAATCCACAGGGGTTTCGCGAATCGTTGACGCACCACGTTGCCTCTGTCGAGCTGAAAGACGTGCCCGATTCATCCTGGCGCGCATTATAGTCGAAAACTTCCCCCGCTCCGTGGCAGCAGCCGTGTCGCCGCTGGTCGAACCACCGAATGAACCGACTCTGACGTCACTGCCGGTTACCCTGTTTCAAGCTACGGCCCACAACCCACGGACCCGACCATGAACCACCGACTTTACCTCGGCACGTCGGGCTGGTATTACGACGACTGGAAGGAGATCTTCTTCGGAGAGGGGCGGGCCATGGACCCGCTGCGGTACCTGGCGCGGTACGTGGATGCCGCAGAGGTAAACGCGACGTACTACCGGCCAATCGATGCCAGGACGGCACGCAGCTGGGCCCGCCGTCTGCAAAGTGCGCCTGACTTCATGCTGACAGCCAAGCTCTGGAGCCGGTTCACGCACGATCGGGAGCAGCCGCCATCTCAGCAGGAGGTGGACCAGTTCCTGGAGGGGCTGGAGCCGGTGGTCGAGGCCGGGCGTCTGGCAGCGCTGTTGGCCCAGTTCCCCTGGTCCTTCCGCTATCTGCCCGAAAACGTTGCCTGGCTGGAAGAGGTCATCGCTCCCTTACGCCGCTTCGTGCCGGTGGTCGTCGAGGTGCGGCATGACTCGTGGCTGGCCCCAGAGGCATTGCGGACACTGAGAGAACTGGGGCTCGGGTTCTGCAACATCGATCAGCCCAGGTTGCACCACTGCTTGCCGCCGACGGACCTGGTCATCGGGCCAATCGGGTACGTGCGGCTCCATGGGCGAAACGCTTCGAAGTGGTTCCAGCACGAAGAGGCTCATGAACGGTACGACTATCTGTACAGTCGCGAGGAGCTCGCCGAGTGGGTGCCGCGGATCCGCAAGGTACAGGGGGAGGCGGAGAAGACGTTCGTTTTCTGCAACAATCACTACCGGGCCCAGGCGGTGGTTAACGCGCTTGAGCTGAAGCACATGCTTACGGGACAAAAGGTCCACGCGCCACCGGGGCTCATCGAGCACTACCCGCGTCTGAAAGACATCGCCGTCCCATCGACCGAGGGACCAGCACGCCAGGGACGACTGTTCTAGACGGTCGACCCGTCCGGCCACTCCCGGGCCCGAATCGGGTCGAAGCGGGCGGCAACCGACCAGGGCGGTCAGGGGAGTTTTAGCTCCATGCCTGGCCGGAGATCGGCCGGAGAGGCGAGGCGGTCCCGGTTGGCCCGGAAGATCCTGCGGTACATCCGTTCATCGCCGTAGAACCGGCGGGCGATCGACCGTAGCGTATCGCCTGGGCGAACCCGATACACCCGGCCGCGGGACGACCTTTCGTCGGCCGTGGCCGCAAGGCGGACCGACCGTCGGTCGGCATCCCCTGCTGTCTGCAGCTCGTCCAGAGGTGGGATGTGAATAAGAATGCCCACGGGCAGTTCACCGGGTGAGACCAGCACGTCGCGATTCGCTTCGTAGAGCACCCGGAAGTACCGCTGACTGCCATAGGCTGCCTCCGCGATGCTGGCCAGAGTGTCGCCCGGTCGGACCACGTACTTGCTGCCCGGACGGGGTGCCGCACGCAACTCGGCGGGGGAAGGTGGCACCTGTGAGGGAGGAGGTTCGGGCGTGGGGTCGGTGGGGACTTCCGGTGGTTTCTGGTGGTGGTCAGAGGATCGCTCCGAGCGGAGCTCGCCCTCAGGCGGCGGCGCGTCGGCCGGTCGGGCGGCACTTTGCGGCTCGTCCGAGTTGGCGTGCTGTGCCAGGCGAGGGCTGAGCAGCCGGCGCAGGTAGTCCGGAGAGACATGATACGGCTCGGGTCGAGTACGAATGACCGGCAGCTCGTCGGGGGTTGGCTCCGTGGAGCTCGAGACGGCAACCGCCGCGGTCGGTGGCTGCGGCTCGCGCCGGAAGAAGACGACGGCGATCACCGCGACCAGCAACACGCCGAGGACCAGGCCCACTTTGACGTCGCGTTCCATGGGTGCCACCTTCTGCGCCGTACCGCGTGGTCCATTGGGAAGCCCTCGATCCTTCGAGCATCGTGTACTGGCCACACTCCGTGCGCACGTTCAGCCGTTGCCTTTGGTGGTTATCGCCCGTTCCTGCCCCCTTCGATTGCGCAACCAGCTGCCTTCTGGCCCCGGCTGCGCTGTCCGTAGCGCAACTGGCGGCTGGGGGTGCTGAAGTCGTTGAGCGGTCCGTAGCGATCGGAGACGCCCGGAACTGACGTGGCCAGCTTGACAGGAGCCGATTCGTGCGCTCGGCCGGTCGCGCGTGCGGACGTTGTTTTTCGCTATATTGGTTGTCAAAATTGCTTGCCGGGCGTACAATCCTCCGGGACGACTCAACGCAGCGCATCCGAGGGCAGTCATGGCGGTCGTCGTGGAAGAAGATTTGGTTTTGCAGGTACTGCTGGCCGAAGGGCCCAAGACGGTGCAGGAGCTGACCGAGGCGTGCTCGATCACGGCCACGGCGGTCCGGCACCACCTGAACCGGCTCATGGCCCGAGGACTCGTGGAGCGGCGTCAGCAGCGGTATGGCCGCGGGCGGCCGCGCCACGTGTACTTCGTGCCCAGCGACGTCCGCAGCGAGCTGGGCAACAACTTCACCGACCTGGCAATCGCCCTCTGGAACGAGATCGACGCGCAGGCCGATCGCCCGCTGGCCATCCGGTTGTTGAAGCAGGTGGGCGATCGGTTGGGGCGCACGTACCGCGCGTTGGTTTCGGGCCGGTCGCTGGCCGAGCGGCTGGGGCGGCTTGTAGCGCTGTTCCGGCGGCGTGGCATCCTGGCGGAAATGGCCACGTCCACGGACGGCTCGCTGGCGCTGCGACTGCTGAGTTGTCCGTACCAGCAGTTGGCCGATGGGGATCGCAAGGTTTGCGGCATCGAGCGACGCGTGCTCAGCACCGCGCTTGATGCCAACGTCCGGCTGACGCAGTGCCGCCTGAACGGGGCTCGTTGTTGTGAGTTCGAGGTACGTGAGTGTGCTGCAGGGCGGTAAGCGTTGAAGGCTGGGACCGGGGCGCCCGCCGGTACAATTCCGGTTCGTGGCGCTCGCGGGGGCGCTCCGTGGGCAGAAGCACGTTGGAGGTGGCCGATGCCGCACGACGGACGAACTCCCTGGATCGAAGATCGGTTCTCCGAGGGCGTGGTGATCACCAGCCTGGAGCAGGCGATCAACTGGGCACGGCAGTCGAGCCTGTGGCCGTTGACCTTCGGGCTCGCGTGCTGTGCGATCGAGATGATGGCCGTTGGCTGCAGCCGCTTTGATATCGATCGCTTCGGTGCCGGAGCCTTCCGTGCCACGCCCCGGCAGGCCGATCTGATGATCGTCGCCGGGACCGTGACCTACAAGATGGCCAGCCGGGTGCGGCGGCTGTACAACCAGATGCCCGATCCGAAGTATGTCATCGCCATGGGCGCTTGCGTCTGCGGTGGTGGCCCTTATTTCAAGTACGGCTACCACGTGGTCAAAGGGGTGGACCTGGTGGTCCCGGTGGACGTGTATGTGCCGGGTTGCCCGCCGCGGCCCGAGGCGCTGCTGGAGGGGCTGATGCGGGTGCAGGACCGGGTACGGGCTGAGCGGATCGCTCGGGATGCCACCGACGAGCTGCCCGTCCCGCACCACACCGGCTACCCGGAGCTGCCCATTAAGCCGGAGGACTATCGGGTGTCGGCCTCAGAAGAGGCGTCTGCTTAGCGGACGCCGCACAGTGACCCACACACGGGGCACAGGGAGCATGAGTAAGACGTTGAAGATTGAAAACCTGCATGTGTCCGTTGAGGGAAAGCCGATCCTGCGCGGCGTGAACCTAACCATTCGCCAAGGAGAGTTGCATGCGCTGATGGGCCCGAATGGCTCGGGCAAGAGCTCGCTTGCCTATGCCCTCATGGGCCACCCGGGCTACGAGATTACCGAAGGGTCGGTGTCCCTTAACGGGACCGATCTACTGGAGCTGTCGCCGGACCAACGCGCACGCCAGGGACTGTTCCTTGCCTTCCAGTACCCGGTTGCGATCCCGGGGGTGACCGTCGCCAACTTTCTGCGCCACGCCGTCAGCAACATCCGCAATCCTGAGCGCAAGGAGGGCGAGGAGCTGATCCCGATGCGTGAGTTCCGTCAGGAACTGATGCAGGCGATGAAGCTGTTGGAGATGGACCCCAGCTTTGCCCGCCGTTATCTGAACGAAGGCTTCTCCGGGGGCGAGAAAAAGCGGTGTGAGATCCTGCAGCTGCTGTTGCTCAAGCCCAAGTTCGCGATCCTCGATGAGACCGACAGCGGGTTGGATTCCGATGCGGTGCGCGTGGTCTCTGAGGGGATCCGCCGGATGCGGGGTCCGGAGACCGGCTTCTTGATCATCACACACCACGAGCGGTTGCTGGAACACAATCGTCCAGACTTCGTCCACATTATGCTTGCCGGCCGCATTGTCGAGACCGGTGACTGGCAACTCGCTCACCGCGTCCACGAGGAAGGCTACGCCTCCTTCCGTGAGAAGTACAAGGACTTGCTAGCCGAACTGGAGGCCGAACAGGCAGCGGCCGAAGCGGCTTCGGAGCAGGCGGCTGTCTGAGACCAAAGCGTCGGGGCGTGACTCACTGCGGTCGCTACCAAGCGAGCGAGGAGTAAACCATGGCTACGGCCGAAAAGAACGTGCCCATTCAGGGGGTCAGCGAATACCAGTATGGCTTTCACGACGAGGTCAAGCCGGTTTACCAGGCCGGCCGGGGCTTGACCGAGGAAGTCGTGCGCGAGATGTCCGCCATCAAGGGCGAACCGGAATGGATGCTCCAGTTTCGGCTGAAAGCCCTGGAGATCTTTTTCCAGAAGCCCATGCCTACCTGGGGGGCAGACCTCTCGGAAATCAACTTCGATGACATCTGCTACTACGTGCGGCCCACGGACCGTGTCGGACGGACCTGGGACGACGTGCCGGAGGAACTGAAGCGCACGTTTGACCGGTTGGGTATTCCTGAGGCCGAGCGGAAGTTCCTCGCCGGCGTCGGCGCGCAGTATGACAGCGAAGTGGTCTACCACCACGTCCGCGAGGAGCTGGAGAAGCTCGGTGTCATTTTCCTCAGCATGGACGAAGGCCTCAAGCAGTACCCAGACCTGGTGCGCCAGTACTTCGGCACGATCGTCCCGCCGACCGACAACAAGTTCGCCGCCCTGAACTCGGCCGTCTGGAGCGGCGGCTCCTTTGTGTACGTGCCTGCCGGCGTGAAGGTGGGCTTCCCGCTGCAGGCCTACTTCCGGATCAATGCTGAACGGGTGGGACAGTTCGAGCGGACGCTGATCATCGTCGAGGAAGGTGCTCAGGTACACTATGTCGAGGGGTGTACGGCCCCGCTATATACGACCGCTTCGTTGCACAGCGCCGTGGTGGAGATCGTCGTCAAACGGGGTGCGCGCTGCCGGTACACGACCATCCAGAACTGGGCGCCGAACGTGTACAACCTGGTGACCAAGCGGGCGGTTGCGTACGAAGATGCGCTGATGGAGTGGATCGACGGCAACATCGGCTCGAAGGTCACCATGAAGTACCCGGCCGTCTATCTCCTCGGCCCACGCGCCCGGGCCGAAATCCTCTCCATCGCCTTCGCGTGCCGTGGCCAGCACCAGGATGCCGGGGCCAAGATCATCCACGCGGCCCCGTATACCTCGAGCCGGATCATCTCTAAGTCGATCTCCAAGGATGGTGGCCGCACCAGTTACCGCGGCCTGCTGCGCATTGCCAAGGGAGCCCGCAAGGCGAAGGCCAATGTGGTCTGCGATGCGCTGATCCTGGATCCGAAGAGCCGCAGCGATACGTACCCATACATCGAGATTGAGGAGGACGACGTCCAGATCGGGCACGAGGCGAGCGTGTCGAAAATCGGTGAGGAGCAGCTCTTCTATCTCATGAGCCGGGGACTTACCGAGCAGGAAGCGACCACGTTGATCGTGGCTGGTTTCATCGAGCCGCTGGTTAAGGAGTTGCCCATGGAGTACGCCGTGGAGATGAACCGGCTGATCGAACTCCAGATGGAGGGCTCCGTGGGCTAGAGCGTCGCGTAGGTCTTCTACAGCAGCTGCTCCTGCGAACACCCCGACCTTGCCACCGTGCGCTACGGCATTGCCCGGATGACGTGAAGGGAGCCGATGACTAGCGGATTCGACCAAGAGACATTCGAACGCTTCCTCAGTGAGCGTGCCGAGCCGGACTGGTCGCTGCGCCAGCGACGGCAGGCGTTTGAAGCATTCCAACGGATGCCATTCCCGTCGCGAAGCCATGAGGAGTGGCGCCGCACGGATCTGAGGCTGTTCTCGTTTCAGCGGTACACTCCTGCAGCCGTTCTGTCCGCAGGAGCCCGGCAAGTCGTTCTACCGGCCGAGGCCGTGACGCTGCGGCTCTTCGACCGGACCACCGTGCACGGCCATCGCGTCGTCGTCGATGGTTGCGAACTGGAGCGGTCACTTGCCGACGAAGTGACGAGCAAAGGAGTGGTTTTCTGCTCGCTGGATGACGCCGTCCGCGAGCATGGCGAACTGGTCCGGCGGTATCTGTTCACCCGTGCGGTCGATCCGTTGTATGACAAGTTCGCCGCCGCTCATGCGGCGTTCTGGTCGGGTGGAACCTTTCTGTACGTGCCGCGGAACATGATGCTCTCCTCCCCCCTTCACGTGGTTACAGCCCTGGCCACGCCATCGGCTGCCGAGACGTCGCACACGTTGATCGTGTTGGAGGAGGGGGCCGAGGCCACGTTGTTTATCGAGCTGCTTTCGCCTCCGGAGCTGGAGGACGGCCTGCACCTGGGAGCACTGGAAGTGTTTGTTGGCCGCGGTGCCCGGCTGAGGCTGGTAACGCTGCAGGACCTGGGCATCAAGGTATGGAACTTTGCCCATCAGCGCGTCCTCTGTGACCAAGATGGGGCGGTGGACTGGGCCGTCGGCGTGCTCGGCAGCAAGCTTTCTAAGGTGAACCAGGAGGTAGAGCTCAGCGAGCGTGGCGCTGAAGCGGACGTCAACGGGCTAATGTTTGCCCGGGATCGGCAGCATCTCAGCTATCACACGCGTCAGTGGCACCGTGTCGGCGCGACGCGCAGCGATCTGCTTTTCCGTGGCGCCCTTACGGAACGAGCCCGCATCGTCTGGCGCGGGATGATTCGCGTGGAGCAGGGGGCACTCAAGACCAACGCTTACCAGCGAAACGACAACCTGATCCTCTCCGACCATGCCCGTGCCGATTCGATCCCTGGCTTGGAGATAGAAGCGGACGATGTTCGTTGCACACACGGGGCCACGGCCGGCCGTGTGGACCCGGAGCAGGTCTTCTACATGCAGAGCAGGGGGCTGGAGCACGACGAAGCCGTGCACCTGATTGTGGAAGGCTTCTTCACCGAGGTGGTCAACCGTATCGCCATTCCATCGGTCCGTGCCGCTCTGCGCGCGGCAGTCGCGGAGAAGCTCGGTTTCCGCCTGCCGGCGCCGGAGGAGGTTTTCGAGCTGGCCGCGCTCTGACGCGGCGCGATGCTCTGAGCGACCTGCCGTCCGTGCACGCGGCAATGGCACCGACGGTGCCGGGCCGCATGAATGGCGGTTTGCTGGTCGTGGAGGGTAACGATGGACCAGGAAGGCTTCGTCCAGGTGGCGCAGCTGGCGGAGTTACCGGCAGGCGCACGCAAACACGTCATCGTCGATGAACAGCCCGTGCTGGTGCTGAACGTCGACGGTGAGCTGTATGCGATCGATGACGTGTGCACCCATGACGACGGTCCGCTTGGCGATGGACCGCTCTGCGGCTATGAGATCGAATGTCCCAGGCACGGAGCGCGGTTCGACATCCGCACTGGCGCCGTAACACGCATGCCGGCTGTGGAGCCGATCCGCGTGCATGAGGTGCGTGTGCACGACGGCAAAGTGTACGTGCGATTGCGGGAGGATTGACCGTGAGCGGTGCGTCCGAGACTCGCGAACCGAAGCAGACGCTCGGTACTGGATCGCCTGGTGAGCATGCTACGCAGCCGGCGTCGGATCGCTCGCCGGAGGCCGCGCCGGCGGCACCAGCCGGCAACGACCAGGGGCAGCAGACGCAGCCCGCTGCTGGCGAGAGCGGTGGCAGCGGTGAGGAGCTGACTACCGCCCAGATCCTGGAAGCGCTGAAGGGCGTCTTTGACCCGGAGCTCATGGTCAACGTCGTCGACTTGGGCCTCGTCTACAATGTCGAGGTGAAGGGGAACGAGGTCAAAGTCGATCTCGGGCTGACCTCGCCGCTGTGCCCGGCTGGGCCACAGATGATGATGCAAGCGAAGCAGGCCATTGAAGCGCTTCGCCCCGGCATCGTTGCCAACGTGCGGCTGACGCTGGACCCGCCCTGGACGCCGGACCGGATGAGCGAGGAAGCCCGCAACCAGTTGGGCTTTTTCTGAACACCGCTGATTCATGGCGCCGAGCAGCCTGCCAGAAAGCCCCATCATCGTCCTGCGTCCCAACGACAACGTGGGCGTAGCCCGCCGGACACTGAAGCCAGGGGACCAGATTGCCCTCAACGGCATCACGCTCACCGTCCGCGACACCGTTCCCGTTCCTCACAAGGTCGCGCTTGCTCCGATCCGCAAGGGTGAGCCGATCCGCAAGTACGGCCAGATCATCGGCTTTGCCGGCCAGGACATTCAGCCCGGCCAGTGGGTGCACGTGCACAACGTGACGCTCGGACAGTTCGACCGGGACTACGCTTTCTGCTCCGAGACGCCACCCGACCCGATCGCGGCTGAGCCGCGCTATTTCGAAGGTTACGAGCGGCCGGACGGCCGCATCGGAACCCGCAACTACATCTGCATCATCCCGACGGTCAACTGCGCCGCCAGCGCGGCGCGGTTTGCCGCTTCGGTCTTTTCACGCGAGCGTTTGCGCGACTACCCGAACGTGGACGGAGTCTTCGCGATCACGCACAAGGGGGGGTGCGGCCTGCAGTTCGACGGCACGGACCATAAGTTGCTCGCGCGCGTTCTGGCCGGATATGCTCGTCACCCAAATGTTGCCGCGTACCTGCTTGTGGGCCTCGGCTGCGAGACCGGTCAGGCTTCCTACTTGATAGAGACTCAGGAGCTCGTGCAGCTGCGCACGCCGACCAGCCGTGAGTCCGACACGGGGCGGCCGAGGGTGTTCACGATTCAGGAACTAGGTGGTATCCCGGCGACGGTCGAAGCTCTGGTACGTGAAGTGGAACGGCTTCTGCCCATCGTCAACCGGGCCAAACGCACGCGCCAACCCGCCGCGAAACTGTGCGTTGCGCTGCAGTGTGGTGGCTCAGACGGCGCCAGTGGCATCACGGCCAATCCTGCCCTGGGTGTCGCCTCCGACCTGATCGTGGCTCAGGGCGGCACAACGATCCTGGCTGAGACCACCGAAATCTACGGTGCCGAACACCTGCTGACCCGCCGCGCGAAGTCGCCCGAGATTGCCAGGAAGCTGCTGGACCGCGTTCGTTGGTGGGAGTGGTACACGAAAACGCTGGGCGCCGAGATCAACAACAACCCATCGGCCGGCAACAAGGCAGGGGGGCTGACCACGATCTACGAGAAATCGCTTGGCGCCGTGGCCAAGGGTGGCAGCGCACCGCTGGCCGGCGTGTTCGAGTACGCTGAGCCGATTCGGACCAGCGGATTCGTGTTCATGGACAGTCCGGGGTACGATCCGGTCTCGATTACGGGACAAGTTGCTGCCGGAGCCACGGTCGTGTGCTTCACCACTGGGCGTGGTTCCTGCTACGGTTGCAAGCCAGCCCCGACGATCAAGATCGCGACCAATACCGACACCTACGAACGGATGCGCTCGGACATGGACATCAACGCCGGAGTCATTCTGGACGGGGTACCGGTCGAGGAGGTCGGGCGCCAGATCTTTGAGGAGATCTTGGCCGTCGCCAGCGGCAAACGGACCAAGAGCGAAGAGCACGGCATCGGCGAAGAGGAATTCGCGCCGTGGACAATCGGTCCGGTGCTGTAGAGGGCCGAAGGAGGCCCCACCATTACTTCAAGCGGTAGAGCACGCCTCTTGGTACGAAGACCCCATCCAGCTTGATCGGGTCCGGATGCGCATATTCCATCTCCACGACCCCTGCCCGTTCGTATGCAGTCAGCAGACGCGGATTGACATAGTCGGTGTAGCCGTACGTGTTGCGATAGCGAAGGATCTCCTCCCAGCACACGAACAGGTGTGTGAACCCTCGGTGACGCAACGCCGCCACCGCTTCGCGCGGCGTCTTGCCCGCGGTCCAGCGCTCGAACAGACAGTCGTCGAAGACCGTGTTGTACGCGTAGTCGCGGTTCAGATGGAACAGATCGGCTGCGCCGACCGCCAGCACTCGCTCCGTTGGCAGCAGGCGAGCGTTGCAGTATTTCACCACCGCGCCCGTGGCTGTGTTCAGCGGGTCTCGGAGCCGATCGTCCAGAGGAATCCCGTAGGCGTTGTTGCCCGTCAGTGGTGACGCCATCAGCGAGAGATTGAAATAGGCAACCGCCCCGGCCAGTGCTAGCAGACCGCCGGCAGACCGGCCGTCTCGGGCTAGCCACGCCAGCCCGCCGGCAGCCAACGTGCACGCGACCGGCAACAGCGGCAACCAGAAGCGGTCGATCCGGTGTGTGGCCAGCCACCAGCAGGCAAACAAGTAGAGCACGGCAAGCCATAGAGCCACAGCGTAGCGTCGGTGCCCAGAGCCCGCGGCGAGCGCCAACGGGGCAAACGCAAAAACGAGCGCGTTCTGCCAGTCCGATTTGGCCACCACGTCGATGACATTCTGCTGCAGTTGCCGCAGCCGGTAGCCGGGCACACTGTGGCCACGGTCCCACTTGCGGTCCTTCTCGGCGTTCCAGTTACGGCCGCCGAATAGCTCATAGGCGAGCGGATATACCGGATTGCCAGTCAGGAGGATGTTCTTCAGCGGCCACAACCCGCCGGCCGCTGCCGCCGCCAGGAGCCCGAGGCCCAACACCCGTAGCGATCGGCGTTGCCAGGCGGTTGCGGCCAGCAGTGCGACCACCGGCACAACGATGAACAACGCGGCTGTGTACTTGGTGCCGTACGCCGCCGCGGCCGACCAGCCGGCCAGAAGCCATGAGAAACGCTCATCGTGCCTCCTGGACGGCCGGCCCAGCAGAGGAAGCAGGGCCAAAGCGGCCATCGCCGTGTAGAAGCAATAGCCCCCCTCTGCATACGGAATCGTCGCCAGCCGATAAAACCATGGCGTGCTAGCGGCAACCAGCAGTGCCCACGGCATGGCCGCACTGCCGAACGCAACTCTCGCCAGCGCGACCACGGCCACACCGGTCAGCGCTGGATAGCTCGCCAGGACAACCTGGCCGGCCAGCGCCCCCCACCACCAGTCGCCGCTGACCACCATGGCAAACAGACTCAGCATCTCCGTGCCGAACGGCATGTTCGTGTACACGTTGTGTTCCAGGAAGCCGATCCTACCGGCAAGAAAGTACTCCTTCGGCCCCTGCAGGTGGTACTCGCGCACGTCGAAGTCCGTTGCCGGCAGAAGCGAACCGGCGACCGCCAGAACCAGTGCCACGGCTGCCACAGTCCCGGCTACCAGCCAGATCCCCCGCTGCCACGACGCCGGTTCTACCCGTTCGCCGTCAGCCCGCGCCGAGCGACGCCGTTCTTGCAACAGGGCGACCATCGTTGCTGATGCCAGCGTCACTGCCATGGCCGCGCGGAACAGCCACGGCCGCAGCAACCCGAGCAGACCCGCAACGAGCGTAGCGTTTGCCACCAGGACGGTTCCAAGCGTGTAGTACAGGAGGCATCGCATCAAGAGATCTGGCTGAGGCAGCTTGAGGCAGCGCTCCAGGACGGTCCAGGCCAGCAAGCCGGCGGACCAGCTGGTCAGCAGGACCGAAACGCCCCATATCAGCGGCGCAATCCGCTGGCCCAGATACCGGGAGCCGAGCAGCTCGCGGAACGCTTCCACCAACGGCGGCGTCATGTCCGGCAGCAGGCCCAGGGACCACAGCCACACCTGGCCGCGCGGGACCTGGCTATTGGGCAGCGTGAAGCTGAAGTACCAAGCCACGAAGCCCAGCGCGTAGGCAAACGCCAGGGCCCGCCCGAGCCATCCTAGGCGGAGCCAAATCGGACTGCTGTTGCTGCCGGAGTCGCTGCTCATGGTGTCGTTGCGCCGAAGAGGGCTAACCACCGGCTAGCCGGACGTCTGTTCGTTCCTACGGCTATTGTTCGGACCAGGCCGTCCGGCCAATGGAGGATTCCTTCCCCCGAGCCGAACGCCTGTGGCCCCGCCGTTCGGCCGTTTGCGGAGCCGCAGCTGCGGTAGAGTGAAGCGCGCCGGGCTACCGAGGGCCATAGCGCGTTGTCTCCAGCCGAGGGGGGACGCTCTGCCAACGTACGCAGCCCTGTTCGAACTATCATGGCCGTGGAGATGTCCTGTTTACCCGGGAGGAACTGCCGTGGATCGCCGACAGTTTCTGACCGCTCTGCCCCACATGATCGCATGGACCGGCAGCAGCGAAAAGCCGCGTGTCATCGACATTCACTGCCATGCCGGTAAAGGAGTGAATTACGGCGCAGCACGCGACACCGCCGACCCGTGGACTACGTTCAACGATCCGCGGTGGCTGATTGCGCAGGCGGATGCTGCGGGTGTCGATACGTGCGTCATCTTCCCGATCACCAATCGCACGTATGAGGCCGCTAACCGCGAGATCGCGCGGTACGTGAAGCGGTTCCCTGGCCGGTTCATCGGGTTCGCTAAGCACGATGCGAAAACGGAGGCCGGGCGGATCGGACAGATGCTTCGCCAGGAGGTTGAGCAGCTCGGATTGCGCGGGCTGAAACTTCACGGCATTCCCAGTGACGAGATGCTGCGCGCGGCGGCAGAACTTGAGATTCCCATGCTTGTCCATCCGCCTGCGGTGGATCCATTGGTCGACGTCGCGAAGCGCTGGCCTTCCATCAACTTTATCCTCGCCCATCTGGGCAGCTTCGCGTCGCAGAACTGGCGCCAGCACCTTGCCGCCATACGAGCGGCCCGCCTGGTGCGCAATCTCTACGTGGAGACGTCCTCGTTGGTGTTCTTTCCATACCTGGAACGGGCGGCGCGTGAGGTGCCTGCCGAGAAGCTTCTCTTTGGTTCGGACGCTCCACTGGTCGACATGCGCGTGGAACTCTACAAGATCAGACTTCTGAACTTGCGGCCGGCCGACGAGCGTCTGGTGCTCGGTGGTAATGCGGCCCGCCTGCTGGGCATCGGCAGCTAGCGATGACGGCAGCGGGTGGTTTTCCGGGCAAGCGACGCCGCGGCGAGCTAGGTACTGCTGACTGTACTGCGTCGAACGGCGAGGGGCTGATTCGTCTGCCGCGACCGGTGCGGCAAGCGGTTGCTTCGAACCGGGCTGTCACCCATGTGATGAGCACCGAGTGAGAGCTGCGCCGTGCGGATGGGCTGCGTTCAGAAGGACTGGGTGGCCGCTCACCCATTGGGGGGCGTGGAAGGCCTCTCCTGCTGCCTACGGCGTCAGAACAGCGTGCGCTGGCTGCCTGGACGGCGAAAGGCCGTCGTATTCAGAGGAGGCAACTCTCGGTCCAGGCCCGTGCGTCGGGCTGCAGCGTGAAATAGCTGCGCGATCATCTCCGCTACCGGCCCCTCTCCACGCATCCGGCGACCAAATTGGCTGTCGTTCAGCCGACCGTGACGGCATGCCCTGACCCGTGCCTCAACAACAGCCCGTTTTTGCGGATAAACGCGTTCGAGCCAGTCCAGGAAGACGGTCTGCACGGCACCGGGCAGTCGCAGCAACGTGTACCCGGCCGCACCGGCCCCGGCTTCGGCCGCCCGCTCAAGTATTGCCGGGATTTCGCTGTCCGTGAGCCCTGGGACAACCGGCGCAACCAGCACGGCGACTGGCACGCCGGCCGCCGCCAGATGCTCGATCATCGCCAGCCGGCGGGACGGTAAGCTTGCGCGCGGCTCCATTTCGTGGGCCAGGCGCGCATCGAGCGTCGTGATGCTGACGATTACGTGCACCAGGTTCCTGGCGGCCATGTCGGTGAGGATATCCAGATCGCGCAAGAGGAGGGCGTTCTTGGTGACGACGGCCACCGACTGGCGGAACCGGGCACAGACTTCCAGGCAGCGGCGCGTCAGCTTCAGCTTTCGTTCGATCGGCTGATAGCAATCCGTGACGCCGGAAAACGCGAGCACGTCCCCCTGCCATCGTGGTGAGCTCAGCTCACGCTGCAGCAATTCGGGGGCGTCGTACTTGACCAGGATCTTGGTCTCGAAGTCAATGCCGGCGTTCCAGCCCAGCGTCTCGTGCGTGGGACGCGCGTAACAGTACGGGCAGCCATGCTCACAGCCGCGATACGGGTTCACGCTGTAGCGGAAGCCAACGTCGGGGCTGTCGTTGCTCGCGATGATCGTCCGGCTGCGGTCAGGAAAGTACTGGGTGCGTCGAATCGCCGGCGCGTCGCTGTCTTCAAAATACCCCGGTTCGTTCTCGTAGCGGGTGTGTTCGAACCGGTTGGGCGGCGCTAGCGGCGCGCCGCGCCGTTTGGCCGGTTGTCGGATGGGCAGGTTGGCGTCCGGAACCGTGCCGTCTGCCATTTCAAACCCGAATGATCGCCACGCGGCGCGCACGCAGGCCCCGGCGGTGCCCACGCCGTATGTGATTCTCCTTCACGTGCCCTAACACTCCAGTTTACGCTGGCAGACGGACTACGCGTTCTGTGGCAGGGGGCTAACTCAGTTCCCGCTGCGTCGCCGGTGAGCCCGTCGGACGAGGCCACCGATGTTCGGATGCACCTGGGCCGCCGCCCCAGCCGTGAACCCCGGAGTCACGGCATCGGCGGCGTGGCCGGCAGCGCCCGGGTCAATCTGGGTACACCGGCACGGGGACGCTATCGCGACGTGCTGCGAGAAGCGAATGCCCTGCCCCGGGGCACACTGAGCGCTCCTGGCCTGGCGTCGCAGCTGGCGATGCCGCGTCCGCCCAGGGAGACGGACCAAGACTGAGGTGGCCACGCGGGTGCTGTTGCATCAACCGTGCGACGGGAGCGTCAACCGCCAGGCCTGCGATTTGCCGAGGCAGGGCAAACAGAGTGCGCGTGACGCGACTTGCCGGGAAGCAGTCGACCGGCTGGCGCCACGCCCGGCTCGCTGGCAACGACGCTCGCGCTCGCGTCGGCAAAGGGTGGTTGGCTTCCTAGGGGCTGCGAACCCGAGTCTGGCACGACGGCGGAGTGGCCGATCACGTTGTCCGTTCGTACCAGACCCTGTAGCTGTCCCGGCCGCCAACGTTTCGCCACGGGCGCCACGTTGCGAACTGCTGCCAGATCGCTTCGATCTGCTGTTCGTTACATCGGCCGTTATGCACGTAGAGAGCGTAGCGCAGCCGGAGTGAGCGGCCACGGACGAGCACTAGGGGCTCGCGCATGAAGAACGACGCACACATCCAGCCGTCGTCGCGCACATGCCAGTGCGTGGGGTGCCTGGGGTTATCCGGGTGATCCATGTAGGTGATGCCAGCGGTTGTGGTGCCCGCGGTCAGTCCGCTGTAGTCGACCCAGCGTGCTCGTTGGCCGAAGATTGCTTGTTCCCCCACGCGTCCTTCGCTGTCCTGCAACGCGCCATGGCCGTAGAGGGCCGAGATACCCCGGGCAACACGAACGCCCAGGAAACCGAAGTTCGTCTGACCGAGCACTAGCTCCACCGGTTCGGGACGAAACTCGCTCTGGAGCTCGAGCACGTACTCGTTGTCCGCCAGCGGCGTCAGCGCGAGGATCAGATCCTGGCTGAGTAGCTTCACGCCGTGTGCGTCAAACCAGCCCAGACGCACGGCGGCCAGCGCCGCCACGTCGCCATCCTGGTAGTGGATCCAGGCCGTCTGTCGCACTTGCTGGTTGCCGCCGCGCTCGGCCCAGAAGTCAACCCCGGCCACGGACGCATGCCCGAACCACACGGAGCGGTGGTGGTCGTGGTCGGGCGCGGCCGGATGGCCCAGGCGTGTGATGGGGTTCCCATGAGGATCGGTGACTGGGTAGAGGAAGGGGCGGGGATAGCGGGTGGCAAAATTCCAACAAACGCGCTCGCGTCCGTCCACGACAAACGAGACGCCTTCATCGGGCTGGGGTACGACCAGGATGCGTTCCAGCCGCGCGCTCATGGCGTTGTCCCGGTGGCAGTGGATCCCGTTGATCTGACCACGCGCATCTCGTTGCGCACCTGGCGCACGCCCGGTTCAAGCTTGACGATCAGCGTTGCCAACCGCCTCGCCTCCTCGGACTCGGCGACACCGCGCAGCACGGCCACGCCGTTCTCAATGGTGACCTCTACGCTGCGGATGCCACCGATGCGTGCCACGGTTGCCGTAACGGGAGGCACGGCCCGTCGCGGCGGCGTTGCTCCGTAGCGTCGAATGGATGGGGGAGGGGTCAGCCCCGCAACGACCTGCACCGCACGGACGACGAACGACGGGCGATTGGCCAGCAGGTTGGCCCGACCGAAACCGCTACCCAGGTTACGTCCGAAAGCTCCGAACCGCCCGCCTGCCCTCAGTCCGGTCGGCACACGTGCTCCGAAGAAACCGCTCTGGGCGCTGCGCTGGAACGCTGTCGCCCCGCCGGTCCCGCTTCCACCCTGGGCCTGTGCCGCCCGAGGATCAGACCGGCCGGCGAACACGTCAGTGGTCACCGGACGCGACAGGATATCCGTGAATGCACTGGTTGGCTGCGAACGCGGTTGGTTCTGCTGGCCGAGCTGCCCGAAGGTGGGCAGGCCAACCTGAGCCGCAGGGCTCTGTTGGGGCGTCGTACCCTGCTGGATCTGTCCGCACAGAGTCGACGCGACCAGGCCAACCATTATTGGGCTGAGCAAGACATGCCACCGTAGCATCGGGAAACTCCGTGCGCTCCGGGCGGGACGGTCGCCTTCATTGTAATCGTCACGTGCGGCCGGGGCCGTGAGCGGATCCAGCTACCCGGCCTGGAGCCGCCTTCGGGTTCGGCACTCAGCCCTCCCGGCTCGGCGACCGCGCCACTGCCAGCGAGCGAAGCTCGCGGGGAAGTGGGAAGTAGACGTCCTCTTCCCTCAGCGTGACCTCTTCCACTTCCGCGCCCAGTTCTCGCCGAAGCCACTCGATGACGTCCTGGACCAGGGACTCCGGCGCGCTGGCGCCTGCTGTGAGCCCAACCCTGCTGACACGATCGAACCATTCCCGGCGGAGGTCGTCCGGCCCGTCGATCAGGTAGGCCGGCACCCCTTGTTCTCGTGCCACCTCGGTGAGCCGGATCGAGTTGGAGCTGTTCTGGCTGCCGACAACCAGGAACAGATCGACCTCGCGGGCCAGGAACTTGACCGCCTCCTGTCGGTTCTGGGTGGCGTAGCAGATATCCTCTTTGGCCGGCCCTTTGATCTGCGGGAACCGGCGGCGGAGCGCTTCAACGATTCGATTCGCATCATCGACGCTCAGCGTCGTCTGCGTCAGGTACGCTACCTTGGCGTCGGGCGGCAAGTCCAACCGCTCCACATCCTGCTCATCCTCCACGAGCACGATCTGGTCGGGTGCTTCCCCCATCGTGCCGACCACTTCGTCATGGCCCTCATGGCCGATGAGCACGATCGTGTAGCCTTCGCTGGCGTACTTGCGCGCCTCCAGGTGCACCTTCGTAACCAACGGGCAGGTCGCGTCGATCGTGAACAGCTTCCGTTCGCGAGCCAGCTGTCGGACGGCCGGGCTGACGCCGTGAGCGCTGAACAGCAGATTGGAACCTTCGGGCACTTCGTTCAGGTCTGACACGAAGATCACGCCACGGTTGCGGAAGTGCTCCACGACGTGCCGGTTGTGGACGATTTCATGGTAGACGTAGAGCGGCGGCCCGAGATACTCCAGAGCCCGCTCCAGCGTCTCGATTGCCATCACCACACCGGCACAGAACCCGCGCGGTTTCGCCAGCAATACTTTCATGACGCTCGCTTCCGGTACGCTCTGCCGTGAGTGAGTCGTTATCCAATGATATTCGGCCTCAGCGTGCTTCCGGTTTGGTGTCACGGCAACCGGTCTGCTAGGCGACCGCGGCGGCAAGCCGTGCAGTTACCTCCTGGGCAAAGCTTGCCAGGATTCTGCCTGCCTGCGCCCCGGCTTGCTGGAAGCGGGACAGGGCCAGGCCGCCCTGCGTGATCGCGGCGACCGCTGCGCCGACGCGAAAGCCAAACGTAGGGCCGAGCATAGCCAGCAACTCCCCGCTCAGCGCCTCGCCGACCGACCACGGCACGTAGTACAGCGCCGCGTCCAGCTGTTCGCTTGCTAGAGCCGCGCTCAGGCTGTACGCACGAACGGCTGCAGCCGCGGCACCGGTTGCTTCATGCAGCCGCCGCCGCGTCTCGGGCTTGGCCGGCCAGCGATCGACGCTGAGCACGGTCACCGCGCGTGCACGGAAACCGGGGTCGGGTTGAAGCCGCAGCCGTACCAGCTGTTCGTCCCCGCTACGAAGCACAATCTGTTCGGCTTGAACCAGCGTTCCCGCTCGCAGCTCGTTGCTAAGCGCCACGGCCAGTTGAGCGACTACAGCCAGCCGGGGATGGTGAGCGGTCCGCACCGCCGACAGCGTCCGTGAGAGCCTCTGGGCAGAGGCTGGCTCTGGCTGCACTATTGCCCAGATCAGTCCGTGCAGCTCGCCAAAGGCGATTTCGAACGAGGAGCCCCGGTAGCGGTCGGCTTTCGAAAGCAAGCTGGCCAGCGCTTTTCGCTCGGAGGCGGTCCCGCATGCCACGAGGATGTCGACTTGACCTGGTCGGAACATCGGCTAACTCTGCTCCGGCCGACGGCAGCGGACGCTGCGCGCGTGTTCACCCAGGTACTCGGGGTGCACCGGGTAGTTGGCGAACTGCACCGTGTAATGCTCTTCGAACCACTGCCTGATCGGTTCGATAGCGGCGGGATCCGTGGGCGGTTGCACGTAGAGCGTGTCGCCACAGAAGTCACGGCGAATCTCGCCGTCGTCAACGATCAGCTCCCCCTTGCGGAACACCCAGCGTGGGAACGAGAACATCCGTTCGTAGTCGTCGTCCCGACGATACACGACTATATCGGCGTCGGCTCCAGGACCGAGGTGTCCTTTGTGCTCGAGGCCGGCGATCCTTGCCGGTGCCGCTCGCGTGATAATGGCGATCTCGTACAGCGAGTACTCTCGGTCGAGCTCATGGAGGATCGTTCGTTCGCGCACACGGTCCGGTAGCCGTTGGAGTGCCTCGCGCCGGGCGTTCTCGCTCATCAGGTACTTGATGAGCTGGGGATAGGCCAGAAACGAGCCGCCATTTGGATGATCTGTGCTCAACACCACACGCCAGGGATCGTCGGCCAACAAGAACCACTCCAACCCGCATGCCCACTGCACCGCGTGCACCAGGCTTCTCGGACGGTAACGGATCGGCACGATACCGCAGCCGGATTCCAGCTCGACGTCGCCCGAGAACCATTTCCTGCCGGTGACGCGATGAAGGTAGTGTCCAAGCGGGCTGTCGCCAGTCATGGACGTGGTGTCGCCAAACAGGACCTGACCAACATCGATCGATAGATTGGTGTGTTCGTTGACGTAGCTGACCAGTTCCGGCACGCGCGATCCGATGCTGGCCGGGTCGTCCGGCGATCCGCCGTAGCTGTGGAACTGGATGTGGGTCAGGTGTGCTCGGATCCCGTCCAGCACGCGCATCGTGGCCAGGGTTGTCGTTGCGTTGCCGGGAATGCCCAGGTTGTTGCAGTGGATGTGCACCGGGTGGGGGAGGCCGAGCTCTTGCACGGTCAACGCCATCCGCTGGATGATCTCTGCGGGCGTGACTTCAAAGTAGTCGATCGGTTGGTTGATGTCTGTGATGGTCGGTCCACCCTGCTTCCACTCTTCGACCCCCCCTGGATTGACCAGCTTGACCGCGTAGCCCTTCGCGGCGTCGAGCAGCCACGCGACGAACGCGCGGAGCAACGCCCAGTTGCGGTCGCGGATCCGTTCGAGCACGAAGTGATTGTTGCCCATTAGCACATAGAAGCCTTTGTCGATGATCGGTGTGTCATGCAGCTCCTCATGGGCGTGCCGGGCCGACAGCGGCGGGATCGCCGCGTCAAAGACGGTAGCGTAGCCAAGTGCCGCGTACTTGTATCCGGTGGCAAACGTGCTTGGCACCGAGCCTAGTGTGCCTGACCGGGTAACGGCCGTACGGGGCAAGACCGCATGCCGCTTCTCCTCAGGACGGAGCTTGCGGGCCACGTTCACCTTCGGCCCCGCAATGTGTGCATGGAGGTCCACGCCGGCCGGCATCACGATGTAGCCAGACGCGTCGTAGACCCGATCGGGCCGCCGCGGCGGTTCCGGTGGGGGGACAATCTTGCCGTCTTCGATCCAGATGTCTCTGCTCTGGCCGTTGACCCCGTTAATCGGGTCATAGACCGTGCCGTTGCGGATGCACAGTAGGGCCATGGCAGTTCCTGCAGGCAATAGGACACTTCCCCGAATTATCAGCACCTGGAGCGGCGGCGTCAGCCAGGCAGCGCGAACGGGGCTCGGGCAGCGGAAGCTGCTGGTGGCCTACTGCAACGAGCAGACACTGTGATGGCTGCTACGCGCGGTAAGGTGGAATCAACGACTGCCGGCAGCACGGCCCCGCGGTGGCGCACGCCACGGCGCGCCGAAGCGCGCTTCGTGCCGCAGGGTGCTCAGGACTGGATGACCGGAGGCACCGCCCAGATCGGCTGCGCAATGCCAGGATCGCGACGGAACGCCAGATCAATCGTGGCACGCAGCTCCCACGCCAGGTGCATGAGCTCACCGTCGTAGCAGGCCGGGCCAGCTGGCAGGGTCGCTCGGACCGGGAACCGGTGCACGCCGGGCTCGATTGGTCCAGCGTGCACCTGCTCCTGCCAGGCGAGCAGCTCCTCGGGATCCCCTTTGCCGCTCGTGCACCAGAGCAGCTGAACCACGACGCCACGGCAGTTGATACGCTGGCGAGCATCTATCACCAGGACAGCCTCGACCGGATCACCCAGCGTGAAGTAGCCTGCTTCGGGCGTGTTCACCTCAAAACGCAGCTCCGCGCCGTCGCAGGCACGCAGGACGCGCAGGGGCAGAGGCGGCACCTGTTCACCTGGCACAGACTTGATCCGTGCCGGCGGAACCTCGAGCTCGAACGCTTCTTTCACATCCGGATAGCTCAATACCTCAAGCTCGTAGACCACTTTCCAGGTGAACTCATTGTTCTTGGCCTTCAGCGAGTGCATGCCGTCGGCCGGGATCGTGAAATCGGCGGCCAGTTGGATCAGGTTGCCACCCTGTAGTGGCTCCTCAAACACCTGTTCGCTCTGGAAAACCACTTTCGTCTCCGAGTAGGTTGACGTGCCGCGGCGCCACGTCGCTCGCTCCTCGCCTTCCAGCCGCAGCTTTGCCCGCGTGATCGTCAGGTCCCGTTTGACGACCTGGCCCAGGGCCACTCGGAACGAGTCGCCCAGGAGCTGCGGGTGGTGATCGACCATAAGGCGTGGGGGGGCGAAAGCCCGCTGCAACAGGATCGTGTGGACCAACATGCCCGCTGTTACCAGCGTGAGCACCACGGCCACGCCGCCGAAAACGAACAAGAAGATCCAGGATGAGATGCCATCCACCCGACCTGTCACCAGGATCCCCGTGACGAGGCTGTCCCAGATGAGCGTGAAGACGAGCAAGAAGACAAGCAGGGTCCGGCGTGCGTTCTGGCGCCTGAGGACGACGTTACGCTGGGGCGCTCGCACCAACGGAAAAACTTGGCGGCTCATCAGATCCTCCAGAACCGGTGTCGCAACCTTGGGATTCGGGCTCACGCGTCCTGTGCGCCGGCCACCATGGCCATACCGCCACCGCCGACGCTTGACCCCCACGATGGTTCTTCGCTCAGGAGAACGCAATACTGGGTCCAGCACAGCCCGATGGAACATCGTAGCAGACAGCGGCACAACCCCCTCTTGCGTGCTACGTCCGGCAGGCAGCTCCTGTGGGCCCCGATGGCGGTGGATCGATCGGTGCACGGCTACCATGTAATAGCCGCGACCGGGTTTGGAACCAGAACACCGTCATCCCGGCGCCAGCGTTGCCCGAGGAGGCCATGACGCAGGAGCCACTGCTACCTTATGGCAAACTGCCCTATCCGCTGCTGGAAGAACTGCTGCGCGCCAGTCGCGGCGCGGCGCGCGACGACGTGGTGCTGGGGCCGTCGGTTGGCACGGACGCGGCGCTGACACGCCTGCCTGACGGACGCTTTCTGGTAGCGGCCACGGACCCGATTACCTTTGCGACGGACCGGATCGGGTGGTACGCGGTCCACGTGAACGCCAACGACGTGGCCGTATGCGGTGCCGAGCCACGCTGGTTCTTGAGCACGCTGCTGTTGCCGCCGTGCGACGAGTCGCTGGTGCGAAGCATCGTGGCGGGAATTGCCGAAGCAGCCGAGCAACTCGGCATTGCCGTGGTCGGGGGCCACACGGAGGTGACCGTGGGGCTGGATCGGCCTATTGTCGTGGGAACGATGTTGGGCGTTGCCGACCGACCGCTGTCTGCCTCGGGGGCGAGCCCCCAAGATCTGCTGTACTGCTCTGGGCCAGTTGCCGTGGAGGGGACGGCGATCCTAGCTGTGGAGCTGGCTCATCGGCTAAGGGATCGGGTGCCCGACACGACACTGGCACGAGCACGTCGGTTGCTGGACGAACCGGGCATCAGTGTGGTTCGGCCCGCGCTTCTGGCAGCTCGCACCGGGGCCAGTGCATTGCATGACGTTACTGAGGGTGGGATCATGGCGGCCGTCTGGGAGATGGCCCGGGCCAGCAGCTGCGGCGTTGAACTGATGGTCGAAGAAGTGCCCGTGCTGCCGGAGACCCGCGAGTTGTGCGCTGCGCTGGACTGTGACCCGTACCGTCTGCTTGGCTCAGGCACGCTGCTGATTGCCATTGCGCCTAGCCGGCGAACTGCGCTGGAAGAGGCGTTCCGCCAGCAGGAGCTGCCACTGGCGGTCATCGGGCGGTTTCGGGGCGATGGCCGAATGATCATGCGATGCCAGGGGCAAGAGCGACCGTTGGAGGGCACGGCCCGGGACGAGTTGGCTCGGCTGCTTGCGTGAGGTCGGAAGACCGGCGATGCCAACTTCTGCGCAGTCCGCAAACAAGCCGCCCACGTCCGGACGCGACAGCGGCTGGCGAAACCTGGTTCGTGTGGCCGTGGCGCTGGCAGCGTTTGGCTACGCCACGTACCGGGCGTACGGCGAGGCCAGAGCGCTACCTGTGCTAGACCTGGCAGCGGTCCGGAACCTGCTGGCGGCGGGACTTGTCTACCTGGCCGGCTTGCTGTGCTGCGTGTTGTACTGGCTGGCCCTGATCGCCAACGCGGGGGGCAAACCGAAGCAACTCAGCGTCGTGGTGGCCTATTTCGTGGGGCATCTTGCCAAGTACCTGCCGGGGAAGGTCTGGGTGATCGTGGTCCGGTCGGCGTGGCCCGAAGGCGCCGGCCTGACGGCGGGCATGCTTGCCATGACGGCGACGCAGGAGACGTTGTTAATGATGGGCATTGGTGGGCTGCTTGGAGGGGGGTTGTGGTTTGCGACGGCCCCGGGGTATCACGCGACTGCCTTCGCTTCGGCGCTGGTCGCCGTTGGTGCCGGGCTGGCGATGACGCTGGTCGCCTCACCTGCGCTGTTGCCACTGCTGCGATGCCTGCCCGGGCTGGGGCGGTTGGCCGATCTATCGGTACGTAGCGTCGGGACGTTCCTGCGCGGCGTTGCCTGGATGGTCTGCTGCTGGTTGTTGCTGGGGCTCAGCCTCAAGCTGGTTTACGTGGCGCTGGGCATCGGTGCGCCGGGTCTGGTTGCCTGTGTGGCCGCAACAGCGATCGCGACTTCGGTGGGGTTTGTCAGCATGCTGCCGGGGGGGCTGGGCAGTCGGGAACTGGTGCTAACTGCCGTGCTGGACGGGTACTCGATCGGGGGGGCGGCATTGGCTGCTGCGGTCATGCGCCTGGTCTGGCTGGGCATGGAACTGGGCGGTTCGCTATTATTCTGGGGCCTGGCCAGAGTTCTGGCCGGTCACGCCGCCACGCGATCAGAAGCCGCAATCGACACACCCAGACGATGAGCCTGTCACCTGCGCATACCGAGCACAAGGGCAGCGACGTGGTGCTGTCGTTTGTCGTGCCCGTGTTGAATGAAGAAGAAAGCCTCGCGCAACTGGCCGACGAGATCTGTGAGCATGCCGCGCGCACCGGGTTGCCCTTCGAGCTGATCTTCGTGGATGATGGCAGCACCGACGGGTCGTGGCGCGAGATCTGTCGGTTGGCTGACGCCGACGCGCGCATCCGTGGCATCCGCTTCCGGCGGAATTTCGGCAAGGCCGCCGCGCTTCACGCCGGCTTCCACGAGGCACGCGGCAGCATCGTCTTCCAGCTGGATGCAGACCTGCAGGATGATCCACGCGAGATCCCCCGTTTTCTGGAGTTGCTGCAGCAAGGCTACGACCTGGTGAACGGCTGGAAGCGACCGCGACAGGACCCCTGGACAAAGACGCTGCCCAGTCGCGTGTTCAACTTTATGGTGAGCACGTTGACGGGACTGAAGCTGCATGATCACAACTGCGGCTACAAGTGCATGCGGGCAGAAGTGGCCCGATCACTTCGGCTCTACGGCGACCTGCACCGGTTCATCCCTGTGCTTGCACACGCGAAGGGCTACCGGATTGCTGAGCTTCAGGTGCACCACCGGCCCAGGCGCTACGGTCGCTCCAAGTACGGCGCGGCCCGCTTCCTGAAAGGTGTGCTCGATCTGATGACCGTCTGTTTCTTGACCGGCTTCGCATCGCGCCCGTTGCATTTTCTCGGCTCAGTTGGCCTGCTTGCGACACTCACCGGGTTGGCCGGGCTGACCTATCTGGCCATCGTCTGGGTTCTGCATCAGGCTGGTGTCCCCGGTTTCGAACCGATCGGTGGCCGGCCACTGCTCATCTACTCCAACACCGCTTTTCTCTTCGGCCTGCAGCTGTTGGCGATCGGGTTCCTGGCTGAGCTCATGATTGCCCTTGACCTGTCGCCAGCCAACACCTACAGCATCCTGGAACGCACCAAGACGAGCAGACAGGTTACCGACCAGCTGGAAGCAATCCGCGATGAACCAGCACAGCAGCACTGACTGGGCCACGCTGTACCGCGCGGTAGTTGCTCTGGTCATCGGCCTGACCGTTGGGCTGCTCTGCCAAGCAGCCGCTCGCTACGCCAAAGACCAGCCTCGGCCAACGTTGAGCCCAAACGATCGTTCGCGTTTCCTGACCATCTGGGCACTGGGCGACTACGGACGGTACTGGATCGACGATCTGACGGAGCGGCCTGGCTGGAACACCATCGACAAGATCTACCGGCCCGATGTCAAGCACTTCTACTCGTCCAAGCCCCCCCTACTCCCGACGTTGCTTGCCTATGAGTATCGCCTGATCAAGTGGTTGACGGGCGGTGCGTGGACATTCGAACGCCAGCCGGCTGCTGTTGTGCGCACGATCGTGATCACCACGAACGTGCTGCCCTTCCTGCTGTTCCTGGTGCTTTTCGTTCGCTGGATGCGACGTGAGCACGGTGACGGCTGGGTGACGTTTTACGCGCTGCTGGTTGCCGGTGCCGGCACGTATCTGACGGCCTTCAACGTGACGCTGAACAACCATACGGTAGCCGCATACTTTGGCTTCTTCGCTCTGTACGGTTTCTGGCCGTTGCTAGCGGGCGGTGCCGTTGGCTGGCTGCGCGCCTTTGTCAGCGGCCTGTGCTTGGCGTTTGCTGCTGCTTGTGAGCTGCCAGCCGTGGGGTTCGTCGTCCTGGTGCTGCTGTGGGTCCTGGTACGTCGCTGGCAGCTGGCGCTGTTCGCCGTGCTCCCGGCGGTGGCCATCGTCGCGGCCGCGTTCTTCTACACCAATTACCAGGTGACCGGTGACTTCAAGCCGGCTTACATGCACAAGGAGTGGTACGACTACGAGGACAGCTACTGGAACGAGCCGAAAGGGATCGACGCGATTCGGGAGCCGGCCACCACGTACCTGTTCCACCTGACGCTCGGTCATCACGGTGTGCTCAGCCTGACGCCTGTGTTCGTTTACACCCTGCTGGGGCTGATGGTGGCGGTCCGCCAGGGCGGGGCGTGGCGGTGGCTTGCGCTTGTGACCGTGGTATTGACCGTTGCCGTGTTTGCGTTCTACGTTGGACCGCCACCGCTGGAAAAGTTGGCACCGATTCGGCGCAATTACGGCGGGATGACCCAGGGGTTCCGCTGGTCCTTCTGGTTGATCCCACTCTGGTTGGCGTTCTTGCCGAAAGGCGTTGCTGCCACCGGTCGGACTGCAGCGGCCTACTGGCTGGCGTTTCTGTTACTTGCCATCTCGGCCGGCTCGGTGTTCTACGCCGTGCGCAATCCGTGGACGCGCCCGTGGCTGCAGGAGCTGCTGTACCGCTACGGCTACATCGACTATTGAGCTACTGTGGGCGGCTCCGGTGCGTCGGTCCCGGCGCCGTAGCCGGGCGCCGCGGTTGCTCGGTGGTAGCGGCAGCGCATGAGAAAGCCCGGGCTGTTCTCGGCCCGGGCCTCCATGCTGCGGTGTTAGCCGTCAGCGACGGCGCCTGCTGCGGCTGCGCGCAGCGGGTTTGCGATTGTTCCCGGTAGAGGTCAGCCCTAGTTCGACGGCCGCTTGGGCGGCAGCCAGCCGAGCGATCGGCACGCGCAGTGGCGAGCAGCTGACGTAGTCCATGCCGACCTCAACACAGAACCGGACGCTGGCCGGATCGCCGCCGTGCTCTCCGCAGATGCCGACCTTCAGATCCGGCCGAGTAGCACGTCCGTCCTGGATGGCCATACGGATCAGCTTGCCCACTCCGCGGACATCCAGCGATTGGAATGGATCGGCCTTGAAGACCGCTGCACCTTCCGGGTTGACGTAGTCGGGCAGGAAGCGGCCGGCGTCATCGCGCGATAGCCCCATGGTCATCTGCGTCAAATCGTTTGTACCGAAACTGAAGAACTCGGCTACCTCGGCAATCTCGCCGGCCAGAAGCGCAGCCCGGGGCACTTCGATCATTGTCCCGACCAGGTACCGGATCTTCACGCCAGCTTCCTTCAGCACCTGATCCGCGACCGTCCGGGTCCGTTCGGCAAGGATCTCCAGTTCGCGGCGATCCATGATGAGCGGATGCATGATCTCGGGCAGTACCTTCACCCCCTCCTTCCGGACGGCCACGGCTGCTTCCATGATTGCCCGCACCTGCATGTCAAGGATTTCCGGATAGGTAATGCAGAGGCGGCAGCCACGGTGACCGAGCATCGGGTTGGCTTCCTTGAGTTGGTGCACGCGATGCTGAACCTTTTCCAGTGGCACGCCGAGTCGCTCGGCCAGCTCGCGCTGGCGCTCCTCATCATGTGGCAGGAACTCATGCAGCGGCGGATCCAACAGCCGGATTGTCACCGGCAGACCATCCATGGCGCGGAAGATGCCTTCGAAGTCGCTCCGCTGGAACGTGCGGAGCCGGTCCAGGGCACGGACGCGGTCCTCGGTGGTCTCCGCCAGGATCATCTCCTGCATCGCCAGGCGACGCTCCTCGGTGTCGAAGAACATGTGCTCCGTGCGGGTTAGGCCGATGCCTTCGGCGCCGTGCTGCCGGGCCCGCTCGGCGTCGTACGGCGTGTCGGCGTTGGTGCGCACTTTGATGGTGCGGATCGCATCCACGTATTTCATGAACGTGTAGTACGCATCCGGCAGCTCCGGCATGACCAGCGGAAGCTCACCCTCGTAGACCGAGCCGTCTGAACCGTCCAGCGTGATGAACTGGCCCTGTTTGATGAGCTTGCCGTTGACGCGGAAATGCTTCGCTTCGTAGTCGATCTCCAGTTCCCCGGCGCCGACGATGCAGCACTTGCCCCATGCCCGTGCCACGACCGCTGCGTGGCTTGTTGGACCTCCGGTGGCGGTGAGGATGCCCTGAGCAGCGTGCATGCCGCCGACGTCCTCGGGACTGGTCTCTTTTCGTACCAGGATGACCTTGTGACCCTGAGCGGCCAGCTCTTCGGCCTCCTCCGCCGTAAATACCACTTCGCCGACCGCTGCGCCCGGCACCGCGTTGATGCCGCGAGTCAAGCGGCGTTGGGACCGCACGTCGCTGGGAATCGACGGATCGATGACCGGATAGAACAACCGCTCGACGTCGGCCGGCTTGACACGCATGACCGCTTCTTCGCGACTGATCAGTCGCTCCTTGACCATGTCGACGGCAATGCGAAACGCCGCCTGCGGCAGCCGCTTGCCCGCTCGGGTCTGCAGGATGTACAGCTTGCCCTCTTCGATGGTGAACTCAATATCCTGCATGTCCCGATAGTGTCGCTCCAGGATCCGCGCGCACCGCTCCAGCTCACGGTACTGCCGCGGCATCCGGTTCTTCATCTCCTCCAGCTTCATGGGCGTTCGAATACCGGCCACAACGTCCTCGCCCTGCGCGTTCGGCAGGAAGTCGCCGTAGAGCCGTTTCTCCCCCGTGTTCGGATCGCGCGTGAAGCAAACCCCGGTGCCTGAGTCCTCCCCCTTGTTTCCAAATACCATCTGAACCACGTTGACCGCCGTACCCTTCAGACCCGTGATCTTCTCGACTTCGCGGTACTTGACCGCCTTCTCGGCCATCCAGGAGTTGAACACGGCTGCAATCGCACCCCACAGCTGCTGCTGTGGGTCCTGGGGGAACGGCTTGCCGGTCTTTTCCCGATAGAACTGCTTGAACCGCTCGCAAAGGCGCTGCCAGCCATCGGCGGGTACATCCACATCGTTGGCCACGCCAAGCTCACGCTTCAGCTCCGTGAGCATCTCTTCCATTTCCTCTTTGGGCAGACCAATGACCACCGTGGCGTACATCTGGATGAAGCGACGGTAGGCGTCGTAGGCGAACCGTGGGTTGTTTGTACGCCGCGCCAGACCTTCGACCGAGATGTCGTTCAGGCCGAGGTTGAGGATCGTCTCCATCATGCCCGGCATGGAGACGGCAGCACCGGAGCGGACCGAGACGAGCAGCGGGTCGTCCGGATCGCCAAACTTCTTGCCCGTGACCCGCTCGAGCTTGCGGACGTTCTTGGTAACCTCTTCCTCCAGTCCCGGTGGAAACCGGCGTCCCAGTTCGTAGTACGCGGCACAGGCTTCGGTGGTGATCGTGAAGCCGGCCGGAACCGGTAGGCCCAGCCGCGTCATCTCGGCCAGACCGGCCCCCTTGCCACCCAACAGCTCCTTCATATCGCCGCGCCCTTCCGCCTTGCCACCACCGAAGAAGTAGACGTACTTCACCTTCCGACCGGTGGTCTTGCTCCTGGCTCTTGCCGCTCTGGTCTTGGTCCGTGTAGCCATCGTCGTCTTGACTCCTTCACGGAAGCTTGCTGTGCCGAAAGGCGCCTGCCACGAGGCTGTCGGCTTCGGCCTCTTGGATTACCCGATCACGAAAGGAACACACACTTTAGCGCGGCCGGGCGGCAAAAGTCAACGCAACGTCGTCAACGGTGCGCCGTGTCCGCGTACCACGGCAACATGCCCTGCACCAGCTGTCTGCTGGTCTCGCTGCCAGAATCCGGTCACGAGTTCCGGTACAACCGTCAGGGACGGTGGAACCGGACGGCGACGTGCACGGGAAAAACATAACCGGGCTTCGGTTCGGCCGATCGGCTGAACAGACCTAACGTACACGATTCCGAAAGGATTTAGGCTCACGCCAGGGAGGGTCTCCATGCGTGTCGCGCGCTGTGGCCTGTCCGTGCTCGCAATTCTGCTAACCGTTACGGTGTCGCTACCGGCGCAGTCGGTCGATCAGAGCCAGCTGCCTTTGATCACACGAACGCCGCTCACGGTTCCCAGCCCACGGGCGAGACGGCCGCAGCGGCCCGCCACGATCAAGCAGACCGGGCTGGAGTTACTGGGCCAGGCGGAGATGCTGAGCTGTTCGAAGCCATGGTTGCACTGGGCACATCGGTTTGGTTTCCCCACGGCCGACGACTGCACGCCGGCTCCTGCCGACTGCGGGAGCAAGTCGTTCGACCCTGCGGCGTGGGGCCTTGCCATCGATTGGCTCTATCTCACCGCCCGCGGAAATGACTTCCCGTACGCGTACCCGGCATGCGACTGTGCAGACGAGCCGGACGGGCCAGCCGGACTGCTCGATTTCGACTATGAGCCCGCGTACCGCTGGCGGGTCAGCCGCCGTATTGGCGGACTGTGGCTGGACGTGACCGGCATGCACTTCCTGGGGGAGACGTCTAATGCGATCGGTGCCGACGCCGATCACGAGCTCCGCGACCTGGTGTTTCTATCGGCTGCGCCTGAGGCGAGCGTTGCCGCCGCGCGGAATGAGCTAAAGCTGATGGTGTTCGACGCAGATCTCCGTGGGACGCTGTACGCAACGCATGCGTTTGAGCTTGCGTTGTTCGGCGGTGTACGCGTGGCACGCGTGGACCAGAATGCGGATTTCTTCTTTGAGGAGAGTGACTGGGGGAGCAGTTCCGTGGATGTGCGCGGTGCCGGCCTGCGCGGCGGATTGCAGACAACGTGCTACTACGGTAACTGCTTCGTCTGGGGCCGCTCAGCACTGTCGCTATTGGCCGCGCAGCTGGAGATGGACTACATGCAACACCGCACCGGCGGACCGGCGACGGTGAGTGAGTATCACATCAGCGACGATCGGCTCGTGCCCACGCTCGACCTGGAGCTCGGTGCCGGCTACCACCTTGGCCACGGCTGGGCCATCTCCGCAGGGT
>JALXBF010000005.1 GCA_026991575.1 Planctomycetota bacterium | reverse complement strand
CCCCCCTCCAGCTCTGGTGATAGGTAGCGCGGGCGGTAGGAGCATTGTTTTTTTCCCTCCATGAAAAAGCCCCCGACGCCGAGGATGGCGGTCCGCTTGGTGCTCGGGGGACCGGAGTGAACCAGGACGGGATTGCTCGGACCAGGACCGGACAACTCCTCACGACGGTGTCCGGCACACTTGCTCAAGGAACGCGCGCCAGCGGGGCAAGACCGCTTCCGGCAGGTGCCGCGCGGCCTGACGGCGGGCCGCCTCGCTGCGACGCCCGTATTCAGCTTCGTCATCCAACAACCGGACGATCACCTCCACCCACGGTCGGGCAACGTGTTCCTCCACCGCCTGCACACGATCGGGCGCCACGTCGTGCGGTACTCGTACGATCACTCCCCCCGGACCGACTGTCTCCGGCAATGCCCCGCGATTGCTCGCTACCACAGGGATCCCGTTCAGCATCGCCTCGGCCGCCACCAACCCGAACGTTTCCTCCCACAACGACGGCATCAACACCAACCGACTGCGCTGCAGAAACACACGCGGGTCGGAAACATTGGGCAGGAAATCCACGTTTTCCAATGCACGCACATCGACGCCGGTACGCGCCAGGTAGTCGATCCGGCCGCGTGCTTCGACCACAAGCAGCCGCAGTTCGGGCCGCTCACGGGCGAGGATACGGGCAATCGTGGCCAGCAGCGCGATACCTTTCTCCGGCACCGGGTTGATGAAGGTCACGTACAGCGGGTCGCGCTGCGGGCAGAGGCAACGTTCCGGTCTCAGCACGTAGGGCAGCACTTCGGGCCGGATGCCCACGTGGCGGCGATACCAGTCCCGTGCCCAGCGCGAGGGCACCAGTGGATGGGAGACGTGTTCGAAGAAGGCTCGTCTGCGGTAGGCGAAGTTGTGCAGGTAAAACAGGACGGGTCGCTGCTGTGCCCGGGCCAGTTGGTAGACGGCGACCGCCACCGGGTCGCCGCCGTAGGCGATCAGGCAATCGGGCCGAAACTGCCGCCACAGTCGGGCAAAGCAGGCCAAGAGCAGTTGCTGGTCCGAGGCAGACCAGTGCCCCGGACGGCGGTCCGCCAGTGCCAGCACTTGGATCCGAGCTGTCTCCGGGTCTGCTCCTTCGGGTACGCCGTCGTAGCGGACCGCTTCGTGTCCCTCGAACCGGACCGCATGGCTGGAGAAGGCAAGTCCCGCGGCTCCTTGTAGGACGGTTTCGATCGGTGTTTCCGGGGGCAGGTCCAGCTTGCCTGCGCAGAGTGCCTGGCAGGGGATGCCGGCTTCGCTGAGCGTACGCCAGAGGGCGAGGGTGGCGACCGCGGCGCCGCTTCCGGGGTCAATCAGGCAATGAGGGGAAAAGAACATCACACGCATCGGCCGGCACGCTGCTTGCTGACCACCGCGTTATAGCGCAAGTTCCGAAGATTCCGAAAAAAGGTTGACACGGCGTGTGCGGGTTGGTAACTTGTTCTAGTGACAGGCTCTTGGTCAGGGAGCACCACATCGACGCACAACACTGAGGCCTGAGGAGCCCTGCCGCAATTGGGTACATGTTGGAATCGTCACCGGGACATCGGGAGGTGACGCCCATGGTCAGCTCAGTGTTTGCAGCGGCAGGTCGTATGTTGAGATCGAGGCGCAGGGGGGGGTAGCAAAGTCCGTGCCCGTCGCCCCAGAGGTGCCCCAGGGGGCCCGGAGATGCTGGAACGAAGGGTGCCGGTCAGCGAAGGTCCGTTCTCGCTGCACGCGGCACTGACTGCCCTGACGCTGGATTCGCTGCCTGTGGGGGATCCGCCTGCGAGCCAACGCGTGATCCGCACGGTTGACGAACTCCTCTTCAGCGACACGTCAACAAGGCCCGCAGGTGGCTTGATTGCGAGCACTGCGACGAGCGCACACCTTGCTGAGGCTTCAGAGGCGGAGTCCACGGCGAGTTGTCCTTCGAGCAGCCCGTCGGAAGGAAGTGCGGATGCGGACAGTTGGGTCACACCCGGTTCCCGTGGCAAGAAGCCCCTGGGGCCAGTACCGGAGGATGGCGGCGCGACGGCGTGCTCTTACCGCGCGGTCGACGCGGTGATCGCAGGAATGGCTGCACGAGAGTGGGGCCGGTTCCTTGGTCTCGATGCACTTGGTCAATTGCTGCCGCAGATCCCCGGCGAACAGGTTCCTTTCGACGCTGTGTCAGGTCTAGTGGATGCCCAGGCATCACGCGGGCTAGCGCCTGGTACCCGGCTGCAATGGGGACGTCCGATCTCGCTTCGGTTTAACGGGTTGCAGGCGGTCGCCGGCGTTGTGGCGTCGGATAGCGGCTCGGTACGCGACGGAAGCACTGGGGAACTCCCGCAGCCTGTCCGGTTCGAAGTGGGGATGCGTGGTCCGGGTGCGGACGTCAGCGGGAAGCCGCTGAGGCCATCGGTCGGGTACTCACTGCGGGAGTTCTCTCGGGACTGGATGAGCGGGCAGTTGGTTGCCCGCGGCGGAGCTGAAGGAAACGCAGGGGCGACGACGGATCGTGCGCGCGGGGGCACACGGGGAGCACGCGCATTTGCCAGTGATTCGAACGAAGGATCGACTACGCCGGACTGGACGGTAAAGTGGCGGCTTCCCTACCGGCCGGGCCACGGCTGGCAGGCGCCGGAGGACTCAGCGGTGTACGGGCAGGGCACGTCGGTACCCGTGGTGTGGGTAAAGGACGAGTTGCGGTTCACGGCGACCTATCCGGCGGATGAACAGTACAGCTACGGAT
>JALXBF010000004.1 GCA_026991575.1 Planctomycetota bacterium | reverse complement strand
CTCGCCCGGTGAGGGCGTGGCGGGGGCCGGGCACATGGCGGTACGATGCATCCGACATGCGGCGCGGTCAGGCAAGCCGGCGCGCGCACCTGGTGCCGTTCGACAAAAGGGGGTGGACGGGGAGGCGGGATTCTGATCGTATGGGGCCATGCAGCGCGTGGTGAGTCTTCGGCAGCTGCGCAGGGCTGTCGAGCAGGGATTGAAACGCATCGGGTACGAGCGGCCGGTCAGGCGCGGGCGGAAGCCGCGCTACAGCGAGGCGCTCATCGTGACGCTGGCGCTGTACATGCAGCAGGAGCGTCTGTCGATCCGCGAGGTTCTGCAGCGGGCGCGGGACGAGCTTGGGGAGCCGATGCCGGTGCCGTCGACGCTGGTGCACCGGCTGCACCGGATGGACCCGGAGGTGATGGAGCGGCTGGTCGAGGCGCTGGGGGAGTGGGTCGTGGCTTGCAGCTCGCCACCGTCGTCGGGGGGTGACCGTGTGGGGCCGCCGGGGGCCGAGCGGAGCGTGCAGCGGCCGCCGCCTCTGCTGCACGCGATGGACGGGACCGGGTTCGGCTACGACGACGTGCTGGGCCTCAGTTACCAGCGCGGCAAGCAGGTGCGGCGGGTGCGAGCGCATGTGCGGGCGGTGGTGCTGATGCGGCTGTGGGAGGGGCAGAAGCTGGGGCCGGTGGTGGGCATCCGAGCGGGGCGAGCGTACGCCTCGGAGCTGAAGCTGGCCGAGACCCTGCTGCAGCGCGTCCAGCGACGCGCCACACCCCTGGGCATCGTGCTGGCCGACGCCCTCTACGACGCAACCGGCGTGCTCGAACTGACGGAGAAGGCGGGCGGAGAGCCGCTGGTGGGGCTCAAGGCCGGCCGTTGCGGACGCACGGTGCGCCATCCGCTGCGCCAAGCGGTGCAGCAGCGTCACGAACACTACGGGCACCTCTACCGGCGGCGCTCGGCCATCGAGGCGCTGTTCAGCCAGACCAAGCGCAAGCTCGGCAGCACCCTGCGCGCGCGCAACGAGCGGGTCGCCATGGTCCTGATGCTCGCCCGCTTCGCCTGCTGGAACGTCTATCTGCTGGCCTGCGCCGCCAAGGACGGCGGCGAAACCGCCCTCTTCTTTTTCGTTCTCTTCGTTGCCTGACCCCTCATTGTCGATCAGCACCCCAAAAAACACTTGACAAATATGGAGGGAGAGTATCCGCTCAATGAGATCGATCGACGCCACCACCTTCAACGTGGTGCTTGGGAACCACTCCCGCTACGAGGGCATGGGCTTCCTGGAAATGTACTGGAACCTGAGCGCACCCGGGCCTATTGCCGACATCGACCCCGCAAGCGTCGGTCTGGTCGTACACAACGGCAGGCTGGAGGCGCTGCTCACGGAGATGCAGCGCTCCACGTCGCCCACCTGGGCCGACAAGGGGGTTCGCCACGTGCCGTACGCAGACGGCATCGCGTCCACCGGTCTGATCCAGGACCACGACGACGGCGCGGAGATGAACACGAGCCTCTGCCAGAGCTTGCGATGCGCGGCGAAGTGCGCGCTGTGGAGCAACTCATGCTCGTCGCCGTCGCCGGAGCTGGCGGGGCCGTGCGTGTTCGAGGCGCCGTAGTGGGGTGGCGGGGTCTCCGGTTGCTCGTTGGGTGTGTGCTGGCGGCGCACCTCGTGGATCGACGTGAACGTCCCGATTCTCAAGCGGGGCAAGGTTCTTTCGCAGTTGGGGCAGTTCAAGTTCTACCGGTACGACACGTCCGGCAAGGTGCTGACGAGGGAGGCGCTCCCCAAGCGAACGCGGACGGAGCGGGTGTTCGACCGCTGGCTGGCGGAGAGCCCGCGGGGCTACGGCGCCTTCTACGGCAAGCGAGGGGCGGCGAAGCTTGAGCAGTACTACTTTTTCACCTTCCCGCGCAGCGGAAAGATGGTGCTCCGCGGGGGCGTGCGCATTGGGGAGTATCCGGATTTGGGATACGTCCTCTGGGATCCTACGGCTGCCGTCTACCGGGTGATGGTCTTCCGGGCCCAGCGCATCGGCGGGTCGCCGCCGAGCATCGAGATGTGGCGTTTTTCGGTGGATGGGAAGGTCATCGGGAAGCCGGTGGTGGTGCGGCGCAAGGAGAAGCTCTTCTTCCGGTTCTGGTGGCACGCGTTCGTCGGAAAGCACCTGGTGTTTCTCGGAACTGAGAGCCGCCAGGTGCCACGGGGGCCAGCTCGGCCGCCCACGGGATACGTCAATGGTGAGGCGCTTGTGCTGCGGGTCATGAACGGGCCACCCTATGCTACGATGACGGGGTTCGATGTCCTTCCGAGTGACGAGCTATCCAACCCGGCGGGTATTGGGCCCTTCTTCCGGGGCGCAACGGACGGAAGGAGCTACTTCGTGGGTTGGCTCTCCAACGCGTCGAAGAGCATCCCCGTCGGTGGGGCGCGGGTCACCTTGGTGACCCCTGGTGGGCGTGTTCTTCGGAGGCCATCCCGGGTACGGGAGCGCATCGCGATGGGGCCACCGTCATCGGCCGTCTGGTACAAGGGCCACTACGCGATGCTTGCGCCCTGGTGGAAGCTGACGATCTTCGACGCGTCGGGTCGACAAGTCGCCTTGCCGTTGATCGTTCCCGCGTCGCCAGTGAGTGTGGGGCGTCCGTGGAGGGGGTCTCAGATCTTCGTTGATGGCGACGACCTCGTGATCGTCTATGCGTTCGAGGAGACTTCCTCTCAGAACACCGTCCGCATGATTCGCCTCACCATCACCGGC
>JALXBF010000003.1 GCA_026991575.1 Planctomycetota bacterium | reverse complement strand
TGATTGCCGGCGCGATCTCGACCACCTTCTGATGGCGCCGCTGGATGCTGCAGTCACGCTCCCAGAGGTGCACCAGGTTGCCGTGCTGATCACCGAGGAGTTGGACTTCGACGTGCCGAGCTCGGCGCAGGTACTTCTCGAGGAACAGCTCGCCGCTACCAAATGCGGTGCGTGCTTCGCGTTGGGCCTGCTCGAACATGGCCGCGAGGTCTTCTTCGCGTAGCACGACGCGCATGCCGCGGCCACCACCGCCGTGTGCCGCTTTCAAGATAACCGGATAACCGATCCGCTCCGCTTCCTGAGCCGCTTGTTCGACGGTGGTCACCGGCTGGTCGGTGCCAGGGAGTACCGGGACACCGGCCTCCTCAGCTGCTTTCCGCGCCTTGGTCTTGTCGCCCAGCAGCTCAAGAAGCTCGGTCCGCGGCCCGACGAAGATGATGCCCGCCTCGCGGCACGCGCGCGCGAATGCGGCGTTTTCAGAAAGGAAACCATATCCCGGGTGAATGCCGTCGACGAGGTGTTCCCGAGCGACGCCGACAATGCCCTCAACATCCAGGTACGCCCGTACCGGTTCACCCGGCGTACCAACCTGGTACGCCTCATCCGCTTTGAGCCGGTGTAAGGCGTAGCGATCCTCGTGCGAGTAGATCGCCACGGTGCGGATACCAAGCTCATGGGCGGCCCGGAAGACACGGATGGCGATCTCGCCCCGGTTCGCGGCCATCAGCTTGCGAATCTTCTGCATCGGGGTACTCCCCACCCGTCATCCATCGGCACATGCACCACAGCGGACTTGGATTGTAGAGGGCCGAGTCCGCCACCCGGGCCGCAGTGCGGGATGATGTCTCTGACGCTGCCGCTCAGCTCAGCCCGCCGGCTCATAGACTGCGGACCATCCGCACCCGCCTGCGTCGCGACCACCGCAAACCGCGTCAGCGGCTCAACCGGCACGGATCCCACCGGCACTCTGGACGCCGTTCGCTAAGCAGCTGCCGCTGCCCTAGAGGTCGTGCTACCACGTCTAGGGCTCGTACTGATGCGGTCGTTACCGACGGCTGTTGCGTGTGCTATCCCGCGCGCCGTCGGCTATGCGCAGGTAGAGTACGCCGTCACGAGGCACCGGTGCATGCAAGCGGCGCTTGGCTCCTCCCGGCACGCTGACGCGTCCAAGCACCTTCCCGGTTGCTCCGTCGATCCACTCGCCCAGCAAGTCCCCCCGGGCGGCAGCCAGGTCGAGCGTGACCTGGTCCGCATCACCAAGGTAGACGATGTACGTCCTGCCGGGGTCGGCCAGGCAGTGTTCGCTTGACGCAAGTTCGCCCTGCGGTAGCAACCGGGCCAGCTCAGTTCGTACCGCCAGGGACCGGATGTAGCCCAGTGCGCGGCGAACTGGTTCCCACCTCGGATCAAACGGTTTGCCCAAGACTCGACCATGGTAAGGGTCCATGAACAGTGGGTTGTGGCCTCGGGTGAAAGCATGCCAGACCCACCGAAGGCTGCCACCGATCCCCCAAATGTGGTCCGTATCCAGCAGGCTTACCTTTGCCTCATGCCACGCGGGGGGATCCTCTCTGAAGCCGTCACGTGATCCGGGCGAAACCCAGTCGGCGGGGCTAGCCAGCATGTCAGCCAATCGCTCGGCGCCGTGGCCCGTGATACCAATCGGGCGCGACTCGCCCTTGCGTTCCTGCCACTTACGCACCGTGCGCACCACCCACCAGTCCCATTCCCGTTGACCCCCTTCGTTGATCACCTCGTACAGCACGTTGTCCAAGTCTCCGACCGTCTCGACCACTTTCCGGATGTACGCCTCCTGGATCTGGTTCACCTGCGGTTGCCCGAGCCGGTGCGGCCGTCCGACCAGCGGGTTGTCGGCTACGCCAGCGTCGATGCCGTTGATGTTGTTGGCCGGGTGAAATGGATGGCTCCGCCACGCCCAACCACGGTCGGAACCCCGCCGAAGGTTGCCGTGCGTCAGCGACCATCCCTCAAAGAGCATCACCGACACGTAGATCCCGCGTTCGCGGGCCGCCAGCACACGCGCGCGCAGCCGGCGGAAATAGTCCGGATTGAACCGCGTCAGGTCGAATTTGGGCTTGCCGTCCAGCGCTGTGCCCGGGCCGGTCCTGAGCCACGGCTGCGGCGCCACGTGAAGCACACCGTGGCCCCAGGCACCGTTGGCACGCGTGTCCCAAACGGTGCACTCCCAGGTCCAGAGCCGAATGAAGTTGTGGCCGTAGCGTTGCAAGAACCGGAGGTAGCCTGCGAAATCGAACGGCTCCGGGGGATCGGCCTTGCCCATGTCCACGAGATTGTCCCACGTGTGCGATCCGACAAGCAGGACCGCCTTGCCGGTGCCATCGGCAAAGTAGCGACTGTTGTCCGGGTGCCGGCGCAATGGTCCCAGCGCACCGGCTCGTCCCGACTCCCCAGCCGCGGCGCACACACCACGGCAGACACCGGCCAGGGTCGCTGCTGCGGACTGCTTCAGGAAACGTCGACGGTCCACGGTCGGCAGCTCCTACGAGGAAGGCACAGGATAGGGAGCAAAACGTCGCTCCGGCAGGATTAACCACAGAATAACGCCCGGGATGACGCATCCGCAACGCGCGACGGCCAACCCACTGTCGTCCGTGCGGCCCCCGCTCTCACGCTGACATGGAATCAACAAGAAGTTGGTTCTGGCAAGGCCATGGCCTCCCTCGGCCGGTCATTCAGCCAGCGCGTGCCGGTAGCCCAAGGGATAACTGGCAGCGGCCGCCGTGCCAGTCTGTGGGCTGCGATGGGGCCAAAGCCTGCTGCCCGCCGCGCCCTGCACTGCATCCGCGCGCGGACACAGCACCGTGAGAACGTGCGACCGTGGTTTCACCGAGCGGAAACGGCTACGCAGCCCGGCGGCGGACCGCGTGACGAGGTACAACACCGGAAACGCGGAAGTAGTCAGCCAGCATCGGCTCATCCTCTTCAGCAACAAATGCCAGCTGCTGACCGATCGGTCCGAGATGGCAGTCGTCAACCAGGTCCACCTTGGGCCGGAGCCGGTTGGCATCCTCGATACCGGCGGCCGCGTACAGATGCCGGCAGTCGTTGTCCTTACCGTACAGCAGAACGTGCTCCGTCACCGACGGCACCGGTCGATCATACAGGCCGAGCCGATAGCGGATGCGAGCCCAGAACCAGCGGTGGTACTCGCGCTTCGGGTCCCGGTCCTCAATCCAGCCTATCGGCTGCGGGTAGTGCGACGCTCGGTATCCGAAGATGAGTGCCCGATACTCGGTCGGCATCGGGGCAGTGGGAACGTCGACCGTACCAATCTGGCTGATGGCATCGGTCCAGTAGAGTGCTACGAGCCCTGGGTAGGCGTTCTCGGAGAGCGGGCAGCGAACCGAGCACGCAAGCTTGTATAGATTTCGCTGAAGTGCACGTCGCCAGCGGAAATTTCGCAGTAACGTGCGGACCGTGCCCGGGACAAAGCAAACGTTGTCGGTGACCACGAGCGTGTAGGGGGTAGTGGCGTCCACGCAACGAACGGCCGCGTCGGCTACGCGTCCGTCTGGCTGGACCACGTGCACGCTGCCCAGTCCATCCAGCTCACGTTCCAGACAGGCGATCGTTTCGATTGTCGGCTCGTGCGGGCTGATGTAGAAGCAGGTCAGTTGCACGGCAGCTTCCTTTCTGCTCGAAATGTCTCCCGGTCACGCGGCCCCCTGGCCATCGGGCCACGAAGCCGGCGGTGCGGCTAGCGGGCGCGACGCCACGTGGCTTCGATGTGACGTCTCTCCTTTAGGTCTTATCGCCGTTTCATGCAAGCGAACCTGAGCCGATCCACACCGGAGTACGGCAACCTGGACCGGGAGCCGCCTGCAGGCCGCACGGCGAGTGCTCAGCATCCCGAACGACAACCGCAACGTGCTAGAATCCGTGTGAGTTCCTCCCGCCTCAGGCCCGTTCGTGCGTCGCTTGTGGACGAGCTCTCCCCTGGAGGTGCACTGTGAAGAACGTCGCGCTGCTAGCCATTGCTTCAGCGATCGTGACGGTCGTCACGGCTCAGGCTGCCGATAGGCCCAACATTATCTTCATCCTCGCGGATGACCTGGGCTATGGCGATCTGGGTTGCTACGGCCAGCAGCTGATCCAGACGCCAAACATCGATCGGATGGCCGCTGAAGGCTTGCGGTTCACGCAGTTCTACGCAGGGTCGACCGTCTGTGCCCCGTCCCGCTGCGTTCTGATGGTCGGCCAGCACACAGGCCACTGCTCCGTCCGGGGCAATGCCGGCCGCAACCGCCTCATCAATCAATCGCTCACCGAAGACGACATCACCGTCGCACAGCTGCTCCGACAAGCCGGATACGGCACGGCTCTGATCGGCAAGTGGGGTCTGGGCGAGATCGATCATCCGGGGTTTCCGCTGCGGAAGGGCTTCGACTACTTCTTCGGTTATCTCAACCAGGCCCACGCGCACAACTACTATCCAGAGTTCCTGTGGCGAAACCGTGAGAAGGTTTACTTGAGGAACAAGGTCCAGCGCTTCCCCGGCGCCATTCCGGGGCTGTCGGGTGCGTGGGCAACCGAAGCCGTCGAGTACTCGCACGATCTGTTCATGGCCGATGCTCTGCACTTCATCCGGGAAAACAAGGACCGGCCGTTCTTCCTGTACCTGGCCGTCACACTGCCCCACGCGAACAACGAACGTTACCGGGCCCTTGGCAACGGCGCCGAAGTGCCCGACCTGGGGATTTACGCCGAGAAGGACTGGCCGGACCCGGACAAGGGACATGCGGCGATGATCTCGTATCTGGACCGGAGCGTGGGTCGGCTGCTGCAGGTGCTGCGTGAGCTGGGTATCGCGGAACGCACACTGGTGCTGTTCAGCTCGGACAACGGTCCGCACGTAGAATCCGGGCAAGATCCGGTACGGTTCAACCCTTCCGGCCCCCTGCGCGGGATCAAGCGTGACCTGTACGAAGGCGGCATTCGGGTGCCGATGATCGCCTGGTGGCCTGGGACGATCAAGGGCGGCAGCACGACGGACCATGTTGGGTACTTCGGCGATTTCATGGCCACGGTATGCGAGTTGGTCGGCGTGCCGTTGCCGCCCGAGCGGGATTCGATTAGCTTCCTTCCGACGCTCCTGGGCAAGCCTGCTGCTCAGAAGCAGCACCGATACCTGTACTGGGAGTTCTACGAGCGCGGTTCGGCTCAGGCGATTCGTATGGGCCGCTGGAAAGCGGTCCGCAAGCCGATGCTAACCGGGCCGATCGAGTTGTACGACATCGAGCGTGATCCGTTGGAGAAGTACAACGTCGCCAGGCTGCATCCAGACGTGGTTCGCACGATGCGGAAGTTGATGCAGGAGGCTCACGTACCGAACCCCCGGTGGGTACCTCCGAGTCGCCGAGCAGCTGCGAAGCAACAGGAAGCGAAGAAGGCAAAGTGATCGTGTGGCGCTTCGGGTTCTCGGGGCGGCTGGACGCAAACGGAAGCGGCGCCGCTTCGGCAGGAGCAGGCGGCGTGGCGGTTGAGCGCCGGGCGCAGCCGCTAGCTCAGCGTTAGCCCTCCTCCACCACGCGTTCCACCTTCAGTAGGTACCCCAGGCAAGCGAGCGTAAAGATCGGCAGCACGACCAGGCCCATGCTGGCCCAGATCATGGCGGCCGCACCACCACCGACCACAAGCGTCACCACGGGGTAGCCGCGCACGATACCCCACAGCGCCAGAGCCAGAAGCACAGCGAGCCAGAAAGCCAGGCAGGCGAGCCATAATACGGCCAGGTGACGACAGACGTTCCAGCCAAAACCGCCTTCGCGCAGTTCACCGGGCAGCAGCCGCCGGCGAGCCAGGTGGATCGCTGCCCCCAGTGGCCCCAGTGCAAGTGTTAGCCCGGCGGCCGGCGCCGTGGGCATTCTCCTACGCCGCGTGTCCTGGGCTACCCAGATGGCCAGCACAACGGCGGGTGCGATCACGAAGAGAGGTAATAGCGTCGCAAGCAACAGGAACTGGTTAAGAGTGACGGCCACGGCCAGTTCCTCGGCACCGGCACGGCGTGCCGCCAGCAGTTGGCCAAGCTCAAGCACAACGGCACCAATGGCCGCGGTCGCGGTCGCTCCGAGGAAGAAATCGAAGGCCATCGCTCTGTACTGGCCCTGCTGCCATGAACGGACAGACCTTTCGGCCAGGTCATTGTCCCCGAGAAGCGTCACTGTGAACGGTGGTTCGGGCGAATCCTGCTTGGCCGTGTACGGTTCGCCGTCGCCAAGGTCGACCGTGTCGTCCGGGACGGCGACCGCCTCTGGCCTGCCTTCGACGGCGGACTCGGGCGCGGTGACGACCAGGATCTCAGGCATTGTCTCTGCCCCACCACGTCCCGGCGGTGCATCGTGTCGTGCCTCGCCATCTGACCCGAAGAACACCAGCGACTCACGCGGCTCCCCACTCGCGCCCGTTTCCGTGGCTCGCCCGTCGGCCACGGTCGAAAACGGCGGCACATGCACTCGATTCCGGCACGTGGGACACCGGCCGGCGCGTCCAACGGCAGCTTGTGGTGCTTTCAGCTTCCGTCCGCAATAGGGACAAAGCCAACGGATCACGGCGGCTTACCCTTCTGCAACTTCGGCAAGCTTCGGCAGTTCCCACCCCTGGCGATGGTGTCCGATGAGAAGCGGTTCGGCCTCGGGAGCGTTCTTGGCGCGCATCGCCGCAGCATCCCACTCGATCCGGCGCCCGAGCCTGTAGGCGACCACCCCCAGTTGGTTCATCTCTGTTAGCCTGGCCGAGTAGTCGAAGTCAGCGCTGGTGGGTGTACCGTTCTTGCAGGCCAGCAGCCACTCCTGGTGATGGCCGGGTGAATCGGGCAGGAACGGGTCCGGCCGCTTGAAGTCGCGGAACCGCGCCGCCGGCAGCAGTTCATGCCTTCGGTAGTTGGCAACCAGCAGGCCTTTCGTGCCGACAAACGCCACACCGTTGCGGTAGTTCCTGGGAATCGGAACCTCGCCGCGATAGTGCCACGGCCGCTCCGTGCCCTGATACCAGTAGAACACCAACGGACCGCCGGCGTCGGCAGACCTGCGGAACTCGTACCGCACCGCCATGCGTGCGGGGGCCGTGTCGGGGTCGACCGGTGGCCCTTCGGCTTCGATCGCAGCGGGTGCATCCAGTTCCAGGGCCCAGAACGGCAGGTCATTCCAATGGCTACCCAGATCGGGCAACGTACCGCCGCCGAAGTCCCAGAACTTGTACCAGCCGGGACCACGTCCGGATCGCCGGGGATGGTATTCCGGGTGATAGGACCGGTAGGGCGCTGGGCCGAGCCAGAGGTCCCAATGCAGGTGGGCCGGCACGGGGTAGAACCCTGGTGGACGCCCCCCGTCCCCCCACGCCCGACTCACCCATACATGCACCTCACGCACCGTACCGATCGCGCCGGTCCGGATCAGCTCGACGACGCGGCGGTAGTTGGACGTGGCGTGGATCTGGATGCCCATCTGTGTCGGCACACCCGCACGCTTGGCTGCAGCGCGGACGAGGCGGCATTCGTAGACCGTGTGCGCCAACGGCTTCTCGCAGTAAACCGGCAGGCGTAGATCCAGGGCCAGAAGCGTCGGGTAGACGTGCGTGTGTGCGGTCGTTGAGATGACGACAGCGTCTAGATCGCGGCGAGCCTCCAACATTCGACGGTAATCGATCCACCGACGCGCCTTTGGGTGGCGCGACGCAGCCAGGCTCAGATGCTGCTCGTCCACGTCGCACAAGGCGACAATGTTCTCGCTCTCGACGGCCCGTGTGTTGGCCAGCCCTCGGCCCGCCGCACCGATGATGCCGATGTTCAACTTCGAATTGGGCGACCGCGCCGAGACAATCGCGGGAAACGCGATTGTAACCGCCGCGGCCTGAACCACGCTCCGCCCGAAGTCGCGCCGACTAACTCGTCGCACCGCAGCTCGCTCTGGTCGCATTGCATCCTCTCCGCAGGCCTTACGCAGGCTGGCCCAATCACACGCCACGTACCATCCAGTTTAACCGGAAGGGCACCGTGCCCCGGCTACCAACCGCTGCCTGCACCTGCAGCTCAACCGAGCTTTGGCACCCGACGGCGCGGGGTGGTCCGCAGGGCAGCACCAGGACGGGCAGTCACACGGGACACATGCCGGAACACACTACTGGCCGATGTCTGCCAGTGTCTGCTCCGGGGCCGCCAGCTTGGGGCGCCCGGACGGTCTCGGGATCACTGCTAGACTGGCCAGTAAATCTGGCCCGTATCGGTCCTTCCCACAGCGTGGCCGTCACGGGTTAGGTCGGAAGCCACACCGGCACGTCAACTAGTGAGGCATCATTGGGGAAGAGTCTGACATGCCGCAGGTGGAGGGGACGTAAGCGCGCGCCGACAGGACCGCGTCGCGTGGGGTGAGCCGTCTTCGCTGCGGAGGATGCGAATCGGTACCGTCGCAGTGGGTCAGCTTACTGCTCGCGCGATTCAACGAGCAAGTCTGCTAATCGCCCGATGGCGCGTTCGACAGCCGCACGGGCGATGTAAACATCAGCGGCGGCGTTCTCGCGCCGCACTCTGGCCTGTGCCAACGCGACCTGGGCGTCGACCAATTGCGTAATCGTCGCAGCCTGTGCCTGGTAGCGGGCCTCGATTTCGCGCAGTGATGCTTCAGCCTGCTGCACGGCCTGCTCAGCCACGGTCAATCGCTCCTTGGCGTCTATCCAGTTGGAGTAAGTGCGTCGTAGTTCCAGCTGGATGTTCAGGATCAGCCGGCGCTGCTCAGCGGTCAGCTGCCCGACGCGTGCCAGCGCCTGTTCAACTTCGGCCGCGGTGCGGCCCGAGTCAAGCAGATTCCAGCTGATCATCACGCCCGCGAAGAAGCTGTCGTCACCGCTATCGAAATCGCCGGTGTGCACGTCGTAGTTCGCCACCAGAGACGCGCTCGGACGTGCGCCTGCTCGAGCAGCCTCGACCTGATGGCGTGCTGCGGCCAGCTGCTCGCGCAGAGCAGCCAGCTCTGGCCGCCGCCGGATTGCCTCCTCCAGGGCCGCTTCTATGGGGTCCGCGTCGCTGGCCCACGGTGCCGGCGTCGGGCTGGCGGGCAGTTCAGCACGGGGTAGTTCCGAGCCGACGACGTTCTCGAGCACATCCCACGCAAGCTCGTAGCGATGCTGGGCGGCGATGAGTGCCTCACGGGTCTCAGCCAGCCGCACACGCACGGTCAGCACGTCTGATTCGACCGCCGTGCCCGCTCGGAACCGTGCCTCCACAATGCGAAGATGCTCTTCCACCTGACGCAGCGACTCTTGCTGCACTTGCACCAGATTGCGCGCCTGGATCAGCCTGTAGTACGCCTCCGCAACGCGATAGACCAACTCATTGTGAACCGCCTGCAGTGCGTGGGCAGCAGCGGCCGCTCCGTGTTGGGCAGCCGAGTACATGGCTGAGAGCTTGCCGCCGGTATAGATCGGCTGCTGGACGAGCAGTTGGGTATGGAAGTCGTCGATCGTCGAAGGATCGTTTACCCGAGCGAGATCGGCCGCTGAGAAGTTGGCCTGGTTCAGTTTGAACATGAACGCTCGCACGGGATTGTCCGTGACGCCATAGTTCTCGTTGAGCTGGATGATCGGGAAGAATTCGGCGCGCGCTCGGTCCAGCGCCGCGTCGGCCTGCAGAAGACGGTAGCGAGCTGCAGCCAGGTCGGGGCTGCGCTCCAGTGCCAGAGCGATCAGCTCCCGGAGCGTGAGTGCCTGGGGCTCGGGTGTTTCACCCCGAGTCGCCTCGGCCTGAACTTCCCTTGCCCTAGAGGCGCGGCCGTCTCGGTCCGAACGCCCGTCCGGTACCTGACTGTTGCCTCCACCCACGCCTTCTCCGACGGCACGGTCCGCCAATACCGTGCTGCTGTACCGCGTCTCGGTAACCCCCCTGACCATGCTAGACGTCGTCAGACAGCCGCTGCCGGAGAAGCCGACAGCAACGGCCAACAGGGCAACAACTCCTCGGTACCAGAGCCGAACTGATTGCATTGCGGACACTACACTGTGCAAGGCGTGTCATCTCAGGCACGTCGTACTACCGTTAATGTCGGCAAGACCCACCCAACCGCTCCAGATCTTCCCCCCAACAGGTCGCCGCTAGCCGGCCTCGCGGATGGAAAGCACTCCTCCGACGGGCATCAGGCATCGGCGGCTGTTGGTCGGGACAGACCGGGCGGCGGGCCGTCGGTTGCACTCAGATGGGCCAGGCATCAGAATAGGGCATGGTGCGGTTAGTACCGATTACGGCGAACCTTACGAAAAGGCGCTCCGCCGGCCGGAGGGGGTACGGCAACGTGCGAGTGGCCCTCTTTTCTCGGCCTCCGGAAAGGAGCTTCCGGGGCGGTCCTGGCCGGCCTAGCCGATGCGCAACGGTGCCCTAGCGGTGCTGCGGCTGGCTCGGCGCATCCTGGCATCCTACATGGACCGGTCGCAGTTTGCGGGCACGAAGGGGATCGACGCGATGGCGGACTATCTTGCAGCAGTTCATCGTGCGGTGCGCGATGCGGCCATCCGGGTCGTAGGCCACCAATGCGTCGGGAACGAGCCCCAGGCCCGTGTGCTGATCGCCGTGCTGGAAGCCTTTGGCCAGGAATGCTTCGGGCTGGTTTACGTCGAACCGACGCTCCGCTCAACGACCAAACGACCACCGGACATCCTCCTCTGCCATCCGGACGTGGGGGTGGTGATCTTCGAGGTGAAGGGGTGGCGGATTGAATCGATCGAGCGAATCGAAGCGGGCAATTTCTTCATAGCGTACAACGGTGCGCGGCGGCAGCACAATCCCTTTCATCAGGCGTCCCAATGTATGTACCAGGTCAAGAACCAGGTGCAGCACATCCTGAAAGGCTCGTCGCTTCCGCTGTTCTCGTCCATCGTGGTACTGCCAAACGTGACCCGTCGCGAGTGGATCAAGCGTGGATTTGGGGAGTGCGTCAAGCATGGTGAGCTGCTGCTCGCCGATTGTCTCGAGGATCCAGAGGCATTCAGGACGTGCGTCTTGCGGGCCGTGGGTAAACAACCCCGGGCGCGGCTCTCTGCCGAAGCAGTCGCGGCCCTGGAGAAGGCGTTCGGTAGCTCGGCACCGCTGCAAACGAATCGCTCCGCTCGCCCTGTCCCGTCCCAGACTCTGGGGCATCAGATTGACCAGTTTATGAACGAACTGCGCGTGTTCAGTCGCGAGCAGGAAGAGCTCTCGCGCAGCCCGGTCGGAACCGTGCCTCGGTTGATCCGAGGTGTTGCCGGCTGTGGCAAGACGGCCGTGCTTGCGGCGATGGCCGCCAGGTACGTGAAGCAGCGAGTCGAGCAAGCACGGCAGGGGCAATTGCTGTTCTTGGCCGAGTCAGCCCAGCCGTCCGCGCGCGTCCTGGTAACGTGCTTCAATCGCGCGTTGGTGCCATTCATCGAGCAGAAGATCCGCGCCGCGTACCGGGAACAGACAGGCCGGGATCTGCCGGCAGGTGTGCTGACGGTCAAGAACATCGACGCCATGGCCCATGACCTTAGTCGCACCGGGTTGCTGAACTGGATTAGCCCGGACGAAAAAGGACCGCGTGAGCGGTTTCGGGCGTTCACAGCCCAGCTGAGGCACGCAGCCTCGGCGCGTCCCGCCCTATTCGAAAGCATGCAGTACGACATTGCCTTCGTGGACGAGGCCCAGGATTTCGACGAAGCCCATTACGAGTTCCTGCTGCAACTGGTCAGACCTCACCATCAGACCGGTGAACGGCCACTGATCGTGTACTACGATGACGCTCAAAACATTTACGGGCGTCCCCGACCGTCGTGGAAGGAGCTGGGCCTGAACGTCACAGGTCGGCGCTCCACCGTGATGTTGGAATGCTTCCGGAACACGCGGCCGATCATAGAGTTTGCATCCAACGTGTTACTCGGGTCGCGAGCTCCCGGCAACAGCCGACCAAAGCTGCGACGGTTTGCCGACGTCAGTTACCTGGCCGGCCGCCGAGCGATAGTCGAGGAACCAGACTGGTTTACCGTGCGGTTTTGCAAGCGCAAGGGAGAGCTTCCTCACGTCGAGCGCTGCTCGAGCCCGGCAGAGAGAACGCAGCGGATTTCCGAGCTGGTGCGGCAACTGGTGGAAGGTCAGAGGGTCCGTTTCGAGGACATTTTGGTACTGGCAACCAGGACAGGCACTTGCGATGAGATTGCGGATCAGATTGCCCGGGACAGCACTCGATGGTCGTGCCGTCCGGCAGCCTTCGTACGGCCCTACGGGAGAAATCCCGATCGCGATCGATACATCTTCGCCACCAACCAACTAACCATTTCGACCGTGCACGGGGCAAAGGGCTATGATGCGCCGGTCGTTCTGCTGGACATCACCGGGCTGGACGCCGAGAAGGAAGAGGATCGGGCGAAGTTCTACGTTGGGGCGACGCGGGCTGCAATGCTACTGGTGGTGATTGGGGTAGCGAGCGACTTGCTGACCGAGGCCGAGGTCGTCCTGGGAGAACTTCGGCGTCGGCTGGACAATGGGCCAGCAGAAGCCGACGAGCAACGATCGGGCAGCTGATCCGAAGCACCACCCGGCTTCCGGCCGCGGCACCCCGAGTAACGTTGTCCGAGGCACTGGCCCCGCGTCTCGAGATAGCATTGTGCACTCCTTGCTCTCCCGGGCCGCGTACTCAGGCCGTACCGTCGGCCGGTTCGCCGGTGGTAACTGCCTCAGCTGGCCCACTGGCTAGTCGCGGCGCGTTGAGAAGGGTGTCCGGCACGGTGCAGTGGGCGAGAACGTCCTCGGGACGAACTGAGCCGGTGCTAGCCAACAGCCGGTCTGGAGGAACTCGGTGAGACACGCAGCCGCTGGACAAGCGACCGCGTTGCCTGCTATCGTCCTGGGCCTGTCGTTTTACTTCGTCGGTCATGCGGGCAAGCCTCTGGCCGGCGAAGGGACGATTCCGTTGTCCATTGCGACTGCCCATGGTCGGACCGTGTACGTGGCGGCCGACCCGATCGGCTGCCGGTGGCGGCTGCGGATTCCGGAACGGGTTCTGGCTGATCCCTCGGAATTGCTGGTTGATCACAGCGGTGTGCCACTGCAGTGGGCTCGGGAATCTCATGGTGGCGTCCACGGTAGATCGACCGCGCGCGAGAAGAGCGCCGTCGCGATCGATGTGAAACTCATCCCTACCACCTGGGGCCTGGCGATCCGAATGCAAATCCAGAACCGGACGCACCGACGTTTGCGGCATGTGGTAGCCCACGTTTGTTTGTCGCACGACCATGCCCCGCAGCAGTCGATCAGGTTCCGTGACCCGGATGGCCGCCGTACCTACTTTGTGGGAGGTGACGGCCTGGTCTGCCTGGGTGAACGCGTCCGTGGCCTTCGCCATCACTGGCTCGTGGCTGGCGAGCGGCCAATCGGTTTCTTCAGCAACGCAAAGCGACCGGAGTGGCGCTTCTGGGGCCGTGGTCTGGCCAAACTCACTGCCCGGGAGCCATGGCTGTGCGGTATGGACCGTTCGAGACGCTGGGCGGTCGCCACGTTCTGGGACCGTGCCGCGGAGTTGTTTCAGAACGGAGACGAGCCGAATCGGTGTATCCATGTGGATCCCGTCTTCGGCGACCTGCAACCGAAACAGGCTGTCGTGCGACTTGGAGGGATCGTTGTCGTGCGCGGCGGTCCGGACGAAGCACTGTTGGTCTACCGCCGCTGGCGTAAAACGGTGGTGCGTTCCGCCACCGGCGCGCTGCAAGGTCGCTGAACGGTGGGCTGGGGCGAGCCAGGATGGATCGCAGCCCTGTGCGCGCTTGAGCTGACCTGAGTCGTCCGGCGCGCGGCCCGGACGGTGTACGGGTCATCGACCACGTGTGGTCACCGGGTTGCAAGCCGGCGGTGGCGCGACGGTCCCCTCGCCCGGTTCGCATGACGTCCCGGCCGTGGTCAATTCGCAGCAGCTCCTCGACGATTTGATAACTCCCGGGTAGCTGCTGGTTGCACGCCCCGCGGCATGCCCCTTCTCAGGCGTGTTACCGCTGGCCCCGATGCATGTTGCTCCCAGTGCAGCGTACCCGCTTGGCGCCGCCAGCACTCCCTCCAGCCCAACCTGCTCGGCGGGTCGATAGATTCCACACCGAGCTAACCCTTGCTTTAGAGCTGCGGTCGGCGTAAGCTTATTATCCAAGCCGCAGGCTGTCAGCTCGCCCGTTCTGGGTCGGCTGTGGCGGAAGCCGCCGATCGGACTTGTGCACGTCGTTACTGGAGAGGGACCCGAGGGAATTCCCGACGGTACGCGGCAAAGGTGTGCGTATTGGACGTGTAGAAGGTGGGCACAACAGAAGGAGGCTTGAGCTATGGCGAAGAAGAAGCGGCAGGTTAGGCAAAAGGGCGTGAACAAGGCTCAGTTCATTCTTTCGCAGCCGATGGATCTCAGTGCGAAAGAGGTCATAGAGCGCGCAAAGGCTCAGGGCATCAGCCTCTCAGAAAGCTACGTGCACGTGATCCGCAGCAAATATCGCCGCGGCACCGTGAAGAAGCGGGAGCAGGCGCAGCCAGTCGCGGCGGCGGCAGCAGCAACAACGACCGCTACCAAGGCCAAGACGCGGCAGAACCTCGAGGTCGAGTTCCGTCGCCTGGCGGTAGAGCTCGGCCTGGACCGCGCCCAGGAATTGCTGCAGGACACCCGCCAGAAGTTGCTGCAGCTGTTCTCCCAATAAACGGCTCCGAACCGGTCACGCAGCGAACCGGCTTCGGTCCCGGTCCTCCGTGGCGATCGCAGCCAGAGCGAGGCGGGCGGCTTCTGCGATTTCGTCGTCCTCGTCCTCGGCCAGGGTAGCGAGTTTGCTGTGCGCTGCCGTGGCATCGGGCCCAATAATCGCCAGAGCTGCGATAGCCCCGAGGCGAACGCGCCGATCCGGCGCAGACAGCGCCTCGATGAGCTTCGGCACGCTCGCATAACCAAGGTCGGCTAGCGTGTCGATGGCAACCGAGAAAACCTGCTCGTTGTCCGTGGCCAGCGCACGAATCAGGCGGTCGAGGACGGTATCGAGCGTGCTCATCAGGCAAACTCCGCTTTCTCTGCCGGCTCGGGTCGTAGGTCGGTTCTATGAGATTTGTCGGTTGCGAGGACGGTGTGCTTGAGCGCGCATCGTTCAGTTTGCTGTGACTGCGCAGCAAGAGCGGGGGCCGTTGGCACACCGGCCCCCGCTATCGGCCGCACGAAGCAGCTAGTGGTCGATCGGCGGATTAGTTGGCTGCTTGCTCGACCTGTTCAGCCAGCAATGCCTGCACCATTGCCTCCAGAAAAGCGATCGGTCGGTAGCCGACCACCTTCGCCCGGACCTTGCCCGTGCGGTCGATGAACAGCGTTGTCGGAAAACCGCGGAAGTTCGGCACCTGCTGCAGGATCTCCCGCTTGCCGACAACACACGGATACGGGATCCCCATCTGGGCGACGAACCGTCGAATTGTTGGTACCACCTGATCCTCGGGAACGCGCTCGAAGTTGATGCCCACGATCGCAAGTCCCTTGTCCTTGTACTTCTTGTACAGTTCGATGAAATGGGGGATTTCGCGGCGGCAGGGCGGACACCACGTCCCCCAGATGTCGACAATGACGACTTTGCCTTTGAAATCGGCGAGCTTCACCGGGTTTCCGTCCAGGTCCGGCAGTTCGAAGTCGAAATCGAAATCCGCACCTCTAGCCAGCTCTTCCTGAGCCGCCTTACGCCAGCGTTCCTCCTCCTGCTTGCGCAGCTCCGCAATCCGGTCTGCCAGCTTCGGATGCTCGGCCAGGGCGCGCAGCGCGGGCGATGAGTCGATGAAGTCCAGGTTGGTAAAACCGGCGTCGAACGCCTTCAGGAGTGCATCGGCCGCTTTGTCCTTGTTGCCCGTTTGAGCGTGCGCCAGGGCCAGCTGGACGTGGGCGACCTGAGCCACGAGCCGGGCGTTGCGCGGGACGTCCGCCCCCTCTTCCAGCAGTCCGGCTGCTACTTGGGCAGCCCTGGTGTACGACTTCAGCGCCGCCTTGGGGCCTTTCTGACGCATAGCCTGCTGGCCTTCCAGCAACAGGAGGCGGACGTACAGGACAGCAATTTCCGCGTTCTCCGGGTCCTGCTTATGGGCCTTTGCGGCGGCACGCACAGCCTCAGCGAACTTGCCCTGACGCAACAATTGCTGCACGCGACGTGTGAGCTCCTCGGACGATGGCGAGTCGTCCTGGTCCTGCTCGTCGGCAACGGCTGCACGTGGCAGCGGCAAGCTAGCCATGGCAAGCAGCTTGCCGGTGGGCCGATTGACAGCCCCCTGCTCCGGCTCCTCGGCCAGGAGATGCTCAACGATCGGCTCCAGCTCCTCCAGCGGCTGATAGCCGACCAGCACCAGCTTCACCGTTCCATCTCGCCCGATGAACACGAGCGTCGGGTAGCCCTGGAAGCCAGGAATACTGTCGCGCGTCTTTGGGTCGCCGATGGCCACCGGGTAAGTGATCGCATTCTGCTTGACGAAGTCCTTGACCTTCGCCGTCGCCTCCTCCTTGCTCAGTTCATCCCCCTCGTAGGCCAGGCCGACGACGACAAAGCCCTTGTCACGGTACTTCTCATACAACGCGATCAGATGGGGGATCTCAGCACGACAGGGTGGACACCAGGTGCCCCAGATATCCACGAGGACAACCTTGCCCTTCAGGTCGGCCAGTCTAAGGGGTTTGCCGTCCAGATCGTCCACGCTAAAGTCGAACGGGAACGGTTTCTGAGCAGCGAGCCGCTCGGCCAGAAGCTCCTTCCGTCTGGCGGCCACCCGCGTCTTCAGCTCTTCCAGAAACTTGTCGAACCCGTCGAGCTTGGTCAGATCGCGCAGCTCCGGATCGGCCTTCAAGGCGGCAACGTTGCCAAAACCTGCCTCCACCGCTGCGCGCAACGCCTTCTTCGCTTCCGCAGGCTTGTTCTCCCGGGCATAAGCCAGCGCCTCGAACACCAGTGTGGCCTGGAGCAGATCGTTATATGGCTCTTTCGGCGCATTCTCGGGTACGTTTGCTGCCAGCTTTCGTGCAAACCGAGCCGCCTCATGCGCCAGTTCAGTGTCGCCCTTCTCTGCCAGCAACTGGCGGGCCCGGACAAACAGGAACTGTCCCAACAGCAGCTGAATCTGCGGATCGTCGGGCGCCGCCTTAGCGGCCTGACGAACCAGAGACAGCGCCTTATCGAAGTCGCCGCCACGGGCCGCCAACACGGCCTTGCGCAGCAACTCGGCCTTTACGTCCGCCGAGGCCGCCACATCCCCTTTTGCCCGGTTCCCCTCCTGGGCATCTTGCCCATCGGAGCCTTCCTGGGCTGCCCCAGCGACCTCCTCCGAATCCGGGCGTTCAGCTGGCACGTCGGCAGCTGTCACCTCTTGCTCCGTCGTGGTTTCGGAGGCCGCCAGAGCGTCTGGTCCTTCGGACACGGCTAACGGCTCGGGCTCAGCCGGCAACGTATCGGCCAACGGGTTGGTAACGGCGTTAGAATCGGTCTGCTCAGGGGCGCTAGATGAAACGGCACCGCTGCAGCCGGACGCAACGACAAACCCGGACAGGAGAACCACTAGCCACAAACCAGTTCGTCGCAACATCGGAATGCCTCCGCACAGTCCGTCAGTAACCGCTCGGGCAGCGTGCCAGGACGCCCCTGCAGCTGTGTACAAGGGAACCCAGTCGCCGTGACGGGCAACCGTAGCGCAACGCTTGCCGCATTATACCGTCGCATCAGTCCGCAACCGTGAGACCGGTGCCTGTGGTCGTGTCGGCTCGTCGCAGCGGCGGCCGCCCAGGTAGCGTCCGATCGCATCGCGCAGCTGCCAGGCCAGGCTGAGCATCGTGGGCGTCACGATTAGCGTCAGAAACGCCGAGACCAGCAAACCGCCGAGCACCACGGCCCCAAGTCCGCGGTACAGTTCGCTGCCTGCTCCGGGAAACACCACCAACGGCAGCAGGCCGAACACGGTGGTGAAGGTGGTCATGAAGATCGGCCGGATGCGATTGCGCACGCTTTCCAGCACCGCGTCCCGCCACGGCATCGCTTCGTGGCGGATATGGTTCAAGGACTGGTGAACGATGAGAATAGCGTTGTTGACCGCGGTGCCTACGAGGATGATGAACCCGAGCATCGTCAGCACATCGAGCGGCTGATTCGTGAAGAGATTAACCAGCTTCAGGCCGACAATACCGCCGACGGCACCGAGTGGCACGGTCAGGATCACGACGAAGGGGTACAACCACGACTCGAACAGCCCGGCCATCAACAGGTACGTGATCACGAGGGCTAGCAGGAAGTTGAATCGGGTGGCATGCCACGTCTGGCGCAGCTTGTCTGCCGTACCGGACAGATAGACCTGTACCCGCTCACCGAGAACTCCTTCTCGTTCTAGCTTGCGCACGATGTCCTCTTCGATCCGACGCATTGCCTCCTCCAGGGCAACGTCGTCGGGAGGGGTGACGTTGATCGTCACCGCGCGTTGGCGTTCCCGCCGGTTGATCTGCTCTGGCCCGGTGGTCAGCTCAATGCGGGCGACTGCGCCCAGAGGCACGATCTGCCCGGTGGGTGTAACGACCGGCAACTGCGCAAGATCCTGCGTGTTGCCTTCGTAGATGGTGGGGCCGAGGATGCGCAGATTAATCTTCTCGCCGCCCACAAAGTAGTCGTCCGCATAAGCACCATCGATCATGGCATCGACGGTATAGCCCAGCATCAACGTGTTCAGCCCTAGCTCTGCCAGCCGTACCCGATCTGGAACGATGTGCACTTCCGGGTTAGCGACGTCGAGGCCGGGTGAAGGGATCGCGCGTGCGCCGGGCATCACCTGCTGCAACTCGGCCATGATCCGGCCGGCGACCGCGAACAGCTCATTAAGCTCCTGGCCCGTAACCTCCACGGCGATATTGCGTCCGGCCAGGCCGCCCTGGAACAGACTGGTCTGGCTCGCGATGCCGATGGTGCCCGGAAACATGTTCACGGTTTTCTGCACCAGATCGAGCAGGTCGCGGGCACGTGTCGGATCGGCTGAACGGACGCCGAAGAAAGCGGTGCGGCCTCGCGCGACGAAGAAGAAGTCCGAGATGGGTGGGTACTCGCGCTCGAAGACCGCCGGGTCCGTGATGTCAACGTCCCAGTATGGCCGAAGCGCCTCCTCTACCTTTTCGCCCATCTTGAGCAGCTCGGCCAGGTTGTAGCCGGGCGGAGGCAGAAGCACCCCGATGATCAGGTTACGATTGCCCGTGGGCAGATACTCCAGCGGCGGAAAGAGTGCATAGCTCACTGCCACCGACAGGCTCAGCACCAGAGCCAGTGCAACGAGCCGGCGCCACACCCCGGCAAGGAGCCAGCGGTTCAGGCCAACGAGGCCGGCCACGAAGCGTTCGGCAAACCAGTACAACGGCGCCACTGCCCTGCTCACCAGCAACGCAGCGCTGCGGGCCAGCGACCGGACCGAGCGGAACCGACCATCGCCGGTCACAGCCCCTGCAATCGCCGTCACGTCGCCGGCCAGCAGGCGCGCAGACGCAGTCGGAATGACCGTGACACCGACGATGAGCGAAAGCGCTACGGCGCTGGAAATCGCAATGGCGATGTCCCGGAACAGCTGCCCCGCCTCCTCCTTGACAAACAGCACGGGCAGGAACACGGCCAACGTGGTTAAGGTCGACGACAGGACCGCCCCCCAGACCTCACGTGTTCCCTTCACCGCTGCCGCCGGCGCCGGCAGCCCGGCCTGCCGGTGTCGGTAGATGTTTTCCAACACCACGACGGCATTGTCCACGAGCATGCCGATGGCAAAGGCCAGCCCCGCCAAGCTGATGACGTTGAGCGTTCTGCCCAGCAGGCCGAGGACGAGAAACGCACCCAGTACGCTGACGGGAATAGCCAGCGCGAGCACCAGCGTGGAGCGGCCACTGCGCAGGAACAACAACAGCACGGTGACCGTCAGAGCAATGGCGAGATACAGGTTGTTGGTGACGAGGCCCAGCGCCGAGTTGATGTATTCGGTTTCGTCATAGACCATGGTCAGGTGCAGACCACGGGGATTGAGGACGAACTTGTTGAGCTGCTCCTGAGTCTTCCGCAGCTCCTCCATCACCTCCAGCACATTAGCCCCGGTCGTCCGCTCCACGTTGATGGCAATGTTCTCACGACCAAAACGCCGTGCGATACCACCTGGCTTGCCATAGCCAATGCCCACCGTGGCCACGTCGCGCACGTACACCGGCACGCCGTTGCGGTATGCAACGATCACATTCGCAACGTCCTCAGGTGAACGAAATTGCCCGACGGTACGCACGACGTACGTGCGTTTGCCCTCCCAGAAGTCCCCCGCCGACATGTCCTGGTTCTCCACCCGGAGAGCATTCCGCAAATCGGTCACGGTAAGCCGATGGGCAGCGAGTCGTTCGGGGGAAACCCGCACCTGGAATTCCCGAAAGCGGCCACCGAACACGTTTGCGTTCGCCACACCAGGCACCCGCTCCAACCGGGCCTCAATCACGTCCTCAACGAATTTCCTCAGCCGTGTGATGTCCACCGGAGGCGGCAGCAGGTAAGACAGTTCGGGGTGTTCCGCCACCAACTCCTCCAGGCGCAGCAGTCCGATTTCCGGGTTCGTGATGGCAAGCACCTTCTCAAGTCGGTCGGCCAACTCGGGGAAGCGCCGCTTCGCCTCGTCGATCTGCTCACGGGACGGTAGCTTCGGGCCGAGCACGAACCAGGCGATCGGTCGATCGGCCAGCCCCGACGTGTAAATCACCGGCTCGAGCGCGTCCTCCGGGTAGTCGATGATCTGCTGCAGCTGGATGGCTACCCGGAGCATGGCCTCCGTCATATTCGTGCCAACCTCGAACTCAAGCACGACGCGGCCGGCGGAGTGGTAGCATTCGGAACTCATCCGCCGCACGCCCTCGACCTGCTTGAGCAGCTCTTCCTGCTCCTGGATGATTTCCCGCTCAATCTCGCGTGGACTGGCGCCGGGCCAGATCGTGAAGACAGTGACGATTGGATTTTGCACTTCGGGCGTAAGCTGTACGGGGATTGTGAATAGGGTGATCAACCCGAAGAGCATTACCAGCAGCACGCCCACGGCGACCTTCACCGGGTTGCGGATCAGGCTACCAATCCAGCTCTGCTCGGTCATCGTCGTAACTCCTCTCGACCGGACGGGCATGTGCTGAATAGGTCACCGTGCTCCTGTGCCGATTTCGTCTGAGAACCGCCGAGGAGTAAGCAGCTGTTCGGACGGTACCCGCTCGATGACCGTAACCTGTTTGCCGGGAGCTAACCGCTCATTGCCTCGGATCACGACCCATTCGCCCGGCTGCAGGTCGCCCCGCACCGCGGCCCACTCCCGCCAGTAGCCGATGACCTCCACCTGCACGGCCCGCGCCGGCACGGTCTCGTGCAGCGATCCGGCAGGCACGACATAGATGACCGGTGGCTTCACGTTGAGCAGCAGCGCATCCTTGGGTACCAGCGTGGCATCGGTTTCCGGGCCGGTGGCAAGCGTGACGCGGGCAGAGAAGCCGACCTTGATCAGCGGCGCCCCGTTGGCCCCGATGACGTTCCTCAGCAGCACCCGCACCGGGAAATTGCGCGTCGCCGTGAACGCCCGCGGGATCACGATAACGTCCCGGGAGGTGAACGAGCGGCCGGGCAAGCTGTCAAACGCAACCCGTGCGGTGACCTCGGCATTCAGCCGAGCCACGTGCTGTTCCGGTACAGGCGCCTCGACGTACACCTCATCGAGCTCGATCAGCTCCACCACCGGGTCGCCTTGCCGAAGCCACGCGCCGCTTTCGATGTACTTCTGCACCACATAGCCTGCGAACGGCGCGCGGATCAGGTGTTTTTCTCGCTGGGAACGTAGTTCAGCCAGCACCGCTTCCTGACTGCGAACGCTCGCCTTGCTCTGAGCGATGCGTTCTGGCCGCGTGCCGGCTTGTAGCAGCCGGTAGCCGGCGTCCGCCTCGCGCAGCAACTGGCTTGCCTGCTCAACCGAAGTCGCTGCGTCGTCGAGTTCTTCATCGCCAGCCCCCCCGCGCTCATAAAGCGACTGCACGCGTGCCAGCCGACGGCGTGCCAACTGGAGCCGCAGCCGTGCAGCCTCCACGCGGGCTTTCGCCGCCTCGAGCTCCTCAGGACGGGCCCCAGCCACCAGCTCGGCCAGCTCGGCTTTCCGCCGCTCAAGCTCCGCCTGGGCCGCCGCCAGCCGGGCATCGATCACGTCCCGTTCCAGCTCGGCAAGCACCTGGCCCGCTTCCACCCGCTGCCCTTCCTCGACGTGGATCCGCAACACCCGACCGGACACGGCCGCCCCGACTCGCACACTCCGGCGGGCCAGGACACTGCCCACAAAGGTCCGCTCGTCACGGATCTTCCGGCGTAACACTTCGGTCACAGCCACTTTGTCGGCCTGGTTCGATTCCTGCCCCACCGCCGGCCGCGATCTACCACAAGGAACGATGGCCGCGGCGGTGATCAGCAGCAGAAAGGCGGTACGCTTCGGGAACATGAGCTCTTCTTGGTGTGCCTGCCTCGAATCCGGATCACCTAGACGGACTGCAAAAGGGCGGGACGCGGGTACCGGATGCCTTACTAGATTCTAGCCGCCGACCCGTGTGTGCCCGGGAACGAGGCCCGGTCTGGTCAGTCGTGCGGTGCGTGGTGTATGGCGGCACGCTAGGCGGCGCCGGTGACATCCGCCGAAGACGCTGCCGATCGGCTTAGCACCTTTCGAAGCGCCTGGCCGGTATGGCTTGCCGGATTGCTTGCTACCTGCTCCGGTGGTCCGACAGCAACCAGATGGCCGCCCGCGTCACCGCCTTCGGGCCCAAGGTCGATGATCCAGTCGGCAGTCTTGATCACGTCCAGGTTGTGCTCGATGACGATTACGGTATTGCCCCGATCCACGAGTGCGTGGAGTACGTTGAGAAGGTTCTCGATGTCGGCAAAGTGGAGCCCCGTGGTTGGTTCATCCAATACGTATAGCGTCCGGCCTGCTTCGCGCCGTCCGAGTTCGCAGGCAAGTTTCACCCGTTGGGCCTCGCCACCGGAGAGCGTATTCGAAGGCTGCCCAAGCGTTAGGTAGCCCAACCCCACATCGCGGAGCGTGCTCAAGAGCCGGGCAATCTTGGGCTGGTTCCGGAACAACTCCAATGCTTCCTCCACGGTCATATCCAGCACGTCCGCAATGGAATGGCCCTGGTACCGGACGCTGAGTGTTGCCTGGTTGAAGCGACGGCCACGGCAGACGTCACAGCATACAAACACGTCCGGGAGGAACTGCATTTCGATGCGCTGCACGCCCAGTCCAGCGCAGGCTTCACACCGGCCGCCCTTGACGTTCGTGCTGAAGCGACTTGCCGTAAAACCACGTACCTTCGCCTCTCGCGTCGATGCAAACAACCGGCGGATGTGGTCCCAGACGCCCACGTACGTTGCCGGATTCGAACGGGGCGTTCGACCGATCGGGCTCTGCTCAACTTCGACCACCCGGTCCAGGTGCTCGACGCCGCTCAAACGTCGGTGCGGGCCGGGGGCTGGCGTGCGGAGGCCGAGCTGCGCACGTACGGCCGGGACCAGCGTATCCAGAACCAACGAGCTCTTCCCCGAGCCACTGACGCCCGTCACCACGATGAACGTACCCAGAGGGAACTCTACGGTGATGTTCTTCAGGTTGTGCGTCCGCGCGCCGGCCAGCACGAGCCGCCGGCTCGGATCCGGCCTGCGACGAGTCGCCGGCAGCGGGACCTGCCGTTCGCCGCGCAGATACGCTCCCGTTACCGACTCGGGACAACGCAGCAGTTCGTCGATCGGGCCGGCCACGACCACACGGCCCCCCTTGCGGCCCGGCCCGGGACCAAGGTCCACGATAAAGTCGGCGGAACGGATCGTCGCCTCATCGTGCTCCACGACGATCACCGTGTTGCCCGCGTCGCGCAGGTCGCGCAGCGCCTGGATTAACCGTTCGTTGTCCCGCTCATGGAGCCCGATCGTCGGCTCATCAAGGATGTAGCAGACACCGACAACGCCCGAACCGATGTAAGCCGCGAGCCTAAGCCGCTGAAACTCACCACCCGACAGGGTTACAGCCGGCCGGTCTAGCGTCAGATAGCCCAGGCCGACGCGGTCCAGGAAGCGAAGCTTGTGCAACAGGCCGGCCACGATGGGCTGACCGACAGCCTGATCACGACCCGACAGCTGTAGCGTCTCGCCGAAGAAACGCAGCGCCTCGGTAACACTCATCTTCGTCAGCTCGGTAATCGACAGGCCCCCTACCAGCACGCTCCGGGCCAGTCGGTTCAAGCGGGTACCGCCGCATGTCGGGCAAACGATCGTTTGCCGGCCCCGCCGGCCATGCTGCCGGCCCGTGCTGAGCAGTCGCACGGCGTCGCCCCAGCTTTCCTCCTCCAGAACCACCTCCAGCACATCCGGGCGAATGCCCAGCCCGTCGCAGTCGGGACACGCGCCGACCGGGCTGTTAAAGCTGAAGGTACGTGGGGCCAGCTCGCCAAAGCTCACGCCGCAGCGCTGACATGCATACGAGGTGCTGTACACGCTGTCGTGCCACTGACCACCTTCCTGGCGTGAGACCACCACCATGCCGTTTCCGTGCCGAATGGCGGTCTCGATCGAGGCGATCAGTCGGTGCTCGAGGCCCGGTCGGATCACCAGCCGATCGACCACCGCTTCGATCGTATGGCGATGGCTTCGCTTCAGTTCGGGTATCGGATCCAGTGGACGTACCTCTCCGTTGATGCGCACCCGCACAAAGCCGTCGCGCAGCAGCCGGGCAAGGACGTCGCGATGGATGCCACGCCGGCCGAGCACGACGGGCGCTAGCACCATGACCTTCGTGCCAGCGGGCAGCGTCGCAACGGCTTGAGCGATCTGACGCGGAGTCTGCCGGCCAAGCCGTGTGCCGCACGAGTAACAGTGCGGCACGCCGACGCGGGCGTAGAGCAGACGAAGATAGTCATAGAGCTCTGTGACCGTTGCGACGGTGCTGCGCGGGTTGATCGCACCCAGTTCCTGCCGCACCGTGATCGTCGGTGGCAGGCCTTCGATGGCATCGACCTCTGGCCGCTCCAGTTCCTCGATGTACTGCCGCGCGTAGGTGCTGAGACAGGCCACGTAGCGACGCTGGCCCTCGGCAAACAGCGTGTCGTAAGCAAGCGAGCTCTTACCCGAGCCGCTGACGCCGGTGAAGACGATCAGCCGGTCACGCGGCAGCTCCAGGTCGATGTTTTTCAGGTTGTGCTGCCTGGCACCACGGATGACGATCCACTCGCCATCGACCAGGCCTGCTACATCACTCATGACCGGTTCTGTCTGACTGGATGACGCACTTTCCCTTGCCCCTGCCTCACGAACAGCTCGCTACAGGCCAACCCATTCATCCTACAAGCCGCTGGCCGTTACCGTCCCCGCCGGCCGACGTGCTCTAACGGGGCAAACCGGGCCAAGTACGGCCCCCGAGGCGAACCCCTCCTAACGAGGTGCTGGTCATGACGCGACGATGGCTCGGCGTGCTAGTGATTGCCGTCTGTGCCGGCTGCAAGTCCACCGCCGGCCTCACCCCCTCCACAGCCCAGGCCAATCGGACCGGTCGCCCGCCGGTGGTCGGCTTCGAGGCCCAGCTGCCGCCACCGGCGTCGCCGCGCAGCGGTCCAAGCCTGCTGGAGTTCGACCAGATCGACTATCGCACCGCGGCGCGGCAAATCCGCTCGAGCGCCACGGACACCAACACACCTAGCGGCTTCATTGCCGGCAAGATTGTCGGACCGAACGGTCGACCGCTGCGCGACGTTACCGTCATCGTCACGGCCCCCGCAGCAGCCACCGAACCGCCGCGGCGAGTCACGGTGGACAGCCGAGGCTGGTTCTACATCGACGCGTTGACACCAGGCCAGCGGTACCTGCTGGTCGTAACCGGTTTCGACACCGGCCAGACTTACCTGGCCCGCGCTTCGGTCGTTGCCCCCCGTGACCGAATACTGATCACGGCAAGGCCCGACCAGGCGGATACTCCGGGTACAGGGGAACGGGCCATTGCCCAACGGTCCGCGGAAGGTAGCCGGCTTGCTGCCCAGCCGGCGATGCCCGGGCCCCAGCGCACGAGCACCCGACGACCGGGCCGACCGGCCGATGCGTTGAACGCCGGCGGTGGTCAGGGCCAGTCCGCGAGCCGCGGGCCGGGATTACGCGAGTTTGTCAGTCGGCTCTTCGGCCGCCGGTCCCCGAATCCTACCATGGCTGCGCCCCCCACGGCCGCTTTCCAGGACAGCCCACCGGCAGGCGGGCCGCCACGGCGGCCGCTGGCCGAACTGCCGATCCCTGGCTTCCAAGGCACCCGCGTGGAACCGCGCCAGCGCGGGCCCCGGCCGGTCCAGTCGCGGGCCCAGCCGCCACCGCCTCGGCTGGCAGGCTCAGTCCGACCCGGTCACTGGCGCCCCGTACGCAGACCAGTGGCCACCACGGCAAAGCGGTCCCCAACATCAGCTGCAAGCGATCGGAACGATGACCGTGGTTCGCCCCAATCACCTTTCTCCTCGTTTTCTAGCGAAGCGGTTGCTCGCACTCGGGTGCGCCGGCCCGTTCGCACACCTCCTGCCGAGCCGCCCGCGATAGCCATCTCCGATGCTCCGCTCGTCAACAAGACAACATCCCCCATCGGCACCGATACCGCAGCATCTGACGGTCGGTTCCTGGCAACCGTGGCTGGCGGCAGCCTGCGCGGGCTGGCCCTGCCCGATGCCCGGCTTCGCATGGTGCGCTTGGATGAGCTGGACGGGGAATTGATGCTCCTGGACTTTTGGGCTTCATGGTGCGGCGCATGTCTGAGAGCAATGCCCGCCATTGAACGACTGCATCGCGACTACTATGGCCGCGGGCTACGTGTCGTAGGCGTTGCCTACGAGCAAGGCCCACTGCCGCAGCAGGCAGCCACGGTGCGCGAGGTGGCCCAGAGGCTGCAGACCACATACCCGTTGCTGCTGGGTGGTGCCGATCACCAGGACCTGCTCAGGCGAACATTTCAGGTGCGTGTGTTCCCGACCCTGGTGCTACTGGATCGGCGCGGCCGGCTGCTTTGGCGGTCCGACGGGTTCGACCCTTCCGAGTTCGAGCGGCTCCGTGGTATCCTGAAGCGTCGGCTGTCGCGCTGACGAGTAGGCAGTGCACACGGAGCTAGCATGCAAACGGTGGCACGAGTGTTCCGGCAGGTAGTGCTGGTCTGTGCCGGCGTCTGCGCGGGCATCGCGTTGCCGGGGCGTGCGCCGGCCGAGGTGGTTCGGGTTGAGGTGACGTCACGTGAGCCGTACCGGGGGGGCCAGGCGTTCGGCCAGGTGGGCCCGTACGAACGGCTGCGTGGGACGGTAGAGTTCGCGCTCGATCCGGAGCACGAAGCAAACCGCACAATCGTTGACCTCTCCCTTGCGGCACGTGCCGCAGACGGTCGCGTCCACTTCCGGGCCGACTTCGATCTGCTGGTTCCGCGTGAGCTCAGCAAGAGCAACGGCGTGCTGCTCTACGAGGTAAACAACCGCGGTAACCGGCTGTGCCTCGGCCTCTTCAACGGCGGTTGTCCCGACTTTCTGTTCCGCCGCGGCTACATCGTCCTCTGGAGCGGCTGGATTGCCGAGGTGCTTCCCGGGAGTGACCGCCTCCTGCTGGAAGCCCCGCGGGCGCGGGGCGAAAACGGTCCGATCCGCGGCCTGGTCCGGCAGGAGCTCGTGCCCGACAGCCCGCGCACCGAGATGACCGTGGCGCACTGGCCCAACATCGGCGCCTATCCCCCTACGGAACAAGGCCAGGCACGAGCGACGCTTACGTGGCGATTGCGCGAGCGGGACCCACGAGTGCCAATCCCACACGCTCAGTGGCGTCTGCACGTCAAGCCGGTCGTTCACAGGGGACGTCCATCGCTGCTACCGCTGGTGACGCTCGAAGTAGCCGGCGGTCTGCAGCCAGGCTACATCTATGAGCTGATCTATGAGGCGCAGGACCCGATTGTGCAGGGAGTTGGCCTGGCCGGCATCCGCGACCTGGTGGCCATGCTTCGTTACGAGAAGCGGACCGATAATCCGCTGTGGCCCGCCGGTGCCGATCGTTCCGCCGTGCGTCATACCCTAGCGTTCGGTGCTTCGCAGAGCGGTCGGTGCTTGAGACAATTCCTGTACGACGGGTTCAACCGGGACGAACGTGGTCGCCGTGTCTTCGACGGGATGTTCATCCACATCGCTGGCGCCGGCCTTGGATTCTTCAATCACCGCTTCGCCTCACCGACCAGGCACGGCGGCCAGCACGACAACCACAGCTATCCGGTAGATATCTTCCCGTTCAGCTACGCCCCGACCACGGACCCGTTTACCGGCCGAACAGCCTCCATTCTGGACCGAGCCCGTCGCGATGGAGTCGTGCCAAAGATCTTCCATGTGCAGACGTCCGCCGAGTACTGGCATCGTTCCGGCTCGCTCGTGCACACCGACCCGTTGGGCCGCAAGGATGTGTCGCTGCCGCCCGAGGTCAGACTCTATGCCATCGGTGGCGCGCAACACGGACCGGGAAGCGGGCGACCGCATCCGCGCCGTACCAGAGGTACACTGCCGCTGAACCATACCGACTACCGGCCGATCTGCCGCGCACTTCTGGTGGCACTCACCCAGTGGGTTACGGACAACATACCCCCGCCGCCCAGCATCTACCCACGCATCGACCAGGGAACGCTGGTACCGTGGGAGATGCCCCAAAGCGGTTGGCAGCCGCTGCCCGGCGTGCGTTATCCGGAGGTGATCCAACAACCGGAGTGGTTCGACTTCGGACCGGAATTCGAATCTCGGCGGATCCTGACGAAACATCCCCCCGAGTCCAGGGGGCGCTACGTCGTGCTCGTGCCACGCTACGGTCCGGACAACAACGAGCTGGGCATGCTGCTGCCGGCCAACGTGGCCGTGCCCACTGGGACCTACACGGGCTGGAACCTCCGGCACCGAACCATTGGCGCAGAGAACGAACTGCTCGGCCTTGCCGGCGGCTTCATCCCATTTGCACGAACCCGTGCCGAGCGGTTGCGTCAAGGCGACCCGCGGCCGTCACTGGAAGAACTTTACGGCGGCGATCGCCGCCGCTACCTGCAGGCATTTGATGCGGCAGTGACCCAACTGATTGAACGGCGGTTCAGTTTGGCAGAAGACCGCGATCGTTGGCGTCAGATCGCCGAGGCTTGTTGGCCATCACCGAGCGGAGAGACACCATGAGCCGACTGATCATCACCTGCCTGGCAACGATAGCCGGCAGCTTGCTGGTCACCCATTGCTGCACACCGCTGCCGGCGCGTCAGGGGCCGCAACCGCCAAAGCCGTGGATCGCGCTGTTCGATGGCAAGTCTCTGGAAGGGTGGATCCCCAAGATTCGAGGCTATGAGCTTGGCGTGAACTATGCGGATACGTTCCGTGTCGAGAACGGGGTGCTGAAGGTCTCCTACGATGGCTACGAACGTTTCGGCAACCGCTTCGGCCACCTGTTTTACAGAAAACAAGCCTTTAGTCGGTACCGGATCCGGGTGGAGTATCGCTTCGTGGGCGAGCAGGTGCCGGGCGGTCCGAGCTGGGCGAAGAAGAACAGCGGCATTATGCTCCATTGCCAGCCCCCGGAGACGATGACGGTCGAGCAAAGCTTTCCAGTGTCGATTGAGGTTCAGTTGCTCGGCGGCCTGGGTCGGGGTGAACGGCCCACGGCGAACCTGTGCACTCCGGGCACCGACGTCGTCATGGACGGGAAGCTGCTGAAGCGACACTGCATCGCTTCGAGCTCGCCGACGTTTCACGGTGAGGAGTGGGTCACGGTCGAAGCGGAAGTGCTCGGAGGGGAACGGATTCGCCACTACGTCAACGGCAAGCTCGTCCTGGAATACGAATCGCCCCAGCTCGACCCGCGTGATCGCGATGCCCAGCGGTTACTGCGCATGGGCTTCCCAAAACGGCTCAGCCGCGGCTACATCTCGCTACAGTCCGAGAGCCATCCGATCGAATTCCGGAAGGTGGAGTTATTACCGCTCGATTAGGATCCGCCCCACGAGCCACTCGCCCGCCCCGGCGGCTCATCGAGGCATCGCCGCAGGCTCGTGCATGGACGCAGGTAGGCACGGTCCGCGGGCGCGAATGTAGCGCCGCAAGCAACTTCGGCCGCATGGAAACAATGGAAACAATGGCTACAGATGTTGGCTGAGCCGGCCTTCGTCCGGACGGACAACGTTCAGCAAGCAGCAGGCGGCCGTACCGTCAAACCGTAAGCAAGCCATTCTTTTCCAGGTATGCGACGACCTGATCGGCCAGCGTCTCCGCGTCCGTGAAGCCGGAGTTCAGCACCAGCTCGGGCGATTCGGGCGGCTCATACGGGTCGTCGATCCCGGTAAACCCCTTGATCTCGCCAGCACGCGCCTTCTTGTACAGGCCCTTTGGATCACGCTGCTCACAGATCTCCAGAGGACAGTCAACAAAGATTTCGATGAAGCGGCCCGCAGGGAGCAGCGCCCGCGCTTTGGCCCGGTCCTCGCGGTACGGCGAGATGAAGCAGGTGATGGCGATAACGCCAGCATCAGCGAACAGTTTCGCCACCTCGCTGATGCGTCGGATGTTCTCGGCCCGGTCTTCCTTTGAAAAGCCCAGGTTCTTGTTCAGCCCGTGCCGGATGTTGTCGCCATCTAGAACGAAGCTGCGGCATCCGCGCAGGAAGAGCTTCTCGTCCACCAGATTCGCAATGGTCGACTTGCCCGAGCCAGACAGGCCCGTAAACCAGAGCACACAGCCCTTGTGGCCGGAAAGCCGCTCGCGTTCCGCAGGACTGATCCGGTGGTGATGCCAGGTGATGTTGGTTGCCTTCTGCTCTGCCATCGCCCTCCTCACTGTCACTGAGCCGTACACCAATCGTACTCCTGCGTTCAAGTCTGCCCGTGCCGACGGGGCCGGCGTCGCCGGGAGGTATGATGCAGGGAGGTGAGTGAGCAGGGAGTCGATCCGATGGACACCCAGTACGAGGTCGAGATCAAGAGTCCGATTGCCGACGTGACCGCCTTCACGTCTCTGCTGGAGGAAATCGGGGCCGAACCGGTGGGCATCCGCGAAGAGCTTGACATCTACTTCAGCCATCCGGCGCGCGATTTCGCCAAGACCGACGAGGCCCTCCGAGTGC
>JALXBF010000002.1 GCA_026991575.1 Planctomycetota bacterium | reverse complement strand
TCCCGCGAGTGCTCCCCGGAGCCCGAGCCGGAGCAGCCACCCAAGCGCGCGCGCAAGCCCCGCGATCCCGAGCGCGCCGCACTCTGGGAGGCCATCCGGGACGTCACCGGACTGGACACGTCCCGGCCGCGCAGCTGCAAGCGCATCCAGAAGGCGATCCGCGAGCTCCGCGAGGCTGACCCGCCGTACACGGCCGCCGAAGTGCGGCGGCTTGCCGAGGTGCTCCAGGAGCTCGGTTGGACAGCAAGCCTCACCCCAGAGGCCATAGCCAAGCACATCGACCTGGTCAGGCGACAGCCGGTCAGGGTGAACGGGAAGCCGAAGGACTACTACGCGCAGGTCTACGAGGACCTGGACAAGCAGCTCGCTGAGTGGGTGCGCAAGCGGGAGGGTAGCGATGACGCCAGCTGAGGTGCAACTCTGGATTACCCGCCACGGGAAACTCTTTCCGGCGTTCGCGGCCTACGTGCAGCGTGGCGGCGACGAGGTGCGGGACGCCATTGCCCGCATCCTTGCGGACGTCTCCATCGCGGATGCCACCGCGGCCAGTGACGATCTATACCGGCGTCCCGAGTTGAGACCGCGGTCGGCATCGGACCACGCGGTGGCAGTAGCACAGATCGCGCGTGATCGCGCTGCGGCCCGCGGCGAGAACACCCGCCGCGTGGACTACGAGCGCTGCTCCTGGGGACGGTGCACGATGCCGGGCGTGCACACCGCTTCCACGTCCGGGCAGGGACCGTGGTACTGCCGCTTCCACTGGTGGTGCCACATGCGCGACATGCAGCCGACCGTCGAACTGCTGCGCGAGTGGCGGGACATGGCAGCCGCCCGTGACCCCCGTGGCACGCTGCTCGAGCTCCAGCTGTCCGAGCACGGCCACTGGATGTGCCTGCAGGGCGAAGCGGAGCCGATCAGCGCGAGCCGCAGACAGGCAGAGGAGGTGCCGTTCTGATGGGCAGGCGTGAACGAGCAAAAGGCGTGCGACGCGAACGCGAGCTCGTCCGGCGGCTGCGCGCCGCGGGCATACCCGCACGACGTGTGCCGCTCAGTGGGTCCGCAGGCGAGGCACGCTGCGATGTGGTGGTGGAGCGTCCGCCGATACGGATCGAGCTGAAGGCGCGTTCCAGCGGCTGGCAGACCATTCGTCGTTGGCTGGATGGCGTGGACGCACTGGTGCTCTGGGCAGACCGGTGCGAACCTGTTGTCGTCATGAGACTCACTACGTTCGAAACCCTGGCAAGATCGGAGGACCAACATGGCTGAGATCGTCTACGTCGACATCGGCGTCGACCGACCCATCACGCCCGACGAGCCGCTACCGGAGGTGCCGCACGTGCCACCGGGCAGCATTGTGATCGTCGGCGGCCGGGCGCCCACCTGGCGCTACGGCATGATGCTGCACAAGCTGCACGGCTCTGCCGGGGCTGTGATCTGCTTCTACGACCCGAAGCTCGGTGGCGGTGTGATCGTGGTCTCCCACCACCCGCACTACCGAGAGGGCGAGGTCATCGAGTACGAACCGCCCCAGCCGGAGCCCGTCCCAAGCGGCGCATAGTGACGCATTTTGCGCGTCGACTTTCGGCCGAACGCGCGGTAGCGATTAGGTGAGTTCGGAGACCAAGTCATGCACGTGGTGCTGGTGCACGGAATGGGCTCAGTGCGGCAGTTCGGCTGGTGGGTACCGTGGCTCAGGTACCTGCGAGCCGCCGTAGGGGGGAACGTCCGGCTGCTGCCGTACACATGGGACGCTTCCGTGCGCCCGCGTAGATGGTGGGAACGCGTTCGAGCATGGTTGGAGGACGTCGGGCACATCATCGGCGACGCGACACCCGAAGAGCTCGCAAAGATCGCCGATACCCGCGGTCCTGCGCTGATCGTAGCTCACTCACTCGGCTCGATCATCGCGTACAAGGCGCTCAAGTACTTCGCCAAGGGCAACCACCGACTGGTAACACTGGGTAGCCCTTTGGTCTACGCGGAGCGTGAGCTCGTACCGTTGTCACTGCCACCGATTGCCAGGCCAAGCACGATCGAGCGTTGGGTCAACGTGTGGAGCTGGATCGACCTGATTAGCTGTCCCATCTTCCGTGACGGAAATCTGAGAGCGGCGCACCGGAACGTGGCCGTTTTCTCGCGTCACAACGCCGTGCACTACTTGCGCCGCGCAGCAACGCGGAGGGCCATCGCGTGGGCCGCATCGTAGCATCCATCGCCATCCTGCTCAGTCTGGCCCGGTTCGGGTCCGCAGCCCCGGACCCGCAGCGGATCGTCGTGGTCGAAGCACGTCGCGGGAACATCCTCCAGATCGGCACCGGCTACATCGTCGACCCCGTGCATGTGCTGACCGCAGCGCACGTTGTCCGGGGGGGCACGTCCATCGTCGTGCGCCACAGCCACTGCTCCGTGAACGCGTCCACCTGTCACTCCGACGGCTCCACCGACGTGGCGTACCTCCACGTGCCCCCCCACAGCGTGCCTGCCGTGCGCTTCGTCCGGCCGCTACCGGGGCAGTGTGCTGACATCGCCGTGCTCTACCGGGTCGGACAGCCCGAAGTGCCCGCGCGCTACACGGGACGTCGCATCGTCCGCACGTGCAAGCAGCTGTTTTGGGTCGTGGGGAGGGTCCGGCAAGGGGACAGCGGCGCAGCGGTCGTACTACCCGGCGGGAGCGTGGCCGGCGTAGTGTGGGGCGTCAGTGGTGGGCTCAGCGCCGCTGCCCCGGCCGGTCCACCAACGTGACGGCTGCCGACTCAGACGCCGCGTGACGGCGTGGTACAGCAGCGGCCGCAGCAGCCGCGGTGGAGGCCCGTGGCACCGCGCCCGGGCGCCGCTGCGAGTGCCGACCGGCCGCAGCAGAGCGAAGTCGACGAGCTGCGTCGCGAGATCGAGCAGCTCAAGCGTCAGATCGCTGCCATGCAGCAGTCGTGGGAGCGGTTACGTCGCGGTCTGAAGGGTGAAGTGCGAATCAACGTCAAACCGTACCTAAGCGGAGGTCGATCCAATGGCAGCAAGTGAACGTGCTGCGGAAGCGATGGAAGCCGTCATCGTGGGTATGGCTCAGGGCCATGCATTTGCCCTGGAGGCGCTCCGCTTCGCATTGATCGAGGGCAAGATGGGCTACCGAGAAGGTCTGACGCACCGCATCATCAGCGAAAGCGGCGGAGGCCAGGCCAGGGCCCAGTTGCCTGGCGGCGCCGGTGGCGTGCCGACCGTAGTCCGTGGGCCGCAGGGGTAATGACCCGTGGCAGAGGTCCGCATAGTGCTGTCGGCCGAAGAGATCGCGGAGATCGTCTTCCAGGCCCTGGGGCTGTTGGAAGTCGAGGAATCCAAGATCGCGTTCATGGACGGTGACCGGATTGTGTCGGACCCGAAGGTGGTTGTAACCGGACCGTCGGAGCAATTGCTCCGCTCACCGGCCTACGCTTCGAGCATGGACTTTCTCAATGCGCTCATGCGACAACGGCTCAAGCTCCTTGGCGGAGGCCAGGGATCAGCACCTGGCTAAAGAGTCCAAGATCGACACAATGCTGAAGGCCGTCGGCCTGGACAACATCGCGGCCGCGGCGGAGATCGAGGAGCAGGCCGTGCGGCACAGACTGGCCAAAAGCGGGCTGCTCCCGCAGGGGAGCGCATCAGATGTGGGCGACCGCCAGCTGACGATCGCCGACAACATCACGTACGTGCAGAAGACATCGCCATGGCCATGGGTCATTGCCGCCTGTGCTCTGCTGACTGGTGCCATGGCGCTGGGCTGGTCCTTTTGGGAAGCAGCCCGACGGGCCGGAAAGGCTCCCCCTCGGACAGTGCCCGCTGGCGAGGGGGAGCTGCCCGTTTCTTCCGAGCCGCTGCGGTTGAAGGTCCGGTGGTGGGTCGACCAAGACGGAGCCATTCGCTACGAGGTGCGTGAGGATGGCCGCTAAGCTGTTCGCACATCACTGCGCGGCCTGGTTGACGGCGGCAGTCATTGTCGCCGCCATCGAGCTGCAGCCGATGCAGCGCGAAGATCCTGGCTGCGTCACTGCCGTCGTTACGCGGGTCATCGACGGTGACACGTTCGTAGCCCAGATCGAGTTGCCGCTGGACGTGACGCTTCGCAACCAGCACATCCGCATTCGAGGTGTGGATGCGCCTGAGCTGGATGCGGATGATCCGGCAGAGAGGGCCCGAGCAGAAGCAGCCACTCAGTGGTTGCGTCGCAAGCTGAAGTGGCAACGCGTGCGTCTGGCAGTCCATGGCCGAGACTCTTTCGGTCGCGTGCTTGCAGATGTGCAGCTGGACGGCACCGACATCGCGCAGGAGCTGGTGAAAGAGGAGCTAGCCACCCCATGGAGACCTTGACGGCGATCGGACAACTGGTGGGCAGCATCGGCTTCCCAGCGGCAGTGGCGGTCTGGTTCATGTGGTACGTGTCACATCGCTGGGAGAAGTTGGTGGCACGTCTGGAGGAGCACATGCGGGAAAACACAGAGGCCCTGCGTGAGCTCCGTGAAGTGAACCGGCTGGTGGCCCACGAGTTGGGTGCCATCAACGCCTTCGGTAACAATGGCAAAACGGAGTGACTACCTGCCGGACGTGGTGTACCTGCTCGCGGCCGGCGCCACCGTGCGGGACGCGGCCGTCTCACTGGGACTGTCGCCGTCGACGGTCAGACGGTGGCTGGCGGAGGCAGGCGAGTCGCTCGAGAGACTCCGTGAAGCCTACAGACTGTTGATCGACGCCAGACGCAGGAGAGGGGATGGTTACCCAGTGCAGTGCCGGTATTGCGGCTACTGGGTGCTTGACGATCTGCGAGTGCATCAATGCCTGCCTATAGAAAAGCGGCAGAACTGGTGGTACCGCCGTGGATCCACAGAGGGCATGCAGCATAGCGTGCGCGCTCATCAAGGCGCACCTGAAAACCGTGGCTGAGATGCTGGACCTGGATGGGCACGAAGCGATCAGGCAGGCGGAGCAGGAAATCGAAGCGGTCGTCCTCCGCCTCGCCAAGCAACTCACCGCCGAGAGAACCACGCTGTCGGGTCTGCACTCACCCGCACAGGACTGCCATCGAACACGCCATCGCACAAGGGCAGAGCATCAGGGCAACCGCCCGGGCTCACGGCGTCAGCGAAACCACGCTCCGCAGGCACCGGGACCGCCACATGGGGCAAAGGATGCTCGTGGCGGCCGCAGAGCAGGAGCGTCGGAACCTGGCCGGGATCGTCGCCGAGCTGGAGATGCTGTACCAGAAGGCGATGCAGGCCCTGCAACTGGCTGAGTCGGCCACTCAGCCGGGCCACATGTGCATTGCCATCAGGGAAGCACGCCAAGTGTTGGAGTTGGTCTACAGGATGTACCGCGACCACACCCAGCCGGAATGGTTACACATCGCCAGACAAATCGCAGCAGCACTGGAACCCTACCCCGAGGCACGCCAGGCAGTGCTGACCGTGCTGCGGCAGCATGGACACTTGCCGTGATGCTAGACCCGTGCGCCCTGTTTGCCGCGGCCGGGATGGAGCCCGACCCGTGGCAGGCCGAGCTGGCACAGACACCACACCACCGTGTGCTGGTGCTGTCCTGCCGCCAGGCGGGCAAGAGCACCGCTACCGCAGCCCTGGCACTGTCCACCGCTCTTCGTCGTGACGGTGCCACGGTGTTGCTCGTGGCGCCATCGCTGCGCCAGAGTACCGAGCTGATGCGGAAGGTGCGGGCTTTCTACGCCGCGGCAGGGCGCCCGGTGGACACGGATGCCGAAAGTGTGCTGCGGATGGAATTGCCAGGTGGGAGCCGCATCATCGCTCTGCCCGGCAGCGAGCAGACGATCCGGGGGTTCTCGGCCGTGGACCTGATCGTCGTCGATGAGGCTGCCGCGGTGCCAGACGAGACGTACTACAGCGTCCGTCCCATGCTCGCAGTATCCGGGGGCCGATTGATCGCCATCAGTACCCCCCGCGGGAAGCGCGGCTGGTTCTACCGAGCATGGGCAGAGGGGGGCAACCACTGGCAGCGCATCCGCGTGACCGCCGACGACTGCCCCCGGATGGACACGAAATTCCTCGCAGAGGAGCGCCTGGAAATGGGCGAGCGGTGGTTCGCACAGGAGTACCTGTGCGAGTTCCTGGATCTGGAAGGCGCAGTGTTCACCGACGAGATGCTGGCAGCGTTCACCGATGAGAAAGTATCTGCGTGGGAGCCGGTCTGACGACTGCTGGGTCGGTGGGCTGGACCTTGGCCAGGCTGCCGACTACACCGCGCTGTGCCTGATGCAGCGCACCTACCGGGACGACCGGGGCCGCAGGATCTGGGCCATCCGCTATCTGCGCCGCTGGGAGTTGCAGACACCGTACACGCAGATCGTCGCAGATGTCGTCGCACTGCTGCGCCGCGCCGAAATGATGGGGGGCATTCGGCTCGGCATCGACGCCACCGGCGTCGGTCGTCCGGTGGTCGACATGCTTCTGGAGCGCCGGCACCTCTGGCCGTGGGTCAACATGTGCGCCATCACCATCACTGCCGGGGAGATGGCCCGACGGACCGCCCACGGATGGAACGTGCCCAAGAAGGACCTGATCGGCGCGCTGGTCGCGGGCCTCCAGCGCGGCACCATCCGACTGGCGCGCGGCGTCCAGCATGCCGAGGTCCTGATCCGTGAGATGCGCGCGTTTCGCGCGTCGACTCGGGGGGCACGCGAGTCATACGCTGCACGAGACGGCGAGCACGACGACCTGGTGCTGGCCGCATCCATCGCCGCATGGCTCGCCGTCGGGCGGCGCAGCGGCCGAGTGCGCTACAGCGGTCCGATCCGGGAGGACCGCTGGCCACATCGCATCGTGTAGGGGTAACGAATGGCCGACTGGACGGAGATCGGGGCGTGGATCGCAGCTGGGGCGCACCCGACCGAGCGGATGCGCGACGCGATCGCGTTCCGTCGCACGTATGAGGGAGCTCTGCTCGAGTTCCTCCGGCCCCGGGAGGGCACGACCAAGGATGAGTGGGACCGTCAGCCGAAGGTCACGCTCAACGTCACCCGTCCCGTCATCGACCTGCTCAGCGGACTGTACTGGGAACAGCCGCTGCGTGAATGGACCGACGTAGACACACGGCTGGCGGAGCGGCTCACCGAGGTCTACCAACGGCTGCGTGGGCCCACGTTCGTGGCGTGGGATCGATACACGCGGCTGCATGGAGCAGCGCTCCTGGGGGTGTCGTATCGGGACGGCCGCATTCGCCTGACGCTGCTCTCTGCCGACGTCGTGGAGGTGTGGCCGGTGCCCGGCCAGCCGGAGGAGCCGCAGTACCTGGCGATCCTTGACCGCGACACGGTGCAGATCTGGTCGAGCCCGGAGTACGCGGACGGCACGATCCGTGAGTACCGCCGCGGACAGGACCGCTGGGAGCTGGTCTCGCAGACCGAGGTACCCTACCGCACGCTCCCGTTCGTCGCCGCACACAACACTGTCCCGCACACGTCGTTCTGGACGCCCGGACTGGGTCCGTCGCTCTGCCCGCTCAACTGGCACATCAACCAGCTGCTCACGGACCACGCCTACGCGCTGAGCATCCAGCACTACGGGCAGTGGGTGGCGAAGGGGATCGCCGGCGCCGTCGAGATCGGCCCGGGCCGGATTGTCGAACTGGACGAAGCGGGCGAGATCAGCGTGCTGTCACCGTCCGTGGCCACCGAGCAGGTCATGCGGTACGTCGACTGGCTGCTCAACCAGACGCTGGCCAGCCACGGAGTGCCGCTGTCGGTCTACCGGCTGGAGCAGACAGCCGCCCGAAGCGGCGTATCGATCGTCGCCGAGCAGCTGCCGCTCATCATGGAGCGGCGACTGAGGGGGCGGCTCTTCGAGGCCTACGAACGCCGTCTGGCCTGGGTGATCGCGGTGCTGCTCGAAGCACACGAGAACCTCCCGGCACCGCAGCGCCCGGACGACATGTCTATCCGACTGCAGTGGCTCGACCCGCAGCTACCCGTCCAGGACTCGGAGTGGGTGCAGCGCAAGACGTGGGAGCTGGACCGCGGTCTGACCAGCCCCGTGGACGTGTACATGGAGCTGCACCCTGGTGTGACGGAGGACGAAGCACGCGAACGGCTGGCCGAGATCCGCCAAGACCGCATTGAGCTGGCTCCGCTGGGTGGGACGGAGTGATGAAGAGTGGCCAAACTGCGAGACGTCCTGCAGTTCGCCGACCAGGGGCGCCTGAAGCTTGAGCTGCTCTCGGACGTCCGTGCTGCCATCCTGCCCGTCTACGAATCGGCCCACAACCGCATCCGAAAGCTCATCGATCAGTTCGTCTCGCGCTACCAGGTCGACTTGGACGACGACGAACGCGTAGTCGACAGCCCCGCTACCCGCCGGGCAATCCGGTTTGCGGAGTCCGATGTGCGCCGGCTGCTCACAGCCGCGGGCGACGTGGTCGTCCGGCAGGTCATTCCCTTCATGCGCCGCTCTGCGGAGCAGATCGCACTCGACCACCTGCGTGACTACTCGGACCGCTTCTGGGGCGGTGCCCCGGTCAGCATTCCGCAAGCGGCCCGCCAGTGGCTGGACCGGGTGGTGCGGGATATCGAATCGTGGCACATTGACCGCATCACGTCCCGCATCACCGACGCGCTGCACCGGGCCAGATCGCTCGGAGAGCTGGTCACCGCAGTGCAAGACGAGCTGGTGGCCATCCGCGGCGAGAAGCGCGTGGCCCGCATGTACGCCGAGGCCATCGGCCAGTTCTTCGCACAGGCTCTCACCGAATTCGGCAAGCAGGTGAGGGCAAAGCTCTACCTGCACATCGGCATCGTCGACGAGCACAACGTCGAGGACATCACACGCGCCAATCCGCCCGGGTTGATCCACCCGGCGTTTGCCGGGCCGAATCCCCGCAAGGGGGGGCAGCCGGGATACGGTAGCCGCGACTTCATCGGTCGCATCTTCACGCCGGAGTACTGGGAGCTCATCCACCCGGACTGGCAAAAGGGCAGACTGCACTACGGGGAGCGCGGGCTGTTCTACCCGGTGCCTGCGGAGGGCGACATCTACAAGAAGCACCTCCGCGATGTGGCGTGGCTGGAGCAGCTACTGAACCGGTGGGCCACACGCACCGGCCAGCCGCTGGTCAGCCTGCAGCCCGCATCCCCCGGCGGTGGGCCGCGGTATCGCGTGGCCGGACCGCCGCTGGCGCTGCCCGGGCCACGTCGTGCACTCGCGCTGCCCCCGCCATCCGGACCACCGCCCCGGCCGCCCGCTCCAGCCGGCGCACCGGAGTTCCCCGATGACCCGACGAACCTGCGCGTCTTGCGGACCCTACCCGGCTCTACGTCCCCGCAGCTGGTCGAGGACCAGTGGGGCCGAAAGTACGTGCTCAAAAGGGGTGGGGACCACGTCCGCGAGGAGTACTACGCCGAAGAGGTCTACCGTGCCATGGGCATCCGCGTCCCACCGAGCAGGCTGTACACACAGCCCGACGGCTCGGCGGTCAAACTCTCGGTGTACATCGAGCCCGAACCGGGTGGCCGTGTGGATACCCTGGCTGGTATTTGGAACCAGCTCTCGAAGGGCGAGCAAAAGCGCGTGCTACGCGAGATCCGCAAGGGGTTCGCGGTGGATGCGTGGCTTGCGAACTGGGACGTGATCGGTCTGGCCCGCGACAACATCCTGGTGCGTGTGGGGCCGGGCCGCAAGGGCCGCCGCAAGATCGAGGTGTATCGGATCGATGCAGGTGGCGCGCTGCGATACCGGGCCCAGGGGGCACCCAAGGGGGACCAGTTCGGTGAGCAGGTGATGGAACTGTGGACACTGCGGGATCAGAACACGAACCCGCAGGCGGCCAGCGTCTTCGGGCAGATCAGCGTGTGGGAAATCCCGAAGCTGGCACGCCGGGTCAACCCACGAAAGCTCACGCGTTTGCCGCTCCCGGCCGATCTCAAGGCCAAGCTACGTGCCCGGGCACGGAACATGGCGGACACGGTGCGCGTGATCCGGGACTTCGAGCGGGATTCGCTGAACTGGACGGAGTCCTACGTCGATAGCGTCAGCAAGCACTACATGCGGGCCACGGCGGTGCGGCAACCGAGGCGCCTGAAGATCGGGCCGGACGGCAAGGCGCGGACGCCCAGCGGGAAGAGCTACCACGAAGAGATGTTTGACGAGTACAAGCGGTTCTTTGCCGGCATTCACCCACGTGCGTACAAGGTTCCGATATTGGTGAGTACCGGCCATGGCATAACCGCCGATCATCCGAACACCGTAGCCGCTCGGGACATTCTCAGGACCTTCTTGGGGAATGAACGAGAGTCGTTTTTCTGGTCTGGACAGTCCAGGGTCGTACTCGACCAAGTGGACGCCGCTGGGGGTGCAGTTGCGCTTCTTGCCAGCGCCGCTGACGTCCCCGACGAAGTTGTTCAGGAAGCTATATCAGCACAGCATGCGTGGACGCTACGGAACCTGAACGTCAAGCGAGTGCCTTCCAGCGTCAAGTCACGTGGATCGCTGCTAGTGGTGAGAACGTGGTCTGATCCTCAAATGCTTGTGAGCAATGCCACAGATATCCGGCGCCCGGAGGGCACTCCTGTTGCAGGGGAGGGTACGATTCTGGAAGTCGGTTATCGTATCCTGCTTGCCAAGCACGCTGTCTACGAGTCTGCGTCAATCCGGCACGCAGTCACTCCTGGAGGCAATCACGCTGTCCTGTACCGTGTGCCACTCAACAGAGTGTGGATGGTGTACTGGGTTGGCAGGGAGGACAACGAGTTCTCGAGCTTCTTGTCACCACATGAAAACGAACTTGTCGTGCTTCTGCATGGCGTTGCCGGCACGTACGCTGGCACTGTCACGACCGGCCAGACGGTGCGATCGGTCGTTACAATGCTGAGGGAACGAGGTGTCGAACCATGAGCCAGGTGGTAGCCGAAAAAGACGGGATTAGGTTCTACCGCATCAAGGAAGCCAGCATGGAAGATCCCATCGTCGACTGGTATGCCGTAGAGGACGAACTTGAACCGTACGTGGTCATCATACTTCGCTCCGGGACGAAGTTAGTTGCTTCTATCCCTAAGCCCATTCTGAGGGAATTGGGCATCGTGTCCGCGGCACCAGCGGCTCACTCACCTGGGGTACCGACGGTAGGAATCACAAAGAACGATGTTCACAGCAATCTCACCGACCGCAAGGACATCGTCGAGCTGGTCGTGTCCTGGGCCGAGGACTACCTCCGTCGGCAGCGGGAACGCGAACAAGCAGCCACTTCTGCGCGTCGACAGCGATGACCCATCGGTATAGAGTCTGGATGAGGGTACGGTGTGGGCCGGGGCAGACCCTGGCGTGGTTGCACCGCGTCCGCAAGCCCGACGAAGAGCCCAATGTCTACTGCTACAGCGTGGAGGCCACGTCGGGCGAGTGGGCTGTCGCCGAAGCACGACGTTTGGTGAGAGCACAGTTCGGCGACGCAGCGGAAGCGGTGCCTGTCCGGTTGGAGACGCTCGATGAGCGAGGAGCTGGTAGCGGAGCTGAGAAACCAGCTGCGGGAACGCGAAGCGGTCATCCGGCGGCTCAAGAAGCAAAAGAAGGAGCTCGAAGAAGAGCTCGTCAGCGTCGCCGAAGAGCTGGAAAAGCTCAAGGCTGAGTCGTCGAAGACCGACCCGCAGGAGCTGGAGCAACTCCGCAAGCAGCTGGAGGAGACGGCCCGGGAGCGTGACGAGCTGAAGTCACAGCTCCAGGCCATCGAGCGGCGCCGCCGGATCGAGCAGCTCGCGGCGGAATTCAAACCGCACCAGGGGGCTGTCGACGACATCGTCCGATACGTCGCGGAGAAGTTCGACGAGCTCCCTGAGAGTGACGACGAGTTGAAGTCGGCACTGAGCGAGCTGCGTGAGAAGAAGCCGTACCTGTTCGCGGGCTCCAACGGCCAGGGGCCGGAGCCGCGGAGGCCCACCGAAGGGCCGACAAAGCAGATCTACACGCGGTCTTTCCTCCGCGAGTTCTTCTCGCGGCCGCCGAAGGAGCGGGACCAAGAGCTGGAGCGCGACATTCGGCGGGCGATCGCGGAGGGCCGCATTAAGGACGAGTAGCCTGCAGAGGCTCTCCTCGGGGGGGAGCGCGAGGCCAGCGTCGCCGCAGTCGCGGCCGAGGCCGTCAGGCCGTCCCATCTCGAGCTGGCCGTCCCATCTACCTGCGGGCGTAGCAACGCACTCCTTCTGCGCTTGGGGTACGTGCTATGCCAAACGTGATCGACGCTGCCATTCCGGAAATGTGGGCCGGGCGCACACTCGATTTCTTGGGCGACGAACTGGTTCTGGGCGCCCTGGTCAACCGTGACTTCGACGATGCGGTGGCTCAATACGGCGATACGGTGCACACTCGCGTACCCACCGTGCCGACCGCTGCCGCGAAGACCGTAGGAACGGACTACACCGACACGGACGCTCAGCTCACGGACGTGGCGGTCCTGCTGGACCAGCACTACTACGTGAGCTACGTGTTCGAGGACGCGGAGCGTGCCAAGAGCCTGGACAGCCTGGAAGAGCTGTTCATCCAACCGGCCGCCCAGGCTATTGCCCAGCAGATCGAGTCCAGTCTCGCGGACCTGTTCACGTCGTTCACCAACGCTGTGGGGGACGCGACAACGAACATCACTGAGTCCCTCATTCTGGAGGCCCGCAAGACGTACATCACGAACAAGGGCCCCATGGATCGCAATGTCCATGTGGTTCTCCACCCGAACCAAGAGGCAGAGTTGCTGCAGCTTTGGAACCTGATGCAGGCCCACACCGTGGACGACGGTGGCGTGGCCCTCAAGGAAGGGCTCATCAACCGACGCTACGGTCTGAACTTCTTCCGATCGAGTTTCGTTCCGACGGAGACGGTCGGTGGCAGTAATGCCTTCGCAAACCTGCTATTCCACCGCAATGCCATCATCTTGTTGAGCCGTCGCCTGCCAGATGCACCCGATGGGCTTGGTGCCAAGAGTGTCACCGTTTCGCGGGGCAACTTCGCCATCCGTGCCACGACCAGCTACGACTCGCGGCGCGGCGGCGTCCGGGTGACGATCGAGAGCCTGTGGGGTGTCAAGGTGGCCCAGGATGCACTGGGCGTGAAGATCCATACGACGACGACGTAGCCCGATGGCTGAGTGGCGGGTAACGGTCGACCGCGGCAAGCGGAAGATCGTCGTGCACAACTACGTGGACGGCGTGCTGGCGGACGCCACGTCCGTGGTGCTGCGCGACTCCTCCAGCACCTGGGGTATCCGGCGGACCGACACCGGCGCCACGGTGGTGCCCGCCGGCACAGCCGTGCCGCGTAAGTCTACCGGCGTCTACGAGTACGTCTTCCGCCCCCCCGAGCTGGGTATCCAGTACGAAGCGGCCGTCGAGGTGACCCAGACCAGCGGGGAGGTCGACCGGCAGACGTTCTACATCGACGTGCCAGCCGTCCGGTTGCCCACGGACGCCTACATCACCGAGCAGGACATCTACGACGTGGTGCCGTGGGCGCAGTCGATGCTGCTGACGGGCTACGGGCAGCAGGACCTGAGCAAGATCCTGCTGGCGGCCCGTCGCTGGCTGGACGAGCAGATCCTGGCCCGCTCCGGTGACAGCTACGCCGCGGTCGAGGAGTACCTGGAACGTGGCGGGCTCTTGGTTGACCCGGCGGTGCGTCGCGCGTCGGTCTACTACGCGCTCAGCCTGATCTGCCAGGCACAGATCACCGAAGCGGGCGATCGGTTCGACACGCTGGCGGAGCAGTTCTTGAGGCAGTCACGCGAAGCGGTCCGGAACCTGACTGCCCGCATCGACACGAACCACGACGGATACGCGGACCTGGTCGTCAGTTGCCGCAGCAGTCGGATTACGAGGGCGTAAACGTGGCTAAGCGACGCGCGCGGTGGATTCAGCGGGCGATCAAACGCCCCGGTCAGCTGCACCGGGATCTGGGTATCCCCGAGGGGCGCAAGATCCCGGTGTCGCTGATCCGGCGGGCCGCCAAGCGGAAAGACAAGGTCGGCGCCCGGGCGCGGCTGGCCCTGACACTGATGCGGCTGCGCCGGCGGCGGAGGAAGAAGTGATGCCCCTAGTGATCAGGGGGGCTCAGGGTCTGAGCCGCACAATCCGGCAGCTGGCGGTACTGGACAAGACCACGTTCCACCGGGACGCGGCCCGTCGAGTGCGCACCCGGATCCTGGAGCGCACACGCAAGCGTGGGGTGGACGTCAACGGTCGTCCGTTCACGCCGCTCAAGGAATCGACGATCCGCAGCGCGCGGCCGAAGCCGAAGTGTGGCCAGAGGCGACTGCCGGCGCGCGTACGTGGCCCGGGCCACATCCTGGAGGACACGGGCCGCATGCTCAAGGCACTCACGTACGCGTGGTCGGCACAGAGCGGTCGTGTGTTCTTCAGCGACCCGGGAGCCGAGAGGATCGCAAGCTATCACAACAGCGGGACGCAACCCTACACGATCCTCCCCGGCGGGGGCGAGTGCCAGGCAACTGTGCTGCGGATCCCGATCGTGGCGGGTGGACGGATGCGTCGTCCGCGTGGCCGCAAGCGGCTGAGTGCGGTGCCCGTGGTGGCTGGTGAGCCGCAGGGCATCTTTGCACGCCGCGTCAGACACCCGGGGCTACCCAAGCGTGAGTTCTTCGGCCTCGACGAGTCGGACATCGCCGAAGTCATCGAGATCGCGCAGCGACAGATAGAGGCTCAGCTGCGCGTGCGGGGATTCGCCCGTGGCACAACGCCGTAACAACCTGAGCTCGCCGGAGTGGACGCTGCTGAAGGCAGTGCTCGACCTGCTGAAGAACGATGCCCAGGTGTCGACCGCCTTCAAGCGCGCCTACGCGTGGGAAGGCGAGTACGACGAGCCGGAAGACCCGATCCCGGAGGCCCAGCTGCCGGCGTACCGGGTGGCGCTAGAGGACGCTCCGAGCGAATGGCTATCGCAGCGCGAGTATGGCGAGACGCTGTCAATCCGTATCGACGTCTATTCGCCGGGCTGGCACGTGGCTGATCTGCTCGGGCTGATGCATGTGGTCCGGGCCGTGTTCCTGAAGCGATCCAACTACCAGACGCTGCAGAGCGCCGGCGCGCGGGAGTGGGCCGTGCGACGTGGCCCGGCGCCGGAGCTGCGGGGGCGCCCTGCCGAGCGCTACCTGGTCGGTAGCGTTCTGCTGGACGTGGTCATCAGCATACCGGAGACCTAGCCATGCCGATTGTCGCGGGACACCAGAGCTGGCTGGAGCTTGCCAAGGAAACAACGTGGGGCACGTCACCGGGGTGGACCACGCCGAAGACCATCATCGGACGTGGTGATGACTGGTTTGCTTACTCCTACACACCGAACCGAACACTGCTGATGACGAATATCGGCCATGGCCGACCATGGCGGACGGTACTCGGTGTGAAACGTGCTCAGGCCACGCTACGAACGTGGGCCTTTCCGGGTACGGCCAAAGAGTTGATCGATTGGGGCACTAAGCTCACAAACTACGACCTGGATAGCTATTCGGCCCGGTTCCGCGACGGCGTCCGCGCGGTCGAGCTGAATGGACTGAAGGTGAGCAATCTAACGCTCGCGGCCGCTGCCGAGAACCAGCCCTTGGAGCTGGAGCTTGAGCTCGTTGGCAAGCAGCTCAGCACCACGACGGATTGGTCGGAGGGGACTTACACCGAAGAGGACCCGTACCTCTTTCTGGAGGGGACCTACACGGTGGAGGGCTCTGCGAACGCACGGGTGCGTTCCTTCAACCTACGGGTGGCGAATACGCTGGACGAAGGCATTGGTGTCGGGCCGGACCTGCAGTGGCTGATGTGGACGGCCCGCCAGGTGACTTGCGATTTAACGCTGGTGTTCGAGGACACGGGCCTATTGGACAAGTTCGAGTCTGGGGGGCTGGCGTCGCTGAAGCTGGACTTCGCCCGCGGTGCGAATACCCTCTCACTCGACATGAAAGCCCGCTGCGACGTGCAGAACTTCCAGGTACGTCGGCCGCTGGCGGGCGTGCTCACCGCTGACGTGACCTTCCTGGCCCAGCTCGACCCGGACAGCACCGGCGACGACCTGGTCGTGACCTAGGGGACCTGATGGCAGAGCGCCGCCTCGAGATCGAACTGCGCGCGAAGACCGAGCAGTGGGAGCGGGACCTCCAGCGCGCTTCCCAGCGTGTGGAGGAGCTGGCTAACCGCGCCGCTGCCGCCGGTCTGACGATGGACCAGCGATTCGAGAAGGAGATCGAAGAAGCGGACGCTGCCCTCGTCAAGCTCATTCAGGACGCGCGCAACCTCCGACTCGACATCCCTCCCGAGGCGGCCCGCAACATCATCGGCATGCGACTGAGGCTGCAGGAAGCCGGTGAGACCTTCCAGCAGGTATCACAGCTCGCCACGCGAGAGGGTGGAAAGCTAGCGCAGGCTCTGATGCGCAATCAGGCGGTGTTCGGGCAGCTGTCTTTCGCGATCCAGGACTTCGTGGCGGTCCTTAGTCAGCCCGGCATGGGCCTGAACGCGGCGCTACGTGCCAGCGCGAACAACTTCGCGATGCTGGCCATGACTCTCGGGGGGCCTCTGACGGGTGCCATCAGTGCCGTCGCGATCACCATGGTACCCATGCTGGTGTCGGCACTGCAGAAGCTAAAGGGGGAAACGGAAAGCGTCGAGCAGATGTGGAAGCGGCTCGGTAAGACCATCAAGGAAGAAACGCGCAAGGCCGTCGAGGAACTACGCCAGGCTGAAGAGCTGGAGGCATTGCACACCGAACCAGAACGAGTGGAATCCATCCGACGATCGATCCGCGAGCGTCTGCGTGCGATCGAAGCAGAGCGCGCAGTGCTCGAGCGTGAGTTGCGGGCGAAACTAGAAGAGTTTGGCCTGCCCGCGACAGCAGAGGAACGAGAGGCCCGCATCGAGGAGTTGGAACGGAGGAGAGAAGTACTGCGACGTACGCTCCGGTTGGCTCCCGAAGCCGGTCCCGGCGTAGCTCGCGAGCTGGGCCGTGTAGAAGACGAGCTCAGGCGGCTGCGTGAGGGAACCGAACATACCAGACAGCTGGAAGATCGGCTCCGGCAACTGCGTGCTGAGGAGGAGCAACTGATCGAGCGCGGCCTGGAAGCGGAACGGATCGCGAACCAGGCGCGTATCCGCAAGCTGGCCGAAGAAACGCGCAGGTGGCAAGAGGAACGGAAACGACAGGAACAAGAGCGGCAGCAAAAGGAACGAGAACAGAGACTACAGCAGGAGGTCAACCGCTGGGCCGCCTACTACGCGCGCGCCTTGCGCAAGGGTGGGCAGGCACTTGAGGAAGCGGAGCATGTGATCCGTGCGCAGCTCACGAAATCGGGAGTCGACGCGGATGAAGCGATGCGCCGCCTGCGCGATAGTGCAGAGAAGCTTGCAGAGGTGCAGGAAGCCCAGGCGCGTCTCCAGCAGGTGCTCCGCGATGAAGCGGCCGCGGCACGACCGGTCGCTCCGGCCGGGCGCGGCAGACCTCCTGCGGTACCCCCCGGCGTAGGTCGACCTGCCGCGCCACCTGCTGCAGCGGAACAACCAGCCGGGCTCGCCGGCGCCGGCCTCACGTTCCAGCAACTCGTGCGTCGCCGGGCTGCCCGGCTGCGCCGGCTCGGGGGCCTGTCTCCGCGTGAGGCGCTCGCGAGAGCCCGTGAAGAACTCGGCATCGAGCTCGAGAACCGCATGCTCCAGGCACGCGGACAGGCAGAGGAAGCATTGATCCGCGAGATCGTCGAGTTCGGACGCGAGCGGGGGATCGAGCTCGATCCGCTGCGACTACGGGAGCTGGTCCAGACCGGACGCATCGACCCGGCCCAGCTGGCTGGTCTGACGCTGGAAGAGCGCCGAGCAATCTGCCGCCGGGTATCCGCCTTCCGGCAGCGGATGCGTGGGCTACGCGCCGACGTGCTCCAGGGGCGCATGCCGGTGGGCGCCGGTGTTGACGCCATGGCACAGGTTCCCCAGGCCGCCCAGCGAGCGGCGGACGCGGCCCAGCAGCTCGAACAGCAACAGCGGCAAACGAACCGCACGTTGCTTGCGCACCTAGAACGCCAAGCCCGTACTCTGACCAACCTGTCTCAGCTAGCGTTCGACCTGGCCCGACGGATCGGATCACTGGCTTTGCCGGAGATCCCGGCTCCCCGACGTGGACGGATGAGGTGAGATGTACGATCTCCGGATCGATGGCGCATCTATCAACATGGCCGAGCAGCGCATTGAGCTGCGCTCGCTGAGGGTATCGTTCCGCGGCGACCCGCGCGAGCTACGGTTCACGCAGGCCCGAACTCACTTTGATCCCACGATCGACCACAGTGCGAAGGTAGAGCTCTATCGGGGCGGTACCCTCATCTTTCTTGGCTGGATCACCGGGCGTGATTTGGTCGGGTCGCCTGGAGAGGAGCGGATCGAATACGTAGCCACTGGCCCGCTGGCGCGAGCCCGGGACATTACCGTGGTGCACCCGGAGCGGCGAATCCCGCTTATCGTGTGCAACGTGCCGGAACGGGACGACGACTACGACCCGTCCTGGGCAAACCTGACCGCGGGCCAGATCATTGACAAGTTACTGGAGAGCCACCAGGGAGAGCTCCAACGGCTTGGGCTGTCCAGTGCAGCGAGTGGCACCGGCGCACTGAACTGGGTGCCGCTCAATGTCGTCTTCCAGGAAACCGACCTGGTGGCTGCGATCGAAGACTTGGTCTCTGACCAAGACGGGGTCTTCTGGTGGTACGACCCCATGGGGGGCTGGCAATTTGCCCGTGTGGATCAAATGAGCGGGGGTTTGACCATCACGCTGGCGCAGGATGCGGTCCTTGAAGACATCGTCCGCGAAACGACAGAGGGCGTGTGGACTGCTGCTCGCGTGGTGGGACGGCCGAAACAGGAAACGGTCATGTTGCGCCTCTCGGACGGCACGCTACTGAAAGGCTGGGACGAAGCATTGGAGGCCGCATGGACCTGGGACGCTAGCTACGCCGCCGGGCTGGACGATCGCGGCGTGCCGACCAGCTACTCCGGTAGCAGCATCACCGATACTTCCAAGCAATGGAATACGGGCCAGTGGGCGGGAGGCTCGATCGTCTTATATGACGACACGAATAACCGAACACAGACGCGCAGCGTGAGCAGCAACACAACGGACACCATCTGGTTCTCGCCGTCCCATTCGCTGGCTAGGGTGGACCGATACTGGGTCAGAGACGGCCGTTATGGCGACTCGGGCAAGCCGACGTCGGTCAGCCAGACGAGCTTGAGTGACAACAACAAGAACTGGGTTACAGACCAATGGAAGGACGGAGTGGTACGTCTGATCGACGAGCAGAACGGTCCTACGGCGGTTGTCCGCCGGGTCGCGGGCAACTCAGCCAACACGATTTCGTGGGCCTGGCCCCATGGGCTAGCCCAGGTCGACCGCTACGAGGTGTGGCCTGGTGGGCGGAGCCCAATGCAATACGTGTGGCGCCGCTTTGTGCCGGCTGATCCGAAGAACCGACGCCTGGCAAACCTGGCGGAAGAACCCCTGGAGTTACCAGCTGGCGCCGGCATCGGGGCCCTGCTGTACGGCAGGACCAGACGTCCAGTCCTAATCGTTGCCCACCGGAATCCCAACGGATTGCATGGCTACTTCCCGGTGCCAGCCTACATCGACTCGCAAGACGGAAGTGTCTACGCGGCGTACCCGGTGGTAGGACTCAGTTCCGACGATTTGTCGCTGATAACGCGCGGCGCGGCCCAAGAACCAGACGACGTTATCTTGGTTGCGCCGGCCTACGGTGTGCCGATGGTGTCCGCCTACCCACCGGGGGGGCCGCCAGACGCCTATAGTGGCAGCTCCGTGACCATCTACGACGCCGGGTGGACTCCTGGCGAGTGGACTGGGGCTCCGATCGATCTCTGGGACGACGACGGCAACCTTCATCAGGCAACCGTCACAGGCAACTCGTCAGACACCGTGACGTTTTCGCCGGGGCATAGTCTGTCGAAGGTCGCCGACTTCCAGGTGTACGGCGGAAGCGGTGCCCAACATGGTGTGCGTCGTGTCTACCAGGTGTTCGTCGAGGACTACGTCGGGCGGACGCTCAAGCCTGTGATGGACGATGCAGCCGAGCTGATGGCCAAGAGCAGGTGGGATCTCCACCGGCAGATTTCCTTGCCGATGGCCACTTGGTACTGGTTCTCCGGTCCAGCACTGCTCAACATAGCAGCTCCCGGAAAGACAACGGGGCTGGAGACCGCAGCGGTACCGGTTCAGGCTGTGGAGTACGAATGGGGTGATGGCCCCCTGGAGGCCACCACGATCCACGCATCTACGGACACGCGCGCCTGGAATGGCTTGGGCGACTGGATGGCATGGCTGCGCACACTGTCCTGGGTGCGTGTCCTCAGTATCCGCGAGCACACCGTGATGCGCACCGGTGTGCGGCTCTTTGGTCCGAGTGTGGAGTCGGTGAACCGACTGTTGATGGACCTCGCTACCATCCGTGAGCCAGGCGGTCCGCCGACTGAAGCGGTGAACCGCTTGATGGTTGAGATGTCGGAGGTGCGTGATGGCAGACAAGCGCGACCATGAACGTCGCATTCGGCGGCTCGAACGGTTGTACCTGGAACTCATTCGCCTCATGCGGCGGATCCGCGAGAAGCAAGAGCAAGCTGTGGAGGCGCAGGCGACGCAGGTCTACTGGCGCCCCGGCAGATGAGTGTGCGACACGAGAGGCGCATCCGTCGATTAGAGCGTCTGGCGCGGCGCGTGCACCGGGAGCTTCGTCGCGCCGCCGAACGCTCAGAGTGGTGGTACGAAGCGGTCTTCACGGAAATCCACCCCCCGAGGCCGCGTGGTCGTAATGTGCCGCCAGAGATATCGATTGGATGGGGACGCTGGGTTGCCTCCTCCGGCCAGGCTCAATACACCTACACGTCTCCGCCCTCTGACAGGGAACTCTCCTACTGGTGGGCTAACTATCGGGACGGCTACCTGGACCCTGCTGCGCAGGATGTGTGTCACAGCCCCACCGCCTACCGAGGCAGCATGGCCAGCACGGGGCGTCGGTCCGTCATCTATGGCACGTGGCCGACAGGAACGGTGCCGTGTCCGGGCGAACAGGGTACAGCTGTGCTTAGTGGGTACATCCAATGGTGGGCACCGCTCAGCGTGATGCAGATTGGGGCAGGACGGACAATCGCGTCCCTGGGGGTCTCGTCCATTGAGCTGACACTGAACTTCCACGGCACCAAAGGGTGGCAGGAAACTGCTTACGACATCGTGGAGACGAACACCGGAGGTGGTGGCGGAGGAGGTGGCGGAACGGGCGACCCGTACTACGACCCTTACGGAGGGGGAGGTGGCGGCGGTGGCAGTGGCGGAGGGGAGCCAGAGTGCCAGATGACCAATGAGGTGTGGCTGGAGAGTCAGAACGATGCCCCCCCGGATACGGTGTGGTACTTATGGGGCTGGGTAAGCGGCTCAGGCGTTCTGGACGCCTTGCAGGCTGCAGTTCAGCAGATTGCCCAGGGTGCAGAAGCAGGCTCGGTGCAGTACACAGGTAGCGGCACCTACGAAGTGACCGACCCGGTGTCCCAAGTAGCAGCCAACGACTGGTACTGGCACGCCGTGGTGCTCCGACCCGTGTGTCCTGCGCCTGACCACTACCCAGATCCGCCGGGCGTTGCTGCAGACGCTGCCAGCGCCACGACGTGGCTGGACCAAAGAGTTCGCTGGCCCAAAGAGCGTTGGCTGGACGCTGGAGGAGCGGAGGTCTATCTTGTCGAACGCTGAGTGCGCGTTCCGTGGAGACGTGGTGGCCCAAGGCAGGACGCGGCACGGTCAGACGGTGCCGGTCTGGCGGTGCTTGCTCGGCGGCCACTGCGCACCAATGCGGCTACCGGGCGTCCGTCAGTGCGAAGGTGGGCCCGATCGACCGCCAGTCACCTGGCTCGTTGTTACCTACATCCGACACGTCGCGGTCAAACGGTGCGTCGAAAGTATTCTGTGGTGGTATCCGCAGGACAAAGTGGTTGTAGCCGAGCAGACCTACGGTCAGCGCCCCGATCCCATTCCGCCCGAGCTCGCAGCCCTAGAGCGGCTGCCCAACGTCCGGATCCTGTGGTTGCCACGCGACTGTGGGTTGTCCAGATGTCGCAATGAGGCAGTCCGAGCTGCCCAGACGCAGCTCGTCTGCCTATTGGACGACGACATGGTCGTCACGAAGGAGACCGACATCGCGGCCATGTGGGACGTCATGCGCGAGAGCGGCGCAGAGATTGTGTATGGGGCGTGTCGTAGTGAACGCGGAGTCACCTGTTGGCTCGGCTATCTGCGGGAACAGGCCGGGAGACTGTGGATCTCCGCACCGCACCCACGATACCGAGTCACGTGCCAGGGGACTCGTTGGCAGGAGACGCACGTAGGCCTGAACTGGTTCCTGGCACGGAAGGACGTGCTTCTCCGTGTGCCGTGGGATGATAGGATCAAGATTGTCGGAGAGCACGTGGACCACTCTGTGAGGCTGCGTCGGGCAGGGGTACGCTGCGCGTACACACCAGACAGCATCGTTGTGCACCACCGCTTGCGCGTCCCCGGGTACGGCGAGCAGCGTGGCCGCGGTGAGTCGTTGGCCTACGTTCAGCGCAAGCTCGGCGTGGCGCCCTATTTGCCACGTGAGCAAGTCGAGTATGGGACTGAGCCCCGGCCGCTGTGGCCGCTGATGGAATTGCCATGCATCGTGCTCCTCACGGCCGGTCACACGGGCAGCAGCGTTGTGGCCGCGATGCTCCACGCGCTGGGATGGCACCTGCCCGAGCCATCGGACCCGTGGAGGGAGGGTGAAGAGCTGCGGCAGCTGAACATAGCCGCGCGAAGTGGGCGGTGGGACCCTGGGGCTGCAGAGCGCTTTCTGCGCTCCCTCCCGAAGCCGTGGGTGCTTAAGGATCCGCGCTTCTGCGAGACGTGGCGTCGCTGGTTGCCGTTGCTGTGGCCGTACCAGCCAGTGTTGCTGTGGTTACGCCGGCGTGGTGCCGACGTCGTGGCCAGCTACGCCAGGCGTGGGGAGCCGGTCAAGCTGGCACAGGAGCGACTCAGGACCGTGGCGCGTATAGCCGCATCGTGGCCGTGGCGTGTCTTGCCGCTGGATTATGAGCACCTGGATGCTGCGATCACACTGTGGCGGCACTCGCCAGAGCCTGGCTGTGACGGGGTTGCCAGCTAGCTACCTATCCCTCATGGAGATCTTCTTGATCTCGTCGCGGATCTCCTGGACGTGCTGGCAGAGACGGCAAAACACGTGGTTGACCAGGCCAGCGAGCGGGAATGCCAGAGCATACCCGAAGTACATAACGTGATCTGTGGACTGCGTCTCCTTGGCGTCCGCATCCACGGCCGCGAGCCCCAGGACGACGGACATAAACGACCCAACGATGGCAATGAACCATCCGGTGATGAGCAGTACCTCCCACGCCGCCATCTGACTGTCATCTTTGTAGACGTTGACTACGGTGTTTTTTCGGGCGTTCTTGACTTCCCCTACAGGTACAGGATGCGCCGTTCCGTCTTGGTCTATCCTGACTCCGCCCCGGCAGGATGGGCACAGGAACCGCGTAGCGCGGTCTGGCACGGACAGCTGCGCGCCGCACGACGGACACTTCACCGTGACTCGAACCATGGCCACCCTCCGGACTGACCGATATCGTAGCACGTCGCTCCGCGCACGGTGGGCTGCGGTCAGGCCCAACGAATCCCGAATCCTCCCGGACTTGACACGATCGGCACATCCGCTACAGTCCGCACATGGTGGACCGCCGCCCGGCACGCCGCAACGCGATGTGTGGTAGGCTAGATGCGGTTTGCCGACCGCGCGGGCCAGCCTCCGAGGTGGAGCGATGTCGTGCGAGTGTCGGCAGAAAGTAGCAGAGTGGCTGCACCGAGCGTATGCCATCCACGACGGCCAGCCCAGGGTTAGCTACTACGTGCTCGAGCTGTCGACCGTTGGAGGATTCATGCTCGCTACTGACACCGCGGTGCAGCGGATTGCGTATGGCGTAGGCGCCCCTGACTTGTCTTCGTGGCTTGGCCTGGGACTGTATCTGATGTACGCTGTCTGGTTCGGGTTTGCACTGCTGGTGCCGCGATTCTCTGGCGGCGGGCAGACCACCAAGTGGCATTTCAGTGGGTTCCAGCGCGTGCTGGTGTTCGTAGGGCTCCTTCTGTCGATCGGCGGTGTCGCGTACGTCTGGCGCTTAGGATCGACCCCGGCACAGGACCTGTTCCGAATGCCTCACTTGGAGGGGCGTCTGATCGATGTCGAAGTAGAGTACGCGAAAAGGATACGAGGAAACGCGACTGGCCTTCCGTGGGTCGAGTTTGCGTTCTCCCTGGACATTGGAGAGAAGCCGTACCGTCCTCCGCTGATAGTGTTCGCCAAGGCCCACCCTGGCTATGCTGACGAACTCCTATTCGGTCTGATCTACGTCAAGCACCGTGGCGAGTACATCACCAAGGGCGTGTTCTCCAGTGGGGAGATCTCCGGAGCAACAGAGACCGCAGTGATACTGTCCAAGGAGGCCCAAACGGGTAGGCTCACCTTCATCGTCAGGGTCCGTCCGAAAGACACATCGGACGAAGCTATGTACCACGCGCTCATGGCAGACCCAAAGCGTTTTACGCTGATAGGGGTGAGGGGGCTATGAGGTCAACCCTCATTGCCGCGTGTGCTCTACTTACGATCGCCACGGCACTGGAGGGGAGTAGCGACGGTGGTTCGGCACACAGGTACGTGATCGGCAAGATCGTCGACGTCAGATCCAAGCAACCGCTTTCTGGAATCATCGTGGAGATTCGATCGCGCGATTTCATGCGGGTGCTCTATGCCACGGAGACGGACCGACACGGGCTGTTCGTGCTTCGGGTACCATCGAACACGAAACGCATTGACTTTCTCGTGCGATCACGGGACGCGTCCATACAGGCGAAGGTCTGCAGCATAACACTCGACCACGCTGTCAAAGCGATCCCGGTGTATGAAGTGGGACCGCCGGGGACTGCGCGGAACGCGCCGTCTATCCCAGCACCCGTCGCAGCCAAGACTACAAGGGAAACGGTGTCATATCGGGAGTACTGTGCAGGACCGTTCGCCTGGCACCTCGGTCACTGCTGGGTGAAGAACTGCGGCCGCTGGTACTTCTGGTGCCCGTCGCTATGCCGCTGGTTCGTTTGGACGCCGGGTTGCAGGTGCGCCTGTATGAGTCCGTGTCAGTAGACACGGAGCTCGTTGCCGTCCACTACGTTAACGTTGAGCTCCAGCAGTTTCTCAGGAAACTTGCTCAGCCCGTGGTAGAATAGGTCGCCTGCTACGTCACCACCCCATTCGTTCCGGTCCCACCCGAGCATGGCGTCGGCTATATGTCGCGGCAGATCGAGGCTCTGCGGTTTCCTTCCGTACGTCTGTTGAAACCGTGCTTTCAAGTTCTCAACGGTGTCGACGAATGCTTCCCGTGTGACGGGAGTGTTCTCTGGCCACGGCTGACTAATAGAATCGCTGGCCATATGCGGTCCTCCTATGCTAGGATTAGCGACAAGGCTACCACTTCTGCGAGGCTGTTCCACCGTTCCGGGTCAAGCGGCACGACGATCCTCTTGGGCCGGAAATGTTCGTACGTAGGCCCGCGTCTCAGGCACCACCGTCGCGTGGCGTAGTTCCAGGTCAGCTCCAGACCACGCATCTGCTGCATCCAGAGTCTCGCCACGAAGATAGCCCACTCACCGTGGCCCAGCCCGCGGAGAGCTTCGTGGCTGTGGGCGTAGTCGACCATGCCACGGTCGGACTGGTCGATCATCGCCATCAGATCGTCGATGACACGGCGGATGCGGTCATGCCCACCGGCCAGCCGCAGGAGCAGTTCGTGTTCGGACAGCTCGCCCTCGGAGGTTTTGTATAGACGGAAGAACTGCTTCTGACGTTCCGACACTCCTTGCTGCGTAGCCTGGGGCCGTTCTGCCCAGGGTTGGACGACGATCTTCGTCCCGTTGTCGGCAGTCAGCTGGAGTGGTTCTGGGAACAGCCAGTTGCTGGTTTGGAGTGATCCGTTCATGGTGCGTGACCTCCTATTTGCTTCCTGCCTCCAGTGTACTCTCATCTCGGAATGCTTCGAAAAAACCCGCCGCCCCGTGTGGAGACGGCGGGTCCCCAGCGCGTACGTCCTGCAGGCCTACTCGACGCCCCAGACGTCCTTGACGGTGACTTCGGTTGCAGCGTGTCCTGGCTCCTCGGGCCGGTTCGTTGGCTCCTCCAGCTCCTGCTCGATCTTCACACTCGGGGGACTGGTCGCTGGCCGCTCAGCCTTGAGCACCATGTCTCGGAACATCGTCCAGTCCGGCGGCCCGGACTCATTGCGGACCTTGCGGAGTTCCCGCTTCTTCACGCGTAGCCGATCGATCGCCAGCAACTGATCGCGGTACTTCGGGTAGGCGTTCCAGGCTTCCTTCAACACGGACTGGTCCCACGAAGGATCCGGGAAGGTCAGCACCAGCCTGTACCGGCGACCACGGACGCGTCGGGTCTTGGTGTCGCTGTCCGGAGCGTGCTCGGCGATCTTCTGCCGCAGCAGCCAGTGCCACTTGTGCAGGCGATCGAGTTCGGCTGAGCACCGCTGAATGGCCTCGGCCAGCTGGTCGACGTCAGACGGATCGACGATTTCACCGGTGATCGGGTCGGTTAGTTCACGCAGTGCTTCAGTCATGGCACACCTCCGCTAGAACGGCACGTCCACGGTCATTCGCACGATGTCCGGAGCCCAGTCGCGGATCTTCTGTTCGGTCTCGCGGGCCAGGTCGTCCGGGACGTTTTCGGGACGGTCGATCTCGGTGAGTGCGTGCAGCAGCAACCGGCACTTCTCGCGGAACTCTTCGCTGCTCTTGATCTCCGGGTACGCGGCCCGGATCTTCTGCACGATCATGTCGGCCAGCTTTCGCTGGTCCGGCGTCAGCTTCTGCTCTTGCTGTGGCTGCGGCTTCTGCGCAGTTGGACGCCGACGCTGCTGGGCGTTCTGCTTCTGTACGGGCTGGCTAGGGCGTCTTGGAGTGGCGGTTGCCGCCACGTCGACCACACCGTCCATCTCCTCGGCTGGGGTAGGCGCGAACTTTGCCAAGGTCATCACCCAGGCCAGTGCGGTCCGGAACGCCTTCGCCGCAGCGCGTGTGCTGGCCATGCTTCGCACGGCGTACTCCGGCGCGTTTTCCCATGGCCGCACGATCGTGCCGTCCCGCTTGCGCACCACTTCGTCGCGGGTGCATAGTCCCCAAGCGCCGGTCACCCAGGCCCCATCACTCCACCGGTACACGTCGACCCGAACTTCCCAGCCCGTGGTGTCTCGCACCTGGATGGGCTTATGCTCCGTCTCCCTTGCGACCAGACCAAAGAACGCACCCAGGGTTTGCCACCCTTCGCACCGGACGTACTTCCGGCCCTGGATGTCCACAGCCAGGTCGCAGCGTTCGACGATGTCTCGGAGCTCTGAGGCGATCTCCAGCGCGGCCTGCTTCTTGGCCTTGGCTGGGAGCGTGCCGTACACGTCGGCCTGCACCACTGCGGCGTCCTGTGCCGGCGCGCTGGGGATGCGATTCGGCAGAGCTTCTTGGCGTTCAGGCGGTGCTGGCAGCGTGTTGGATAGCGTGTTGGAGTTCGACATGTTCCACCTCCCGCAGCCGGTTGGCTGCTCCGGTGATTGCCTGCATGATGCGGACAGTACGCCGCTGGTCAGCGAGGAAATCCGCTACCCGAACCGGGCGGTCGTGGTACTCGCGGTACAGCATCCACAGCCGGACCAGCTCGTCGGCCGGGATGCGTAGCTCGAAGCTCCAGCGGAGCCAGTTGCGGTTGGTCACTCGCATGGGGCGTCTCCTAGTTCTGCATCGTGGGCTTGACGGCCATCTCCCAGTAGGCCGGGTAGGTCAGGTAGACCATGCCATGCACGAAGGCGCAGAACGCTTCGCGTTCGGTCTTGGCCGTGCGGATGCGCTGGAACCACGCTCGCAGCGCCTTCTCGTCGACGTGCGCCGCGATTGCCTTCTTCCACTTGGCGATCTGCTTAGCTTCGATCTCGGCGCTCATCGGCCTTCCTCCACCGTTTGGTTGCGCACCGCACTCGCCGCCACGTGGATCGTGCCGTCGTCATCGCGGCGGAACGTGTACATGGTCCACTCTCTGGGCCACCCGCCGATGTAGGCCACGAATGCGATCGAGCTCTCGCCGCGTTCTGTGGCCAGCTCCTTGGCGTAGCGGGTCGCGGCCCCGATGTCGCGAAACCGCCGCGGCCGGACGCCGCTGGCACTGACCAGGTATGGCCTGCCTCGCTTCCGCATCGCTGAGCCTCCCTTTGATCGGTTGGCCCCGGCCCCGCCGGACCGCCCGGCAGCACCAAGCCGGGGCCCACGCTTCGTCTGTGTCCGATTCTAGCAGTTGTAATTTGCTATGTCAAGTACTACGTCAAATCCCGGGGCAAAAAAAACCCCCGATCCAATCGGGGCTCGGCTGACCTACTTTGAGCCAACCACCTCTTTGGGGAGATTGAGGCCCTTGACGCCCAGATGATCCCAGTTCCACCGTATCGCGCGCAGCAGGATCTTCATCGGTTCTGGGATGCGCCGTCTTCCGCTGATCCAGCCCTGAACTGTGTGGTAGCTCACACGCAGTTCGTACGCGAGCCGGACCGCGTCCCACCCGATGTCATCGAGCAGCTGCTTGATGTCCTGCCCTGTCTCCATGGGTATTAGCCCATCAGTCGCCGCGTTCTTACGTCGTGGCATTGTAGCACCTGTCCTTGACACAGTCAAGGGCTTCTGCTAAAATGGCTCGCGAGCCACCAATGCGAGAGCCGAGCTATGACCCTGACTCAGCCTGTACCGAGTCGGCTACACCAGCAGGTTCATGGCCGGGTCGAACTGGGACTCCGGCCAGATGAACAACCACACGGTTCCGCCGCAGCCGCACTGGTACAGAGGCTGCGACCCTTCCGTCCCGTGCAACTGCCGACAGCCCGGGCAGATCAGCACGCCAGCTTCGCCGGCAGCATGCCCTGCAGCGACGCGTCTGGCGTGCGGCCAACGGATGGCTGGATCGAGCCAGGGCCGCGCGTCTACGATCGCTTGGAGCCAGTTGAGCGGGCGCATCAGGTACCAGACGTTCCGCCACGTCCTGAACCTGGACCGCGTCTTCTGGCAATCCGGACACTGCGGAATAAGTTGTCCAGGCACGAAGAACCGGATGTTATGCCGTCCCTCGTGCCAGCCTCCGCAGTGGTAGAACCCAGCCTCGTCACAGCGCATGTCTGGAAGAACCAATGTCGCCATCAGCTTTGCCCTCCTTCTTCCTTGCGGCGCCGGGTCCGCTCCGGCGCCGCCCCTTTTTCCAATGCCGAAGGCGGGAGTCGAACCCGCACGGGGGGTGAACCCCACCGGATTTTGAATCCGGCGAATGCGGAGAACTCGGAGTGCGACGGACGCGGCCTAGTCGGCTTCCAGAACCTCCGCCACTGCGGCAAGGCGGATGATGATCTCACGGGACTGGGACAGGTAGTACCGGTCCAGAACCAGTGGCGAGGTTCCGAGGTAGTCGGCAAGGGCCTGCCCGTCTACCCCGGCCCTATAGGCACGCAGCGCGGCAGCGTGTCGGATGCTGTACAGGGTCACGTCTGGGGGAACACCTGCCAGAAGACGGAGGTGTGCGAACCTCCGACTGAGGTTGTCCCGCTTCCACGGGCGACCAGAAGGGCCACAGAAGATGTGGGTACGAGCTCTTGGCTCGAGAGCCAGCACTCGGTCAACGACGGCCTTGGTCTTCTGACCAAGGACGATCACTCTGAGCTTCTTGGTTCGTCGCCGCGTCTTGTGCTGTCTGAGGCAGACGAGATAGACGCCACCAACCTCGTCGAGGTCCGACCGACGCATGTCGCAGAGTTCTTTCGGTCGGCACCCTGTGAGCCACATAAACAGCAGAGCCCCCTTGGTGTAGGGACACCGGCACACGTCCATGATCGCGTCGAACTCGTCTGGACGGAGAGGTCTCCGAGGATCTGCCGTCGGGGCACGAAGTCCGGAAAGGGGATGTGGCTCTCCGTAGAGCCTAGACCACCAGCTGAAGCAGGCCTTAACGGCCCGGATAACGCCCCCGACGCGGGCATTGCTCTTCCACCCGGCGTGGGAGTCGATCCATTGCACGACGTGTGCTGGCTTGAGTGCGTCGATGTGCCAAGAGCCAAACGCGTCGCAGAAGTGCTCGAGCACCCAGCGGTAGTCGCGTAGGGTGCGTGGCGCGAGAAGCCCGCGTTCGACGTCGCGGGCGCGGTTGATCAGGTACGCCTGGACCACCTCTCGGACGGTCCAGGGGCGTTCGGAACAAGGAGGCTGACGGTGAGTGTTGCGGACTCGGTTGCGGCCCATGCGCGTGCTCCTCCGCCTGCCTTTGGGCTGGCCTCGGGCGGAGTGACGCCCGCCATGGACCCGGCGCCGGGTGCCGCGATCACCCGGCCCACCGAGTCCGCTCTCTCGTGACTTCGAACTCATGGTAGCTACCCGGAAAAGAAATGCCAAGTCCCCCTATCAGAACCTAGCTCACAAACGGAGGGCAGTCAGATGGGTGACTGGATCAAGGTGGACCACGTGACCCCAAACAAGCCGGAGATTGTGCGGATTGCTACACAGTGTCGGAAGTCGAAGGAGTGGGCACTCGGGTGTATGGTCAAGCTTTGGATTTGGTTCGATGCGCACACAACTGACGGAGTTAGTCGCGGACTGGTGCTGGACCAGTTGGCGAGTGCCATATGCATTCCAAAACGGGCACTGCTCGCTGCGCTGGATGTTGGTTGGCTGATCCAAGAGGGAGAAGACCACTTCGCGGTACCCAACTTCCGTAAGTACATATCTGACACCAAGAAAGAGCGCGATCGGAAGCGGAAACAGCGGGACAAAATCGGGACAAAAGCTGGGACAAAGTCGGGACAGACGCGGGACACGTCCGGGACGTCGGCGGGACAAAACCGGGACAAGAAGTGGGACAAATCCGGGACAATAGAAGAGAGAAGAGAAGAAGAAAAGAGAAATAACCTAACGGTTATTTCTCCGGCTGCGCCGGAGGCGCAGACGGCTCCGCCGCCCGCTGACGCGGGCGAAGCTCAGGACGACGACCTGATCTGGCAAGCATTCGGACCACCAGACACATCGACGGACGCTGATGCGTCCTCTCCAGAGCCAGACCCCTCCGAGCAGTCCCGCGAGTGCTCCCCGGAGCCCGAGCCGGAGCAGCCACCCAAGCGCGCGCGCAAGCCCCGCGATCCCGAGCGCGCCGCACTCTGGGAGGCCATCCGGGACGTCACCGGACTGGACACGTCCCGGATGGCCTCCCAG
>JALXBF010000001.1 GCA_026991575.1 Planctomycetota bacterium | reverse complement strand
GACAAATGGCTTAGCCCCGGGGGAAATCCCCGCCGACGCGGTGACGGTCGACCTCAGGACTATGAACAACAGTCTTTCGTTTTGGCGGTACACGGGCGACCAGCACGAGGGTTTGCGCGAGGCTGTGCTGGCCCTGGCTGCAGGGTTCGAGCGGCTAGACAAGGCTGACGTCGTCTGGTTGCCGGAAGAGGACTTACGGCGCGATGGACTGGTGCTCGCCAATACGCCCGGCCGTACGCCGCTTGTTGATCCCGCAGTGCAACATGTTGACGTGTGTAACTTGGACTACAACCGGCTGGGGAAGATTGCCACGCACGTCGTCCGTGCCATTGAGCAAGAACGTTTTCGCAGGTGGACCAGGAACGAGGTCAGGCAGCTGTTAAGGGACGCACTCGATGCAGGGCGTCTGGTCATAGACCGCCTGCAGATGAAACTTCGCAACGATCTGTGAACCGAGGTCAGGCACACGGGTCCCGGATTGGGTCTTAGCAAGGAGTTGGCTTGCTCCGAGAAGCACGGACCACAGCGGCAACGAGCGCACAGGCGTTAAGATAGCAGGTGGTGTGGTGGCTGCGAACCGTGTAGGATGCAGGAACCGCCCAACTGCTGGGAGGACAAGACCGTGAACCGACTCACGCGCCGCTCATTCCTCGCCGCCAGTGCCGCCGTAGCCGCAACTGCCCGATCGTTCCGCCCGATCGAAGCGGCAGAAGTCCCACCGGCTCCACCGACCGTCGAACTGGGCAAGACCCGGATCCGCTGTTCGCGGCTCGCTTTCGGAACCGGCACTCACGGCGGCCGCAGGCAGTCGGACCAGAGCAGGCTGGGCTTTGAGAAACTCGTCCGCCTCTTCATCCACGCCTACGAGCGCGGCATCACGCTGTTCGACATGGCCGACCTATACGGCACGCACATCTATTGTCGAGAGGCGCTTCGGTCGATCCCACGTGACAAAGTAACGCTCCTGACCAAGCTTTGGTGGCGCTACGATGGGCCGGTGGATGGCCGTGCGGAGCTCTACCGCGGCCGGATTGCCCGGGCGACCGTCGAGCGGTTCCTGCACGAACTGAACACGGACCGCCTGGACATCTGCCTGCTGCACTGTGTGACCACTGCCACCTGGGACCAGGAACTGGTGCCGTACATGGAAACCCTTGAACGTTTGAAGGACCAGGGGAAGATCAGAGCCGTGGGCGTCTCCTGCCACGACTTCGGAGCAATGGAAACGGCTGCACGGTCACCGTGGGTCGACGTTATCCTGGCGCGGATCAATCCCTACAGCGTGAAGATGGACGGGACGCCGGAGGACGTGCTCCGGGTGCTCCGCACCGCGAAGGCCAACGGCAAAGTCGTCATCGGCATGAAGATCTTTGGAGAAGGCGCACTGATCGATCGCAGGGAAGAGTGCATGCGGTTTGCCCAATCAATCGGCGTGCTCGATGCGATGACGATCGGCTTCGACGAGCCGGCTGAGATTGACGACACGCTGCGTCTGATGGCCAAGTACCCACACACGGCACGTGGTTCGTAGCAGCGGCAACCGGTGGCTCGCATCGTTTGCATGAACTGCTTCCGAAAACGTCGTGCGTTTCGATCGTCTTCGGTTCCTTTCCTCTGCGGCGGCGGGGGGAGAACGGACGATCGAGACGATCGGACGTACTGATCTGGCAGCAAGGTGGCGTGGCCAACGTGCAGCGTGGAGGCGCTCGCCTCCACTGGTCGCTCCCTACTGGTCACTGCGGGTGAACCAGATGGGCGAGCTCCACGCCAGTCGCTCGTCTTCCTGCTGCACGCGGATGTAGTAGTAGACTTCGGCGCTGTCGGGTGGTGTGTCGTCCGTGTACGTGAGGGCCACGGTTCGGCGATCCGGCGTGCACGAGAAGACGATCTCTCCATTGCGCACAATGGTCAGCGTGCGTACGGGCCGCGTGCCCCTGACGTAGATCCGCAGTCTAGGTTTGTCCTGCACAGGTACGATGTCACCCATCAGGGCAGGCCGATCAGTCCCGTCCGCTCGCACGTCCACGATGATGTTGTCCGTCGCCGCGTAGCTGTGCCGCTGCTTCATGGCAGCAAACAGGGCTTCGCGTGAGTTCTCCGGCGCCAAGATGCAGGAGTAGCTCAGATGTGTGCTGAGATGGTCGCTGGATGCCTGAAAGCCAAGCTTGTACCCCTTCGCCAGCGCATGGACGACGAAGCCCAGCGGCCGAAAGCCCCCCTCATGGGTGGTTTGATCCTCTGGATCGGCCGCCCACGGAGCCCCGATCATCTCGTAGTTCGTGCGGTCGCCCTGGAAGATCTCAACCAGCGGTTCCACCTCTGGATCATTGTCCCGCCAGTTCGTCCCCATGCCGGTGGCACTGGTGTGGCTGAAGCAGATGCCCTGGTTTTTCCGCAGGTACGGGTACAGGATGGCGCCAGAATTGCGGGGCGGCCGGCCACGCCGCGGGAATTCCTCGGGCGAGATCATCAGTGGTTCGACGCCGCGTTTGAGTAAGAACACGTTGCGGTGTCCGTTTGGGTACGACACGCTCCGCTCATAACCGTAGAGCGTCACGAACGTCGGAGGGACGTGGAACAGGTCGTTGGACTTTTCCCGAATCCACCACTGGTAGTGCTTGAACCCGTCGTTGTGGTCGGTGACCAGCAAGAAGTCCAGGGCGGCCGCATCCAGAGCGTAGCGGTACACGTCGATCAGGGATCCTTCGTTGCCACCGTCCTGTGAGTTTTCCGTGTGGCGGTGCATGTCGCCGCGCAGGATGCGCAGGTTGAGATCACCAACACGGATCCGATAGGAACGAATCCGCTCCAGGTCCACAGGCTCGTTCGCATGGACCGGGTCCGGCTCGGGAGCCAGAAAAGGAGCTGGCTTGCCGCGGACGGACCGCAGGCTACCCCGCGGATTGGCGTGGTCCAGCGGAATCATTCCGGTGAAGACGCTCATCGCATCTGGCCGAGCGCCGAGGATTGTGCGGTGATCGGTTGTCCACGCGGCCCACAGGTGTCGGGCTGAAGGTGACACCGACACGAGCGCGTCCAATCGTCCTGCGGAATCAGCGAACAGCATCTCCGGATGCCACGTGCCCGAAGCCGGGTTGTATCGCCGGGCGCGCAGTTCCCAGACGAAGCGCCACGCCACCCCCCGGCGGCTCCGATCCGTGCACGTGTAGCGGCGGTAGAACAGCCACAGGTTGCCGCGGCTGTCCCGTACGAGCAGTGGCCTTTCGGCCGATTCCAGCAGGTTGGCATTGAGCGCTTCGGCAGGCCGATAGCCAGGGGGTTGGGTGATCTCCCCGGTGCGCGGGTTCAGCACCCGCATTTCGATCCAGCGGTGTTCATAGAGCCGCCCGCCCTGAGGCAGCCGCTTCAGCTCCAACCAGAAGCCCGTGTCCTTGCCCCAGTGTTTGGTTCCTTTGTCAAAGGCAATCCACAGTCGGCCGGCACCGTCGCAGGCCACCGTTGCCCGAGCTTCGCGCCACGACCCACTGGTGACCTGGTACACCCGGCTCTGGCTGATTTCGCCCTTCTCGCGGCGCACGATGCGGGCGAATACGTCGTAGTTGCCAAACTCGTAACTGTCCCACACCACGGCGATGCCGCCGCCCGGGTAGGCCGCCGCGTGCGGCTCCCAGTCGTTGCGGGCCGATGTGCTGATGGTCACCTCCGGCGACCAGGACTGGCCGTCCCAGCACCGGGCCAGGATGTCGCTCTGACCGTCGCGGAAACCTTGCCAGACGAGCCAGAGTTGGCCATCGCTGTCCGTTACCAACAGATGGTGCATGTCCGGATGAGGGTGCTGTGTCAGTCGCTGTGGGCCGTGCCAGTCGCCCTGCTGATACCGGTAGCCATACAGATCCCAGTTCCCGTTGACCTGAGCCGAAATGACCAACCAAATGGTCCCCTGCGCGTCGCGGCCGAGGGCTGTACGATAGAGGTCGTTCGACGGAGCCTTGAGCACGCGCGGCGCTCCCCACGAGCCACCGTCGCTCTGCCGGACAACCAGGTGGTCGCCTTTGCCGCGCACGTAGGTCTGGAATGCGAGCCAGGCTGGCTCACCGTCGGCAGCCGGCGCCAGCACGGAAGGCCAGTCATGCCAGCATTCCGGGCCGAGGGTACCGTTCAACGTGCCCACGCCGCCCGGCGTTCCGAAGACAGCCAGCTCGAAGCCGAACCGTCCACGCAGTACCGTCACACGGCCTTTACGCAGGATATCGCGCAACTTGATCCGGGCGCCATAGGACTTCGTAAACACAGCCAGCTCGGCGTCGGGCTGGATGTCGTCCAGGTCGACCAGAATACCGGGCCGGATGAATGGCCAGGGATTCCCGGGCAGGTGTTGGTCAAACACACGGTTCTGAGGCGGCGGTCCCCACCAGGTACTGCATTGCCACGTCGTCCCGCGGACAGTCATCCCCGGCGCGAACCGCCACGGGCGGACGCGTACTACGTGTGCGCCCCTGCTGCGAAGCTCTCCCGACCAATCGACAGGGGCCGTGTCCTTCAGGCCGAAGCGGATCAGAACGGTAGTCAGTTGCCCACGGGGCAAGTCGGTCTCTTCGAGTTTGATCTCCGGAGCAGGCGGTCGCCTGCGCCACTGCGGACCACGCTGACGCAGTCGGACCGCATCCGGGTCGCTGGGATAGATCTGACCCAGTACTGGGCGGATGGCCCACGCAATCAGCAGGCACAGGGAGCAGGTCGACAGCAGATGGACTGCTCGGTTCATCGCATCGGCTCCTGGGGACACCTGGTCCATACCTTAGCACAGTAGCACAGTCCGCGCGTCACACGCAGGCGGCCCCGGGGGAGGATGTCGTCCCGATGCTCCACCGACTGCGCGCGAATCTATCGTGGGTTCGAGCCGTGCGCACTTCGCGCCCGGACATCCGCGCGTCAGGACGAGAACGGTCGGACTGGTGGAATCGGGCCCGATCGCGACGATTGGCCCCGGTGTGTCGGGGCAGAGATATCTGCCGACATTGTTCCGCCGGATGAATGCTGGGGTTCGATGTCAGCTGCGGCGACACGACCGGCTGCGCGCGTGATATGGGCTGTTCGGTTCGCGGTGCGTGGTGTGACGAGCGTCCCGTTGGCCCTGTCCAGATCTGTGTCCTACGTTTGGATGGATCGCCAAGGAGCCGGTTAGTTACCTGCTCAACGGTAGGTTCCGTCCTAGCTGCTTACCCGCCTACCTGCCTGCCTACCTACGTCGGATGCTTGTCCTTGTAATGGGGTGTTTTCGGGGCGGTTCTGCGGTTGATCGTCTGCGCGTCGTTAGGCGCGAGGCGGAAGTTCCGGTGATTCGCAAGCAGCGTGTGCCAGTGACAGGAGTAGTGTCATGGCGGCGAAAGTGAGAGCTCTGGTTGTAGACGATTCCGGCGTGATGCGCAAGATGGTGATGCGTTCGCTGACGCAGGCCGAACTGGCTGACTTCGAGTTCACCGAAGCGGCCGACGGTGCGGAAGCGTTTGAGAAGTTCAAGACGGAGGCGTTCGAGATTGCATTCATCGATTGGAACATGCCGAACATGACCGGCGTGGACCTGGTCCGTGAGATCCGGCGGTACGAGAAGGAGAACGGCTTTGAGCGGATCCCGCTCGTGATGGTTACCAGCGAGAAGACGATGGGCAAGATGCAGGAGGCACTCGATGAAGCGGGTGCGGATGCGTACATTGCGAAGCCGTTCACGGTAGACGACCTGCGTGCCAAGCTGCAGAAGCCAGTCGCTCGGGCTCAGCAGTTGGCCGATGCGGGCGGTGCCCGTAAGCCCGCGGGCGCGAAGTCCGGTGGCGGGTTCTTCGGCCGTCTGTTCGGCTAATGCTGCTTCCCACCGCACTCAGTACGTGGAGGGTGAAATGAGCGCGGATGTAGTGAATGCGACGATCCCGCAGGAGATTACCACGGCGGTCCAGGCGGCCGTGGGCAAGACATTCGAGGCGATGTACGGTGCGCGTCCTGAGGAACGTCCCGCCGAGGAGATCGACATGGACGTGCCCTATGTGGCCGGGATCATCTCCTTTGTGGGTGACGAGAAATGGTCTCTTTGTTGGATGCTGCCCCAGCCCACCGCCGAGCGGATGGCCGCTCAGTTCATGGGCGGCATGGAGGTGCCGTTCGATAGCGAGGACATGGCAGACATCGCGGGCGAGCTGGTGAACATTCTGGCTGGCGAGGTCGTCGCCCAGCTTGAGCGTCAGGGCATGCCCGCTCAGATGTCCCTGCCCACAGTCGCACGGGGCGCCGGTCTGCGTGTGTTTCCTGATCACGGTAACGGCGTGGCCCGCATCGCCTACGACTCACCGCTAGGCAATTTCTGGTTCCGGGTTGCCTACGGCTCGGACGGGGCAAGCCACCGTATGCCCGGTCACTAGAGATGCCGCGAGGCTCTTCTGAGGGAGAGGTGCGATGGGCGAGTTCGACGACATCCTGAAAGAGTTTCTGGTCGAGAGCTACGAGAACCTGGACCAACTGGACCAGGACCTGGTTGCACTGGAAAGCGATCCGGAGAACCGCGATCGGCTGGCGAGTATCTTTCGCACGATCCACACGATCAAGGGCAGTGCCGGCTTCTTTGGATTCGACCGGCTGCAGGCCGTTACGCACGCCGGTGAGAACCTGCTGGTGAAGCTGCGTGACGGCGAGCTGCGCCTGACGCCGGAAATCAACGATGTGCTACTGGCCATGGTGGATGCCGTGCGCGACATGCTTGCCGCGATCGAGGCCACCGGGTCAGATGGCGATAAGGACTACTCTGAGCTCGTCCGTCGCATCGAGGAAATCCAGGCAGCTGCAGGATCGGATGCGGAACAGACCGCGGCTGAGTCCAGCGCGACGGACTCGGCCGAAACCGACACGGAGCGGTCTGAGCCGGTCGAGCAGCCCGCCACGGACCATGGCAGCCCCGGCACCGCGGCGGAGGAAAGCGCGATGGGCCAGCAGGAGCCGGCCACGAAGCGCGGTCCGGCCGAAGCTCCGACTCAAAGCGCAGCCGCTTCTGCGTCAGCCAATCGCAGCGGTGGGGGGGGGCACGTTAAGGAGAGCACGATCCGTGTCGATGTTAACCTGCTGGATAAGCTGATGAACCTGGTCGGCGAGCTGGTGCTGGCCCGGAACCAGATTCTGCAGTTCTCCGCAACGCAGACCGATGCGGCTTTCTTGAATGCCAGCCAGCGGCTCAGCCTCGTGACCACCGAGCTGCAGGAAAGCGTCATGAAGACGCGTATGCAGCCGATCGGAACGATCTGGAGCAAGCTTCCCCGCGTCGTGCGCGATCTGGCCCGGCAGTGCGGCCGCCAGGTGAAGCTAGAGATGGAAGGCAAGGATGTTGAGTTGGACAAGAGCGTGATCGAATCGATCAAGGACCCGCTCACGCACATGATCCGCAACGCTGTCGACCACGGCATTGAGCCGCCCGAGGAACGGGTGGCTAAGGGCAAGCCCCCCGAGGGAAATCTGACGCTGCGGGCCTTCCACGAGGGCGGCCAGGTGATCATCGAAATCTCCGACGATGGCCGTGGCATCGATGTGGAAAAGGTCAAGGAGAAAGCGGTACGCAAGGGATTGATCACGCCGGAGGAGGCTGAGCAGATGACGCCGCGGCAAGCCATGAAGCTGATCTTCCTGCCCGGCTTCTCCACGGCCGAAAAGGTGACGAACGTCTCCGGACGCGGCGTGGGCATGGACGTGGTCCGAAACAACATCGAGAAGATCGGCGGGAGCGTGGATATCCAGAGCCATCCCGGTCAGGGGACCACGTTTCGCATCAAGTTGCCGTTGACGTTGGCGATCATTCCGGCCCTGATCGTCAAGAGCGGCGGTGAACGGATGGCGATCCCCCAGGTCAGCTTGCTGGAGCTGGTGCGGCTGGAAGGCAATGAGGCGAAGGAGGGCATTGAGTGGGTGCACGAAGCCCCCGTGTATCGGCTCCGCGGTCAGTTGCTGCCGCTGGTCTACCTCAATGAGGAATTGGGCCTGACGACCAACGAAGAGGCCGAGTCGCTGAACATCGTCGTGCTGCACGCGGAGAACCGCCGCTTCGGCCTGGTGGTGGACGAGATCGTAGACACGCAGGAAATCGTGGTCAAACCGCTCGGCAAGCGGCTCAAAGGGCTGTCCATGTTCGCCGGAGCCACGATCATGGGCGATGGCCGGGTTGCCTTGATCCTGGATGTCTTCGGCATTGCCAAACGCGTCGGACTCGTCGGCGATCAGGACCGCGCGCTGGCCGAGCTGGAAGAGAAGGTGCAACACAGCGAAGAGAACACGGTGATGATGCTGACCGTCGCCGCCGGCGAAGGCCGTTGCGCAGCGATCCCACTGGAGTTCGTGGCACGCCTGGAAGAAATTCCGGCCGATTCCATCGAACAGGCCAACGGCTACGAGGTCGTGCAGTACCGTGGCCACCTGCTACCGCTGGTCCGCCTTGCCTCGCTGCTGAACGCCATGCCCTCCGGCGACGATCCCGCCAAGCTGCACGCGGTCGTCTGCCGCGTGGAGAACAAGAGCGTGGGGCTTGTGGTGGATCGGATCCTGGACATCGTCGAATGGCGGCCGCACATGGAACGGGTGGGTACGCACCCGTTCGTGGCCGGTTCCACGATCATCAGCGGCCGGGTCACGGACCTGATCGACGTCGAGCGGCTGCTTGATTCGGTTGAGGCAGTGGCCGATACGACCGTAGCCGCATAGGCGCGGACAGTCAGTAGATTCAGGGAGACACCGGGAGGTGGCCATGAGCTTGCACACGTACTGCACGTTCTACATCGACAACTTCTTCTTCGGCGTTGAGGTCGAGAAGGTCCAGGAGATCGTGCGCTATCAGGAGATGACTCGTGTGCCGCTGGCACCGGAGGTCGTTCGCGGCCTGATCAATCTCCGCGGCCAAATCGTGGTAGCGATCGATCTGCGCCGCCAGTTGGGACTACCAGACCGAACCGATGACCACAAGCCGATGAACGTGATCGTGCGCACGGCCGATGGACCAGTCAGCCTGCTGGTGGACGACATTGGAGATGTGGTTGAGGTGGATCCCGACCAGTTCGACAGCCCGCCCGACACGTTGCAGGGGATTGCTCGCGAGCTGATCCGCGGCGTCTATAAGTTCGAGGGGCGCTTGTTGCTGGTGCTCGACATCGAGCGAGCAACCGCTGTGTCCGCGGCCGCATAGAACGGTTCACGTTCCTGCAGACGGCTGGACGGCGCACGGTGGTGGCCATAGCGCGTGACTGGTGCGTTTGCGACCGTTTCTCGTTGATCTGGTCTTACGGAGGTCACCATGCTGCCTTGGACACGGTCTTCGTATGTCGCACAACAGCACGGCCACACCGATGAGTGCCTCGCATTCAGCCATGCGACCTGTGCAAGCAGTCTCGTGCGCTCGCTGCCCCTGGCAGCAGTGTCGGTCGATCGCGAGGGACGAATTAAGGAGCTCAACCAGGCCGCCCGTGACTTTGCGACACATGCAGGCAGCCCCGACGATCCGTTGCGGTTGGAACCCGGGGCCCGCCTCGACTGGATCTCAGGAGGTCGGATTCCCGCTGCCGGCTTCTTCCGTGCCACCCTGCTGGGCGTGCCGGTAACCGGATCGGTGCTGCCGTATCGCACCAGTGACGGCGAGGAAGGCTTCGTGGTCTGCTGGCGCCACGATCCTGACGGTGACGGTGTTGGCGGTGCTCCGCGGCCCGTGATGACGCGGATCAGGGAAGCGCAGGATCGCGTGGAGAAGGCAACCGAAGTACTAACCGACGCCAGCGACACGATGGCGAAAGGCGCCGAGGAGCTCGCCGCTCAAACGCTGTCGGTTAAGGGATCCGCAGAGGAGGTGAGCCAGAGCGTGGAGGCTGTGGCTACAGCCGTAGAGGAGATGAGCGCATGCATCAAGGAGATCGCAGACAATGCTGCCGAGTCTGCGAAGACGGCATCGGAAGCCGCGTCACTGGCACTGCGTGCAAAGAAGGTGGTTACCGGACTCGGTGAGTCGAGCGCACAGATAAGTAACATCGTCAAACTTGTGACTTCAATAGCACAGCAGACGAATCTGCTTGCTTTGAATGCCACAATCGAAGCAGCTCGCGCTGGCGAGGCCGGTAAGGGATTCGCCGTAGTTGCCAACGAAGTGAAGGAGCTGGCGAAGGAAACAACTCAAGCAACCGACGACATCAGCGCAAAGATAGAAGGGATCCAGCGGGCCGTAGAAGAAGCAGCAGGGACAATTGGGACCATCGCAAATGTCATCGATGGGCTGAGCGACCGAGCCAACGCGATTGCCGGCGCGGTCCAGGAACAGTCGGCGGCTATTCAGGAGGTGAGCCGCAATGTGTCGGAAGCGGCCCGGGGAAGCACAGAGATGGCACGGAAGGTGGCCGCCATTGCCGAGGCAGCAGAGCTGTCCAGTCAAGCAGCCGAGCGGGTGCAAGCTGCCGTGGCGGAACTGTCGGAACTGTCCGCACAGTTGTCACGCATCATTCGAGCGGCAAGCTAGGCCCGCCTCGGCGGCACGCAGGCGGAAGTTTACGGTGACCGATTACCGGTTCAACGGCCAGCCGCAGGATGCGAGGGGAGCCAGGCGTCCAACGGCAGCAGGGAAAGGAGAGGATAAGGTCGCGTTGGGGCAGGAAGCTGCAGGGCCCGTGGGCCGAGCGGCGCCCGCAAGCTGGTCACGGAATTGAAGCTGCTGGAGGCGGGACGATTGGCCGTACGGGCTGTCGGAGGAGGAGCAGGGGTAGGGTGCAGGCAGGATTGCCGGGTGGAGGAAGGGGATGTTTCGTGTGCGCTACCCGGACGCGGAGCGGAGCCTCGCGTCGGCCAGCGCACCTGCCTATGAACAGCACACCGAACGGTTGAGGTAACCGATGCGCGTGGCAATGGTTGTTGACGACTCGCGGGTTGCCCGGGCGTACTTGACGCGGATCCTGCGCGGCCTGGGCTTTCAGGTCGCTGAAGCAGAAGACGGTGACGTGGCTCTGGAACTATTGGAGTGCATGCCTGAGCCCGACTTTCTGTTTGTCGACCGGCACATGCCCCGGATGGACGGCCTGGAACTGGTGCGACGGGTCCGGCAACAGCTCGGCCTACGCGACGTAGTGATCGTCATGGTCACGAGCGATAACAAGCCGGAAACGGTAGCCGAAGCGCTCGAAGCGGGCGCGGACGAATACGTCATGAAACCGTACACCGAGGATGTGATCCAAAGCAAGCTCGCCCTTGTGCTGGAGGAGCAACAGTGATTGCCACCCCGAAGATCAAGGTAATGATCGTTGACGACGCTGTCGTCATCCGGCGCATGCTTACGGTGATGCTGGAGGAGGATCCTGAGCTGGAAGTGGTCGCCACGGCCGCGAACGGGCACGTCGCCCTGGCCAAGCTGGACAGTGTGCGGCCGGACGTCGTCGTGCTCGACGTGGAAATGCCGGTCATGGACGGACTGGCTACCCTGCGCGAGATGCGCAAGCGCGGTCGGCATGTGCCGGTGATCATGTTCAGCACACTCACCGAGCGCGGCGCCGCTGTGACCCTCGATGCACTCGCCCTGGGTGCCTCGGACTACGTCACCAAGCCGTCGAACACGGGCAGCTTTGGCGAAGCGAGGCAGCGGATCCGCGCGGAGTTGATCCCGAAGATCAAGGCACTGTGCCGCCGCCACCCGGCTCAGCCCGCGTTGCGTCGGCGGTTGCCGTCCGCGGAGCGCCGCGGCCGGCTCAGCGGAGGCCCAATCGAAGCGGTCGTGATCGGCGTTTCCACCGGAGGCCCGAATGCGCTGGCAGAAGTGATCCCGCGGTTGCCGCGCGATTTCCCGGTACCGATTTTCATCGTCCAGCATATGCCCCCGGTGTTCACCCGACTGCTTGCCGAGCGTCTGGATGCCCGCTCGCCCCTGCAGGTGCGGGAGGCCCGTGACGGGGACAGCGTCCGACCGGGCACGGTCTGGATCGCCCCCGGAGACTACCACATGGTGGTGCGTCGCGAGCGGACCGACACGGTGGTGCGCTTAAACCAGGAACCGCCCGTGAACTTCTGCCGCCCAGCCGCGGACGTGCTGTTTGAATCGGCGGCGGAAGTATACGGCGGTCAGCTCCTGGCGGTTGTCTTGACCGGCATGGGGCACGACGGCCAGCGCGGCTGTGAGCGGATCAAGGCGGCGGGCGGAACGGTGATCGCGCAGGACGAAGCAACCAGCGTTGTCTGGGGAATGCCCGGAGCCGTGGCCCGCGCCGGCCTGGCCGACTACGTGCTTCCACTGAACGAAATCGCTGGGCAGATCATCCGCACGGTTCAGCACCGGAGGTCGATTACCGGTGCAGCCTGCCGGTTTGCCCGGTCCAGGCCGTAAACCATGTCGCAATCGTGATAGAGAACGTATTGCCAGGAGGACTGGGCGTGGCCATGGTCAGCTCGCCTTGACGAGACTGGACAATGGCACGCAGCGTTCCAGGTAGGAGAAGCAAATGCTAACAGGCTCTGACTTCAATGCTGTCCGCCAACTCGTACGCCAGCGCGCCGGCATCGCACTCGGCGACGACAAGCGGTACCTGGTCGAGACCCGATTGCGGCCGGTGCTACGCGAGTTCGGGGTCACGACCGTCGCCGATCTCTTGCGGAAGATGAACGCTGGCTGCCGCGAGATCGCCGATCGTATCGTCGAGGCCCTGACCACCAATGAGACGCTATTCTTCCGTGATGCCCGGCCGTTTGAGGTGCTGCGGACCGTGGTGTTGCCCGAGTTGTTGCGGAAGCGGGCCGCCGAAAGGCGCCTGAACATCTGGTGTGCAGCAGCATCCACCGGCCAGGAACCCTACAGCATCGCGATGCTGATTCGCGAGCACTTTCCCCAGCTGCTCCAGTGGAACCTCAAGATTCTGGCCACCGATATTTCCACCGCCGCGCTGGCCGTTGCCCGTGAAGGACTGTACAGCCAGCTGGAGGTCAACCGTGGCCTGCCGGCTCCACTGCTGGTGAAGTACTTTTCCAAGGAAGGGAACCGCTGGCGGCTGGACCGCCGGGTGCGGGAGATGGTCGAGTTCCGCGTGCTGAACCTCGTGGGGCCATGGCCGCCGCTGCCCCCAATGGACATCGTCTTCCTGAGGAACGTGCTGATCTACTTCGACGCGCCCACCAAGCAACGGATTCTCAGCCGGATGCGCACGGTCCTCAGACCGGACGGGTATCTGTTCCTTGGCAGCGCCGAGACGACGCTGCATCTGGACGACAGCTTCGAGCCGCTCGGCATCCCCCGAAGCTGCTGCTACCGGCCCAAGGCCGTTTCCCGAAGGCCGGCGGTGGTCGGCTCATGAAAGGGGCAGTCCCGGAGAGCCCGCCTCTGGCGTGCGGTTGGGGCCGACTCGCAGACCGCGCGAACGGTTCGGGGTACGGGACGAGGATCGCGGGGGGATCGAACACAAGTGATTTGCATGCGCTCGGCTTGTGATGTATGATACCAGTGAGGCCAGCCAATGACGACATGGCCGTGCCCGTGTTGGTGGGCTGGTCGGGTCGTATGGCTTGTCTAGCCGTGACAGCGGAGCGTGTCGGTGGCGTGGGTGACTGCTGGAAAGTTGACTGTGTCCTTCCGTCCGTCCTTTCCGGTACGCTCATCTCCCGCTGCCGCGTTGGCTAGCGCCAAGCGAGGCGTCTGTCCCAGGGCACCGCACGGCCCGGAACGAGGACTCTGTGGGTCGCGCGGATCCCGCCGTGCACTGCGCCCGATGCTGGGGGCGGTGCCGAGGGGCAGCGCCGATGGACTCCGTGATCAGCGGACAAAACCGGAGGGAAGTGTATGGCTGTGACACCCCTGGCAGAATCCGATGCGACCCGAATTCCGTATCCGGGCAGCAGTGCGCTGCCCGATCAGGGCCCTGCACTACCTGGCTCTGATGACGATTCGGCCAACCAGATTGCCCGTGTCGCGCTTGCGGCGACCGAGCTGGCGGGCATCGGTGAGTCGCTGAGCTCACGGGCACGCCAGACCAGCGAGCAGGCCAGCGCCGTCTCGGCGGGCGCCGAACAGGTGACCCGCAACATGGAAACGGTCGCGGCCGCGCTGGAGCAGATGAACGCGACGGTCCAGGAGATTGCCAGCACCGCTGCGGAAACGGCGCGCGTCTCGGATGAGGCGGTGGATGTGTCCAAGCAGGTCCTTGGCACCGTCGATGAGCTCAGCGGCGCCAACGACGAAGTCGGCGAAGTGATCCGACTGATCACGGCAGTGGCTCAGCAGACCAACCTGCTTGCGCTCAACGCCACCATCGAGGCGGCACGCGCAGGCGAGTACGGCAAGGGCTTCGCCGTGGTGGCCAACGAGGTGAAGGAGCTGGCTAAGGAGACGGCTCAGGCGACCGAGCGCATCGGTCGGAAGATTCAGTTGATTCGGGAGGCGTCGAACCGGACAATCGAAGGGATTCGACGGATTGCATCGATCATTGAGCGGATTTCAGAGTTGTCCAACACGATCGCAGCCGCGGTGGAAGAGCAGAAGGCGTCGACCGCGGAGATCAGCAAGAGCGTGGCAGAAGCGGTGCAGGGAAGTCGCGAGATTGCGGACAACATTGCCACAATTGCTGAGGGAGTGGCCGATACGCTACGCCAGGCCGAGACGATTGCCTGTCGCGCAGAGGAGCTGGACGTGGCCGCTGGCCGGCTGCGCGCGGGTGCCGCTGGCTCCTGACGTAACCAGAACACATGCGCCCGGCCTTTGAGGCCTGTCGGAGAGCGTCGGATCGGCGCATACGGCCACCGACGCTCTCCTTGTTTCTTTCCGGGCAGCCTGTCGCATGGGCTGCTGGCGCCTGGTGGCGTGCAGATCACTGACCAATAGAACAGCTACTTGAGTGGGACGTTGAGGTGGAGGTGGATCGACTCCAGATCGGTTGCGAGCCAGGCGAGCAGCCGGCCCACGAACCGTTCGGCAAGAAAGACACGATCCTCCAGCGCGTCGCTGACCACCTCGGCAATCAGCCGGTCCGGTTCCGGCGTCAGCAAGATGTGGCCGGCAGGTTTACGGATGTGTTGTAGCAGCCGCTGAGCCGTGTCTTTCCAGACCCAGGTCAGCGCCCGCTGCGCGATGTGCTCGCGTAGCAGTTCGTACGCGTCCCGACCGGCCCTTGGCACTACTTCGATTCTCAGCATACCTAGAGCGCCCGGCCAACGAGGGTTTAGCCAACGGGAAGCACGTGCAGGGTCCGGGGCCAGCCGATGGCGTGTTGCCCTTGTTCCCTTCCTCTGGACAGCGGCCTGACGTGCGTACCCCTATCCTACGCAGCTACGGTCGGATACGCAAACGCGTTCTCGCCGCCGGAGGTGGGGCCACCGCGTGTCCAGCGGTTGCTGCGATTTTGCGGGGTAGGGTGTCTGTGTCGAAGTGTCGCCGGCTCGAAACGGAAAACGAGTGTCACACGCGGCGTCCGGCTGGCCCGGTACCAGGCTCGATTCCTGCCGAAAGTCAACAAGAGCACTGTGGATTTCGCCGCCGAGCCGGCCCGGTGCTGGGCTCGATTCCTGCCCCAAGCTACGCTGGCCACACGGCTGCGCCAGCGCTGGCTTGGCCAGCCTACGTTTCCATGACCAGCTCACCCTTTTCGTCGAGCTGGAGGACGACGTTGAGGATTTCCTGTTGCGCCTCTGCCACCTTGGACGGCGGCACCGTGCCCAGCATCTCCATCTCCTCAAACAGCGACTCACGCACCCGCTTACTGAGGTTTGAAGCAATCTTGGTCTTCAACTCGGGCGGCGCATTCTTGATGGCCAGCGCGACGGTCCGAAGTTCGACCTCAGAGAGGATCTTCTGCACGCAGCTGTCCGCCATGCGCAACAGATCATTGATCGTGTAGATGTTCTTGCGGATGTACTCGGCCAGCTCCGGATCTTTTTCCTTCAACGTCGCCAGGAACTGAGTCCGCTTCTCTGAGGGCAGCGACCGGGCCAGTGCAACCAGGCGCTGTCGATCGTCGCCCGGGCCTTCCGTAGGCTGGACCGTTGCGGTTTCTTCCGATTGGCGCACCGCGGCCAGCACGCGCATGAGCACGGCAGTCACGAACTTGGACGGTAGCTTGGAGGCCTCGGCCAACCCGACGAACGCTTCCTTGGCCGTCTCCGGAGGTAACAATGCCAGCACCCGCGCTGCCTTCTCTTCGGGCAAGTAGTACAGTGCTGCCGAGACCAGTTTCGGGCGCTCCTTGCCGAGCACGGCTGCCAGGCGCCCTGCCTCAATGTTGTTGAGCTCCTCGAGCAACTCGCCAAGCGACGCGCGCGTTTCCGCTGCAGAAGAGTCTTCGGCCTCCTCGGTGCTTTCCTGACTGCCGTCGGTCGGTGTGTCCTGAGGCTGCACCTCGTCGTCGCCTCCGGCCTGCCGCTGCACCTGCTGGCTAGCCGGCTCGGCCGCCTCCTGCGGCGTGCCATCCCTGCGCAGCAAGAGCCGATCTAGCTCATCGATAGCCAGCTCAATCAGGTCCGGCACGTTCAGCTGCGCGGCATGCCGGAGCAGATCCTGACAGGCATCACGATCCTGCTGTTCCAAGCGGCTCAGCACCTCTTGCTGCTTGTCGCGCGGCAGCAACAGCAGCAGCGCCAGCGCACGCCGCTTTCCCGGTGATAGGTCAGCCAGTACGTCACTCGTAGACATCGGTCCACCGCTCCGATCGCTTGCGCCACCCGTGCGCATCGATTCCTTCATCCCCTGCAGATGCGCACAAAGAGCTCACCGCTGAAGCGTACGTTACGGTGGACCGCTGCTCCGCTCTCCCCTCATGTTCGCCGCGGTGTGACAGCACCGCCCATGCCGGTCCTGCCGGTGCCACGGGCCGTGCCCAGCTCAGTACATCTCATAGAATGCTGCCGCGATCCGGGCTAGATCGCGCGATACCTGGTCGATGGCCACCGCAGCCAGCCGCACCCGATTCACGAACACGGCAAACGCCACCGTCCTACCGGTGCGCGTCTCCACGTAGCCGGCCAACGCTTTGGCCGTCAGAAAGCTTCGGCCGTTGAGCCCGTCCCGGACGTAGTACGTACCTGTCTTGGCGAAGACGTGTCCCACGGCCGGATGGTCCGGCTCGATGACATCGTGCAGCGTGCCGTCAACGCCCAGCACAGGCAGACAACGCTTGAACTGTTCGTAATCGTCGCGACGGTACATCCGCTCCAGGAGCGCAACCGTTGCGGCCGGTGTGACGCAGTCGGCACGCGATCCGCCGGCGCCACTACCGAGACTGATCTGATCCACAGGGACGCCCAGCTTCCGAAGCACTTCACCCTGAAGCAAGAGTCCATCGGTCAGTGACCGCGCCCCATGCCTGACGGCTAGCAACAGCGGCAGCGCGCTGGCATGTAGGTTGTGACTGACTTTCAGGATCAGCCTGGCCTCCTCAACAAACGGTGGGCCGATAAGCTCCGCCAGAGGCTCAAGCCGATCGCGCGTCGCCTCGGGGGGCAACAGCGAACGGCGATTCCGCGCCAGCGGCGAGGCCGGTACGCGGATGCCCGCTTCGCGCAGCACCTGAATGAACAGCGCCCGAGCAAAATCGTTCGGTGACGGAACCTCGTAGACGTGCACGATCGGTTTCTGGCCAGCGGCAATCGTCCCAAGCAGCCGCACCCGGTACGGGCCTTCCACAATGAGCCGCACTCGGGTCGCGCGACGATCGCTCAAGGTGACTACCTGGTTGTCAACCACGAACCCGGCCAGCTCAGGCCGCCAGCGCACCCGTGCCGGCTTGCCTACCGGACCCGGTTCAATGATCAGATCGATCAGGTTGTCGTTGATCATCACCGGAGTCACCTGCCGCGGCCCACTGCCCGTGCTCTCAGCAGGCGCGAAGTAACGATCGTCGACAACCACGTCCCCATCCAGCCTCCTCAGCCCGCGTTCCCTGAGCTGCTGCGCAAGCCGGCGCAGGCCCTGCAGCGGATCTACGTCGGTCAGCTCCGTGCGACTCGTCCCGCCGGCATAGATGTGATCCGAGTTCGTGTACGCGATGGAGCCATCCGGTAGCGTGCGACCGCCCAACGTCAGGTCCCCCTGGGGATACAGGATCAGATTCCCGGCAAGCGTTCCGTCTTCGTCGATCGTGCCCGTACTGTAGACCACCGTGCGGAACCGATGCTCCGGCCCGAACGTTAGCCAGGCGGCCGCCACACTGTAAAGCTTCGTTACGGATGCTGGTCCGAAAAGCTTCTCGGGGTTAAGCTGGGCAAGTGGCCGGCCCGTCTCCAGGTCTACCGCCAGGATTCCCCAGTGAGCGGATCGGTACCGGGGTTGAGCAATCAGCTCGGCAACCGCCTCCGGCAGTCGGGCCACCTCGACCTCTTGAGCCGGCCCGGGCACGGCAGCGGACTGCAAACAGACCAATAACCATGCATAAGCATATCTGCATCGGATCATGGCGGGTGCTGGCTCCAAGGGTGTGAGTTCTCTGCTGGGCATGCTTAACGGTTATCGAGCCGATTATAACCGCCGGTCTTCCAGTGTGCCGGCTACGCCATAGCGCGCGGTTGAGCACAAGGTGCGCGCTGCCGGTCGCAACTCTGAGAAAGTCCGCACCACCGCCTCGCCCGCTCCGACCGTCAGGACACGGTCGGCTCGGGCGTTTGGGGCCGGAAGCGAAAAGGTGTACCCCGCGGCGCACTTTTTGCGTGTCACTTGACGGCGTGGGCCAGTGGCCACCGGCTGGCGTTGGCAACGGGCCCGACGATGGATGATGCATCCCCCAACGGCGCAACACGCAAAGCTTCAGACGGGAAGGGAACAACGATGAGCAAGGGCGACCGGAGAGTGCGCGAGCGTCTCGTCGCGTCACGCTGGCTGCTGCACCTTGTCGGTACCACCGTAGTGATCGCCATGGGCTGCTTCTTGCTGGCCGGCTGCGGGGGTGGCGAAAGCGAGCAGCCGGCCAAACCGGCCGAGACGGAGAAGGCCCCGCCATCCGAAGCTGCTCCGCAACACGAAACGCCGCCGGCGGATCAGGGGGCTCAGGCTGAGCCTCAGCAGCCCGCTCCCGACCAGCAGGCTCAACCCGCCGCGCCCGTTGTCGACGAGCAGTTGCTGGCGCGGGGCGAGCAGCTCTTCCAGCGTCACTGCGCGGGATGCCACGGTGAAACCGGGGATGGCAACGGACCGGCCGCCGATTACGTGTGGCCCAAGCCGCGGAACTTTCACACCGGTCTGTTCCGGCTGGTGAGCACGAAAAACGCAGTGCCCACGGATGAAGACCTGCTCGGTGTCCTGGAGCGGGGCATGCCGGGGTCGGCAATGTTCCCGTTCCCGGCCTTGTCGGACGAGGACAAGAAAGCCCTGGTCGCGTACGTGCGGAAGATCGTGCGGGACGCTATCCGGGCACAGTTGATCGAGCAGTACAAGGCAGCCGGTGAAGAGATCGACGAGGCAACGCTGGAGGAAGACCTCAAACGCCGGACAGAACCGGGGGAGGTGATTCCTAAGCCTGAGCCTGTGCCCGAACCGACGCCCGAATCGCTCGCTCGGGGCAAGGAACTGTACATGAAGAACTGCGCTTCCTGCCACGGCGAGACGGGCAAGGGGGACGGGGTGCAGGAGCAGTTCAACACGGACGGCACGCCCACGCGTCCCAGGGACTTTACGAAAGGCTACTTCAAAGGCTCGGGTGATCCAGCGACGCTCTTCGTCCGCCTGCGGGCCGGGATGCCCGGGAGCCCGATGCCGGCCTATCCGCAGCTCTCCGACGAAGAGATCTGGGCTATCGTGCATTACGTCCGGTCGCTGGTGCCCGAGGGGGTCGAGCAGCGCGTCGTGCATCGCCGCAACCATATCGTGGCGGTCAGGGTCGATGCCGATCTGGCCGGCGATATCCCCGAGGACCTCTGGGCTGCGGCTAAGCCGGTGCGCGTGGTCGTTAGCCCGCTGTGGTGGCGTGATTTCGTCGAACCGGACCTGCATGTCCAGGCGATTCACGACGGCAAGACGTTGGCGATTCGGCTGCAGTGGACCGATCCCACCGCGAACCGTTCCGCCGGTCGGCTGGACGAGTTCGATGACAAGGTGGCGATTCAGTTTTTCAAGGGTAAGGAGGAGCCGTTCCTGGGAATGGGCTGGCAGGGAGAGCAGGTCGTGGTCTGGGCCTGGCATGCCAGCTGGCAGGAGGACATGAAAGGGTTTGTCGACGTCGAGAAGCTGTATCCGCTGGGCTACGCGGACATTTATCCGTTCGCCAAGAAAGTTGATGGTCGCACCGTTCAGGATCCCACCTTCGTCACGGCTCAGGCTGCCGGAGCCCTGGCTGCCGATCCAGAGCGTGGTGTTGCCGCTGAGGCTGCTGTGGCCGAACGGTTCGGTTCGCTGACCTTTGTGCCGAAGGTGGCCCAGGGCGTTTACGCCACGGCGAGCTGGTCGAACGGCAAGTGGACAGTGGTGCTGAAGCGTGCGTTGCAGGGCAGCGAAGGCGATCCGCTGACGCTCGAGCCCGGCGAGCAGCTCTCCGTAGCGTTCGCCATCTGGGACGGTGCCGCACGCGATCGTGACGGTCAGAAGCTTGTCTCCATCTGGCAGGAGCTGGAATTGCAGCCCTGACGGCGAACCAACGACCGGTCCGCAGAGCCACCGCGACAATCCCCACTGCTAACGGGTAGCGAGCAAGCACGAATAGGAGAGGCAACGATGGATTTTCGACGGGTCAATCGACGCGACTTCCTCAAGCTGGCCGGTGCCGGTTCCGTGGCATTGGCAATCCCGAAGCTGTACGGGTTCGAACCGATCAGCGTCGACAACCCGCTCGGCACGTACCCAAACCGGGACTGGGAGCAGATCTACCGCGACCAGTACCGCTACGATGCGACGTTCACCTGGGTGTGTGCCCCGAACGACACGCACATGTGCCGCCTGAAGGCGTTCGTGCGGAACGGGATCTTCCTGCGGTCCGAGCAGAACTACGACCATCAGCGTTACAAGGACCTGTACGGCAACAGCGCCAGTCCTGCGTGGAACCCGCGCGGGTGCCCGAAAGGCTACACGATGCAACGTCGTGTGTACGGACCGTACCGGCTCAAAGGCCCGGTCCTGCGCAAGGGCTGGAAGCAGTGGGCTGACGACGGCTTCCCGTCGCTGTCGGACAATCCCGAACTGCGCAAGAAGTACAAGTTCGATGATCGTGGCAATGATAGCTTCGTCCGTGTGACGTGGGATGAGGCGTTCGACTACGTCGCGCGTGCGCTGGAAGCGATCGCTCGCACGTATAGCGGCGAAGAGGGCAAGCGACGGCTGCAGAAAGACGGCTACGACCCGCTGATGATCGAGAAGGTCGAGGGGGCCGGTGTACGCACGATCAAGATCGGTTCCAACCTGCCCGCCCACGGGCTCGTGGGCAAGTTCGGCATCTACCGGTTCTCCAACATGCTCGGCCTACTTGACCACCACGTCCGCGGCGTCCCCCCCGAGCAGGCACGTGGTGCCCGCGACTGGAACGAATACACCTGGCGGGGCGACCAGGCTCCCGGCCATCCGTTCGTCCACGGGCTGCAGACGTCCGACATGGATTTCAACGATCTGCGGTTCTCCAAGCTTGTCATCCAGGTGGGCAAGAACTTAATCGAAAACAAGATGCCCGAATCGCACTGGCTCGTCGAAGTGATCGAACGGGGCGGGAAGGTCTGGTGTATCGCGCCCGAGTATAACGCTCCGTCGACGAAAGCCAACACTTGGATCTCCGTTCGCCCCGGCCTGTCTGACATTGCCGTGTTCCTCGGGATCACCAAGATCCTCATGGACAATGGCTGGTACAACGCTGACTTCGTGAAGAAGTTCACCGACTTCCCGCTACTGGTGCGTACGGACACGCTCAAGCGGCTCCGCCCTCAGGACATCATCAAGGACTACAAGCTGAAGGACCTCTCCAATGGGCCATCCTACAAGATCTACCACCTGACGGACGAGCAGCGGCAGAAGATCGGCGATTTTGTCGTCTGGGACAGCAAGACGAACCAGCCGGTGCCGATCTCGCGCGACGAGGTCGGTGAGAACATGAAAGTTGACCCGGTGCTGGAGGGAACCTTCAAGGTAAAGACCGTCGACGGCAAGGAAATCGAGGTGATGCCGATCTTCGAAATGTACAAACGTCACCTGAAAGACTACGACCTGAAGACGGTCGAAGAGATCTCCGGCGCACCGGCGGACAAAGTGGAACAGTTGGCGAAGGACCTCTGGGAGGTGACCCAGGCGGGGCTGCCGGCTGCAATCCACATCGGGGAAGGAATCAACCACTACTTCCACGCGACGCTGCATAATCGGGCCACGTACCTACCGATGATCCTGCTCGGGCAGATCGGACGCCACGGGGCTGGTGTGTACACCTGGGCGGGTAACTACAAGGGCGGTCTGTTCCAGGGATCGGCCTGGACCGGCCCAGGTGCGGGCACCTACGCGAAGGAGGATCCGTTCAATCCGGTGCTCGACGAGAAGGCCCGATTGACGAAGGCGAACACGCGTGCGTGCGCGGATGTTGAGGATCCCTCGTACTGGGCCAACGGCGAGACGATTCTGGCGATCGATACGCCTGAGGGTCGCAAGGTCTTTACGGGCAATACGCACATGCCCACGCCGACCAAGGCGCTCTGGTACAACAATGCCAACTTCCTCAACCAGGCGAAGTGGATCTATAACATCATCGTCAACGTCTTGCCCAAGGTCGACATGATCGTTGACCAGCAGATCGAATGGACGGCATCGGCCGAGTATGCCGATGTGGTCCTGCCGGTGAACTCCTGGGTTGAGTTCACTGACTACGAATGCGTCGTGTCGTGTTCGAATCCGTTCCTGCAGATCTGGAAAGGCGGTATCGAGCCGCTGTATGACACGAAGGACGACGCGGAGGTGTTTGCCGGCGTAGCCGCCAAGCTGGCGGAAATCACCGGTGATAAGCGGTTCAGGGACTACTGGAAGTTTATCTACGAGAAGAAATCCGTCGTCTACATCCAGCGTGTGCTCGAGAACTGCATCACGACCCGCGGCAAGGACGGTCCCTACGAGGTGGACAAGATCCTGAACGGTGGCTACGGCAACGAGCCTGGCGCCGTGATGCTGCTGCACCGCACGTATCCGCGGGTGCCGTTCTGGGAGCAGGTCCACGATTCGCTACCCTTCTACACCGACTCAGGACGGTTGCATAGCTACTGCGACATCCCTGAGGCGATCGAGTACGGCGAGAACCTGATCGTGCACCGCGAGCCGGTCGAAGCCACGCCGTACCTGCCCAACGTCATCGTCTCCACCAGCCCGTACATCCGGCCGAAAGACTACGGCATCCCGTTGGACAGCATCGACGCCGTGCATCGGCAGGTCCGCAACGTGAAGATGCCCTGGAGCGAGGTGAAGAAAACCAAGAACCCGCTCTGGGCACAGGGCTTCCAGTTCTACTGCTCGACGCCCAAGAGCCGGCACACCACGCACTCGTCCTGGTCCACCGTCGACTGGCACTGGATCTACAGCGACAACTTCGGCGATCCGTACCGCCGCGATAAGCGACTGCCCGGCGTTGCCGACCGCCAGATCATGATGAACCCGCAGGCCGCGAAGGACCTCGGGCTCAACGATGGCGACTACGTCTGGGTGGACGCTAACCCGGCTGACCGGCCCTATATCGGCTGGGACAAGGATGAGGGCAGCCTGCGGCATCGCGCCTTCCGCTGCCTGGTGCGCGTCAAGTTCAACCCGGGCTTGCCCTATCACTTCACGATCATGAAGCACACCGGCTGGATCGCAACCGAACGCTCGGTGCGAGCTCATGAGACCCGACAGGACGGCAGGGCGCTAAGTCCGGAGACCGGCTACCAGGCAAACTATCGCTACGGGTCGCACCAGAGCATCACCCGGGGCTGGATGCCGCCCATGCACCAGACCGACACGCTGTTCCACAAGAAGACCGGTGCGGTGGGCTTCGTGTTCGGCTTCGATGTCGATAACCACGCGGTCAACACCGTGCCGAAGGAGACGCTGGTGCGGATCGTCAAAGCCGAACCGGGCGGTCTTGGTGGCAAGGGCGTCTGGGAGCCGGCCACGCACGGCTACAGCCCGGGCGAGCAGAGCGAGGTCAAGGAGATCTACCTCCGTGGTGCGTTTGTGAAGCTGAGCTAGGTGGGAGAGCGACGCGATGAGTGACGAGCCCCGGTGGGTTCCGAAAGTGGATCCGCGGACGCGCCCGATGGCCGAGGAGGATCCGCTGGAGTTGCACGGCGTTCTGGTCGACGGAGACCCCGTCGAGATGGTGCGCTGCGTGATGGAAGAGTTTGCCGTGATGGGCTGGCAACGCGAACAGCTCCTGCGGCTGTTCCGCGATCCCGAGTACCCGGGGCTCGTCCAAATCGCTCGCTCGCTTGGCTGGAGCATGATCGAGGCAATCGCGGACGACGTCACGAGACGCTACGGGGCGTTCCGTGTCCGCGTGCACTTCGTGGCTCCGCCCGAAGAGGACAGCGAAAGCGAGCGCGCCAACACGCCAGAGCTTGTTTGCCTGAGGAATCCGTTTGCACACCAGACCGGCAACCGGCCAGACAGCAGCGAACCGGAACCGACGAGCTGAAGCGACAAAGAGCTGGGGCGAAACGAGGAGATAGCTATGGCGCGGGTTTATAACTGGCAGCTCGGCCGTGAGATGGACTACCCCTATCAGGAACAGCACCCGAAGTGGCAGTTCGTGTTCGTCTTTAACACGAACCGATGCATCGGGTGCCAAACCTGTACGATGGCCTGCAAGAGTACCTGGACCTTTAGCAAGGGCCAGGAATACATGTTCTGGAATAACGTTGAATCCAAACCCTACGGCGGCTATCCCCACTACTGGGACGTCCGCCTCCTGCAAATGATCGAAGAACTCAATCCCGGAGGCCAGTCCTGGAACACACGCGCCCGCTCCGAGAAGGCACCCTATGGCCGTTTCGAGGGGATGACCATCTTTGAAGCAGTGAAGAAGTACATGGGCCCGGAGCAGAAGCGCGTGCTCGGCTACTTGCCGTCCGACATCGATTGGACCGCGCCAAACATCTATGAGGATACAGCCGCAGCCCCGGCTTGGGCCAAGGGCCAGTACGGCGTAACCACCGAGCTGCCCGAACACAAGATCTGGTACTTCTACCTGGCCCGTATCTGCAACCACTGCACCTACCCCGGCTGCCTGGCAGCCTGTCCGCGTCAGGCCATCTACAAACGCCCCGAAGATGGCGTCGTGCTGATCGACCAGAACCGCTGCCGGGGTTACCGCAAGTGCGTTGAGGGGTGTCCGTACAAGAAGGCCATGTACCGACCGACGACCAGAACAAGCGAAAAGTGCATCGCCTGCTTCCCGCGGCTCGAGGGGCGCGATCCGGAGTTGACGCCCGACGGCACACCGATTGAGCCGCGATGCATGGCCGCATGCGTGGGCAAGATCCGCCTCAGCGGCATGGTGCAGATCGACGACAACGGTGACTGGGTCAAGGACCCGGAAAACCCGATGTATTTCCTGATCCGCGAACGGCGCGTTGCACTGCCGCTGTACCCGCAGTTCGGCACCGAACCGAATGGGTACTACATCCCACCCCGATGGGTGCCCCGCGGTTACCTGATCCAGATGTTCGGTCCAGGTGTGGATGCGGCCATCGAGCAGTACATGTGCCCCGACCGCGAGCTGCTGGCGGTTCTGCAACTGTTCCGCGTGACCCAGCAGATGCTGTTCAAGTTCAAGATCGAACAGGGACCGAAGGTGGCCGAGGTTCCGGTTCGCATGCCCGACGGCAAGGAGAAAATCCAGGAGATCTACAACGACACGGTCATCGGCTACAACCGCAAAGGCCAGGAGGTGGTGCGAATCACGGTTGAGGAACCGACATATGAGCGGCCCAAAGAGGTGCATTTGAACTCCATCTAACCACGCAGCTCGCGTGGCAAGCGACCGGGAGAGGAAACCATGCATGAACGGACCGGCGTGACTCATGACCGTGACGCGGCGCGGCGGGAGACATTATGGGACGAGGCGGTCAGCCTGGCACGGGAAGCGATCTACCGTTTCCTGGCACTGGCGCTTCGCGGTCCGCACGAACCGATCTGGGTTGACGGCGTGCGGCTAGCCGATGGTGAGCTGTTGCGGCAGGCTGCCCTGGTCACCGCCGAGGCGGTCGAGCAACCGGGGGAGCCGTTGGCTGAGCTGCTCGGCCGGCTTGCCGACCAGCTGCATCGCACGCCGCGGACACGGTTCCAGGAAGAGTACGACCGAGTCTTCGGCCTGCTGTTACCCAGGGAATGTCCTCCGTGCGAGACCGAGTACATCCGAGCAGCGGACGTGTTCCAGCGGTCGCAAGTGATGGCTGATGTGGCCGGCTTCTATCGGGCTTTCGGTCTGAAACCGGCACGCTCGGCCCGTGAGCGGCCCGATCACCTGACGCTGATGTGTGAGTTCATGGCAACCGTGCTAGCCAAGCAGCGGCTGGCCCTGGCCGATGGCGCGCGCGAGAAGGCGGAAGTGTGCGTAGAGGCAGCAGAGAAGTTCTTCCGGGAACACCTGGCCTGGTGGGTGCCCGCCTTCTGCCGGGGCCTGCGCAGGAAAGCCGGTGAAGGCTTCTACGCGGATCTTGCCGACGCGATCAACCAGTGGGTTACGCTGGAAAGGATCCTGTACGGGGTTTCTCACGAGCGGAAAGAGCCGAAGCCAGAGTTGATCGAACAGCCCGAGGAGGCCGGCGGCTGCCTGGAGTGCCCCCTGCTGAGAAGGCCACAGGAGGACAGCGGCGAATAGGTTTGTGAGGGACGTTTCACGCGTTCTGGAACTGCAGGGAACCCCCGCGGAGCAGCGGGGTGGCGGAAGCCTCTCCGCGGGGGCAGTGCCTGTCAGGTGGCCGGGACAGGACCGCAGGTCGGGCAACCTCAGGAGGTGGCGGCAGCCAACTCCTCCAGTTCCCGCCACTGATGGTCCTCATCATGGTGAGCCGCTACGCCTGAGCGAGATTGATCGTCGGTGCTATCGACCCGGAACCGTCGGACCAGTTGGTGAAGATGCTCGGAGAGGCCAGCCAGCTGTCGGCCGGTGGCTCTGGTCTGCTCGGCTGCAGCCTCCACGTTCCGCGCCCCCTGGTCCATCTGGGCTACGTGCTCGGCGATGTCGTTGATGGCTGCTGTCGCCTCTGCCACGGCCGAGGAAACGGTCTCGGCCGTCTCGGATGTCCTGGTTACGGTCTGGGCGATCTCGCGTGTGGCCAGCTTCTGCTCATCCACAACGCTCGCGATCGACTTGGACGACTCCCACACCTTGCGCACCGTCCCGGCGATGGCGTCCATGGACTGAGACGTGGCGTTGACCTGCTGCTGAATCGCTTCGACACGGCGGGCGATATCGAGCGTGGCGTCAGCCGTCTGCTGGGCCAGGTCCTTCACTTCCGTGGCGACCACGGCGAACCCGCGCCCGGCCTCACCAGCCCGCGCCGCTTCGATGGCCGCATTCAACGCCAGCAGATTGGTCTGCTCGGCGATCTCCTGGATTGTGCTGACGATGGAGCCGATCTCCTGAGCAGCTTTGTTTAGCTCGCCGATCTTCGTAACGCTCTCGTCCACCAGCTTGGACGCGTTCTCCGCAACGCGAAAGCTGTGCTCGGCGTGTTCGGATGTTTCGGAGATTGCGGCGGTGATTTCCTCGATCGCTGCGGCAATGGCCCGGACATTTTCGCTCAGTGATTCGGCCGAGCGGCTGATGTCGTTCATGGTGGCCGAGATCTCCTCAACGGCCGACGCGACCGAGCTGGCTCGTCCCGACGTCTCGCTGGCGCCGTCGGCTAGCCCGTCGGCTGTGGCAGCGAGCTGTTGCACGGCCCCCTTCAGCTGCTCGGCGCCGTCGCGAATGCCGCTGACCGTCGCGCTCAGCTCCTGGCACATGCGGTTCAGCGCCGCGGCAAGGTGCCCGACTTCATCATTGTGCACCAGCCTACAGCGATGGGTGAGATCACCCTGAGCTGCCCGCTCAGCAAGCTCCACCGCCTCCCTCAGCGGCTGACACAGCCGCCGGCGCATGTGCCACATGATGAGGCCCAGTACGATGAACCCGCCCACGATGGAGAAGACCTGAAGCAGCATCAACCAGCGAGCAGTGGCACGCGACCCGACCGCCATCGCAGCCACCGCACTGTTCTGATGCTTTACGCACTCGTCCGTAGCACTGCCTAGCGCAGCAACATGCTCCTCGATCGGACTACCTGCCGCTGCCGCCTCCAGCAGCGCACTGGCGGCCGACACCAGCCGATGCCAGCTTTCCATGGCCTGTTCCAAGTGTGCTCTGGCCCGTGCGCTCCGTTCGGGAGCTAGCTCGCGCTGATGCTGCATGGCGAGGTCCGTATAGGCAGGACCGCCGTTGAGCAGCGCTTCCTGTGTCGTCTCGAACAACTTCCGCGTCCGCTGCCACGGAGCCGAATCCTTCGTCCGTGATGCCGACGTGCCGCTTGCGGCGGCCAGCAGAACCTCCTTCGCGAAACGCTGCGTCAACATCCGCTGCCTGCCTGCAATGTCCACGCGAGCGACCTGCTTCGTCAAGCGACTGACGGCAATCGAGCTGAGCACTCCGGTAATCACGAACCCGACCAGGATGAGACCGAAGAAGATGGCGAGACGTTGGCCCACGGAAAGGCACGCTGATCGCATCGAGAACCTCCCGCCAGGGGTGGCTGTGAGTCTTGGGGGAAGTTGCGCAGTCGCCAGGGTAGCAACTTGGCGGGCAGCTCCTATCCACTGAACCGTAGCTCAGGAATCCAGCCGTCGCAAAGTCGTGTGGCAACGCCTGGGAGCTGACCGGTGCTGTGTGCCGGCCCTCACAGATTTCACGGGCTCCATGATCCCGACCCCTGTACCGCACGACATGCACTCGGCGGCGCCGCGGGAACTGCCGTGTCGGTCATTACGCTGGCCGCTTTCAGGGGGGGCGTAGCGGCTACGTTCGTGTTCTCGGATCAACGCCGGACGATTGCAAGCCAGACGGCTGTTCGCCTGCGCCGCGCGTGCTCGCAAGCAGGGCAGAGAATCACCTGGCCTGCGCCAGGATGCGGCGGATGAGGTCCAGGTCGAACCGATCGGGCCGGTCCCGCAACAAGACCGCAATCCCACCGTTGGGCAGCCTCTGGACCGCTTCGACCTCGAACAGGTCGCAGTCCTGGTCCACTTCCACCGCGGCCAACAAGTCCTGCTGGGCGGCGGGTTCAGTCTTGGCGGATGGTGCTTCGCCGCTGCTGGCATTCCCGGACGCAGCGGCCCCGGTGTCCTCCTGGCGGCCTGTTCGGGCCGCGCCCGCCGTGTCCTTCTCCGCGGGGGGTTCGTGCTGGCTTTTCCCGAGTGGCTGCTTCGAGTCCGGCGCGACACCCGTCTTGTCCTTCGATTCCGTCTGGGCAGCTACGTCGGTACTGCCGGCCTCGTGCTGCGTCCGTTCCGGCTTACCTTCTTGCTCAGCGTCCTTGCCACCTTGCTGCTCGGCTTGGGCCGACTCATTGGGGGCGTTGGTCGCCGTGTTACTGCTCAGTTTGTGATAGCACCGCACGGTGATCCGCGTGCGTCGGCCGTTCATCGTGCCGCTAAAGCGTACTTCCTTGAATTGATAGCCCGGCAGCGCCTCTTCGCGAAGCTCTGCGCGGAAGCGCCCGCGCTTGGTCGGCAGCGTACCCCGGAACAGCACCAGCACGGTCGGCGCCTTGTTGGCCTGGTCCATGAGCTTCTCCGGTGCGCTGGCCGGGTCGATCTGTTCCATGGCCTCTTCGTCCACGTAGGCAGCCAGCGACACACTAGTGCCGAACATGCCCATTTTCATGGCGCTCAGCGGGCGGAAGCGATCTGGCAACTTGGCCTGGGTAATCGTCCGTGCAATCTGCCCTACCTCAGCCGGATCGGCCGTGACGGTGATGCTGCGCCGGAGGAACCACCCGGCAGCCGCGCACACAATGATCAGGCCCACGACCAGCACAGCGGCCGTGATCAGCAGGGCGGTCAGACAGCTGCCCGCACGCGACGCTCGTTCTGACACCGGCTAATCCTCGATCGGCACGAGCCAGATGTTGCGGAACCGCACCGGGTTCCCGTGGTCCTGCAGGTACAGCGGGCCCGGTTCGGGAGTTTCCGGCAGGATGGCAGCTCGGGTCGGCCCGGGGATCTCGACATCCCGGTGGATCAACACGCCGTTGTGCCAGACGGTCATACGCGCGTTCTTGATTTTCTTGCCCGATGCGTCGTACTTGGCGGCATGGAATTCGATGTCGTAGGTCTGCCAGCTCAACGGCGGGAAGCACATGTTGATCCGGGGTGGTTTGACGCCGTAAATCGCGCCGCACTCGTTGATCCGTCCCTCTAGGCCAAAAGAATCAAGAATCTGGATTTCGTAGCGGCCCTGCACGTAGACGCCACTATTGCCCCGGGCCTGGCCGCGGGCGTGCGGCATGTACGGCGTCATGAACTCCAGATGAATCTTCGCACTGCCGAACCGTTCCTTGCTCCTGCAGCCCTGGATCAGCAGGCCTGTCCTGGTCATGCGGCCACCAACGAAGCGATCGGCTGATGTGCCGTCGAAAAGAACGATGGCACCTTCGGGGGGCTTTTTCCCAAGCGTGGGGCTTTTGCGCATCACTTTGTCCAATGTCCCGATCAATTCGCCGTTGGTGTCATAGATCCGCAAGATGACCTTGCCGTTTTCCTCCAGCAAATCAGCGCGCTGCCCTTCGGGCGTGTCGAACACGATTCGGTCTCCCCGGCGCTCGCCGTTGCCCTCGTACTTCTCGTATTCGTTCCAGCCGTCGCCTGGTAGCCCCCCCGGATAGCCCACGCCGTAGAACTTGCCCCGACCCAATGCGACCACCTGGGCACCAAACCGCGTCTGTCCCTCATCGGTCGTTACCTCCCCCACGTACTCACCCTGGAACCGGAAGTCTGCGTCGGCCCGCGCCGGGTCGAGCACGGCCTTCTGAGCCCGGTCCGCTCCACTGGCCAGGGAGGCCAACACCGGAAGCAGGGTTGCGAAAACCGAGCCAAGCAGCACTGCGGACAACAACAGCGTGACGGCAATGCCGGTTCGCTTCATGGTCGTACTCCTGATGTCTTCTCAAGCGGTGCGATCAATCGAAATACTCGTCGCTTGGATCCAACGCGGGTACGCCAAAGACGATCGTGCGCACGTGGCCAGTCAGCCGATGCCGGGTGCCCGGTTCGATCAGAATCACCGTTCCCGGTTTCACGGGCACCTGCTCACCATTCAGCTCCATGATGCCCTCGCCTTCCAGCACGAAGTACACCTCCGTGCACTGCTTGTGATAGTGACGCCGGGCATCGCGGATCTCCGTCACGTGCACGTTGCAGACCGGCGTATCCTGTCGGGTAATGATCCGAGTGCTCTGCCCGCACGGACAGGGTACCGTGGGGCTTGTCTCCACGTGGGCCACGAGGAAGCCGTTGCCGCGGTGCACGGTCCGATGGTTGCTGCTCTGACCACCTGCCGGTAGATTCATCGCAGTACCTCCACATCGGGCGATTGTACCGGAAGCACGCCCGGCAGGGCGGTGAGGTGTGCGCGGAGCGGGTGGACCGGTAGCGGGGGGGCGGGAC